>JAXLYP010000008.1:0-338418 GCA_046351395.1 Polyangiaceae bacterium
GCGACCGTGACGTGCACGAGGAAGCCCGAGTAGATGCTCTTCGTGCGCATCGCGACGGAGCCCAGGGCGATGCCCGCGACCACCGCGCCGCAGGTCTCCATGTACGGCTTGCCGTAGTGAATCATGCAGTACGGGACGCACATCGCGAAGATCGCGCCCGAGCCGAGGGACTTGCGGAGGGCGGAGAGCCAGAACCCTCGAAAAAAGATCTCGAGCCCGAAGAACTGGAGGACGTAGACGATCTCCCACGCGCCGAGGTCCCACCAGGAGCGGCTCGCCTTCTTGTAGAACGGGTAGTAGTTCCCAAAGTCGGGCTGCTTGGAGACGATGATCGTTGCCGGGATCACCACCGCGAGGCAAAGGAGGTAGATCCACGCGTGCTTCAGGAGGCCCTTCGTGCGGAGCCCCATGTCGAGGATGCTGTCCTTCGGGAACGCGATCTTCCAGATCGTGAGGGGCACGATCGTGTACCCGACGATGCGCATGAAGGCCCACCAGTAGAGCTGGTAGAGATCCCCGTACTTCTTCAGCGAGACGTGGTTGCCGATCCCCCACGGGAGCTTGTCGGGCGCCTTCTCGACCTCGTAGAGCCAGGGGCGCACGTAGTTCAAATAGAACTCGTGGTCGTAGTACTGCTGCAGCGTCAGCACGACCGCCGTGATGACGAAGAGCACCATGGGCCTGCGATCGAACTCGCCGCGTGCGAGCGTCGCGCGGCGGTGCTCGAACGCCTCGAGATCGAGCTCGCGCCAGGTGCGGCGGAAGAAGAAATAGACGAGGGGGAGGACCAGCAGGTACCCGAGGAGCGGCGCGCCGGCCGTCAACAGCGCGTCGCCCAGGGGCGGCGGCGTCGGGTTCATCCGGTAGGGGTTGTCGTACGCTACCTGGAGGAACAGCGCGGGTCCGCTCATCCGGCGCGCTCCGCGACGTCTGCGGCGGCGAGCAGGCGTCTTACCGAGCGGTCACGCCCGAGGAGCACGGCGACCTCGAAGAGCCCGGGGGACGCGCTGCGCCCCGTGAGCGCGACCCGGGCCGCCTGAGCAATCTCCTTGAGCTCGACGCCCTCCGCTGCGAGCAGCGCCTTCATCGCCTCGTCGAGCGTCGCGACGTCGAACGCGCTCGCCGCGCGGAAGGCGTCCGCCAACTTCCGGAGGAGCGGCGCGCGCTCCTTCGTGAGGAACTTCTTCACGGCCTTCTCGTCCTGCGCGGGCGGGTCGCGGAACAGGTAGTCCATCAGATCCGCGGTCTGGACGAGCGTCTGCCCGCGCTCGCGGAAGAGCGGGAGCGCGCGCGCGATCTCGTCCCGAGAGGGCGAGACGCCGGCCTTGGCGAAGAGCGGGAGGAGGCCGTCGACGTACGCCTCGGCGGTCGTCAGCGCGGGGCTCTTCAGGTGCTCGAACACGATCGCGGCGAGCTTCGCCTTGTCGAACTTCCCGTCGCCGCGGCCGCAGCGCTCGCAGTCGAACTTCTGGACGAGGTCGTCGAGCGAGAACACCTCCTCGTCCAGGCCGACCAGCCGAAGCGGTGACGAGGTAGTTGAGGAGCGCGTGCGGAGGATCCCGTCCCGGTAGTTCCGCGACGCTCACCGCGCCGTCCTGCTTCTGAAAGCTTTCTCCCCTTCGCGTTCAGCATCATCGGCAAGTGGGCGAACCCAGGGATGGGCGCGCCGAGGGCCTCGTAGAGGAGGATCTGAACGGGGTGTTGATCGCGTGATCGCGCCTGCGCGCGACGATCACGATGCCCATGGTGATGTCGTCCACCACGGCGCCCGTTGTAGAGGACTCCGTCCGCGCGGACGAGCACCGCGTCTCATGGCGCAGCCAGGTGCCGGCGCTGACCCGCCGAACACCCGGCCATGTCGTGGTACGCGACGGCGCCGCTCGTGGGGGCGTTCATCCGCACGACGAACGGACGATCCGGCCTTGTCCGATCGGTTCTTGCAGGTCCTCGGGTAGCGGAACTGCGCCTTCGGGTCCTGCGGAGGGCCGCGCGCTGCGCGTCCAGCTCTTCCTTGGTGCAGTAGCAACGGTAGGCGGCCTTGGCCGCGATGAGCTTCTCGACGAACTCGGCGTAGATGGGCAGGCGCTCCATTTGTCGGTACGGGCCGGACGGGCCCCCGACGTCCGGGCCCTCGTCCCAGTGGAGCTCGAGCCACTTCATCTCGTGGAGGATGATCGCCTCGTTCTCCGGCGTGCTCCGCTCCCGGTCCGTGTCCTCGATGCGGAGGATGAACGTCCCCCCCGTCTGTCGCGCCCACAGCCAGTTGAAGAGGGCCGTGCGGACGCCTCCGATGTGCAGGTACCCGGTAGGGGAGGGCGCGAAGCGGAGCCTGGGTTTGGACGGGCCAGGCGGAGCGGCCGCCTGGGGCGCGTTCCTTGGTTTCGGGGCGCCGACGCGTGGGTCGGGAGCGTGGACTTCCACGGACGGAGCCGCGGCTGAGACGAGCGCTCTCGCGCTGGGGGAATTCCTCGTCGCGCGCCAACGCGACGGGGACACTCGGAGGTTCTGTCCACGACGCCCCGAAGGGCGGGCGTGGAATTGGTTCGCCCCTTAGCACGGCCTCTGTGATAGCCGCCTCCCGGCCCGGGCCCTCCGTGTCATGTGCCGGTCATCCGGCGTCTTGACCGAAGGACACACCGATGAAGAAGTCTCCGCTCACGCTGGTCAGCGGACAAGTTCGGCGACAAGAAGAAGCTCGTCGAGGCCGTTCAGGCGCTCCTCGCGACCGAGGATCCGTGGCTCGGCCGCACGAGCAAGGACCGCGGCGGGGACAAGGGCCTCCTCGTCTCGAACGCGAAAGCTCCTCCGCCTCCACGCGACGGTTCGCTGAGGTGAAGTCGAAGTTCGGCACGCGCGCGCGAGCTCATCGACGCGATCCTCGAGGCCGAGAAGCGCACGAAGGACGCGGGTACAAGTCGCGTTCCTCGAGGGCGTACCTATCCCCGCCCTGCGACCACTACCGGAGCGCGTCCAAGCGAGCCGCGCTCGCCAAGGCCGCGAAGGAAGGCTGAGCAAGCCCCGAGAGAGGGCGAAGCCGGGCTGGCTCCGCCAAGCGCTGCTCGTCGCGGAGAAGGATCTCCTCATCGAGCTCTCGACGGGTGAGATCGTCACGACGGCGGGTTTCTTCGCCGTCCTCGTCGCCGTCATCGCGTCCATCGCCTTCTTCGCCGAGAAGGAGGCGCAACGGACGGTCGCGCCCGGTGTGATCTGGGTCGCCGTCGCGTTCTCGACCGTGCTCGCGCTGAGCCGGACGTGGCAGCGCGAGCGCGAGGACAACGCCCTGCTCGGCCTGCTGGTGACGCCCCTCTCGCGGAGCGCGATCTTCGCGGGCAAGGCGCTCGGGGTCGCGGCGTTCATCACCGTGGTCCAGCTCATCGTGATGGGCGCGGCGACGATCATGTTCGGTCTCGACGTCTCCGTCGTGGGGGGGAAGGTGGCGCTCCTCGCGCTCGCGAGCACGCCGGGGATCGCCGCGAGCGGGACGCTCTTCGGATCCATGACGATTCGGACGCGCGCGCGCGACCTCGTGCTCGCGAGCGTGCTCTTGCCGCTCGTCTCGCCGAGCATCCTCACGGGGGTGGCCGGCACCCGCGCGGCGATCGGCGGCGCGGCGCTCGGGAACCTGACGGACTACTTCCTCTTGGATCTGCTCTTCGCGGCGGTGTTCGTCGCGGGCGGGCTCGGGCTCTTCGAGACGCTCATCGAGGGCTGATCGGCGGAGCGCGAGGCTCCGAGCACGCCGAGAACGGCGCGGGCCACCGCCTCGCCGCGCGACAGCAGCGCCTCCACGTCGAACGGCTCCCCCGCGCACTCCCCCACCGCCCACGCGGCCTCTCCGATCCGACCGTCCGCGTCGCTGACCGGTCGGTAACCCGCGCCGTCCGGGCAGGGCTCGATGGTCGCGTCGAGCCCCTCGGCGAGCTCGAACGCGGGCGCGCTCGGACCGGCCGTCGCCACGATCTCGACGTCGATGGACCGACCGTCGCGCAGCACGACGCCCTTCACGCGCGTCGACCCCTTGATGCCGTCGACCTCGGCCTCGCGCGCGCGGACGGCGATCGACGGGCCGATCGCGACCTCGAGCGCGCGCGCCCACGGGCCGTCCCCAATCACCGCGACCTTTCCCGTCGGCACGACGCCCGACGCGGCGAGCGCGGCGAGCGCACGTGCGCTGAGGACCCCGGGCAGATCGTTGTTCGGGAGCGCGAGGGCCCCGTCGTGCGCGCCCGTCGCCAGGACGAACGCGGCGGGCCGGATCAGACGCGCGCCGGCCGAGGAAGCGACCACCGCCTCCCCATCGTACACGCCCGCCACGGTCGCCGCGCGGTGCACCTCGACGCCGGTGAGGTCGAGCTCGGCGAGGCGATCCATGGCGCCGCGGCCGGCCGCCCGTGCGGACCCGCCAAGCTGGACGCCGTCGTCGACGAGGTGGACGGCCTTCCCCGCAGCCGCGAGCGTCCGTGCCGCCGCGCAGCCCGCGAGTCCGCCCCCGATGACGAGCGCGTCGCAGACCACGCGCTCCGCGGCGCGCGGCGCGACGGTGTCCTTCGGCAGCCGGCCGATCCCCGCCATCCGGCGAGCGAAGCCTTGCATCACGTCGCTGATGCCGGGCACCCCCGCGAGCAGGTGATGGTGGTCGATGCCCTTCGGAAAGAACCAGTCCGTGATGCGGAGGAGGTCGATGTCCTTCGTGCCGAGGACGTTCTGCGTCGAGACGTCCTCGCCGCCGGCGAGCGAGCGCATGCACGTCATGACGTTCGGCTCACCGTCGACGCGCGCGAGGCAACCGTCGCAGTCCCCCCGGAGGCAGGAGGGGCCGCGCGCGCGGTGGAGCTTCGGGCTGCGCGCGATGCGGCGCTCCCCCGAGGCGAGGATCGCCACCGCGATGGGCTCGCCGCGCGCGCCCTCCACCTTCGAGCCGTCGAGGCGGAACGTCACCGGATCCGAGATCGCGCCGAGCCGCCGAAACATGGCGCGTCCTTAGTGGGAAGGGCCCGGGGCAGCAATGCGCGAGCGCGCCGAAGGCGCGCCGTTGCGCCGCCGTTCCTCCGCGGTTCGTTCGCGGGGCCGCCGCGGTTCGTCCGCAGGACCGCCGCGGTTCGTCCGCGGATTGCCATGTGGTGTAGGCTCCCCCCGTGCGATTGGGTGTCCTCGGGCCTGCGTCCGGCGATCTGAGCGGTCTCGCGCGCGCGGCGCAGCTGCTGCTCGACGGGTTCCGCGCCGAGCGCGTCATCTACCTCGCCCCGGACGACGCGCTCGACCGCGTGGTCGGTGCCTGGGCGAGCGAGCTCGTCGGGGCGAACCCGAACGACGTCGTGCTCTTCGAACGCGCAGCGCACGCGTGCGCGAAGGCGACCCCGGAACAGATCGACGGGTTCGTCGCGTCCGAGCGAGCGCGTCGCAGGCTTCGGGTGTTCGCGAGCCTCCCGCCCCCACCCGGGCGGACCATCGAGCTGATCGACGGCCGCGTCGCCGTGCTCCTCTACGACAAGGCCGCGCTCGACGAGGACGATATCGCGGGCGCATCGCTCCTCGTGTTCGGCAAGAGCCAGCAGTGCCTCATCAAGCGGGTCGGCGCGCGGACGTTCATCGCACCCGGGAAAATCGGCTGCGAAGCGGGCGGGAGCGCGATGCTGGACGACGAGAAGGGGGGCGTCCGGATCCGCATCATCGACAGCACCGGGATGGTGACCCAGACCGAGATGGTGGGCGGTCCGACCATCGCGGGCGCGAAGCTCAAAGTCCAATGACGTTCGTTCGAAGCGCAGAGGGAGGCGCTCACGCGGATCCCGGTACGGGGGCGGGCACGGGCGAAGGCGCGCGTGAGGAGGCCGTCGCGATCTTCGGGGGGAGCTTCAATCCGCCTCACGTCGGCCACGTCCTCCTCACGGCGTGGGTGCTCGCCCTCGAGCCGGTCGACCGCGTCGTGGTGGTCCCGGTCTTTCACCACCCTTTCGCCAAGGACCTCGCGCCGTTCGAGCATCGCTTTGCGATGTGCGAGCTCGCGTTCGCTGGGATCCGCGGTGTCTCCGTCTCCACGATCGAACGCGATCTCGGTGGCGACAGCCTCACGCTCCGAACGTTGCAGCGCTTCGCGGCGGACTCGCCGACGTGGCGCATGCGCCTGGTGATCGGGTCCGACGTCGTCGCCGATCTGGACAAGTGGCACCGCTGGGATCTCGTCGAGAAGCTCGCGCCTCCCCTCGTCGTCCCGCGGGCCGGCGCGGGCACGCCGCCGGGGAAAGCGGTGCTCCCGGAGGTCTCGAGCACCGACGTCCGCGCGCATTTTCGCGACCGCGACGCCGGTGGGTTGCGCCGCATGGTGCCCCGCCGAGTCGTCGAGTACGCGCTCGCGCACGACCTCTACGCGCCTCGCGTCGCCAAGGCGAAGTGAACGTCCTCGTCGTCGGCGCGGGCAAGGTCGGGCGTGCGCTCGCGCTCCGGCTGCGCGAGGCGGGCGCGAGCGTCTCCGTGGTTCGCGCGCGCAGCGTGGCTCGACGGAAGGGGTTCGGGGCGGACCTGCTCATCGTCGCGGCGGCGGACCCTTGGGTCGCGCGCGTGGCGCGGACGATCGTCGACCGTCTCGAGGCCGCCCCGCGCGCGCTGCGGCCGGCGGCGGTCGTGCACGTCGCGGGCGGCTTGGGCCTCGAGGCTCTCGACGCTTTCCGATCGGTCAGCATCCCCGTCGGACAGATGCACCCCCTGCTGTCGTTCGCGGGCGCTCCACCCGCGCTCGATGGGGCGACGATGCGCGTCGACGGGGACCCGGGCGCGATCCGCGCAGCGCGCGAGGTCGCGCGCCTCCTCGGGATGGTCGCGCGGCGCTTCGAGCGGCTGCCACCCGCCGCGTACCATGCGGCCGCGGCGCTCGTCGCGAACGGCGCCGTGGGGCTCGTGGGCGCCGCCGCGAGCGCGCTCGCACTGCACGGGGTTCCGAGGGACGTGGCCGCACGAATGTTCGGACGACTCCTCGCGAGCGTCGCGGAGAACGTCTCGGGCCTCGGTCTCCCGGCGGCGCTGACGGGGCCCGTGCGGCGGGGGGACGCCGCGGCCATCGAGCGGCACCTCGCCCACCTCGACGGGTCGGTGAAGCTCTACCGGGCGGTGGTCACAGCCCAGCTCGGCATGGCACGAGAATTGGGCGAGGCGACGGAATCCGCGCTGGACCGCATCGAAGAGCTCGTTCGGGCGAACCCCAAAAAAGATCCAAGGCGACGAAAGCGCCCCGGATGAGTGGGAATAGGCGTTGCGGCGCCGGGGGGAGTCCACTAGCGATTGGAGTGTGGAAGCTGCACGGAAGCTGACGCCGGTTGCGCTGTCGGAAGACGGCCTGCTCGCACAGCCCCTCGTCCCCGCGCCCGGCTCCTCGAACCCGCTCGAGCGGCTCGCGGAGAGCCTCGAAGAAGTCTCGTTCGCCGCGTTCGACGCCGCCCTCGCGCAAGCCCTCGGGGCGCCTGGTGTAGTCCTGCTCCGTGTACCCGCGGACTCCGTGGAGAGCGCCGCGCTGCACGTGCAGCGCCGCGCGATCGCCGCGCTCGGCGAAGAGGCCGTGACGTTCGACTCCTCCGCGACGAGCGAGTCCCCGTGGCGCGAGGCCGGTCGCCGTTTGTCGTCGTGCGCCGAGCCAGATCTCCCCCGCTTGGGCGCCGCCGTCAGCAGCGTGCGCGACGTCGCGGACATCCTCCTCGCAGTGCCGGTGCGGCGGTGCGTCGTCGTCGCGGACCGGGGTGGTTCGGCGTTTGGACGGGGTGTGCTCGAGATCCTGTCGTCCGGCGATGGACCGACTGGAGCGCTCGTCATCGCCGTGACGTCGACGGAGGTGTCAGCCCCCCGAGTGGGCGATCTCGCGGGGCCGACTGGCCGTGGGATCCTCGCCGTCACTCTGACCGAGCAGCTCGACGCAGCGGACGCCGAGGCGTGGTGGTCGTCGGTCGCGCGTCGCGCGCCGGAAGCGTCTCTCGGCGCGAGCCTCGCCGATCTGGAGTACTGGTGGGCCGTCGCGGCCATGGGCCGATCGACGAGCGCCTCGCGCGCGACTCCGCCGGCCCTCGGTGGTGCGGCGGAGCGTCTCCTCTGCCGGCTCCTCCTCGCGAACCGCGCATGCTCGATCGCGAGCCTCGCGCTCGCCCCTGCGGACGCGGAGAGCGCGCTCGACGAGCTTCGCGCGCGCGGTCTCGTCCACTCCGTTCATGCGGGCTCGGCTCGGGCGATCCACGGGCTCGCCCCGCGGGCGGCGGTCCTTCGAGAGGCGTTGGCGGCTCGGGCCGACGCGGCCGATCGAGCGGCCGTCGTGAGCATGTTGCGGGCGCTGCGCTCGGACGCGGACGCGTCGCTGCGCGTCGTCGAGCTTTGTGAGGATCGCTCCCCCGAGGACGATCACCGCGCCCTCGCTGCGCTCCAAAAGACCGTGGACGCGGAGTCCCGCGAGGATCTCTGGCGTCGCTTCGATCGAGCGCTCACGTCGCGGTGGCTCGGTGATTCGTCTCGGGCCGACGAGCCCGCGACGCCGACGCCATGGGTCGGCGCCGTGGTCGAGATCCTCAACCACGCGACGGACGTGGCGCTCTCCGTGGGGGACAGCGAACGCGCGATGAGCTTCGCGCAGCGCGCCCGCCGGAGTGTGCTGCTGCTCCCCGCGGACGCGGGCGCGTCCGTCTCCGAGGCGGACGTGCTGCTGCAGCTGGGGCGCGCCGAAGTCGCCACGGGCGATCTCACGAGCGCTTCGCTGACGGTCGGCCGAGCGATCTCCGCCGCCGAGGCCGTAGGGGCCCAGGATCTCGTGCTTCGAGGGCGCGTCGAGCTCGCCGAAGTGCAGTACACGCTCGGGCGCCTCGAGGACGCGAAGGAGCTCGCGGAGGCGTGCTCGGTCGCGCACCCGAGCGAGCCGACGAAGACGAGCGGGCGACCTCGCTCCAGCCTCGCGACGGTACGGCTCGCAGCTCGGAACGTGCTCGGCAAGGTGCTCCTCGCGCGCTCCCGGTTCGTGGAGGCGGAGGCTCACTTCGCGGCGGACGCGTCGGATGCCGCGTGCCTCGGGGACACGACGTCCGAGCTCCGGGCGCGCTTGAACCGGGGCATCGCGCTGATGTCGATCGCTCGGTACGCGGAGGCCCGAGCGATGCTCGAGGTCGTTCATCGTGTCGGGGATGAGCGAGGTGAGCTCCGCGCCGTGAGCTTTGCGCTCGGCAACCTGGCGACGATTGCCGTCCTGGAGCACCGCTACGCGGAGGCGCTCGCGCTCCTCGAGCGCACGATCGATTTGCTCCGCCGCGTCGGGGACAAGCCGCGCCTGGCGATCTTCGTGACGAACCTCGCCGAGCTGCGCCTCCGACTCGGGCTCGACAAAGAGGCCGAGCAGCTTTTGCTCTTCGGTCGCAGGGTCTGCGGGATCAGCTCGCCCCGCCTCGCGCAGTTCGCGCTCGTGTCCGCGCGCATCCAGCTCGCGAAGGGGCGTACGGGCGCCGCGTTCCGCGAGCTCAACGGCGCTCTCGCCCCCGCGGGCCTCTCCCTCTCGCCCGCCGGCGCTCTCGTAGGGAGCCCGAACCGGGGTTGGTCGGGCTCGGCCGGTGGTCTCGTGGCCGAAGCGCTGCGTGTGGCGGCTCGTGCGGCGCTCGAGGATGGGGACGCGGGGAAGGCCGCTCGCCTCATCGAGGCGGCGTCCAAGGAGCCAGCGTCCGCCAGGACGGACGCGGAGCTCGCGATCCTCCGCGCGCTCGTCGCGCGAGCGCGTGGCGAAGCGTTCGCGGAGCTCGCCGCGGAGGCATCCGAGAAGGCCCGAACCGCGGACGACGACGAGCTCCGTATCGAGTCCAACCTCGTTTGCTACTGGGCGACGTCCGACGCGCGATTCCTGGACGCGGCGCGTGTTCACCGCAGTGGCATCGCGGACGCGCTCCCCGAGTGGCTGCGCGCGCGCTACCTCCAGCGCACCGACCTCGCGGTCCTCGAAGCGGAGCTCGAGCGCGCCGCGGACGCACGCAAGCAACTCCTGACGAGCGTGGACGCCGGGCCGGTGTCCATCGCGCCCCCCACGCTGCGTGACTGCCCCCCATCCTCGCAGCCCGCATCTTCGCAGCCGGCGTCGTCCCAGCCGCTGGTGGGGACTGCCAAGAAGCGGCGCTTCGTGGGCAACGATCCGTCGGTCCGAGCGCTCCTGAACGCGATCAAGAAGATTGGTCCGTCGGATGCGACGGTGCTCATCCACGGTGAGAGCGGGACGGGCAAGGAGCTCGTTGCGGACGCGATCCACGAGGCGAGCGCCCGGGCCTCGCAGCCGCTCGTGAAGGTGAACTGCGCCGCGCTCGTGGAGACACTCCTCCTCAGTGAGCTCTTCGGCCACGAGAAGGGGGCGTTCACGGGGGCCGCGACCCGCCGGAAGGGCCGCTTCGAGGCCGCCGAGGGCGGGACGCTGTTCCTGGACGAAATCGGGGATATCTCCCACCGGACTCAGGTCGCGCTCCTCCGTGTGCTTCAGGAGAAGACGTTCGAGCGCGTCGGCGGGACGTCGCCCATCCAGGCGAATGTCCGGATCGTGTGCGCGTCGCACAAGGACCTGAAGTCGCTCGTCGCTGCGGGGCAGTTCCGCGAAGACCTTTATTACCGGCTTTGCGGGGTCCTGCTCGACGTCCCCTCGCTCCGGTCGCGACTCGACGATCTGCCCGAGCTCGCGGAGGCGCTGCTCGACCGAATCTCGAAGGAGCGGGGAGTCGCTGCCAAGAAGCTCTCGGCGCACGCGCGCGCGGCGCTCCGGATGCACAGCTGGCCCGGGAACGTGCGCGAGCTCGAGAACGCGCTGCGCGCGGCGTCGCTGTTCGCCGAGGGGGACGAGATCGAAGTGGAGGACTTCGCGCTCAACGTCGAGAGCCTGAAGTTCCTCGCTGCTCCCGCGTCGATTCCAGGGGTGGTCACCTTCCCCCCGAGCAAGGACGGCGCGAACAGTGGCGCGGCTGTTGCAGCATCACCGAGCGTGGTGCCCAACGTCGTGCAGAATTGCACGCCCCCCTCGGGGGCTCCCTCGGCCGGATCCCCGACCGAGGTCGCGTACGCCCACATTCGGTCGGGGACGAGCCTCTTCGACCTCAAGAAGCAGATCGAGCGGGACTGCATCGCTCGGGCGATGGGCGAAACCGACGGGAACATCACACGAGCGGCGACGCTTCTCGGGATGAAGCGGCCGCGGCTCTCGCAGTTGGTCAAGCAATACGGTCTAGGAACGGGGGAGAGCGCCGAGGATGGCGAATCCCTTGCGGCTGGACAGGCTGTCGATGACGATGAGGTTTGAAATGTTCTCTCACTCTGCCCGTTCGTTGCTCGGACTCCTCTCCGTGGGGTTCTTGGGCGTGGCGTTGAGCGCCTCGGTCAGCGGATGCACCGACCAACCGATCTCCAGCGTCGACGACGACGTGGAAGAGGTCGTGGACGAAAGCTCCGAAAGCCTCAGTGACGGAGCTCCCGCGGAGGTGAACCCCGCGGCGGCGCGATCGAGCGGCGGGCAGAACACCCTCGACGGCTCGCTTCATGGCGGCGCGACGCAGCAGCAACAGAACAGCACGCCGGGGTTCAACAAGAGCGCGAAAGAGGACCCTGAGCCCGCGCCGTGGACGCCGGGTAGCCCGGACACCTGAGCACGACGACCATCGGCAGAGCGAGGCGACCATCGGCAGAGCGAGGCGACCATCGGCAGCGCGAGCCGACAGAGCGAGCCGACTATCGGCAGAGCGAGCCAAGAAAGCGGGCTCGCCGAACGAAGGGGAGATGCGCGAGCGTCTCCCCATCGTCTTTTTTGTCGTTCACCCGCGCAGCGTGAAGGGGCTGCTCGCGTGGGGTTTCGCGGTATCGTCTGACGCGTGAATCTCAGGGCGACGACCTCCCTCGTGTGCGGCGTCCTCGGGATCGCGATCGCCGTCAGCATGCTCCTGTCGGGGCGACCGCGGCGCGTGCAACTCTGGTTCTCCGCGTTCGCGGGGACGATCGGCCTCTGGTACCTCGCGCAGTGGCTGTTCCTGTCCTTCACCGCGACGATCTGGCAGCGGATCACGGGGACCATCGCCGTCTTCCTGCCCCAGTTCGCGCTGAACTTATTCGAGGCGATGCTCCCACGCGAGGGCGGCCGGAAGAGCCGGCTCATCACGTTCGCGTGGGCGAGCGCGGTCCCGGTGCTCATCCTCGAGTACGCGCCGATCCTCGATCATCGCTACGCGCAGGTGGTCGAGTTCATCTACGTCTTCGCGTTGATCACCGCGGGCCTCTTCCAGCTGTACCAACGGGGTACGGAGAGCCCGTCGCGCGCGACCAAGCGCCGCATCCGCTTCCTCGTCGCGGTGGGCGCCGTCGCCTGCATCGCGTCGATGATCGATTTCGTGTCGACGTTCAACACGCGGCTCCCGCCGTTCGGCGCCGTCATCGCGCTCCTGTTCGTGTTCGCGCTCGCGCAGTCCCTCCGCGCGGAGCGGCTCCTCGACATGTACGAGATGCTCGGCAGGCTCCTCGTGAGCTCCGCGGTCGCGTTCCTGATCGCGCTCGTGTTCTACATCCTGCTCAAGTTCCTCGGCACGTTCGACACGTACGTGAGCGCGATCATCGCCTCGACCGTGTTGCTCGTAGTGTTCGAGCCGCTGAAGGGGCGCGTCGAGGAGCAGATCCAGAGGCTCTTTTATCGAGAGCGCTTCGACCTCGACAGCGCCGTGGCGGAGGCGTGTCGACGGCTCGTCCACACGCTCGAGGTCCCGGAGATGTCGAGCATCGTCATGGGCGCGCTCGAGCGGTCGCGGCGCGTGACGTGCGCGGCGCTCTACCTCCGAGACAACGACGGGACGGGGTTCGATCAGCTCGCCGCGTTCGGCTCTCGAACGCCCGCACGCATCGAGGTCGCGACCGCGCGCGTGCTCCTCGACCACCTCGAGTCACGGTCGAGCCTCGCGCTCGAGGAGGTCCAGAACGAGGCTCGAGCGCGCCGCTCGCACGGGGCGCGCGACGAGGCGAAGGAGGCGATCCTGGCGGCCGCCGAGGTGCTCGGGAGCCTCAAGTCGGGTCTGCTCATCCCCATCAAGGACGAGGAGAGCGACATCGTGGGGCTGCTCGCGGTCATCGACGAGCGCCTGCGAGACGCCATCTCGTTGGAGGAGGTCACGCTCCTCGAGAAGCTCGCCACACAGATCGGCGTGGTCGTGGAGAACTCGAGGCTCTACACGCAGATGAAGGAGCGAGATCGGCTCGCCGTGCTCGGCCAAATGGCGGCCGGGCTCGCCCACGAGATCCGTAACCCGCTCGGTGCGATCAAAGGTGCGGCGCAGCTCTTGGCAGAGCCGTTCGACGAGCAGCGGTCCGAGAAGCCTCCGAACGCGGCCGATGCGTCGTCCCGCGAGTTCCTCGGGATCATCCTCGAGGAGGTGGATCGGCTGAACCGCGTGGTCGGCAACGTCCTCGATCTCGCGCGGCCGAGCGATCACTCGGTCCTGCCGATCGACGTGAACGCCGTGGTGCGGCGCACGATCCAGGTCATCTCCGCGGAGCGCGTGGGCGGCGAGCTCGACATCCAGATGACCCTCGAGCCGGACGTGCCGCGCGTCGCGATCGACGCGGAGCAGCTGCGCCAAGTGCTGATGAACCTCGTTCGAAACGCGATCCAGGCGATGCGCGAGCGAGGGCGCGTGAACGTGTCGACACGGGTACGCTTCGGTCGAGGCACGCGCTCGGGGAAGTCGAGCGAGGAGTCGTTCGTGGAGATCAACGTGAGCGATACGGGACCGGGGATCAGCCAGAGCGCACTCGAGAAGATCTTCCTCCCGTTCTTCACCACCAAGGACAAAGGAACGGGCCTCGGCCTCGCGATCAGCCAGCGCATCGTCCAGGGCGCCGGCGGCCGTATCGACGTGCGGAGCTACGAGGGGAAGGGGAGTACGTTCACGGTCATGCTGCCGAGCGCGATGGACGCGCTCGGGACGCCGACGCCCGCCGTCGCGCGCGAGCTCGTGGACGAAGGAGAATCGCCGTGAAGCGCGCCCTGCGTCTCGCGTTCGGACCGGCGATCGCGCTCGTCGCCGTGGCCTGCGTTCCGTACGTCAACCCAGCGATGGACGAGATCGGCCAGCTCGGCTCGCTTCGGGAGACGATGGACGCACAGGCCGCGATCACGGACGCGGTATGGACGAAGATCCAGGACCGGCAATACTCGGAAGGCGACTGGGACATCCTTCGGGACGTGGGGCTCCGCATCCAAGCCACGGCGGAACGCTCCCGCACATGGAGTCGCGGTCTCCTGTTCGACACGTACGCGACCGAGCTCGCGCGTACGGGAGCGGCGCTCTCTTCCGCCGTCGAGCAGCGCGAGAACGATCTCGCCGCCAAGGCCCTCAGCGATATGCGCGAGACGTGTCGCGCATGTCACTCCCACCTCCGCTGAATTCGGGCGGTAGGGGCGCCAGCGAAGGCATGGCGTCGGTCGGCGTGCTCAGCGTGGGCAGACCACGCTTCCGCGCGCCTCCCATAGCCATGCCTCCGCTGACACCCCTACCGCCCGAATTCGGACAGGTCGTGGCGGGGCGGAAGAGGAGAGGGAGGGAGAGCTCCGCGCTTCGCGCGTCGCCGGAGGGGGAGAGCTCCGCGGCTTCGCGCGGGAGAGGGGGAGAGCTCCGCGGCTCCGCGCGGGAAAGGGGGAGCTCCGCGCTTCGCGCGTTGCCGGAGGGGAGCGGGGGAGCTCGCGCTTCGCGCGTTGCCGGAGGGAGCGGGGAGCTCCGCGCTTCGCGCGTTGTCGGAGGGGAGAGGGAGAGCTCCGCGCTTCGCGCGTTGCCGGAGGGGAGAGCTCCGCGGCTTCGCGCGGGAGAGGGGAGCTCCTCGGCTTTGCGCGGGAGGGGGGCGGCGGGGCTACTGGGCTTGGAGGTAGCCCTGGGCGATGAGCTTCAGGATGAGCTGGGCGGTCTCTAGATCCGTTGCGGGGCTCTTGTTGAGGATTGTCGCAACGTGACCGAAGTTGATCGCGAGTTGCAAGATGTCGAGATCCTTGCCGTCGAGGCTTCGCAGCGAGGACTGCAGGGGGTGGACGAGCAACAGGCGCGCGTCGAGGTCGGGGAGGCGGTGGCGGATGTTGTTGAGCTCGTCGATTTGACGGAGGCCTTCCATGAGGACCTCCTGGACGGTCGCGTCGATCTCACCGGGGATCGGGCCGTCGTCGAGGGACTCGAGTTCGAACGTTCCCGTGGTCCAGGTGAGGATCCGGAAGACGCTCTTGAGCGGCTGCACGTCCTCGAGGTCGTTGATGGAGGCGAACGCGACGTTCCCCTTCTTCAGGTAGATCTTGCCGATGTCCTCGTCGCTCTGGACGACGAGTACGCCGGTCTTCTTGGACGTGCCGAGGAGCTGGAGGAGATCGGGGAGCGGGATCTCGTCGATCGCGCCCGACATCGTTCGGCCGCTCTGCGTCGCCCGTTGGGGCTGCTCGGCGACGGGTCGGCGCGGGGCGCCGTTCGCGGGATCGGTGACGATCACCTTCAGGATGCTCGTCCCGATGAGGACGCGATCGCCCTCTTTGAGCGCGGTTCGCTTGATTTTCTCCCCGTTCACGAACGTGCCGTTCGTGGAGCCGAGATCCTCGATCGTGATCTCGTCGTCGGTGCACACGATGCGCGCGTGGCGGCGCGAGACCATGTCCTCGACGAGGACCATGTCGAGGTCGCTGGAACGGCCAACGACGATCTCGCTGCGCTCCGTCAGCGGGAACTCGCCGCCTTGATATTTCCCCGAGATGAACCGCAGCGCGAGCTGGTGGAGCGGTACCTTGGGAAGTTGATTTTCCATCGTGAGCGGGGTTCTAGGAGGCCGACAGTACGCGGGCGGACGCGGCAGGGTCAAGACGGCTGCGTCGAATCGAAAGGGGTGTCTCGCGGAGGGTGGGGCGGGTTGGTCTCGCGCGGGCCAACGTGGCGCGACGACAGAATGGTATCAGCCCTCCGATCCACAAGTGAAACTCATGAGCGGGCTCACCTCCTCGCGGCAGCCCTCCGTCTCAGGCGTACCGCGACCTCAACAGCGCCTGAAGCTCGGGATACGCACGGACGAGGGCGAGCGAGTGTTCCGCGTGACCCTCGGCAAACCCGTTTCCGATATAGAGGTCGACGTCCGCCCCGACCCCCTCCGCTCCGAGCGCGGCCGCGGTGAACGACGTGCTCATGGCGAAGAAGTAGACCCGCCCGCGTGATCTCGTCGCGAGGATGGCGGACATCTCGCAACCGCCTGCGTTTACGCACGAGAGCGTGAGATCCGCGCCCCGGCCACCCGTCACTCGGAGGGCCTCGGCGCGAACGCTGGGTGCGTCCGCCGCGTCCCCGACGAGGACTTCGTCGCAGATCCCGAGGTTGCGCAGCTCCGAGGCGAACGGGGCGTGCGCCTCGAACGCGAACACCTTTCCTTCTGGGCCGACCCGGCGCCGGGCCTCCTGACAACACAGGAGGCCCGACTTTCCGCCGCCACCGAGGACGATCACCGTCTCCCCAGGGCCTGTCAGGCGGGCGACCTGGGGCGCAGCTCCCGCCACGTCGAGGACGGCGAGCGCGAGGCGCTCCGGGAGGTCGGTGGGGAGTTTGCCGAGCGGGGCCGACGCGAAAACGACCGCCGTGCCCTCGACGTCGAGCTGCGCGGAGATCGCGCGGATCGCGCGGATCCTGGAGACGCTGAGCGGCGTCAGAGAGAGAGAGGCCAGCGTCGCGATCCGATCGCCCACCGCGAACCCCCGATCGACGACGCGCGCACCGACCCGCGCGACGCGGCCGAGCAACATCCCTCCCGATCCCGTGACCGGGTTGTGCTGCTTTCCTCGCTTTGCGATGGTCTCGAGCACGAGCCGACCGACGCCATCGAGGTCCCCACCGGATGCCGCCTCCATCTGGCGGAAGCTCGCGGCGTCGACGTTCAGCGTCTCGACGTCGACGAGGATCTCGGTCTCGAAGAGCTTCGCCGGATCGTTGTCGAGGCGGGTCGCCTGTTGAGGCAGCGGCTTTCGTCCAGCCTCTTCCACTACGCGATGCAAACCCAGGAGGTCACCGTCGGTCACGGGCGCGGAGCCTACTCCAAGGAGCTGCTATCCGGGACCGAACTGGTGTGGTAGGAGCGGCGCCAAGTTTTCTGCAGGTCGTCCGCGGCGGCCGACCGGGGGGTAGTCAAGAAAGTAACGAGCGCGTGGAGGGGCCGTACCGAGATGTGCAAACACGCGAAAACCGCCGCAAAAAGACCAGAATCTCAGACGGCACTCGGCTTGCTTATTACTGAATGACTTACTGAATGCCTGGGCCCATCCGCCAACATCTTAGCGGAGCGGCCACTTTCACTCTTCCGTCGGCTCACAGGTTGGGGCGTCGGTGGGCCGATACCCCCCGCGCGATTCTTTTGGTTGTGCCCGCGCTGGGCACACGAACTTCGAAGGAGGATCTTCATGCAATCGTCGCTGGCACCGCGAAGGCTCGCGGGGCGAATGAGGACGCGAGCGCTGATGGCGGCCCTGCTGGGCTCCGCCACCATCGTCTCGTCGGGGTGCGCCGAGGAGCGCGCGCCCATCAACAGGGTTCAGCCCAACGCCTTGGCGAAGTCTTTCTTCGTCGGCAAAGATTTGAAGGACCCGAACGACGACCCCGAGTTCTACGCCCTCGCCACCATCGTGGACGTCGGCTACGGAGCAGCTCAGGACGGTCTCTTCACCTCGACCTACGCGCAGCCGATCTCCCGCATCAAGTGGGTGATCCAGGAGGACCTCCTGATCGGCCGAGCGACGTACGAGCGCATCGAGAACAGCGATCACAAGGGCGTCGGCTCCGCGTCGACGGACGGTCAGGTCGCGTACGTCTACCCGATCCTCAGCCACTTCGACATCCGCCGCGACTACAACCCGACCACCGGTGAGGACTCGAACGTCATCGTCGAGAACTCCTCGGATCGGCCGTGGGATCAGCGCGAGTACATGCGCGTCGACTGGTCGCGCAACCTCAACACGGACGCGTACGACTTCGACACCCTCTCGCTGATGGGGCTCTACGGCTCGGTCGCGTACGAGCCGCTCGCGTACTACGTCAACGACCCCGACAGCCCGGACGCGCCGCACTTCAACGTCGAGGCAGGCTACTTCGACGTCACCAACAAGGCGTTCGCGCAGCCCGGCTTGATCGACCTCTCCGGCCTGGGGTGGGGGATCAACCAGTTCCCCGCCTGCTACCTCGAGACGGACTTCTTCAACGGCTCGGCCCCCTCGGGTAACTGCAACCCGGTCGAGATCACGATGCGCCAGTCGTTCCGGCGCGTCGAGAAGTCGGACTACGAGCCCGCCGAGTGGGACGGCTACATGTTCCAGCACTTCGGTCCGTTCGAGACCGAGCGTCGCGGCTACGCCCGCAACTACGGCATGACGGACACGCAGTGGCACCGCTTCGCCGACCGCTACAACATCTGGGAGAAGCACCACGCGTACGTCGCCCAGGAGGGTGGCAGCTGCGGTGACGGTTGGGTCCCGAGCACGGACTATCCCGGACAGTGCGAGGTCGCCTGCAACACGATCGACAAGACCGGCGTCGGCGGGAACCCCCACCGCGACGGCGACGCGTCGAACCCGGCGGACGGCACGGAGGACGAGTGCGTCGCCGTGACCTCCGTCTACGGCGGCGGCTCGACGTGCGACCAGTTCAAGCAGAAGTGCACGCTCCCCTACAACAAGCGCACCGAGAAGCCGATCGTCTGGCACGTCAGCAAGAACTCGAACCAGCAGTTCTTCGAGGGCACCAAGATGGCGGCCCAGGAGTGGGACGTCGCCATGCGCATGGCGGTCGTGACGGCGAAGTACGCGGAGTGCGTGAAGCTCGCCGCGGACGCTGCCGGCGCGGCGGCGTGCAAGGACAGCTACCCGCTCATCACGGGTCAGCAAGCCCAAGAGTTCGACGCGGTTCAGCTCGCGACCGAGGTCGATGCCTGCCGATCGGAAGGCACCGACGAGGCGACGTGCGAGGGCCTCGCGGACTCGATCGGCGCGGCTCGCGGCTACGCGCCGGGCGTCATCGCGACGGCGAAGCTCCCGGAGATGCTGGTCCTCTGCCACGGTCCCGTCGAGCAGGGTGACTCCCCCCTGTGCGTCGCGGACTTCAAGGCGAAGGACCCGCGCGCGAACGACACGCGCGCCGTCCTCGAAGAGGGTGCGGCGGCGGAGTGCGATGCGGCCTGGAGCTCCACGAACCCGGACGACACCGTCAAGGCCAAGTGCGACAACAGCTACTACGTCCGTCAGGGCGATGTTCGATTCCACCAGATCAACATCATCAAGACGCCGCAGACGCCGTCGCCCTGGGGCATCATGACGGACTCGGATGATCCGCTCACCGGCGAGAAGGTCGCGGCGAGCATCAACATCTGGTCGCACGTCAACGACCTCGCGGCGCAGCAGCTCATCGACATGGCTCGCTACGTCAAGGGCGAGTTCACGACCGAGGACATCACCGACGGCGTCTACGTCCACAACTGGGCGGCGGCGGGCGAGGGCGCCAACCGTGGCGCGACGATGGATCGGGCGACGCTCGATCGGCGCATCGAGGGCGCGGCGAACGCCGCCTCCATGCGTGGGATCAAGAACAAGCTCTCCGACCTTCAGATGCCGAGCCCCGAGAAGATCGCGAAGGTCGCGGCGCTGAAGCAGGAGTTCAAGTCCGTTCGAGCGGACGCAGGGGCGCAGACGACCTCGGCGCCGATCTACGCGGCTCGTCGTCAGGCGGCGATCGGAAGCCAGACCGAGGCCTCGCTCCTCACGGCGCCGATGCTCCAGTACGGCGGCGTCGTCGACCCGGCGCTCCCGCAGCCCTTCGTGTTCCAGAACGCGTCCATCCTCCAGGCCGCGAACCCGGAGATCCGCGAGGCGTTCCACCGCGCGAAGGAGCTCGCGCTCGCCGACCGTGGCGCGTGCATGCTCAACGAGGCGCCGACGCCGAACAACGTCGGTGCTCTGTCGGACGTGCTCGAGCGCAAGTTCGGCAAGTTCGATCCGACGCAGGACCGCACGACGCAGGACGCTCGCGCTCGCCAGATGCAGGCGTGGGTTGCCCAGCGCTACCAGTACGGCGTCATCATCCACGAGATGGGTCACTCGATGGCCCTGCGCCACAACTTCGTCACCTCGTACAACTCCTGGGGCTTCCGCCCGCAGTACTGGCAGCTCCGCACGGACGACGGGAAGAACACGACCGAGTGCACGGACGTGAGCAAGGACGGCGGCAAGGACTGCGTCGGTCCGCGCTACTTCGACCCGGTCAACCAGAACGAGCGCGACAACATGATCTGGATGTTCGAGCAGTCGAGCGTCATGGATTACCCCGGTGACGTGTCGCAGGACATCATCGGCCTCGGCGGCTACGACTTCGCGTCCGTCCGCGCGTTCTACGGCGGTGTCGCGAGCGTCTACGCGGACGACGACTTCAAGGCGAAGTCGGCGCACTCGAAGGCCATGCTGAACATCATGGATAGCTTCGGCGGCATCCTCGGCGTGACGTTCACCGACGGCAAGACGGACACGTCCACGGGCGGCCCCCGCGAGATCCACTACTCGCAGCAGCAGAAGGATCTGAAGCTGATCCAGAACTGCCAAGAGGTCGATCCGCAGGCGTTCAAGCCGGCGGACTGGGACGAGGCGAAGTGGGGCGTCTGGGATCCCCTCGTCGACGGCATGATCGTGTCGCAGTCCAACGGCAAGTACACGCGTTGCGAGGAGCGCTCGATCGACTACGTGCCGTTCTCGCAGCTCCGCGACCCGAAGTCGGGCGAGCTCGGTGGTGTCCGCTTCGACAGCCACCACGCGATCGACCGCTTCGACCGCACCCGCGTCCCGTACGCGTTCGCGACCGACAGCTGGGCGGATCTCGGCAACCTGAGCGTGTACCGACACGACAACGGCGCCGATCCGTACGAGCTCTTCAACTTCTTCATCTCCGAGCAGGAGACGAGGCACATCTTCGACAACTACCGGCACGACCGGAACACGTTCAGCGTCCGCGGGGCGTCGAACCGGATCCTCGAGCGGTACAACGAGAAGATGCGTGACGGCGCGAAGGGCCTCACCCTGCAGTACAACTTCCTCAAGGACCTCTTCGCGAACGACGTGAACCCCGAGGACTTCGACTCGGGTCTGTGGCTCCTCTACTCGGACCTGCTCTGGCGCGATCAGCTCGTCGCGTCGGGTCTCGCGTTCGACCACTTCGCTCGCCAGCTTCAGCGTCCCGAGTCCGGCATCCACTCGCTCAACCACGGCATCTGGAAGGCGGACAACGCGGGCACGATGATCATCCCCGACGGCTCGATGGGTGACCCCTTCGGCAACGTGACGTACGGCGGCAAGCCGATCGAGAACAAGCTGTCGGAGAACCACGGCGAGTACGACCGGGACTACACGCTCAACGCGGGTGCCTACTACGACAAGGTGTTCGCGCCGTACCTCCTCACGGAGTCGGTCGACAACTTCATCAGCGCTGCGCGTGAGGACTTCGTCGACGCCCGCTTCCGTGCGGTGTCGATGGCGGATCTCTTCCCGGATGCGTACCGCCGGCTCGTCGGCAACCTCCTGACCGGTGACGAGGCGCTCAAGGGCGTCGCGGTGCAGGCTCAGAACGGCGCGCCGATCCTCGACGCGGACAAGTACCCGAAGAACGGCCTCGGCTGGACCTCGTGGATCACCGACAAGCCCGAGGACTGCTTCCCTGGCCCGACCGGCATCATCTGCTCGAGCTACGGATGCGACGGCGGCATCTGCGACTTCGACGGTTCGCAGTTCACCTTCGTGCCGCTCGACAACCAGGCGGCGACGCCCACGGTCGTCGTCGACTCGGAGATTGGCTGGGAGCAGCAGAAGTTCATCATCGCCCAGACGCTGCTCTACCTCCCCGAGAACCAGAAGCAGAACTGGATCAACCAGCTCGGCATCTGGGAGATCGGCTCCGACAGCGATCCGAGCTTCCAGAACCGGATCGAGTTCCACTCGCCGGACGGGAAGATCTACGTGGCGCAGACCTTCGGCACGGAGACGATCCGCGGCAAGACGGTTCAGCGCGGCATCGGCGCTCGGGTGCTCGAGTGGGCGAACGGGCTCCTCACCAAGGGCTACCAGACGACGCTCAACGCCGACGGTTACCCCGTCGCGGACATCGCGGCGGACGGTCACGCGATCGTGAAGTTCGCGAACCTCCCGCAGACCATCCCGAACCCGAACTGCCACGCTGCGGACAAGCCGAACGTCGGCGACCCGGCGGACAACACGGGCTGCACCTGCACCTCGAACCCCGCCTGCGTCGCGCTCGAGAACTACGTCTCGATGCCGGCCTTCATCCGCCAGTCGATGCACGACTTCCGGATGGCGGACGCGACGATGAAGGGCATCTACGACTGATCGCAGTCGGTAGACGTTCTTCGTGAACGACGAAGCCCCTGGCCGCGCGAGTGGTCGGGGGCTTCTGCTTTTTCGGCTCCCAACGAGCGGGGTGCCAGCACAGCTGTACTGCTCCGCGCGGAAGCCAAGGCGGCGACCTCGCGAGTCATCGCGCGAGACAGCGGCCCCTGCTCGAGGACGTCCCCAAGGCCGCGTTTCGTCCGCTCTCGCCCAGCAGACCCGAGTGGGGCAGCCTCTCGACGCCTCAGCGAGCGACGTTTTCGACGATGTAGGCGGCGACGAGGCTCGGCAGCGTGCCCGGGCCAAAGCCCGCGTCGAACCCGAGCTCACGCGCGAGTTTGTTGTCGATACGCGGGCCGCCGAGCAGGAGCAGCACCTCGTCGCGGTAGCCCTGCTTCTTGATCAGCTCGACGAGCGCCGCCGCGTTCTCCTTGTGGCAGTCGCGCTGAGTGATGATCTGCGAGACGAGGATGACGTCCGCTCCGAGGCTGCGGGCACGCGCGGAGAGTTCCTCGTTCTCGACCTGCGCCCCGAGGTTGTGCGCGTCGAAGCACTTGTAGCTCTCGAGCCCCTTGTCGCCGTGGAACCCCTTGTAGTTGAGGATCGCGTCGATGCCGACCGTGTGGGCATCACTCCCGGTGCACGCGCCGACGACCACGATCTTCCGACCTAGCTTCTTCGCCTTCGCCTCGATGTCCTCGCGGCCGAGCGGCTGCGCGCCCAGCTCCTCGACCTGGATGTTGTCGACGTCGACGGAGTGGACCGACCGGCCGTACACCACGAAGTAGGAGTGCTCGAAGCTCACCTGCTCCATCGCAGTCACGAGCGGATCCGCCAGGCCGTGCTGCTCGGCGAAGCGCTTCGCGGCCTCTCGCGCTCGATCGCCCGGCAGGATTTTCAGCGTGAAGCTGAGCTGCACCATGCCATCGCCCTCGCGATCGCCGTAGGCGCGCAGGACGCTGCTCACGAGGCCCTCCCTTCGAGCACGTCGAGGATCGGGTTCACGTAGCGCGCGTCCCGCGCGACCACTCCCGCGTGGCCCTTGCCACCCGTTCGGGTGCGCTTCACGTCGCCGAACGCGCCCCGCCCGATCGCGTCCCAAATCGACTCCTCAGCGACTTCGGCGAGGAGATCGCGCGCGGCGATCAGGGTCTCCTTCGCGCGCGTCGCGATTCGACCGTCCGGCTTCCACTCGATCTCGTCCGAGAGATGCTTCGCGGTGTTGAAGACGTATCGCGCGCTCTTCAGCGAGAGGTAGCGATCCATCAAGAGGGGCGTGTGGATCTGCTCGCTGAACATACCGAGGAGCTCGATGCTCTGGTTCGTGAGGACGCCCACCAGGTTGAACATCGCGTCGTGCACGTGGGAGTGGAAAATGTCGCCCGTCTTGAACTTCGTCGGCGGCATCCACTTGATCGGGTGCCGCTCGAAGACCTGGCGGACGAGCTGCGCTTGAGAAATCTCGAGGAGCAAGCTGTCCTCGTGCCACGGGTTGATCTCGAACGCGTGGCCCAGGCCCATCTGCTCTTCGCGCAGGCCCGCGTGGAGGGCGAACGCCTCGTTGATGAACTGCGACGCCAGCACCGTGTGCGCCTTCTCGATGGCGTCCGCCGTGGTCAGGTAGTTGTCCTCGCCCGTGTTGATGACGATCCCGCTCCTCGCGATGATTCGCCGCGAGAAATACTGGTCCACGAACGTTCGCCTCATGTTGATGTCGCGGAAGAGGATCCCGTACATCGCGTCGTTCAGGAGCATGTCCAGCCGCTCGACGGCCGCCATCCACGCGATCTCCGCCATGCAGAGCCCGCTCGAGTAGTTCGTCTGAGCACAGTATTTCCCCGTCGCGTCCGACGCGGCGTCGCACGCCTCGCGGATGATGCGGAAATTCTCCTGGGTCGCGTACGTGCCGCCGTAGCCCTCCGTGGTCGGGCCCTCGGGGACGTAGTCGAGGAGGGACTGCGCGGTCGCGCGGATGACCGCGACGATGTCCGCGCCCGCGAAGCGCGCGGCCTTCGCCTGCACCGCGTCGTCGTAGATGTTTCCCGTGGCCACGATCACGTACTTGAGCGGGGCCTCGCCGACCTCGTGCTTCGCCTTCTTCGCCTCGCGGTCCCGCGCCGCGCCATCGATACGCTCGATGCCCGCTGCCGTGGCCGCGCGCAGCGCGGCTCGGATCGCTCCGACGTCGTCCGCTTCGCTGGGTCGTGGAGAGAGCTCTCCAAACGCGATCGACTCGGCCGCCTCCTGCACGCTCGCAGCGCCCTCGAGGAGCGCACGGCCCAGGAAATACGAGACGCCGAGCCCCGTGAAACCCGCAGCGTGGACGCGGTCCACGAGAGCGTTCACGAGCGGTGTGCCCTCACCGTCGGCGCCGGTCACTCCGAGGGATCGCGCGACGGTGCGTTCGACCCCGACGGTCGTGTGCCCGTCGATGAACCCTTGCACGTCCTTCGCGATGCCGTCCGCGAGCCGCCGACACTCGCGGACGATCTCGTCGTCGACTGGAACCCGAGCCATTCGAGCCGTGTAGTCGCGCAGAGACCCGACAGCAACGCCGGCGCTCTCGGGCGCCGCGTGCCCATCATGCTGACGCGCGTCGTGGGGCTCCGTCGAGCGCACCCGCGCCGCGCGAGCGTTTGCTCGCGCCGAGTTTCTAGTGCTTGCCCGGTGGAAAGAGATTGGGGTCGCTCGATGCCGGGTTGGGGATCGGCGGCTTCGCGGAGGAGGGAGGCCGCGCAGTGGCGGACGCGGATGCGGGCGGCTTCGCAGAGGCGGAGGCTGGGGCCGTCGGAGGTGGCCCCGCGGACGCGGAGGGCGTCGCCGTCGGAGTGGGGGGTTGAGCCTCCGCCTCCGGATAGCGCTCGAACGGTGTCACGCTGGGGAGGTTGATCTGATCGGCGTGCAGGATCACGGAAGTCCGGAACTCGGACGTGCCGATGTTCCCGACGTGGCAGTCCTTGCACTTGAGCTTCGACCCATCGAGCTTCGTGAACTTGTTCACCATCACGAGGTTCATCCACTCGAGCGCGTACTGTGTGTCACGTGGCTCCCCGAGGAACTTCGCGGCGGGCTTCCCGTTCTTGTCGAGGTGACACGAGCGGCAGCGCATCTTCTCGCCGTCCTTCTGCTTCAGCCCGTCGATGAACTCGTGGTTCATGAAGAGAGCGATCTGCTTGCGCTCGGTCATCTTGGGGAAGTCGAAGTCCTTCTTCGGCCCCGGGATGGGGACGTGGCAGTAGCCGCAGTCGACCCCCAGATCCGCGGCGACCGCGGACATGCGCAAGTACAGCTCCTGGTCGCATTTCAGGTCCTTCAGGATCTCGTGATACACGCCCGGCGGCGGCGGCGAGTTCTTGCAGGGGTCGAACGCGGCGCCGCTCTGTGCGGCGCTCGCGGACGCGACGGGCTGCTTCGTGTCGGGCGCGGGCCCGCACCCGAGCCCGAGGCCGAGAGCCGCGACGAGCGAAGTCACGAGGAGAAGGGAGGCTCGTACCAGGACTGCGGAGACGCGTGAGCGCACGGCGCCAATCTACAGGAACGAGGCGCCGTTCCTCGAGGTGTAAACTCGATCGCCCGAGCAGTTCGTCATCGGGCTCGAGGTCTGGCCTCGATCTTCGGGTCGGTGCCGTGCCGTCGCGAGCCCGCGTCCCCTCCCCATCCAACCTCGTGTCTCGGCGAGGGGCTCAGTACGGTGTCTCGCGAAGGATCGAGCCGTCGAGCTTGTGATACTCGGTCCGGATCTGCTTGTCGGCCGAGTCGAACACGAACACGACGAACGCGGTGCCCTCGTTGTCGGCCTTCGGTAGACCGTCCTTCCCGAAGTAGGACTCCTTCGTCTTGTTGCCCCTCCGGTCGTACTCGAACCGGCGAATCGAGACGCCATCCTCGTCGAGCGTGGGAAGCCCGTCCGTGCCGCTGTACGCCTCCTCCGTCTTGCGCCCGTGGGCGTCCCGCTTCCAAGCGTAGTGGTGGATGTTCTTGCTGTTGATCGCGGGCTTGTTGTCGCCGTCGAAGAGATCTTCTTCAGCCAGGAGGTTGCGGTCGTCGTACTTGAGGATCGCGATCAAGAAGAACTTCGAGAGCGCGCCCTTCTCGTCGGTCTGCGTCGTCTTCACGACGTTCCCGTGCGCGTCGTACTCGTTGTGCGTGCCCGAGAAGCGGCGGAGGTTCAGGCAGGGCTTCCCCTCGGCGTCGAACAGGTACTCGTGGATCTCGTTCCCGTCGAGATCGTACTCCCACCGAGTGGTCGCGTAGTTCGAGTCGCTCCGCGTCGGTCGATCGTCGACGTCGAAGTAGGTCTCCTCGAGCGGCTTGCCGTGCGGATCGTACTTCTTCCGCCAGCGCGCGTAGCCGTCGTAGTTCTTCACGGGTTTCCCATCGGCGCCCAGGAACACGTGCTCGATCTCGCGGCCCCACGCGTCGAACTTCGACTGGTGGCCGGCGTCGCTCCCGTAGACGACGAGCTTCCCGTTCTCGTCGTAGTCGAGCTCTTCGATCTCGTTGCCGCGCTCGTCGTATTTGTACTCGTACTTCGCTGTCTTCAGCGCGTTCGGCGCGGCCTTGCCGTCCTTGTCGAAGAGCAGCGCCCGGATCCGATCGTTGCGCGCGTCGTACTCGTAGGTGAACTTCGCGACCGGGGACGCCGGCTCGCCGTTCTCGCCGACGATCTCCGCGACGACCACGTTGCCGTAGAGATCGCGCGTGAGCTTCTCGCCCGCGCGGTCCCCCTGCTTCTTCCGGTTGCCGTCGGCGCCGAAGTAATCGTTCGACGCGCGGTTGCCGTTCTCGTCGAACGTCCTCTTCGTGGAGGCCCACGATCCCTTCTTGAGGACGGGGTTGCCCTTCTCCTCGAAGTTCGCCTCGCTCGTCATGTTGCCGAGTTCGTCGAACCCGCGGACGATCTTCGCGACGCCCTCGTTGTTCGCGATGGGGGCGCCGTCGGCGTCGAAATACGCGGTCTCGATGGCGTTCCCCATCGAGTCTCGCTTCGTGACGACCTTCGAGTAGCCCGCGTAGACGTTCGTCGCCTTGCCCGCCGTGTCGAGGAAGTTCGCCTCGACCTCGTGGTCGTGATCGTCGTACGTGTAGCGCGCCGTCGCGTACCACGGGCGCGCGAGAACGGGCTTTCCGGACGCGTCGAAGTAGCTCTTCTCGAGGAGGTTCCCTCGGTCGTCGTACTTCATCTTGAGGAGCGAGTACGCCTGTTCGACGATCTCGGGCTTGCCGTCTCCGAGCACGTACGCGACCTCGGTCGGAAGGCCGCGCGCGTCGTACTTCGTCTTCGCGGTGACGAACTTGTCCCCCTTCGTCGGCGCGCCGCTCGCGTCGAGGAACGTCTGCTCGATCATGTTGCCGGCGTCGTCGAAGCTTCGCTTCTGGCTGGACCAGCCGTCCTTGTCGTAGGTCGGCCGGCCGCTCGGATCGAAGAGGTCGACGCGGGTGACGAGCCCGTGATCGTCGCGGCCGTACTGAATCGTCGCGTACCCGTCCACGCCCGTCGTCGGCTTGCCATCGAGCGCGAGGTACCTCACCGACTTGAGGTTCCCGAACTCGTCCACCACGCGCTCGTCGCCCCCGATCCCCGACGCAGCGAGCACGGGCTTGCCGGACTCGTCGAGGTAGCGGTGCGACTTGACGAATCCATGCTCGTCGAACGCGATCTCGTCCGTCGTGAACACGGAGGATCGACGCATCGGCTTCCCGTCGGTGTCGATCCCCGTCGCAGCGACGACGCGGCCTTTGTCGTCGAGCTTGTAGCGATAGCCGTAGACGTTGTCGGAGGAGAACGTCGGTTTTCCTCTGCCGTTGAAGAAGCGCGTCTCGGTGATGAACCCCTTGTCGTCCAGCACGTAGCCGAGCGAGGTGGCGAGGGTGCCGTCGATCCGCGCGGGCTGATCGAAGCCATCGGTGAGCTTGATCGACGTCCCCTTCGGATCGACGGCGCGCTTCATCAAGACGACGCCGAGCGCGTTCTTCTCGATGATCTGGCTCACGTTCTTGCCGTCGTACGCGTACGTGCGCACGGCGACCCCGTCCGGCGCGTCGACGATTCGGTCGAACGCGTTGACGTTGTCGACCTCGACCACCTTTCCTTCGCGCTCGATGAGCCGGAGCGTGGTCGCGCGGTGCTTGCGCTGCGCGTCGCCGATCTCGGCGGTGCAGACGGGCGCGTGGAACTTCGCGGTCGTCTCGTCGCAGTACGTGATCTTGTCCTTTTTCTCCGCGGGCGGCTTCGGCTTCGATCCGAAGAGGAAATAGGCGCCGATGCCTCCGCCGACGAGCGTGAGCGCGCCGCCCACGGCGAGGATCGGGACGAGCGGGCCGGACTTCTTTCGCGGCGCTGCGGGCGGCGGCGCGGGAACGGATTGTCCCAGCGCGGGCAGCGCGGTCGCGCTCGCGAAGCCTTGATTCGGAACGTTCGTGAAGGCGCCTGGAGGAGGAGGCGCGCCGTAGCCTCCCACGATGGGCGCGGGGGGCGCTGCGGGGTACCCGCTCGCGCTGGTCGCCATCGAACCGTAGGCGCCGCCTCCACCGAAAGGCGCGCCGCCGTGGCCCTGACCCGTGACGTACGCCTGAGCTGGCTGCGCTCCATACCCCTGCGGCCCCGTCGCGTAGCCTCCGCGCTGCCCCGTCGCGTAGGCCTGCGCCGGCCCCGTCTGCTGACCCGGGACGGGCGCGTACGCTCCGCTGGGAACGTGCGTCTGCGGCAGCGCGGTGGCCCCGAGGCTCGCCGCGAGGATCGGCTGGAGCGAGCGCCATGCGTCGCCGCCGTTCTGGAATCGCATCCGCGGATCCCGCTGGGTGCACGCTTTGAACCACGGGTCGAACCCGCCCGGTAGGAGGTGAGCCACGCCGAGCGCGTGCGCCCGTTCGCTCGCGAGAGGCACGTCGTAGATCAGGACCTCGGCCATGATCTGCTCGACGCTCCCGCCCTCGGCCGCGCCCAACCAGAAGCACTTGCCCGTGAGCATCTGGAACGCCATCAAAGCGAGCGACCACACGTCCGTGGCCGCGGAGACTTGAGCCCTCGAGTCGCCCTGCTCGGGGGCCATGTAGAGCGGCGTCCCCACGGATTGAGTCGCCGAGTTCTTCAGCTCGGCGACGACCTTCGCGATGCCGAAGTCGAGGATCTTCACCGTGAACGGGACGTCGGCGCGCTGCGAGCCCGCGATGAACACGTTCTCGGGCTTCAGATCCCGATGGACGATGCCGACCGCGTGCGCCGCGGCGAGCGCGTGACAGAGCTGGCTCAGGATGAGCGAGATCTCGCCGCGCGGGAGGATGCCGCGCTGGTGGAGCATCGTGCCGAGCTCGGCGCCCTCGAGCAGCTCCATCACGATGTAGGGGAGGCCCGTGGGGCCATCGACGCCCGCGGAGATGACCTTCACGACGTGGTCGCTCTTGATCGACGCGCCGACCTTCGCCTCCTGCTCGAACCGCGCGCGCTGCCGCGGATCCGCGACGAGCTCGGGGTGCATGAGCTTCAGGGCGCGCTGGGCTCCCGTGCTCACCTGCTGGACGACGTAGACGGATCCCATCCCCCCCGCGTTGAGCGGGTGGACGACGCGAAAGTCATTCGCGAAGATTTGGCCGGCGCCGAGCTGGACGGGTGATGGCATGCCCCTCGGAAACCTTCTACCGGCGCTCGCCCCGCGCTTCAACGCGGCCCTTCATGGCAGCGCCGACCCGTGGCTGGATGCGCGCCTCCCTCAGGAAGAGGAACTACCGAGCGCGGCGTCCGCCGCGGCGCGCATCGCACCCATTGGGGGCGGCGCGCCGATCCACTGGGCGTACGTCGCCTCGGCTTGGTGCACGAGCATCCCGAGCCCGTTCTTCCCTGCGATGCCGTGCTTGCTGGCCGCGAGCAGGAACGGCGTGACGGGGGGTCGATAGATCACGTCGAACGCGGTGGCGTGCTTGGGCAATTTTTCGAACGGCACGAGCTGTGCGAGCTCGCCTCCGTCGTCTCCGCCGAGCGCGCCCGCGCTCGTGGCCTGAATGATCAGATCGGCCTGCACCGCGAGCTCCGTCCACTGCAAGCGAAGCGCAGCGGAGAACTTGCTCGACGGGACCGCGCGATCCTGCGAGGGCCACGGACACGCGAGCGCGCCGAGCTGCCGCACGAGGCGCGCCGCGTCGTTCTCGTGGGTCGCCTGCGTGTCGAGCCACGACCTCGACGCGACCCCGACGACTGAAGCCGAGCTCCTTGCACGCGACGATCGCGGCCGCGGCGGCTCCGCCCGAGCCCAACACCGCGGCGCGTGAGCGGGCGCTCTGCAGCGCGCCGAGCTCCGCGACGAGGGCCCCCACGTCGGTGTTGTGCCCGACGAGCTGGCCCTTCGGATCCAAATAGAGGACGTTCGCGGCCTGCGCCGCCTCCGCCTCGGGGGTCCGTACGTCGACCAGCTCGAGCACGCGCTTCTTGTGGGGGATCGTCACGTTCGCGCCGGCCAAGAGGCCCGAGCGAATTTCGTTCGCGAGACGCGACAGATCGCTCGCGCCAGGCACGTCGATCGGGGTGTACGTGTGCGGCAGACCGGCCGCCTTGAACGCGGCCGTGAACATGGTGCTGGAGAGGGAGTGCCGCACGGGATGCCCCATGAGCACGAATCGACGAGCCTTCACGTTTCCTCCGTCTGCCCACCCGCGGGCGGTGTGGCTGGTCGAGCGCCCCCGTCGACGACGCGCGTATCGAAGCGCCCGTCGGCCACTCGCACAGTGACATGCATCCCCGGCTCGACCTCGCTCGCGGATCGCACGACCCGGCCGTCCGTCCGCTCGGCGATGGCGTACCCGCGCCCGAGGACGGCGAGGGGCGAGAGCGCGTCGAGACGCGCCGCGAGCCTCTCGAACGTCCGCCGATCGAGAGCGATCCGTGACGCCATCGCGCGCGGGATGCGCGCCTCGAACCCCGCGAGATCGGCGCGCGCGGCGCGAAGGAGCGCCGAGGGGTGCCGCGCGTGGACGCGGCGCTCGACCGCGTTCGTCCTCCTCCGCCGGTCGTCGAGCGAGCGGCGCGCTCGCGCGACGAGCGCCTCGCGCAGGCGATCGACCGCCGCGACGCCCTCGTCGAGCCGCCGCTGCATCCCCCGCTCGAGCCGCTTCTCGAGCTGCTTCAGGAGTCGAAGGCGCTCGCGCGCGTCCGGCAGGAGGAGCTCCGCTGCCTCGGACGGGGTCGCTGCGCGGCGATCGCCGGCGAGGTCCACGAGCGTCGTGTCGATCTCGTGGCCCACCGCCGTCACGACCGGCACCGCGCAGGCCGCCACCGCGCGCACGAGCCGTTCGTCGTTGAACGCCATGAGATCCTCGGAAGAGCCGCCGCCGCGGCCGAGAATGATGGCCTCCACTTCGCCGTGCTTCGCGAGAGCGGCCAGCGCGCGGGCGAGCCCGAGCCCCGCGCGAGCGCCCTGAACCGGGGCTCGCGCGAGGACGATCCGGACGCGCGCGCGCCGGAACGCGACCTTGACGATGTCCTGGAACGCGGCGCCGTCCTTGCTCGTCACGACGCCGATGACCCGCGGATCCTTTGGGAGCGGGCGCTTTCGCTCGGGCCGAAACAGGCCCTCCGCCGCGAGCTTGCGCTTCAGCTCGTCGAGCGCCTCGAGCAGCTGTCCGCGGCCTTGTGCCTTCGCGTCGTCCGCGACGAACTGGAGCTGTCCGCGCGGGGCGTACACCGTCGCGCGGCCTCGAAGGATCACGCGGGCCCCATCGGCGAGCGCGCGGCGCGCGCGCACCGGCGCGCTCCGGTAGAGGACGCACGCGACCTGCGCGTCCTCCACCTCGTCCTTGAGCGTGAAGTACACGTGACCGCTCCCGACGTCGCGCACGCTCTGGACCTCCCCGGAGACATAGACGTCCGACGTCATCCGCTCAACCTCTCTGCGGATCGTTCGGCCCAGGGTCGCGACGGTGAGGACCTCGCGCTTCGGCGCCCCTGCGTCGTCGCCCGTGCGCGTCGAGGCCGAAGGAAACAGCGGCACACTCGACGGATCCTTCACCGGGCTGGAGAGTAGAGCACCCCTCGATTCGAATCACGGCGTATTCGCGGCTCGCGCGGGGCGCGGGCGAAGCGCGTCGCCGCGGTGCTCGGCGACTCACCGAGCCCACCGAATCGGCGCTACGGTTCGGCCCTGTGGCGAGCACACTCGAAGGCAAGACGGTCCTCATCACGGGCGCGAACACCGGCATCGGCCGCGCCGCCGCGAAGCAGCTCATGGAGCACCGGCCTCTGCGGCTCATCATCGCGGCGCGCAGCCTCGAGCGGACGCAGCCCGTCCTCGATGAAGTGAAGGCCATCCATCCGGACGCCGACGTGAAGTTCGTCGCGTTGGACCTCGGAGACCTCGCGGCCGTCCGGACGGCGGCGGACGAGATCCTCGCGATGGATCACCCGATCGACGTGCTCATGAACAACGCTGGCCTCGCGGGCGTGCGGGGCCAGACGAAGGACGGGTTCGAGCTCGCGTGGGGTACGAACCACGTCGGCCATTACCTCTTCACCGAGAAGCTCCTCCCGCTCGTGAAGAAGGCGAAGCAGGGGCGGATCGTCATCGTGTCGAGCCGCGGTCACTACCGCGCGAAAGGGATCGACTGGTCCGTCCTCCAGCAGCCGACGCCGAGCGTGAGCGGCTTTCCGGAGTACTGCGTGAGCAAGCTCGCGAACGTCCTGCACGCGAACGAGCTCGCGCGGCGCCTCCAGGGAACGTCGGTGAGCACGTACTCCCTCCACCCGGGCGGCGTCGCGAGCGACATCTGGAAGCGCCGCCTCGGGCCGTTCGCGATCTTGCTGCGGCCGTTCCTCATCACGAACGAAGAGGGCGCGCGGACGCAGGTCAAATGCGCCACCGACCCGGCGCTCGCCACGCAGTCCGGCCTCTACTGGGATGAAGAGAAGCCGAAGACCGCGTCGTCTCGCGCGCGCGACGTCGCCCTGCAAGACGAGCTCCGCGCGCGCAGTGACGCGTGGGTCGCGCCCTTCCTCTGAGCGCGCGCGACCGTTGGATCAGAGCGGACAGGGCGGCGCGCCCTGCTTGCACTTGGGCGACATCGTCGCCTGATCGATCTCGCAGTAACCGCCGGGACAGTCCTCGTTCTTGTTGCATTCGTGGATGCAGAAGAACCCGATCGCCGTGTTGCAGCACGGGTCACGCACGATCGCGCACGGGGCCATCGTCTCGAGTCCGCAGACTCCGCTGCACTGCGCGGGCAGGCACGCGTTGACCTTGTTGCCGAACGTGCCGGCGGGAGCGCACACGCCGCCGTTGCAGTCCGCGTCCGACGCGCACTCGTCCGACGCGCACGTGTTGAACTCCGGCTGCGGGATGCCCGCGCACACGGGCTTGACCGGCGTCCTCACGCACTTCTCGTTCGCCTTGCACTCGCTCGAGTTGCAGCACGCGTCCATCCCCGGGTTGTCGCAGGTCGTCGCCTCGTCCACCGGATACTGACAGGTCTTGAAGCCGACGTTCACCTCGACGCAGGTCCCGCCCGGGCAGTCCGCGTTCGAGTGACACTCGCTGAGGTCCGCCATGATCCCGCTCGACGTGGAGCTCGCGCTCGTCGTCGAGCCCGCGGAAGTGGTCGTGGACGACGTGGATCCGGAGGAGGTCGACTTCGAACTCGAGCTCGAGGTGGAGCCGCCGCTGCCCGTCGAGGTCGAGGTGTCGTCACAGCCCGTCGCGGTCAGCAGGGCCGCGAGGGCGAGGAGGAAGCAAGAGCGGGTCTTCATGGCGACGCAGGATCGCAGACCGAGCCCTTGACGGACAGGGCCAAAGGCGTTAATTGACACTTCGTCAACAAATGGCGCGGCCGGCTGAACCCGAGAAAAAGGCGGATCTCGCCCGCGAGGCGATCGACGTGTTCGCGCGTCTCGGGTTCGACGTGCCGATGAGTAAGTTGGCCGACGAGCTCGGGGTGAAGCGGCCGACGCTGCTCTATCACTTCCCGTCGCGCGCCCACGTCGTCGAGGCGGCGCTCTTCGAGCTGCTCGTCGAGCAAGCGAAGTACGTGATGTCGAAGGTCGAAGCGCACGAGCACCCGATCGATCGGCTCGACGCGCAGATCCGCGCCGTCCACGCTTTTCACCACGGGAAAGAGCAGCGCATCACGCTCCTCAGCCAGGCGGTCGTGTCGAACGCGGCGCAGATGTCGAACATCATCGACATCGGCAACAAGGTCTTCGAGGCGCAGCGCCAGGCCGCCGCGGAGCGTGTCCGCAAAGGCGTCGAGCAAGGTGTGGTGCACCCTTGCGACGCCGACGCGCTCATCTGCCTCGTCCGCGCCGTCATCGACGGCCTGATGGTCCAGCGCGTGATGACCGGCGTCGCGCTCGCGCCCATCCACGAGTTCTTCTGGACGAACGTCCTTCTCCCCCTGAAGCGCGAGCCGAGCTCGCCGAAACGCCCCCACCGAACGGAGCCCGCCGCATGAACGTCCACTCGAACCAAGTGTTTCCGGAGAAGGGTCGCAGCCAGGCCGACGTGATCGGCTTCATCCGGGACGCGCGCACGCGCGATCTCAAGAACGACGGGACGGCGTTCGCGTTCGCGTACGACGCGGGCGAGGCGGCGCGCGCCGTCGCGCGCGAGGCGTTCGCCGCGTGCATGAACGTGAACGGCCTCGATCCCACCGTGTACCCGTCCGCGCGGACGCTCGAGAACGCGGTCGTCGGCGTGTGCATCGAGCTCCTCCGCGCGCCCGCGGGCGCCGTCGGCACCGCGACCGCGGGCGGGACGGAGAGCGTGATCCTCGCGGTGAAGTCGGCGCGCGAGTTCGCGAAGAAGACGCGCCCCGAGATCACCGCGCCGAAGATGCTGCTCCCGATCACCGCACACGCGTGCTTCCACAAAGCGGCGCACTACCTCGGCGTCGAGGTCGTCCCGGTGGACGTGGATCCCGTCACGTTCCGCGCGAGCGTCGAGGACGCGAAGCGGAAGATGACGAAGGACGTCATCCTCGTCGTGGGGTCGGCGCCGAGCTACGCGCACGGCGTCGTCGACCCGATCACAGAGCTCGCCGCGCTCGCGAAATCGCACGGCGCGCTCATGCACGTCGACGCGTGCGTCGGTGGGTTTGCGTTGCCGTTCCTCCGTGACGTCGGCGTCGACGTCCCCCCGTTCGACTTCACGGTGGACGGCGTGACGAGCATGTCGGTCGACGTCCATAAGTACGGCTTCGCGCCGAAGGGCGTGAGCGTCCTCGTGCAGGCGCGACGCGAGCTCCGCGACGCGCAGTACTACGCGTGCGCGGCGTGGACGGGGTACTCGATCGTCAACTCGAGCATCCTCGGATCCAAATCGACCGCGTCGCTCGGCGCCGCGGCGGCGCTGCTCGGCTTCCTCGGCAAGGAGGGCTACCGGGCGAACGCGAAGAAGATGTGGGACGCGACGACGAAGCTCGTCGGCCTCGTCGATGCGAGCGACACGCTGCGGATGGTCGGCCGCCCGGACATGAACCTCTTCGCGATCACGCCGAAGCACGGCGACGTGTTCGAGCTCGCCGATCGCCTCGCCGAGCGCGGCTGGCACGTGCAGCCGACGTACGCGTTCGGGCCGTCGCCGGCGCACATCCACCTGACGATCGATCCGGGCAACGCCGACCGCGCGGACGCGTTCGGAAAAGATCTCCTCGAGGCGAGCCGCGATTTGCCGCCTCCGATGGACGCGCCCGCCCCGATCCTCGCGCTGCTCGGCGCGTTCGAGTCGGGCGGCGCGGGGGATCTCGATCCGGCCGCGATCATGGCGGGGCTCGGGATCGCGGACGGGCAGCTGCCGACGCGCGCTGCGCCGATCCACCGCATCCTGAACGCCGCGAGCCCCAAGGTCCGTGAGGCGCTGCTCGTGCTCTTCATGGGAGGGCTGTTCTCGTGATCGACGCCACCCTCGACCGCGCCCGCGGCCTCCTCGCCCGGAAGCTCGGCCGCGGCGCCCGGCCGCTTCGAATCGCGTACGGCCGCATCTTCCACGAGGCGAACGCGTACTCGCCGCTCACGACGTCGCGCGAGGACTTCGAGCGGATGCACGCGCTCGAGGGCGAGCGGCTCGCGCGCGCGACGACGCTCCGCGGCTCCGAGTTCGAGGGGTACATGCCCCACGCGGAGCTCTCGGGGTTCGTGCAAGCGGCGCGTCTCGCGGGGGGCGTCGAGGCGGTGCCGCTCGCGTCGTACATGGCCGTGCCGAGCGGCCCGGTGAGCGAGGCGTGCTTCGCGTGGCTGCTCGACGGGCTGCTCTCCCGCCTCGAGGCAGCGCTCCGCGAGGGGCCGCTCGACGGGGTGTACCTCGCCCTCCACGGATCGATGGAAGTGGTCGGTCTGGACGAGGCGCCCGAGGCGGTGATCCTCCGCCGCGTGAGGGCGATGGTGGGGCGCGAGGCCCGCATCGCGGTGAGCTACGACCTGCACGCGAACCTGTCGAGCGGCCTCGTGGATCCGGTCGACGTGCTCGTAGCGTACCGGACGAACCCGCACTGGGATCTCGCGCCGACCGGCTTCCGCGCGGGACAGCGGCTCATCCGCGCCCTGCGCGGATCGATCGCCCGGCCCGTGCACGCGTGGCGGAAGCTCCCGATCACGCTGGGCGGAGGCGCGACGATCGACTTTCTCGCCCCGATGCGCGGGGTGTTCAAGTTCATGCGCGACCTCGAGAAGGATCCTCGCGTCGTGTCGGCGAGCCTCTTCATGGTCCACCCGTTCACGTCGGCCGAAGATCTCGGGTGGGCGGTGCACGTGTCGACCGACGGCGACGAGGCGCTCGCGGGCGAGCTCGCCGATCGCCTCGCCGATCGCGCGTGGGCGGAGCGGACGGTGGAGCTACCCCCGCGACGGACGCCGCTCCAAGGGCTCGGCGACGCCGCCAAAACATGGGCGCGGAGGCTCGGGCCGGTGACGTTCGTCGACATGGACGACATCGTCGGCGCGGGCGCGCCCGGCGGAAACACGCGCATACTCGAGGCGCTCGCCCACGCGAACGGCGCCCTCGCGGGGCGGACTGCGCTCGTGCCGATCCACGATCCGCGCGCCGTCGCCGCGCTCGCCGGGGCGCGCGTCGGGGATCGGGTGCGCGTCGACGTGCGCGGCACCGAGGGCTACGACCAGCCGACCGTCCCACTCGACGGGATCGTCGAAGCGACGCGCGATGGCGACTTTGGACGCGTCGTTCGGCTCGACGTCGCGACCGGGGACGGCACGCTCGTGGTCGCGCTGTCGGATCGGCCGCCGCTCCCGATCCACCCGAAGTTCTGGCGCGAGCTCGGCGTCGATCCGCGGAAGGCGGACGTGATGGTGCAGAAGAACTTCTTCCACTACCGGATCTTCTACGCGCTCACGTCGTTCGCTCACGTGCCCGTGATCACCGAGGGCGCGACGAGCTTCGAGCGCGTCGTGTCGCGCCCGTACGCCGTGCCGACGCACCCGAAGCACGCGCTCGACGGTTGGCGCGACGCCGACCCGGTGCTGCGCAGCGCCCCGCGACGGTCGGGCGCGGCCGACGTCAGCGGGAAACGATCTTCGCCGGCGTCTCCGCGTTGATCGCGACGACCGTCCCCTTCGGCGTCTTGTCGAGCGGTCCGCTCAAGCGGACGCGGCGGACGCCGCCGGGGGCGACGTGGAAGTAATCGTCGTCCGCCTGGAACCCGTCGACGTCCAGGTGAACCGCTTGGGCGAACCGCTTCGTTTTCACCTCGAGCACGCCGTCGCTCGCGATCCAGTCAGCCGAGAGGCCGACGTCGAGCTCGCGCGGTCGCCCCCGGCCGAGCGGTAGATAGAACGCCTCGTCGAGCCGCTCGCCGCGCGCGACGAGGCTGGCGACGACGACGTCCGCGACGGGAGGACCGAAGCGGTACGCGTTCGTCAGATCGGTGAACCGATCCAAGAGATCGCCGCTCGCGAGCTCGATCGTCGTGTGGGCGGGGATGGTCACGTCCCGGGCGGCGCGCACGACCTCGATCTCGCCCATCCGATGAGCGACGAGCTCCACGCGTGCATCGAGCGCGTCGGGGCGATCGTTCGCGACGTGGATCGCGAGGCCGTTGAGGCCTTCGTCGGAGAAGAAGACGTGGACGGGCTGGAGCGCGCGAGAGAGGTAGCGCCACGCAGCCTTCGGTCGGCCGCGGTGATCGAGGACGCCCCAGCCCGCCGCCGTCCAGAGGTCGCGGAGCATCAGCACGAGGCCTCCGCGACACGTCGAGCGCGCGCGCCTCCACTCCTCGAACGCGGCGGCCATCGCCTCGCCGGTCGCGACGCGCCCGAGGGCGAGGTAGCGCCCGTGATCGACCGTGCGCAAGAGGACGGGATCCTCGCCGAAGAGGCGCGCGACGTAGTGATCGCGGACGTCGTCGAAGTCCCACCCCGCGCCGAGATCGCGCGGCGTGCGCGCCTTCCACGTGGGGTGGTGCACCTTGATCCCGGGGCCGCCGGGCAGCGCGTCGTCGTCGGGGACGTTCGCGAACGCGAGGCACTCGGACGCGAACTTCGGCTCCGCGCGGCGCGCGTCGTCGAGCGGGCGAAGGTACGCGCCGACGCCGTAATAGCTCGTCGCGCCGACGCTCGCCTGGTGCGGAAACGCGCCGCCGAACGCGCTCGACGGCGTGTACGGCACGTCCGGCGCGACGGCGTTCGCGACGCGCGGGAGGATCTCGGACGTGAGCTTGCTCGTCCACCGCGCCTTGTCGGCGCCCCACATCGCGGCCTGCTGCGCGCCCTCGCTGTCGCCCGAGAGGAGGGCGAGGCTCGGTCGGTGTGCCGCCCGGCGAAGGAACTGCCGCGCCTCTTCCTCGACGCTCGCGACGAACGCGGGATCGTCGTCCGGGTAGTCCATGTTCGCGAACATGAAGTCCTGCCAGACGAGGACGCCGCGCGCGTCGCACGCGTCGTAGAACGCGTCCTCCTCGTACACGAGGGGACCGGTGAGCCTGAGCATGTTCATCCCGGCGCGGACGACGCGGTCGAGCGCGGCCGCGTACTCGACGTGGTGCGCGGTGAGGCTGACGACGTCGATCGGCGTCCAGCACGCGCCGCGCGCGAACACCGGCACGCCGTTCACGGAGAGCGCGAACCGGCCGTCCGCGCGGTCGAGCGTGATCGCCCGAAAGCCGACGCGCCCGCCGTCGATCGCGCGCATGCGGCCGTCGCCCTCGACCTCGACGTGCACGTCGTAGAGCGCGGGCGCGCCGTGCGTGTGGGGCCACCAGAGGGCAGGGGACGGGACGGTGATCGTCGCTTCGCCCCCTTCGAGGTTCGCGCTCCACGCGCCGTCGCCTCGAGAGACGATCGCGCGCGCCTTCGTCGCCCACGCCGGGAGCGAAGCGCGGATCGAGACGACGCCGGACGCGTCGGCGCGCACGTCGACGGTCGCGCGATCGTCGGCGCGCTCGAGCGCGATCGCGCGCCAAGGTCCGATCGGGGGGACGGGCGGCGTCCAGCCCGGCGTCCGGCCGATGAGCGTCGTTCGGACGTGGCGGATCTGTTGGTTCTCGATCATCGGCGCGCGGTAGCGCGGCCGCGGGCGCTTCTTCTTCAGGTCGGCGTCGAGCGACGCGAACCGGAGGACGATCTCGTTCTCGTCGGCGACGTCGACCTCGAGGTCGTGCGCGACGAACATGTTGGCGCTCGAGAGGACGTGCGCGCCGTTCCACCACACGTCGGCGATGGACGCGAGCCCGTCGAGGCGGAGGCGATCGGCGCCGCCATCGGGGCAGGGGAGCTTCGCGCGGTACCAGTGATCACGCGCGTCGAGCCGACCCTCGGGCTCGGCGAATGGATCGGCGCCGGACGCGCGGATCGCGGACGCGACGGTGCCCGGGACGTGCGCCGGGATCCAACCGTCCGCGGGCAGATCCGCGGGGGACGCGCACGCGCCCGGCGGGAGCGCCATGCGCGTCCACGTCGTCATCTCAGCCCTTGAGCTCGGTGAGCGCGGCCTTCATCGACGCGATGCTCTCGAACACGCTGCGCTTCAGCATGTGGTCGGGGAACTCCACGTCGAACTCGCCTTCGAGGCCGAGCATCACGTTGACGCTCGCGTGGGACGTGAGGCCGGCCTGGTAGAGGTCCTCGTCCTCGCCGATCGTCGCCGCGTCCTTCGTCAGCCGGCCATGCTCCTTCAGAATCCGTCGAATTTGTTCCGTCATGGCTCCCTCAAACAACCCTCAACAACCGATCCTCAGCTGGGACGAAGACAGGCGACGATCGCCGTGGCGTAGTCGCCTTCGTGGCTCAAGCTCACCGAGAGCGCCCCGGGCGACGAGTGCCCGTGTAGCACAAGATCGCACGCACCGGACGCCGTCCGCTGGACCTCGATGCTTCGAAACCCCACGCCCTCGAGGCGCAGCGCCTTCTTCGTGGCCTCCTTCGCGGCGAAGCGCGCGGCGAGGCGCTCCATCGATTGCGCTGGCGAAGACGTGGCGTACGCGAGCTCCCCGTCGGTGAAGATCTTCTTCAGGAAGCGATCCCCGAAGAGCGCGACGCTCTCGGCGATCCGGCTCACCTGGACGAGATCGATGCCGACGTCGACCCGCACGTGAGCCTCCTACGAGAGCGCGCGCTCGAGCGCGCCGACGCCCGCGCTCCAGGCGGCCGCGGCGTCGTCGAAGATGGGCTTTGCGTCGAGGGGCTTCTTGGCGTTCACCGCCCGCGCGCCCTTCAGGATGAACGTCTTCATCCCGTTCGAGATCTTGTCGAACGCCGTCGCCGCGTCCTCGAAGGCAGCGGCGTTCGCGTGTCCCTCACCGAGCCAGCGCGAGTAGATCGCGGCGAGCTCGAACGCCGAGCCGACCTGCCGCGTCGTGCCGAACGCCCACGCGTGGTAGAACGCGAGCCCCTCCTTCGTGAGCCACGCGAGGTCGCGCTCGAAGCGGGCGCCCCACCGCTCGACGGGGTTGTCCTTCGGTCTCCGGCCGAGGTGCTTCTCTGCGAGCAACGCAGACTCGCGCTTCAGCGTCTCGAGCGGCTTCCGGTCGGCCCGGTCGAGGCGAACGAACTCCCCGAAGTAGGGCATGTAGTTCGGATCCTCTGGGGCGCCCACGCGGAGCGTGGTCACGAAGTCGTCCCCCTCGAGCCAGTGGTAACCGGCGTTGTGGAAGTAGCCGAGGCGACGGTTCTCGAGATCGATGTCGTTCAGGACGATCGTCGTCTTGGTGTGCTTCGTCTTGTAGTCCGTGCCCGACGTATCCGGCAGGTTCCAAGCGTCCGCCTCGAGGGAGAGGAGCTTGCCCGCCGCGAGGAACTCGGGGGCCTGATCGACGATCGGCCGCCACATGTTGAGCTCCTGGACGTCCACGCCATAGAGGTCGCGGAGCTCGTCGTGCTTCGGCTTGTAGAACGTCCACTGGTCGCCCTCGAAATCGATCGCGAGGACGAACGGGAGCATCGCGATCGGCTCGAAGCGCGCGGCGTGGAGCAGCTCGATCCAGATGTCGATGTAACAGTTCTTCTCGATCCACACGCGGCTCTCGCCGTGCGTGGTGTGCCGCACGTACGACGCGGGATCGAGGTTCGGGATCGCGGCGACGCGCACGGCTTCCTCAGGCGACGCCGTCGAGCCCGAGGAGCGTGCGAACGGCCGATGGCCAGCTCTTCGGGTCGAAGCCGTGGGTTTGAAAGAGCGCCATCACACAGCGCTCCATGCCGAAGCCGAGGCAGGCCGTGTGGGCCGTCTTTCCGTCCACCGTCTTGATGTCGAACACGTGCCCGAAGTGCTCCTGGTGATAGTTGAACGAGCAGCAGGCGGTCGGGTTCTCGGTGGAGATCACGGGCACGAGCACCTCGAATTTCAGCTTCTGCGCCTTCTGCCCGTCCGCGAGGACCTTGCCGCCGCGCCCGAAGAACGGATCGGCCGCCACGTCGCTCGAGGCGGGGAGCCCGAGATCGCGAAGCAGCTTCAAGCCGCGCTCGTGCCACTGGTCCCGCCACGCGACGCACATGTCCGGCGTCCCCGCGCGGATGTACTCGCGCACGCGGAACGCCTGCATCCGCGTCGGCTCGAGGGACGGCTCATGACGAAACACCCAGTCGTTGAGCGTGATGAGGCGCCCGTTCTCGGGGAGCGTGCCCGCCATCGTCGGGTACGCCGGGTAGCACGCCGCGGGCTTCATCGAGACGCGCGTCATCCCCATGAGGTCCCCCCAGGGCTCACCCTTCTTGATCTTGCTCGACACTTCGAGCGCCTGACGCTCCTTACCGAGGAACGAGTGCACCGTCCCCGCCAGGTGGGGGAACGACTCCATGTAGTCGACCTTCTCGAGAATGGTCCGGTCCATCACGGGCGGGAACAGCACGACCTCCGCTTCGTCGCCCTTCGCGGCCTCGAGGATCGCCCGATCGAGCGCGGCGAACACCGCCTCGAACATGGCGCTCCGGCCGAACACGCCGTCCACGCCAGCGGGGATGATGAGCTTGGCCTCGACCAGGCCCTCGTAAAACGCCTTTGCATCGATCGCAGTTGCGGTCATCGGTCGTCCTCGAAGACGTTCAATCGTCTTTGTAGACAAGGAGCATCGACGCGGTCTTCGCGAAGATGCGCTCGTTGGAGATCATCAGGGCGGCGGACAGCGCGTCCCGATAGTTCCGGCCGACGGAGTACTTCCCGTCGTTCTTGTAGCCCTGGATGCCGACGATCTGGAGCGCGTCGTGGACGACGCTCGGCGCGAGCTCGGAGGCGCCGACCTTGATGTTGTTCATCTTGAGGGCCCACCCGATCGTGAGGAGCTCCTCCATCCCGTCTTCGCGCTGCGTGATCGCGTCGAACTCCGCGGCCTGGCCCCCGGTGTTGTTCCTCATTTGCTGGAGCTTCACCATCACGGCGGCGAGCCGGTGCGCCGCCTGCGGGACGGTGCCCGGCTTCTTTCGGGCCTCGGCGCGCACGTACGCGCTCGCCTTCGCGACCGCCTCGCTCGCGATCCCGAGCCATACGCCGGACCAGAGGATGTGGGAGTACGAGACCATCGTCTGGGCGGACGCGTCCGCGTACGAGCCGGGGAGGATCTGCTCGAGCGGCGCGCTCGCCTTCATCTTGAACCCGGGGCTGCACGTGCCGCGCATGCCGAGGGTGTCCCACGTCGACGTCTGGTCGAGCGTTCGGTCGCCCTTTCGCAGGAGCACGAGCACCTGGTCGCTCGGCGGCGAGTCGGCTTGCCGGCGCGCGGTGACGAGGAGATCGTCCGCATGCACGCCGTAGGAGACCGTCGTCGCGTCCTTCTCGAGCTTGAAGCGATCCCCCTCGCGCTCGACGCAGCAGATGCTCGATCGCGTGTCGCCCCAGACGCCCACCTCACTGGTGATGGACGCCACGAGGAGCTGCTTCTCGACGCACTCCTGCAAGTACTTCCTGAAGTAGGCATCCCCCTGACCGTGGCGCGCGATGCACGCGATCTGGATGTGGTGCATCGCGAGGATCATCCCCGAGGACGCGCACCCCTGAGCGAGCGCGGCGCACTGCTCGACGAGCTCCTGCATGTTGCAGCCGGGCCCGCCGTACTCCTTCGGCACGCAGCTGGAGAGGAGCTTCTCCTTCTTCAGGGCCTCGAACGCCTCGTGCGGGAAGCGGCCTTGTCGGTCGACGTCGTCGGCGTGTTTCGCGGCGACGTCCCTCGCGATCGCTCGCGTGCGGGCGACGATGTCGCTCGACTTTCCGTAGACATTGCTGATCACGCGGCGACGCTACTCCCAACGTTCGGCGATCGAAAGGGGGACTTGCGCCCGCACGCGAACCCGAGGAAGACGCGGACCCGATGAACCGACGAGCTTCTTTCTCCGTGTATCGCTGCCTGCTGTCGAGCTCGACCCTGGTCGTCGCCGCGTCGTTCGTTGCGTGCGGTGATACGAGCGCGGGTCCCGATCCCGCGAAGAGCACCACGACGACCAGCGTCGCGTCGAACCGGCCGCCGCTCTCGCCCGAGGCGCAGGCCGCGGGTCGAAAAGACCCGAACGCGGCCACCGAGCAGGCACCGAACGAGTTCAAGGCGAACTTCCTCACGACGAAGGGCAAGTTCCAAGTGGCATGCCACCGCGAGTGGGCACCCACGGGCGTCGATCGTTTCTACAACCTGGTCCGCGTGGGCTTCTTCAGCGACATAGCGTTCTTCCGCGTGGTGACGAAGCCGCAGCCGTTCGTGGTGCAGTTCGGCATCCCGGGGGATCCGGAGATCGCGCGCGTGTGGAGGGACGCGAAGATCCCTGCGGACTCCAACTTCCACACGAACACGCGCGGCACGGTGACGTTCGCGATGGCCGGGGCGCCGACGACGCGCACGACGCAGCTCTTCATCAACCTGAAGGACAACACGAACCTCGACGCGATGAAGTTCGGAGCGATCTGCGAGGTCGTGGGGGACGGCATGGCCGTCGTCGAAGCGCTCGAGTCGAAGTACAACGACCGGCCGACGAAGGACCAGGGGAACATGCAGGAGAAGGGCAACGCCTACCTCCGCGAGACGTACCCCGGCCTCGACTACATCCAGGCCGCGTGGATCGAAGGAGAGACTCCCCCGACGCCGGCGCCCGTCGTGACGGCGGAGCCCACCGCGAGCGCGGTCGCGAGCGAGGCTCCGTCCGCTGCGCCGAGCGGGAGCGCATCCGCTGCGCCGAGCGGGAGCGCATCCGCCGCCCCGAGCGCCTCCGCGGCGCCGAAGTCCTCCGCGGCACCGAAGGCGTCCGCCGCACCGAAGGCGTCCGCCGCGCCCAAGACGAAGTAGTCTCGCGCGCCATGTCCACGACCAGCGCGTCCACGGCGCTCGATCCCTCCGCTCGGCCCCGCATGTTCAAGAAGGTCCTCGTCGCGAACCGGGGAGAGATCGCCGCCCGGATCATCCGCACGCTCCACGAGCTCGGCGTGCGCGCCGTCGCCGTCTACAGCGAGGCCGATCGGGGTGCGCTCTTCGTCCGTCTGGCGGACGAGGCGTACCCCATCGGTCCATCTCCTGCAGCCGAGAGCTATCTGCAGATCGATCGCATCCTGGACGCGTGCGTGAAGTCGGGCGCGGAGGCGGTCCACCCCGGGTACGGGTTCCTCTCGGAGAACGCGGCGTTCGCCGAGGCGTGCGAGAAGAGGGGCATCGCGTTCATCGGCCCGCCCTCGAGCGCGATGCGCGTCATGGGCTCGAAGACGGAGGCGCGCGCGAAGATGCAGGCCGCCGGCGTCCCGACGACGCCGGGAGGCAGCGCGGACACGGTGGAGGAGGCGCTCGCGACCGCGGCCCGCGTCGGCTACCCGGTCATGTTGAAGGCGGCGCACGGCGGCGGTGGAAAGGGCATGCGCCTCGTGCACTCCCCGGACGACCTGCCGCACTCCCTCGATCGCGCGCGGAGCGAAGCGCTCCGCGCGTTCGGGAACGACAAGGTCTACATCGAGAAGGCCATCGTGAACCCGCGCCACGTGGAGATCCAGGTGCTCGGGGATCGCGAAGGCAACCTGGTCCACCTGTTCGAGCGCGACTGCTCGATCCAGCGCCGTCACCAAAAGGTGGTCGAGGAGACCCCGTGCCCGGTCGCCACGCCCGACCTCGTGCGGCGGATGGGAGAGGTCGCCGTGAAGGGCGCGCTCAGCGTCGGCTACCACTCGGCGGGCACGTTCGAGTTCCTCCTCGGTCAGGACGGCGAGTTCTACTTCCTCGAGATGAACACGCGCCTGCAGGTGGAGCACCCGATCACGGAGTGGATCACGGGCTTCGACCTGGTCGCGGAGATGCTTCGAATCGCCTCCGGCGAGGTCCGCGGATACCGCCAGGAGAACATCGCGCGCCGGGGAGCGGCGATCGAGTGCCGCGTGTACGCCGAGGATCCGTCGACGGGGTTCCTCCCGAGCCCGGGCGTCATCGAATCGCTGAGAGCGCCGGGGGGCGCCTGGATCCGCGACGACAGCGGCTACTACCCAGGCGCGGAAGTCCCGAGCTTCTACGACCCGCAGATATCGAAGTTGAGCGTCTGGGCGGAGAACCGGGAGCTCGCCATCCGGCGGATGGAGCGCGCGCTCCGCGAGTACGTGGTCACGGGAGTCCGAACGAACCTCGCGTTCCACCAAAAGCTGATGGCGCATCCCGCGTTCCGCTCGGGCAACTACGACACGGGGTTCATCGACCGGCATCGCGACGCTCTCCTCGGTTACGCCGACGTCCCTCCCGAGGGGGAGCGCGCCATCGCCGCGGCGTTGGCCCTCGCCGTGCATCGGGAGTCGAAGACCCCCGATCGAGCCGCGGATCGCGAGGCGGGGCTATCGCCTTGGGTGCAGTCCCACCGCGCGAGGACACTGCGGACGTAGTCGCTTCGGGGGCGCCATCGCCCCTTCTCCCCGGTCGTCTTCTCCCCCCGGTGCCAAGTGAGCCGGCGCACTTAAACAACATTGCCGTTGCGGCCCGGGTGCTAGACTCAGCCAGTTGGCGCGTCTCCGCGCGCCAGTTGGTGTGGCAGCAGCGTCGGTGGTGCGATGGCAGAGAGCTCGTCGAAAGAGCAGGCGCGATCGAACTCGGATGCGGCTCCGCTGACCTCCGACGTGCCCCGCGGTAGCGCGAACGCGGGCGTCGATCGCCGCCCGCTCACGGCCACGTCGGCGGACGAACGTCGCTCCTCGAACCCGTCCATGAGCGCGTTCGCCCCGCGGTCGTTGCCGAAACCTCGGCGCTTCGCGCTCGGGCGGAAGGCGGCGGGCGAGGGCCGAAGGGACGTCGTCAGCACGCCGCTAGCCTTCGCGCTGTTCGTCGCCGCGCTCGTCGTGGTGTCCGTCGCGCGCGGCGTCGTGCTGCGAACGGCGCTCCCCATCGCCCTCGCGTTCGCCGGTATCGCGCTCGTCCTCCGCGCTCGACGCGCGCGCGTACGCCGCGACGAGGCGCTCGAGCCGACCCCTCCCGCGGACGCGCCAACCGCTGCGAGCACCGAGGCTCCCTCCGCGGAAGCTGTGCCCTCGGGGCTCCTCTCTCTCCGTCGCCCCACCGGTCGCCGGTTCGAGGGAGTGTCGGACGCGCTCTCCAACGCAGCGCCGCGCCCGCGGATCGCCGCGGAGAGGTGTCTCGAGATCGATGATCGCGCGCTCGCCCTCGCCAACGGTCTCGCGCGGACCGCGCTGCTTCAGTTTGGCGCCCCGTTCGGGATGACGCTGCTTTCAAATCGCCAGAGGGACCGCGTCGTGCTCGCGCTCACTTCGAAGGCGGGGTCGTTCCTCGTCGGGGGGCGTGTGAGCGCCGCCGAGCGACGGGACGCGATCCGTCTCCTGTCCCGCGCGACCGTTGTCTCGACGGACGAGGTCGCGTTCGACGCGATCGGCCCGGACGGGCTCGCGATCGAGCTCTCCGCCGGCGACCTCTCCGCGCTCTTCGATTCGTTGGACGACGTGGATCCGGGCGCGAACGATCGCCTCCTCCTGTCCGACTCGACGGGCTCGCCCCTCGAACTGGATGGCGACACGCTGGTCATCCGGGGGATGCTGTTCGACCTCAGCCGACCGCTCGAGTGGAAGCCGCTCCTCTTCCAAGAGTCGTTCGGTCAGTCGCTCGCGCTCTACCAAGGGACCTGGATCCGGCAGGGGTCGAGCGAGGTCGTCCTCGTCGCGCTCCTACCGCCCTCCGTGCTCGATCCGAACCCGCTCGATTTCGAGTCCGCGGGCATCCCCGACTTGGACGTTCGAGCCATGCGCGATCAGCGCCTGATGCAGGCCACGGCGGGCACCCCTCCGCCCAACGATCTGCGCGTCGCGATCGACGGCATCTTCATGCTGCCGTTGCGGGTCGCGTTGGACGCGGCGCCGCGCCCGAGCGTGGTGCCGGCGTGCGAGCTCGGGCGCTAGCCGTCTGTTGAAGGACTCCCTTCGCCCGCATCGACGAAGCATCCGCAGGGACGCCGGACCCTGCGGTGGCGCCTCGGGCGGCTAGAGCCGCGTTCCGTGGGCTCCTCGGGCACCGACGACGTCGTTGCGGCGCCTCGCCCGCGCGTGCTCGCCCCGTTTTTTCAACAGGCTGCGCGAGCGCGCACCACGCGGCGAACGCGCGTGCCCCGCGCGACGATATTTAGCACGCGAAGGGTCTTGCCTCGCGGTCGCGCTGCGCGTACCTCGTCGGCGCAAGTGGCGACCCTCGCCGCGCGACTCAGACCATCTTTGGAGGCGTCATGGCCGTCGACATCCAGAACCTGTTCAACGTCGAGATCCCCGCGAAGCTTGCCGCGAACGCCGCGGACGCGAAGCAGATCGGCACGAAGTACCAGATCAACATCACCGGCGAGGGCGGGGGCGAGTGGTACATCGACGTCTCCGACTCCGGGCCGAGCGCGACCGCGGGCAACCCCGGCACGGCGGGCTGCACGATCACGCTGAGCGCCGAGGATTTCCAGAAGCTCTACGAGAACCCGGACGCGAACGGCATGCAGCTCTTCTTCGCGGGCAAGCTGAAGGTCGCCGGCGACCAGATGGCGGCGATGAAGCTCAAGAAGCTCTTCGCGCTGAAGTGAGTCGACGGGACGAGCCCGTCCGCGCCTCTCGGCTGCGGGCGGGCTCGTGCCTTTCCATCGCCGCGCGCTCGGCGCGCGCTTCGGAGACAGGGACATGGCGGCACTCGCGGGCGTTCGTGTGTTGGATCTCAGCCGGCTCCTCCCGGGGCCGTTCGCGACGGGCGTGCTCGCGGACATGGGCGCGTCCGTCGACAAGATCGAGGACCCGCACGGCGGGGACTACCTCCGCGGGCTCCCTCCGCTCGTGGGTGAGGAGAACGCCGCGTTCGGCATCCTGAACCGCGGCAAGCGCTCCGGTGTCCTCGACTTGAAGGATCCCCGCGGCGTGGCCGCGCTGAAGCGGCTCCTGCCGCGGTATGACGTGCTGTTCGAGCAGTTTCGCCCCGGGGTGCTCGGCCGCCTCGGGCTCGCGCCGGAGACCCTGATGCAGGAGCACCCGCGACTCATCGTGTGCTCGCTCACGGGGTACGGCCAAACGGGCCCGCTGCGGGATCGCGCGGGCCACGACTTGAACTACGTCGCGCGCTCGGGGCTGCTCGGCGCTCAGGGACCCGCGGGGGATGCTCCCGCGCCGCCCGGTTTCCAGGTCGCGGACGTGAGCGGTGGCATGTGGTGCGTCATCGGGATCCTGGGCGCGCTCCTCGAGCGCGAGCGGAGCGGAAGAGGGAAGTACCTCGACATCGCGATGAGCGAGGGCACCTTGCCGTTCGCCGTGATGAGCCTCGCGAACGCGCTCGCCGGCGCGGGCAGGGCGCACGGCACGGACGTGCTGACGGGCGGGATCGCGCCGTACAACACGTACCGGACGAAGGACGGCCGGGCCGTCGCGCTCGCGGCGCTCGAGCCCAAGTTCTGGATGGCGTTCGCCGCCCACGCGGGGATCTCCGCGTCCCTCGAGGATCTCTTCCCTGGCCCCCACCAAGCCGCGGGGAAGGAGCGCCTCGCGAAGCTCTTCGCCGAGAAGACGCTCTCCGAGTGGATTGTTTGGGCCGAAGGAAAAGACTGTTTGCTCGAGCCCGTCTTGACGCCCGAGGAGGCGGTCGGAGACGCCCACCTCACCGCGCGAGGGATGTTTCCCGCCTCGGAGGCCCCTCCCGGAAGCCCCGCCCGGCGGACTCTGCGCTCGCCCGTGACGCCCGAGTCGGGCGTTTCGACCCGACGCGCGCCCCGCGCGGGGGAGCACACCCGCGAGATCTTGCTCGAAGCCGGCCTCTCGGAGGCCGAGGTGACCGCGCTGGTCGAGGCCCGCGTGGCTCGGTGAGCCTCTGTTGGTGCGTTGGCCTGTCGCGCGAAAGTGGTGTTAGCTTTGCGTCAGCGTGTCGGAGATCGTTTGCCCCCAGTGCGAACATCCCTGTGAGGAGACGCACAAGTTCTGCCCGGTGTGCGGGTTCCCGATCTCCGAGGTCGTCCACAAGACCGACGATCCGCTGATCAACACGACGCTGCCCGGTGGGTACGTCATCCTCGAGCTGGTCGGCGTCGGCGGCATGGGGCGCGTGTATCGCGCCGAACAAAAGGCGCTGGGTCGCACGGTCGCGGTGAAGATCGTGCACCCCCACCTTCTCGGGGACGAGAGCGCGTCGGCGCGGTTCATCACGGAGGCGCGCGCCGCGAGCCGCCTCAACCACCCGAACTCGGTCGGCGTGATCGACTTCGGCAAGAGCTCCGGTGGGCAGCTCTACCTCGTGATGGAGTTCCTCCGGGGGCGGGATCTCGCGCGCGTCACGTACGAGGACGGATACCTCTCTTTCCAGCGCATCATCGACGTGATGTGCCAGGTGCTCGCCGCGCTCGACGAGGCGCATCACCTCGGGATCATCCATCGCGATCTGAAGCCCGAGAACATCGTGCTCGAGCCGATGCGGTCCGGGGGCGACTTCGTGAAGGTCGTGGACTTCGGCCTCGCGAAGATGCGCGCGGAGGCACAGTCCACGGGCATCACCTCGCCGGGGCTCGTGTGCGGGACACCGGACTACATGGCGCCCGAGCAAGGGCGCGGCGATCCCATCGACGCGCGCAGCGACCTCTACGCGTGCGGCGTCATCCTCTTCCAGCTCCTCACCGGTCGCCTGCCGTTCGAGGCGGAGTCGCCGACGCAGGTCGTGTTGATGCACCTCTCGGCGCCGCCGCCGAACCCGCGCGTCGTCGCTCCCGAGCGGGACATCCCCGAGATCATGGTGGAGCTGACCCTGAAGGCGCTCGCGAAGAACGCCAAGGATCGCTACCAGTCCGCGGAGGAGTTCATCTCGGCGCTCAAGGCGGGCCTCGTTCTCCTCGATCGCGTGAGCGCGACGCCGCCGACGCCGCCCTCCAGCGACGCGACGATCGCCTGCGCCTCGTGCGGGGCGCTGGTCCCGCTCGGGCAGAAGTTCTGCGGAGAGTGCGGCGCCCGCGTCACCGCGCCGCCCCTCCACGTGGCGAAGAGCGTGCAGCAGCGCGCCGTCAACGGCAGCGGTCCCCCCTCGCAGGGAGTCACGTTCCCGCTCAAATTCGCGGGCCGCGAGGACGACATCGACTGGTTGGACGTCCACCGGTTCGAGGTCTCGACGAGCGTTCGCGCGGTCCGCATCGTGGGGGATCACGGCGTCGGCAAGTCCCGGCTCGTGACGGAGTTCCTCCGCTCCGCGAAGGAGTCGGGTGACACCGTGGTTCGCACGGGACCCGATCCGTACTGGGCCGAGGTCGGGTACTACGCCCTCCGCCAAGCGATCGCCGGTCTCGCCGGGTTGCCGCTGAGCGGCGGCAAGCCCGCCGATTGGGCGAACTCGACGCCCGAGGCGCGCCACGGCCTCTCCGCTGTCTTCGGGCAGACGGACCGCGCGGTGGAAGCGCCACCGCCCGCCTGGGTGCCCGAGACTGGGGAGCTCTCGATCGACGGTCGGCGGTTCATGGCGGCGGAGGCGCTCCGGTGGGCGATCGCCAAGGCGTGCGACGTAGCGAAGAAGAACCGCGTCATCCTCGCCATCGACGACCTCCACGCGATCGACGGCGCGAGCCGAAACGCGTTCTCGGACGTGATCAACGAGCCGCCCCTCGTCGGGATGCTCATCGTGGGCGTGCACCCGCCGGACTTCGACCCCAACTGGGAGGTCCGGCGCGTCAGCTCGCTGGGCTCCCGCTGAGCGTCGCCGCGTCCCTCGCGAAGGGCGTGTCTCCCCCCCGAACGAACGGCTCGTCCGAGGGCAAGACGGTCTCGCCGATGTACGTCGAGCAGCTCATCCGCTTCAACCAGGAGGGCGGGACGGACGCCGCGCCTCGGCTCGGCGACATCATCGCGAACCGCATCGAGCGACTCCCGAACGACGCGCGTCGCTTCCTTCAGGCACTCGCCGTCACGGGGGACGAGGCGGAGGTCAGCTTGTTGCTCGAGGTGCTGAACGGCCCGTCGGGGCCGGCGAGCAGCGACTCGCGATCGGGGGGGAGCACGCAGCAGCCCGTCTCCACGCGAACGTTCGACATCGTGAAGGTGCTCGAGGACACCGGGATGATGGTCCGCTGCGACGGTTCGGACGGGAGCGACATCCTCCATTTCAAGCTCTCGACTCGGCACCCCCTGATCCGGGACGTCACGCTCGCGATGATCCCGGCGGGCGTGAAGCGCGACCTCCACGCGCGCGCGTTCGCGGACGAGAACGGCGTCCCGAGGAGCATGCCCGCGGAGGTCCTCGCGATGCACGCGTTCCACGCGCAGAACGCGTTCGAAGCGCTCATGATGCTCGAGGGCGTCGCAAACCGGGCGACGTGGCGCGGTGACGTCCAGGGCGCGGTGATGGCGCTGCGGCGCGCTGTGGAGCTCGCGCGGCGCGAGATCTTCCGGGGCGAAATCGACGATCCGATGCGCGCCGTCCTGCTCTTCAGCCGCAAGCTCGGGGAGGCGCTCGCGCGCGCTGGTAGCTTGAGCGACGCGACGGGCGTCCTCAAAGAGGCCCTCGACCTCACGGGGCCGAGCGGCCCCGATCGCGTGCAAGTCCTCGGCGCGCTCGCGTTCGTGGCGCGCGAGCGCGCTCGGCCGATCGAGGCGAAGAAGCACCTGACGGAGGCCATCGAGATCGCGAAAGAGTCGCTCCAAGGCGAGCTCGTGGACTCCCTCGATAGGGCGCGGCGCGAGTGGAGACTTCCCTAGAGCAACGACCATGTTGAGACACGGACGTATGCACCCGACTTCGGAGAGATCCACACGGCCTCGACGCTCCGCGCCTCGGATGACGCGGACTCGTCTTGCGGTGCTCGCTCCGCGGGCGTGCGCCTCGCCCTCGAACGCACTCGGTCGGGTTTCACCATGTTCGCTGCTCTAGAGCACCGTCCATGTTGAAACGCGGACGTACGCGCCCGGTCTCGGGCAGGTCCACACGGCCTCGTCGCTCCGCTCCCGAGACGAGCGCGCGTCGCCTTTCGGTGCCCCCTCGGGCGAGCGCCGCTTCCGCGAACTCGATCGCGCTCGTTCGGGTTTCCACACGCCCGGGGCACTAGTCTTGCCGCGCTTCATCGCCCGCTGGGACCTCGACAAGACGTACCTCCGGACCGACTTCGACACGCTGGTCGATCTCGTTCGGACCGCGATCGAGCGCCCGGATCAGAAGCGCACCGTCCCGGGCGCCGCCGCGCTCCTGCGTGAGCTCGGCCGCGCGGGCGTCGAGACGCACATCCTCTCGGGGAGTCCGGAGCAGCTGCGCTCGCGGATCGTCGAGAAGCTCCGGCTCGACGGCGTGAAGTGGGCGAGCCTCACGCTCAAGCCCAACCTGCAGAACATGCTGCTCCTCAGGTTCCGCGCGCTGCGGGGCCAGCTCGGCTACAAGCTTCCCGCGCTGCTCCTTCGGCGGGCGGAGCTCGAGCCGCAGGTCGACGCGAACGGCGTCCTGATCAAAGAGGTGCTGCTCGGGGACGACGCCGAGGCGGACGCGTTCGTGTATTCGCTCTACGCGGATCTCTGCGCGGGGGTCGTGAGCGCGGACACCCTCCCGAGCTTGCTCGAGCGCGGCGGCGCCTACAAAGACGCGATCCGCGAGGCTACGCGGTACCTGTCGTACATCCAGCGGGGCGACGCGGTCGAGCGCATCCTCATCCACCTCGAGCGGCAGTCGGCGCCGAGCGATTTCCGCGTGTACGGCAAGCGCGTGGTGCCGTTCTACAACTACCTCCAGGCGGCGTTCGTGCTGCACGAGGACGGCCGCATCCCCGCGCGCGCGGTCCTGAACGTCGCGACGGAGCTCCTCGTCGCGTACAACTTCGATCCCACCGCGCTCGCCCGGAGCTTCGCGGATCTCGCGCGTCGAGGACACGTGACGGGCCGCGGGATCCCGGATCTCGAGCGCTCGTTCTCGGAGGAGCTCAAGCGCCTCACCGCGGCGAGCGACCTGAGCGCGATGATCGAGCAGCTCGGGGCCCTCTCCCTCCCGCCGCCGTCGGCGCCCGAGGGGACCGCTCGGCCGCGCTTCGAGGTCGACTACGAGCACCTCGTGGAGCACCACAACCCGCGGCGCGCCAAGAAGCGCCGGTGACCCAGCGTCGCCTGGACGCGGGCGGGCGCGCGAACGGCGGGGCCGCGCATGGAAGGGCTTCACACCCGTTCCAATGAACAGTAAGGAACCGGGTCGCTCGCGGGCGTCCGTCATTTCGGGACCTTCGAGCACCTACTTCCCATCCCCGCGCCCCCGCGGCGCGACGGAGCTGGGCCGAGAGCCCGGCGAGCGCGAGGAATATCTTCGGTGGACAGCGATCTTGCCGAGGCGGTCTCGACCCTCAAGAGCGTTTTCGAACAGCGGAAGATCCCTGTGAAGTTCGGCGCCGCGCAGCCCGCGGTGATCGAAACGCTCCGGAAGACGCTCAAGGTGCCTTCGCGCTATCGGTCCTTCCTCGTCGCCGCCGATCCGGTCGACGTCGAGACCGTGACGCCCGTCGAGAGGTTCCGGTTCTTCCCCGCCGATAAAATCGTCGACGAGCAGGTCGGCTACTCGGTCGGCACGCCCGAGGCGCCCGCGAACCCGCAGTGGCGCAAGTCGTGGATCGTGATCGGCCGGAGCGCGTTGCTCGGGGATCCCTACTTCCTCGACATCTCGAAGCTGGACGCGGAGGGCGACTGCCCGATCTTCAGCGCGATGACGGGGACGGACTCGCTCAAGCCCGAGCTCTGCGCATCGAGCCTCCAGCAGTTCCTGCGCATCCTCGCGACGGGCATGGAGGTCGCGAGCGGGTTCGGTGAGGCCGTGCTCGACGACGACGACGAGCGCACGTTCCGAGAGACGCTCGCGCCGCGCATCAAGACGATCGACTCGGCAGCCCTTCGCGCCGGACACTGGACCTGATCGCGCATGCTCTGCCTCCAGTGCGGCGCGACCGTGGAGGAGACCGCGGCGTGGTGCACGTCGTGTGGAGCGCCGATCCAGAAGCCCGCGCAGGAGCCGTCCACCGCGCCGGGTGAGCCCCTCGCGGAGGCGCTTCGCGCCGCCGCGCCGCTCCCGGAGCTCCCCAACGCGAAGCCGACGCAGCTCCAGGCGGGCCGCGTCATCGACGGGAAGTACTCGGTGACGCGTGTGCTCGGCGAGGGCGGGATGGGGGTCGTCTACCTCGCGCGCGACGTGAACACGGGGAGCGACGTCGTGCTCAAGTCGGTGCGGCCCGATCTCGCGCACCGCGCGGACATTCGGGAGCGGACGCTCGCCGAGGGCCGCGCGCTCGCGCGGATCGACCACCCGAACGTCGTCCACCTGAACGCCGTCGTGAGCGAGGGGCAGCACCTCTGGCTCGTCATGCAGTACATCGACGGCGAGAGCCTCGACAAGACGATCGCCCGCGCGGAGAAGGACGGCGCGCACCTCCCGTTCCCCAAGGCGCTCGCGCTGTTCAAGCAGATCCTCCGCGGCGTCGGCGCGGCGCACGACGAGGGCGTCATCCACCGCGATTTGAAGCCCGCGAACATCCTCGTGCGCGCGAAGGACGGCATCGCGAAGGTGACGGACTTCGGGATCGCGAAGCCCATCGAGAAGAGCGCGGCGGAGGGCGCGGGCAAGACGAAGGGCGTCATCGGATCGCTCTGGTACATGTCGCCTGAGCAAGTCCAAGGGAAGAAGGACCTCGACAAGCGCGTCGACATCTACGGCCTCGGCATCCTGTTCTTCGAGCTCCTCACGGGGCACGTCCCGTTCGACGCGCAGTCGAGCTACGAGCTGATGCGCAAGCACGTCGAGGACCCGCTCCCGAAGGTGTGCGCGGAGCGGAGCGACGTACCCGCGTGGGTCGATCAGATCCTCGCGGTCGCGTGCGCCAAGAACCGGGACGAGCGCTTTGCGTCCTGCGAGGACATGCTCTCGGCGATCGAGGCGCACGCCGGGCCCGGGCCTTCCGCGGCGGGCGCGACGCGCGAGGTCGCGGCGCGGACGCAGCCCGACGCCGCGCCGCTCCCCGCGAAGGGCTCGAGCACGTGGCTCATCGTCGCGCTCGTCGTCGTCGCGCTGGGCGCGACCGCGGTCGCGCTCTACATGACGTTCGGCCAGCCGGAGCCGGCGCCGCGGAAGAAGAAGCCTACGGCGACGGCGGTGGTGAGCGCCGATCCGCCCCCGGGCGAGTCCTCCGCGCCCGTCGAAGAGAGCGCCGCGCCGAGCGGCACGGTCGAACCGCCGCCGAAGCCGGACCTGCTCGATGCGCTCGTGGGGAGTTGGAAGAGCGAGAACGGGCGTGTCTTCGACGCGTCGCGGGTGGGGAAGCGGGTCGAGTTTCGCATCCACGACGCGAAGCAGTTCCTCCCCGCCGATTGGCGCGACGGCGAGACGCGATTCACGCTCACGCCCATCGAGGGGGAACCGGGGACGTTCGCGGTCGAGGACAAGATCCGTCCCGACCCGCCGCAGGGCAGCACGTACGACTCCGAGAAATCCCGGAACTCGTGCCAACAGGTGTGGACCGAGGTCGGCAAGAAGCCGCTCCGCGCGACGTTCGACGGGACGCGCATCGCGACCGACTACGCGCTGATCGAGCCCACGCTCGCGAACTTCGTGCAGGAGGGGAAGAAGGTCGTCAGCTGCTCGAACCTGAAGGGCGTGAAGGCGAGCGTGGGCAGCGTCTCCTTCACCCGCGCGGACCCGCCGCGATAGTCACGGCGGCCGACGCTCCGCCCTCCGAGTCCGGCGACGACGAAGCGATGGCTCCGACCGTGCGCGGGCCTACTTCTGATCGAGCTTCTTCACGAGCGCGGAGACACCGAGTCCGCACCCGGCGAGCCCCGCACCGATCGCGAGTGCGAGGAAGACGTAGCCGAGCCGCCACATGAAGCCGATGTCGAAGATCAGAAAGAACACGGCTGCGAGCGCCGAAAGCCCGCCTGCGCCAAGACCGCCGAACATCGCGAGCTGCGCCGCCGTCGAGTTCGGGACGTTGGGCCCCGGTCCGAGGCCGGCGAGGGGCGCGGCGCCCGCGGATGGAGTGGTTTGCATCGGCTGGCCCATCTGAGGCACCTGACCGATCGGCGGTCCGCCCTGTTGCTGACCGTATCCTTGCTGTGGCGGCTGGCCGTAACCCTGTTGCGGTTGCGGTGGCTGGCCGTAGCCCTGTTGGGGTTGTTGCGGCTGCCCGTAAGGGTTGGGCTGTTGTCCGTAGGGGTATTGCGGGGATGACATGGGGACCTCGTGGAGCAGCGTGCGAAGGGTGGTGTACCACCCTTTCGATCGACTCGCCCAAAACCTGCGCGGTGCGTGTGAGAAGCCGCGGGGCAGTGTCCCGCCGCGCGCGACTCCGTGCTCTCTCCGACGCGGTTCGCGCTGGTGCTAGCCTGCACCAAAATGAGCGAATCGAGGACCATCGCACGCAAGCGGACCGGAATGGCGGCGTTCTTGGCGGCCGCAGCGATCGTGGGCGGCGGCGCCTTCATCGCGCTCGCCGCGGGCTGCCCCGAGGGCGCGTGCTTCTTGAAGATCTGCAACGGTCCGAACTGCTCGTGCGCCATCTCGTCGTGCGCGGACGGCGCGGGCTTCGACACCGCGCAGAACCGTTGCCGCTGCCTCCGGGGCTACTACGACGTCGCGGGGCAGTGCTTGGATCAGGTCCACGCGAACGCCTACTGCGGCAAGGGATACGCGTACCAAAACGGGGGGTGCGCGAAGCTCACGTGCCGCCCCGGGGACTCGCTCGACGTGACGACCGGCATGTGTATCCCGAAGGAGCAGGTCGCGGCGAACGCGGGCACCTCGGTCGGACAGAACCAGCAGCTCGGGTGTCCCGCGGGGTACGCGCTCGTCGTCGACAACGGGAAGCCCGCGTGCGTGCCGTCCTCGAGCGTGTGCGCGAAGGACGAGGTGTGGAACGGACAGGCGTGCCAAAAGACGATGACGTGCGCGACCGGCTCCACCTGGGACGCGGCGCGCGGCCAGTGCGTCGCGTACTCACAGGGCGGGAGCGACGGCGTGAACGTCGATGTGAACACGTGGATCCAGACGACGTACGGGCCGAACGGCGGCGCGGGGACGGCGAGCTTCTGCTCGACGTTCGCGGGCAAGCCGTGGAGCTTCGGGATCAGCGAGGGGCAGAGCGCGGTGATCCGCGTGCAGGTGAACGCGCAATTCCCCGACCAGGACGTCGCGAAGGGCACGCTCACGACCCAAGGGTTCTACGAGTTCAACGGCGGGCCCGTGCCGCCGAAGGGCGCCGCGGACATCCAGGAGGGCGCGCAGAGCTCGTTCCTCGCGCTGACGGCCGGCGGAGGGCGCGCGAACCAAACCGCGGCCATGACCACGGTGAAATGCGTCGTCGCAAACGGCGCGCAAGCCGCCGTCGTCCCCGCCTCGGCGGCATGCTGAAACCCCGGCGACAGGGCGCCGGCGAAGGCGCATGGCGGCCGGTCGGCGTGGCCAACGGCGGGCCGAGCCACGCTTCCGCGCCTCCCCATAGCCATGCCTCCGCCCGGCACCCCTACCGCCCGAATTTCGGCGAGGTCTCGGCAACGCGGAGAGAGCAGAGGGAGAGAGAGCTCCGCGCTTCGCGCGTTGCCGGAAAGGGGAGGGGGAGAGCTCCGCGCTTCGCGCGCGTTGCGGAAGGGGGAGGGGAGAGCTCCGCGCTTCGCGCGTTGCCGGAAGAGGGGAGGGGAGGGAGCTCCGCGCTTCGCGCGTTGCCGGAAAGGGGGAGGGGGAGAGCTCCGCGCTTCGCGCGCGTTGCGGAAGGGGGAGGGGAGAGCTCCGCGCTTCGCGCGTTGCCGGAAGGGGAGGGGGAGAGCTCCGCGCTTCGCGCGTTGCCGGAAGGGGAGGGGGAGAGCTCCGCGCTTCGCGCGTTGCCGGAAGGGGAGGGGGGGAGAGCTCCGCGCTTCGCGCATTGCCGGAGAAGGGGGAGGGGGAGAGCTCCGCGCTTCGCGCGTTGCGGAAGGGGGAGGGGGAGAGCTCCGCGCTTCGCGCGTTGCCGGAAGGGGAGGGGGGAGAGCTCCGCGCTTCGCGCGTTGCCGGAAGAAAGGGGGAGGAGAGCTCCGCGCTTTGCGCGTTTGCCGGAAGGGGAGGGCTCCGCGCTTCGCGCGGGGAGGCAGAGGGAGAGCTCGCGCTTCGCGCGGCTGCCGGAGAAGGGGAGAGCTCGGCGCTTCGCGCGGGGCAGGTCGTGGGAAAGCCGGGAAGTTGGGTGAAGGAGGGGGCGGGTGGTACGCGGGGGGAATGGACGCCCTGCTTTTGCCTTCCAACCTCGAGAAGACCACCCTGGGTGACGTGCTCGGCCTGCTGCTCCGCGGGCGCGCGACGGGGTTCCTCGAGCTGGGCGATGGAGCGTCGAAGAGCCACGTGTTCCTGTCGTCGGGGAGGCCGACGGCGGTGGCGTCGACGGCGGCGAAGCTCTGGCCGAACGGTGCGCCGCAGCGGCTGGGTGAGCTGCTGCTCGAGCGTGGCTTCGTGGGGCGCTCCGATCTCGAGCGCGCGGCTTGCGCGCGCGCGGACGGGCGGCTGCTCGGGGAGCTCTTGCTGGACGAGGGGGCGCTCGATCAGCGAACGATCGAAGGGGCGATGGCGGCGCAGACGGCGGAGCGGCTCGATCGACTCTATGCCCTCCGAAAGGGATCGATGCGCTTCCGCGTCGCGACGTTCGGCGCGGCGCGTCCTCCGATCCCGCTCCGCGCGGCGTTCTCCTCCCCGCAGCTCCACCCGGCGATCTTCCTCACGGGGCGGCCCCGCGCGCGCACGAGGCGGCCCTCGGCGGATGCTTCTCGTCGGGATGCGCTGCGCGTACTTCGGCTCGACGCGGGGGCGACGGCGGAGGACATCCGCCGCGCGTTCAAGCAGCTCGTCGTGGAGCTCCACCCCGATCGCGCGGCGGACGAAGCCGATCGCGCGCTGCGGAGCGCGGCGATGAAGCAGATCACCGTGGCGTACGCGAAGCTCGCTCCGTAGCTCCTTGCGGTTGTGCACGCGGAGGAGCGCGAGTACATCGCCCGCATGGACCTCGCCCCGCTCATCCGAGCGATCCCGGACTATCCGAAGCCGGGCATCTTGTTCCGCGACATCACGACGTTGCTCGGCCACCGCGACGGGTTCCGCGCGACGATCGATCAGCTGACCGCGCGGTACGCGGGCGAGCGGATCCGCAAGGTCGCGGGCATCGAGGCGCGCGGGTTCATCCTGGGCGGCGCGCTCGCCGATCGACTCAACGCGGGGTTCGTTCCGATCCGCAAGAAGGGGAAGCTCCCGCACGCGACGATCGGGCGCGAGTACGACCTCGAGTACGGCACGGATCGCGTCGAGATCCATGTCGACGCGGTGTCGAAGGGCGAGCGCACGCTCGTCATCGACGATCTGATCGCGACGGGCGGCACCGCGCTCGCCGCATCGATGCTGCTCCGCGAGTGCGGCGCGGACATCGTCGAGGCGGCGTTCGTCATCGATCTGCCGGATTTGGGGGGGCGGGCTCGACTCACGACCGAGGGGATTCCATCGCACGCGCTCGTCGCGTTCCCGGGGCACTGATCACCATGCGCGCATCCATTCTCTCCACCGCCGTGCTCGTCCTCGTCACGGGTTGCGGCGACGCTCGCACCGATACGGGGGGGCCGAGCGCTCCAGCCAGCGTCGCGACGGCTACATCGAGCGCCAAGGCGCTTCAGTCCAGTGCGCCCGCGGCGCCGCCATCGGTGTCCGCCGCGCAGCGCGCGCCGGACAACAAGCCGTTCCTCTCGAGCGTCGATCAGGCCTTTCACGAGGGCGCGAAGATCGCCGGTCGGATCAGCCTCGCGCGGGTGCGATCGAAGCCCTGGAACGCGGAGCTCGAGAAGGAGCGGGACGGCGGTCGCCTCGTCCCGGGGCCGACGGGCTGCGGGAAGAACGCGCTCGACCTGCTCGAGGAGGTGGCGTTCAGCGGCGACGGCGAGAAGATCCTCGCCATCGGCAAGCTCACCGATCCGAAGCAGGCCTCGAGTTGTCTCGCCGCCCTCGGCGCGAAGGAGACCGTCGTCGAGGGCCGCGCCGCGTTCGAATTCAAGCACCAGGTGATCGTCGTCGACTCGGGGTTCGTCGCCTTCGGGAACTCGGCCTGGATCGGCGAGCTCATGAGCGGCACCGCCAAGCCGGACGCCGCCCGCGCCGCGTCGGTCGCACTGGGCCCGGATCAGATCCTGACGTTCACTGCGGAGGGCGCGAAGCTCGCGAAGGGCGTCTCCAAGATCGGGGGCGCGTTGCGCTCGGACGACAAGGCGTTCGAACTCGTCGTCGATCTCGACGCGGACGACGAGGACACCGCAAAGAAGCTCGAGCAGGGCCTCAAGGGAGCCCTCGACGACGATTCGGGGATCAAGCTCCCCATCACGACGGTGCAGAAGGGGGCGCGGCTCACGATCACGCTGAAGAAGGAGGGCGATGGCGCGGCGCAGAGCGCGTTCGTCGGGCAGCTCGCGGACCAAATCACCAAGGGCATCTCGCGCTACCTCCTCTCGGCGAAGACGGCCGAGGCGAAGAACACGCTCCTCGCGATCTCGCGCGCGATCCGCGAGGCCATGGAGAAGGAGGGCGGTACGGGCGCCAAGTTCCCTGCGAGCTCCACGGCCGTGCCTGCGGAGGTCCCGAAGGGCAAGCACGTGCAGTCCGACCCCGCGGAGTGGAAGGTGCCTTCGTGGTCGGCGATCCGCTTCAGCATCCTGGACCCGCAGTACTTCCGGTACCGCTGGGAGACGGCGCCGGATGGAAAGAGCCTCACTGTCATCGCCGAGGGCGATCTCGACGGCGACGGAAAGCTCTCGACGTACAAGCTCAAGATGGAGCTTGGCCCCGACGGCGTGAAGGTGGACCCGAAGATCGCCATCACCGACGACGGGGAGTAGCTCGTGCGCGTCCTCGGCGAGAGCTACCGCACGATTTGGTTCGACGCGGTGGAGGAGGCGGTCGCGATCCTCGATCAGACGGCGCTTCCGGACGCTCTCCGCGTCGCGCGCATCTCGTCGCTCGACGGGATGTGCGAGGCGATCCGCACGATGCGCGTCCGCGGCGCGCCGCTGATCGGGGTGAGCGCCGCGTTCGGGCTCTGGCTGGCGATGCGCGAGGACCCCACGGACGAGGGGCTCGACGCAGCGGTGCGCGCGCTCACCGCGACGCGCCCCACCGCGGTGAACCTGCGCTGGGCGGTGGATCTCGCCGCGCGCGCGGTGCGCGGTGCGTTGGCGGAGGAGCGGCCGGCCCTCGCGAGGGCGTTCGCCGAGGGGCTCGCCGAGATGGACGTGGAGACCTGCCGCGCGATCGGCGCGCGCGGCGCCGCAGCGCTGCGCGAGCGCTTCGCGCACAAGCTGGAGGGCACGCTCGAGATCCTCACGCACTGCAACGCGGGGTGGCTCGCGACGGTGGACGTCGGGACCGCGCTCGCGCCCGTCTACGCGCTCCACGACGCAGGGTACGGCGTCCACGTCTGGGTGTCGGAGACGCGCCCGCGCGATCAGGGGCTCCTCACCGAATGGGAGCTCCGCCAGCACGGCGTGCCGTGCACGCTCCTCGCGGACAACGCTGCAGGGCACGTGCTCGCGAGCGGTAGGGTCGACGCGTGCATCGTCGGCTCGGATCGCACGACGCGGCGCGGGGACGTGTGCAACAAGATCGGGACGTACCTGAAGGCCCTCGCCGCAGCCGCGCACGGAGTCCCGTTCTACGTCGCCCTGCCGACCTCGACGATCGACCTGTCTCTCGAGGACGGCGCCGCGATCCCCATCGAGGAGCGATCGCAGAACGAGCTCTTCGGCGGCAGCGCCGAGGCGCGAGGCGAGCGCCACGCCTGGAACCCTGCGTTCGACGTCACGCCGGCGAAGCTCGTGACCGCGCTCATCACGGAGCGCGGCGTCGTGCCCGCCACGGAGTCGGCGATCACCGCGCTCTTCGCGCGATGACGGCCTACTCGTACTGGCCCGGAGGTTCTGGCTTCTTGAGCTCGACCTCCATCTTCGCCTGCGCATCCGGTTCGACGTCCCCGTAGACGTCGATGAGGCGCACCGTCCCACCTTCGACGGTCATGCTCACGCCGTGCTGGAGCCAGTGGTGGACCTCCCTGCCGAACATGGGCTCCGGGCGCACGAGCGCGGGATCGAGGAACGTGAGCTCCGTGCAGACGCTCGCCGAGTTGAGGCCGCAGCCGTCGACGATGCGGATCTTCCGCTGCTCTTCTTCCGTCGTGACGTAGGACGAGAGTCGGATGAGGACGACGCGGTCGTCCTTCGTGAAGAGCATGTAGATGGGGACCCTCGGCGTGTCGAACGTGTAGGCGTGATCGAACCCGAGGAGGAACGGGACCTCCGTCTCGGTGTGGTAGCCGAGGTCGCGCCACTCGTTGAGCTCCTGCACGTAGGCGTTGGATTTGAAGTTGGTGCTGCTCCCCATCACCACCTCGATCGCTTTGGCGATCGGGTCTCCGATCGCGACGCCCGCCATCTCGCGAACCACCTGCCCGCGCTGCCTCGGCCGCAGCTTCAGCGGACGCGCCGTGCTCGAGGATCCGCGGACGTCACTCGAGGGGGTGGAGGCTCGAGGGAGGACGTCGTCGCCGCTGCGCGGCCCCAGTGGGTCACCCCCGCAACCCGCGAGCGCGATCCACGCGGCCACGCACTGAGGCAAGAAACCCCAACCTCCCGAGGGCCAATGTATTAGGAAGTCGCGCGACGTCCCTCGCGCGCCCTTCCGGCGAGGTGAGGGGTCGGCAGCGCCCTTCGGGCGAATGGAGGAGTGGGACATGGTGTTGACCAAGCGTTGCACGACTTGCCGCGGCGCCGCCCGCGGAGTTACCGAGGCGGTCTCGATCGTGGCGCTCGCGACGGCCTTCATGGCGGGATGCAGCGACACGAAGCCCGCGGACACGGTGCCGCAGCCGACCGTCACGGCCACCGTCACCACGACCGCGGTGACCTCCGCCGCGGTGCCTCCGGCGCCCCTGCCGGTGGACTTCGTCGCGGGGACGCCTGCGGTCCCGCCGGACAAGACGCCGACGATCGCGTTCAAGTCGCCCACGAAGGACCAGCTGATCGCGAGCGACAAGGTCGCCGACACGGTCATCCAGATCGACCTGAAGGACTGGGATATCCCGGCGGGCGGGAACCACGTCCACCTCATCCTCGACAACACCCCCTACAAGCGGATCGACGACGTCGCGGGCCCGATCAAGCTCGGCGAGCTCGCGAAAGACGGCCTCACGGAGGGGCAGCACGTGCTCGTCGCGTTCCCGAGCCGCCACACCCACGAGTCCGTGAAGCCGGTCGGCGCGTCCGTGCCCCTCGCGGTGGTGACGTTCTTCGTCGGCAAGAAGAAGGGCGAGGCGACCTGGAAGCCCACCGACCCGACGTTCATCTTCAGCCGGCCGAAGGGGGCCAACAACGGCCCGCCTCCTGCAGACGGCATCCTCGTGGACTTCTATCTGGCGAACGCGCCCCTGGGAGACGGCAAGTTCTCCATCGAGGCCATCCTCTCGGGCCCGGGGCTCGACGCGCCCAAGAAGGTGACGATCAAGGACTGGGCACCGTGGCGCATCAAGAACCCGCGCGACGGCAGCTACAAACTCGAGATGACCCTCCTCGACAAGGACGGCAAGGCTGTCCCGGGTGCGTGGAACCACACGACGCGCGAGTTCACGGTCGACACCAAGGCCGAGCCCGATCACACGCACCCCGCACCCCCCGCGGGGTCGTCGGCGCCCTCCGCCTCCGCTGCCCCCTCGTCCAAACCGAAGCCCTGAACCGTCCAGTTCGAACATGACCGACTCCCTCCACCCGCCGCTCGGTTCGCACATTCCGCAGAAGGCGCTCGTGGTCACGAGCGCCTTGCCGTACGCGAACGGTCACATCCACATCGGCCACCTCGTCGAGTACACGCAGACCGACATCTTCTCGCGCTTCCAGCGGATGATCGGGCGCGAGTGCTACTACTTCTGCGCGGACGACACGCACGGGACGTCGATCACGATCCGCGCGCGCCAGGAGGGGCGGACGGAGCTCGAGGTGATCGCCGAGATGAGCGCGGCGCACCAGCGGGACTTCAAGGACTTCCAGATCCATTTCGATCACTACGGGAGCACCAACTCCCCCGCGAACAAGGAGATCTGCGAGTCGATCTGGAGCGAGCTCGTCGCGAAGGAGCTCGTCTACGAGAAGGAGGTCGAGCAGCTCTTCGATCCGAAGGAGGGCGTGTTCCTCGCGGATCGCTTCGTGAAGGGGACGTGCCCGAAGTGCAAATCCCCCGACCAATACGGTGACAGCTGTGAGGTCTGCGGAGAGACGTACGAGGCCGTGCAGCTCCTCGAACCGAAGAGCACGTTCTCGGGGGTCGCGCCGGAGCTCCGCACCGCGAAGCACCTGCTCGTGAAGATCGAGCCGGCCCGCGCGTTCCTGTCGGGGTGGACACAAGCGGGCGGGCATCTCCAGCCGGAGGTCTCGAACTTCCTCCTCCAGCAGTTCCTCTCCGCGCCCCTCCACGACTGGGACGTCTCGCGGCCCGCTCCCTACTTCGGCTTCGAGATCCCCGGCGCGCCGGGCAACTACTGGTACGTCTGGTTCGACGCGCCCGTCGGGTACATCGCCGCGACGAAGGAATGGTGCGACGCCAACAACAAGAGCTTCGAGTACTTTTGGAAGTCGAGCGAAGCGGAGATCGTCCACGTCATCGGCAAGGACATCGTCCGCTTCCACACGCTGTTCTGGCCGGCGATCCTCCACTCGTCGGGCTTCAGCTTGCCCTCGCGCGTCCACGTCCACGGCTTCTTGACGGTGAACGGCGAGAAGATGTCAAAGCGGAAGGGGACGTTCATCCTCGCGCGCACCTACCTCGATCACCTCGACCCCGCGTACCTCCGATACTTCTTCGCGAGCCGCCTCTCGAGCGGTCAGGACGACATCGATCTCGACTTGAGCGAGCTCGCGAACAAGGTGGACGCGGATCTCGTGAACAAGGTCGTGAACCTCGCGAGCCGCACGAGTCGATTCGTCGAGAAGACCGGCCTCTCCGCCGCGTACCCGGACGACGAGGGGCTCTTCGCGCGAGCGAGCGCCGAGAGCGACGAGGTCGCGACCGCGTACGCCGCGTTCGACACCGCCAAGGTCACGCGCATCGTGATCGCGCAGGCGGACCGCGCGAACGAGTACGTGAACCGCATGCAGCCGTGGACCCTGCGCGGGCCCGAGCACGCGAAGGCGCTCCAGGACGTCTGCACGGTCGCGCTGAACCTGTTCAGGCAGATCGTGATCCAGCTCGCGCCCATCCTGCCGAAGCTCGCGGAGGACGTGGCGCGGCTGCTCGACAGCCCCATGGATCGCTGGGAGAAGCTCCGCGCGCCCCTCGTCGGGACGCGCGTCGCGCCGTACCAACACCTCGCGAAGCGCGTCGATCCGAAGGCGATCGAAGCGATCCTGAACGCGAGCAAGCCGGCGGACGCGACCGATGCGCCCGCGGAGGCCACGCCCGCGAAGAAGCCCGACGCGAAGCCCGCGAAGCCGAGCCCCGCGCCGGCCGACGCGAGCGGAGGACTCGCGGAGCCGCTCGCGCCCGAGTGCACGGTGGACGACTTCGCGAAGGTCGATCTGCGCGTCGCGGAGATCCTCGTCGCGGAGGAGGTGCCCGAGGCGAAGAAGCTGCTGAAGCTCACCGTCTCCCTCGGAGACGGCCAGCGCCGCACCGTGTTCGCGGGGATCAAGGCGTACTATCAGGCGGCGGATCTCGTCGGCCGGAAGGTCATCATCTGCGCGAACCTCGCGCCTCGAAAGATGAAGTTCGGCACGAGCGAGGGCATGGTGCTCGCCGCCGGGGACGACGGATCGGCGTACGTGCTCGCCGCGGACACCGGCGCCAAGCCCGGCATGCGGGTCCACTGATGGGCCTGCTCGACGGAAAGGTCGCGGTCATCACGGGCGCGGGCGGCGGGATCGGCCGCGCCGAGGCGCTGCTCCTCGCGCGTGAGGGCGCGATGGTCGTCGTGAACGACATCGGCGCGAAGCGCGACGGCTCGGACGGCGGGGCGGGATCGGTCGCCGAAGGCGTCGTCGCTGAGATCGCGGCGCTCGGGGGCCGCGCTGTGGCGTCGACCGCGCCCGTTCACACGGCCGAGGGCGCCGAGGCGATCCTGAAGACCGCGCTGGACGCGTTCGGGCGCGTCGACGTGTGGATCAACAACGCGGGGATTCTCCGCGACAAGACCCTCGCGAAGACCACGCTCGAGGACTTTCGCGCCGTCGTGGACGTGCACCTCACGGGCTCGTTCCTCTGCACGCAGGTGGCCGCTCGCCAGATGCTGAAGCAAGGGGAGGGGGGCCGCATCGTCCAGACGACGAGCATCTCCGGGATGATGGGGAACTTCGGCCAAGCCAACTACGCGGCGGCGAAGGCGGGGATCTACGGGCTGATGCGCACCGCGGCCATCGAGCTCCAGAAGCACCGCATCTACGTGAACGCCATCGCGCCGATCGCGAAGACGCGGATGACCGAGGATCTGCCGATGTTCCAGAGCGTCGACACCATGACGCCGGAGCACGTCGCACCGCTCGCGTTGTACCTCGCGTCGGATCTCTCGGGCACGAAGACGGGCCACGTCCTCGCGGTCGCCGGCTCGCAGATGTACGCCTTCAAAGTCGTTCAAACGAAGGGTCGATTCAAGGACGGCTCCGAGCCGTGGACCGCGGAAGAGATCGCGGAACACTTCGACGCGATCGTCAAAGGCTGAGCTCGAGCGCGCCCCGAAAACGACGTTGGAACGGACCTCGCGTCGTTGCTGCTCGGGTGTCCGGGTGATAGCGTTGGGACGTCGTGAAGCCGCGTGACGCACAGATTCCGCTGCTTCTCTGGGTCTGCTCGGCGATCGTCGTGCACGTGTGCTTTCGCACGGGCGCCGACGAGGTGAAGAAGCACGTCGAGAAGCTCGAAGAGGACCGCGCGGGGATCCTGAAGATCATTCGCGGAGCGCGGGTCGGGATCGCGGGACCGAGCGACAAGGCGGCGAGCGAGACGGAGCTCGAGTTCGAGCCGTTCGTGCAGCTCCCTCCGGATGACGGCCCGGTCACCGACGACGGGAAGAAGCAGGACGAGGAAGTCCAAGCCCCCGAAAAGCCCAAGGTCGAGGAGGCGCCGAAGCCGGAGAAGGTGGAGCTCGCGAAGGTCGAACCACCCAAGATCGATCCCCCGAAGCCCGAGGAGCCGAAGGCCGAGGAGAAGCCGAAGGAGGAGGACAAGCCCGAGGAGAAGGTCGCCGAGAAGGACGACAAACCGATCGAGGTCGTTCCGATCCCGCCGGAGCACAAGATCTCGGTCAAGCTCTCCAACGCGAACAACGTCGACAACCCGGACGCGCCGCGGCTCGCAGCGAACGCGAGCAAGGTCGACGAAGAGACGATGGCGCGGGATCGCTCGCTCGATCAGGACATGCCGCACCCCACGTCGGGGACGAACACCAACGGACCCGCGGAGCTGATCGGCCACTCCTCCGAACCCGCGAAGAGCGGACAGACCGAAGAGAACGACGGCGATCCGAAGCGCGCCCCTGGGGAGAGCGCGAAGTACAGCACCGACTCGTCGCACGAAGCCCCGCAGCCCCCCCAGGACGCGAAGGCCGCAGCGAACGCGGGCGGCCCCCAAGGGGGCGGCGCGCCGCAGCCGCTCGCCCCGCAAGCCGCCTCACCGGGCAACGTGGGTGGCTCGGGGACGCCCACGCCGGACTCTGTTGCGAGCCCGTCGGGCGGCTGGTCGATGGACCCCGCACGCGCTGGCGGTTCGGGCACGGGGAACGGCGCGGGTGACCCTTCGAAGAAGACGGACTTCGTCCCGAACGTCCGCAACGTCGGCCTGCCCATCCCGGGGGCGACGCCCGGGCCGCTTCAAGCGCTCGGCGGTCAGGCGCAGTTCGAGAAGGCGATCGGAGCGGAGAAGCTCCGGAAGGAGCGCGAGGCGATCGGAAAGAAGATCCGCGCGGAGCAGCCCGGCCGCCTCGACACCAACAAGTTCGAGCGCTGGCGCCCCGCGATCGAGAACTACGACCCGTCCGTGAAGCTGGGCGACGAGACGGCGCTGAACGCCGCCGCCAGCCCGTTCGCGGACTACCTGCACGACATCCACAACCGGCTCCACCCCATCTTCGGGGACGAGTTCCTCGGCGGCGGCGCCGCGATGGGCGCGGGCCTCGAGGACATGACGCTCGTCACGCACGTCGAGGTGGTCCTCTCGCGCGACGAGGGCAAGATCCTTCGGATGGGGATCACGAAGCAGAGCGGCAACACGATCTTCGACGCCGTGGCCCTCGAGGCGTTCGACCGGGCGAGCCCGTACGGTAAGGCGCCGGACGCGATCGTGTCCCCGGATGGCAACGTGTATCTCCACTGGGAGTTCCACCGCGACCCGTTCGACGCGTGCTCGACCCGCAACGCACATGGCATTCTGCTCAAGAACGCGCCGAAGCTGAAGCCGACCGAAGCTCCGGCGAAGCCGAAGAAGCCGGTGCGCCGCACGCACGACGACACCGCGGACGATCGTCGCTCCCCAGGGCCGCTCCTCCCGCTCCGAAAGAAGTGACCGCGAGCTCCTCGGAAGCAAACCCGATCGAACTGCCTCCTCCCTCCTCGTCGGACGATGTTCCGGCGTCGGCGCGGAGCGAGTCGCGGCGTTCGTTCGAGCAATCTGCCGGCAAGCCGCGCGTCCAGGCGATGATCGACGGGCTCGCGAGCTTCGCGACGACGGGCGTCAGCCTCGTCGCGGGACTCGCGATCACCATCGAGCTCGCCACGCGGGCCGTCGCGCCGTGCCTTCGGGGCCTCGCGATCGGCTTGGATGCGTGGATCAATCGAGCGTCGGCGCTCCAGGACGTCCTGTCGCTGACCCTGATGATCGCCGTGTTCGCGATTGGCGCGCTGCAGGTCACGACGCTCGCCTCGTCGAGGACGCCGCTCCTCCTGCGCGGACTCGCGATGCTCGGGGCGGGTGTCACGCTGCTCGTGATGCTCGCGGCGCCGAGCGCGGACCGCCCTCCGCTGCCGTTGCTGATCGCGTCAGCGGCGTCGGGCTCGACGCTCGCGCTTCTCGTCGCGGCATCCGGGATCGGCGACCGCACGTTCCGCTTGCCTGCCCTCGCGGCGGCGGGGGTCGCGATCGGGACGATGGCGCGCACGGCATCCGTGTTCCTCGCGGCGCGCGCCGCGGAGGGGCCGCGGCGGGAAGGAACGGAGCCCGCCCGGTTGCTCGCGACGGTGGGGTACGGCGCGGACATGCTCGTCCTCCTCGCGGTCGCCGCATGGGCGGCCTCGCGCAGCCGACGCATCGCGCTTCCGCTCGTGGCGGGGGCGCTGACCGTCGCAATCCTCGGTGCGCGCTGGGCGGTCACCTCGCCGGACGAGACGAGCGTGCTCGCGATGCTCGTGCGCCTGGGCTCTCGCATGATGATGAGCCGACCCGTCCCGCTGGTGCCCTATTACATGGAGATCTTCGGGATCCTGTTCGCCTTCCTGCTCGCGGCCGTGACGCTGGTGGTCCCCAAGCAGATGCGCTCGATCTCTGGAGCCCTCGCGCTGTTTGCGGTGGTTCGATCGACCGGCGAGGTGCCCATCCACGCCTCGTTGGTCGCCGTGGGCGCGCTCGGGTTGCTCCTCACGCGGTTCAGCCCGAAGAGTTTCTGGGCGAGCGTCCCGGACGCGGCACCCCTCGGCAAGTGAGCGCGCGGCCGAGCTCCTTTTCGAGCGTGGGCGCGCGTCGCTCGCTTGCCGCTGGTCGAGGGTTTCAGTAGAGACCTTCTCGACACGGGGGCGCCGACCCTACGGAGCCGAGAACCGAACCATGCAGCCCTTCTCCACCGCGCGTTCGCCTCGAGCCTTCTCGGCGTTGCCGCTTCGGACCCAGGTGCGGGACGCCGTCGCCCTCACGAAGCCGCGCATCACCTCGATGGTCGTGTTCACGACGGCCGCGGGGTTCTGGCTGGGGGCGCGCTACCTCCTCGGCAGCCTGAGCGGCCACGCGATCCTCCACGCGCCGAGCGTTCTCGTGTGTCTGCTCGTGGGGACGTGGCTCGTGGTCTCCGGAGCGAACGCGGTCAACATGTACCTCGAGCGCGACACGGACGCGAAGATGACGCGGACGCGGACGCGACCTCTGCCCGATGGGCGGATGCGGCCTCATTTTGCCTTGTATTTCGGCTTGAGCCTCGCGTCGCTGGCGGTCCCGATCCTCTCGTTTGGCGTGAACCCCATCACGTCGTACCTCGCGATCATCGCGTTCGTGAGCTACGTGGCGCTCTACACGCCGCTCAAGCGACGGTCGACGCTCGCGCTCGTCGTGGGCGCGTTCCCGGGCGCCATCCCGCCGCTCCTCGGCTGGTCGGCCGTCCGCGGGACGTTGGACGCGCCGGGCGTCCTCCTCTTCGCGCTGATGTTCTTCTGGCAGATCCCGCACTTCCTCGCGATCGCGACGTTCCGCCGGGCCGAGTACAAGGCCGCGGGGCTCAAGGTGCTGACGGTCGTTCGGGGAGACCGCGTGACGAGGCACCACGTGGTGCGGTGGCTCGCGGCGCTCCTCCTCTCGAGCTTCCTGCTCTTCCCCACGGCGTTGGGCGGCACGGTCTATCGCGTGACGGCGATCGTGCTCGGCGCAGCGTTCTTCGGTGTCGGTTTGGCGGGGCTCCGACAGGGCGCGGGAGTGAAGTGGGCGCGCCTCCTGTTCCTCGTCTCGATGCTCTACCTCGTCGGAATCTTCGCGGCGCTCCTCGCGGGTAGCTGACGCGTGCGCCGCGCGACGCTGCTCGTCCTCGGCGCAGCCCTCTTCGCGTGTGATCGAGATCGCGCCGCGGACTCCACCGGGCCGATGGTCACGAACGTCGTCGTTCAACGACCGAACGTGAACATCCCGCTGCCGGAGTTCGCGGTGACGGATCAGCACGGAGCCCCGTTCACGTCCCAGTCGATGGCGGGGCACGTGACGATCGTCGACTTCGTCTTCACGAGCTGTCCGAGCGTCTGCCCCGCGCTCACGAAGAAGATGAGCACCCTGCTCGCGCGCACGGAGGACGACGTGCGGCTCCTCTCGATCTCGGTGGATCCGGAGAACGACACGCCAGCGCGGATGACCGAGTTCTTGGACAAGTACGGCACGCAGTCTCCACGTTGGTCGTTCGTGACGGGCGAGCCCAAGGTGGTGGAGGCGACGGTCGTCCAGGGCTTCAAGAGCCGCGTCTCGCGCGACCAAGCGGGCACGCTCTCACACGGCGAGCACTTCGTGGTCGTCGACAAGGCGCTGCGCATCCGCGGCTATTTCGACGCGACGCCTTCGGGCCTCGAAGACCTCGTCGATCTCGTCCGCGTCCTTCGCGCGGAGTGATGGCTATTCGGGCTCGATCGGGATCCCGAGGCGCTTCACCATTTTTTGGAGCCCGAAGCGGCTGAGCCCGAGGAGCTTGGCCGCGCGAGTCTGGTTGCCGCGCGTCCTCGCGAGCGCCTCGCGGACCAGCGTCGCCTCGAGCAGATCGATCCGCTTCTTCACGTCGAGTCCGGCCTCGGCGACGGCGGCGTTTGCGCCTTCGCCGATCTCGGGGGTGAGGTGGGACGGATCGATGGTGTCGTCGGCGAGGACGAGGGCTCGCCGGATCTCATTTTCCAACTGGCGGACGTTGCCGGGCCAGCCGAAGGCCACGAGGCGCTGCATCGCCGGGGGCGTGACGCGAACGCGTCGGCCTTTCCCGTGCTTTTGGAGCATGTGATGCACGAGTAGCGGTATGTCGTTGGGCCGAGCGCGGAGCGGCGGGATGGCGACCCGGATGATGTCGAGCCGATAGAAGAGGTCCTCTCGGAAAGTTCGCGCCTGGACCATCTTCTCGAGATCGCGGTTCGTGGCGGCGATCACGCGCACGGAGACTCGGCGCGCCTTGTCCCCGCCCACCGGGCGCACGAGGCCGTCCTCGAGGACGCGGAGCAGCTTCGTCTGCATCGAGAGGCCCATCTCGCCGATCTCGTCGAGGAAGAGCGTCCCACCGTCGGCCGCCTCGAAGAGCCCGACGTGGGACCGGTGGGCTCCGGTGAATGCCCCGCGCGCGTGGCCGAACAACAAGCTCTCGAGCAGCCCCTCCGGGATCGCGCCGCAGTTCTCCGAGACGAACGGCGCCGACCGCCGATCGCTGTGCTCGTGGATCGCGCGCGCGACGAGCTCCTTGCCGGACCCGCTCTCCCCCGAGACGAGCACGGGCACGTCCGCGGGCGCGACGCGATCGATGAGGCGGAGGAGAGCTCGCACCGGCTCGCTCTCGCCGACGATGGCGTCGTAGGAGTTGCGCGCGCCGCGCCCCCCCTTCGCGTGGACGAGCGAGCGCTCCGCTTGATCGAGCCGGGCTTCGCGCTCGGCGAGCGTCTTCTCGAGGGCGGCGTTCGCGCGCGCCCCTCGGCGAATCGCGCGACGAAGAAGGACCTGATCGCGCGCGTCCGCGATCATCGACGCCGCCAAGGTCGCGATCGTCTTGACCCAAGCGAGCTCCCGCGGGCCGAACGCTCCCCGGCGCACGCGGTCGTCGAGGTACACGACACCGATGGGCTCGCCCCGCGTGAGCAGGGGGACGGCGAGGACACTCCTGAGCTTCAGCGCGTGGACGCTCGCGTGGACGCTCGCGAGCTCCCCGGAGGCGTCCACCGCGACGATCGGCTCCTCCGCCTCGAGCGCTCGGCGCGCGAGGGACCGCGGGAGCTCACGCTGCTCGCCATCGAGGTCGGCGCGCGCGAAGTTGCGCGCCGCGCGCGGGATGAGGCGCCCGTCGGGGGCGCGGAGAAGGAGCAGGCCGCGCTCCACCCCCGTCCAGAGGACGAGCGCGTCCACGACGCGACGGAGCACGACGCCGAGCCGCTCGCCGCTTCCAAGACTCCGAACGAGCCGCTCGAGGTCGCGCACCTGCTCCTGCCCGATTTCGTCGGGGCGAGCATCCGCGTGCGCCGCGACCCAGGGAATGCGGCGAACGTCGACGGGATCGCCCTCGGCATCGTCGCCGTTTCGAGCGACGACCGCGCGCGCCGCGACCCTCGCCTCGCTGCCCAGGCGGGCGGCGAGATCCGGCCGTCCCGCGTGCCGAGCGAGCTCCATGCCGGACGCCATCGCGCGGCCTTTCGCGGCGAGCGGCCCCTCACGGGACGCGAGCGAGACGAGCGCGGCGAGGATCTCCTCCGCGCCTAGGAGGCCCCCGTTCGCGGCCGCGACATCGGCGCGCGCGCCCCACCACGCGAGCCGCGCCCCGGCGCCGCCCTCACCCCGAGCCTCGGCGTCCGCGAGCGACACCCCTCGTGGCTCGAGCGCGCCCACGGCGAGGAGTCTCGCGGCCACGTGGAGGTGGTGATCGCCATCCCCAGAGCTGCCGTACGCCTGCGCGACCAACGCCCAGCGCCGAGCCTCTTCGGGCGCCATCTCGGCGTGCGCGTCGACCATCGCGAGCGCGGCGGTAACAGGCGGCGCGGGGTCGAGAGCGATCGTGCATCGGTCGCGACACCGAGTCGCAGCGAGCCCGCGGCGCCGCGATCGCCAAGGAGCGCATGGGCGCAGCGCGTGCCAGGTATGCCCTCGCCGCCATCTCGGGCCGCCCGAGCCCGTCCCACAAGAGGCTCGCGCGCTCACTGGCGCTGAGCGCCTCTGCAAAGTAGCCCTCGTCCACCGCAAGCGCGGCGACGCTGGTGAGATACGTCGCCTCCTCCACGTAGGCGCACGCACGCGCCGCGAGCGCGGCGGCCTCCCTGGAGGCGCGCCGCGCGGCCGGAGGATCGTGCGCGGCCAGGGCAAATCCGAGCGCGCCGAAGAGGCGCGCTCGCTCCTCGTCCGACCGCGCGCGCACGAGTCCCCGATCGAACGCATCGCGCGCCGCGCCCAGGTCCCGCGTCGCCCCCCGCGCGAGGATCTCCACCTCGGCGGTGCGGGCGCTGGACTTCCCCACGACGAGGGCCAGCGCCGCAGGAGCATCCCCGCGGTCGAGATGGACGCGCGCAGCGATCGCGTCCAGCTCGTCATTCGGAGGCGTGTCCGCGTGGGCCCGCAAGACACCCTCCCAATCCCCGCGTCGGCGAAGCAGATCGGCGATCAACGCCGGCGCACCGGGCACATCGCCGCCCAAGCGGCGCGCGAGCTCGAGCGCCGACGCGACGTCGCCCTGCAACCGAAGCGCGCGGGCTGCGTGGAAGGTGGCCGCGGCGGGCGCATCGGAGCGATGGAGGATCGTGTCCAACGCGTCCGGGTCGGGCGGTGTGGAGGTCACGCGCGCGACGGTCTCGACCCAGTCGGGGGCCTCCGATCGCGGGGACGGCGTCGAGCGCGCCGAGCGCGCGCGCTCGACGTCGTCGAATGACCACGTCGCGGGCGCCCGCTCCTGAGCGAGGCGCTCGAGCGCGCGCGCGAGCGTGGCCTCTCCCGCGCGCGCGAGGATTCCCACCGGCCACGCGGCCGCGCGGGGGCCGGCGAGCGCAACGAGCCAGCGCGCGAGCTCGTCCTCCGTGAGGGCCCGGAGAGTTCGCGCGTCGGGGGCACGTCCTTCGAAGCGAGCGATCTTCGCGTGCCACGCGGCGACGTCGTCGAGCCATGGCGCGAGTCCCTCGTCTACGGTGCCCTCGAGCGCCCCGCCTCTTGCCCGCATGTATGCTCCGCGCACGGTCGATGCGAGCGCAGTGGTGTGCGTACGCCCCGTCGCTGCCGCGACGACGTCGCGCGCGTGCGGCCGCGCGGCGGGCGCGACGGCGACGAGCGCGTCCACGAGCGCCCCCACGACGCCGGGCAACGGTGTGCGACGAAGCACTCGAATCGGATCGTCCTCCACTCGGATCGCGGGCTCCGCGATCTCCGCCACCACGATCCCGAGCGCGAGGAGGTCGCGCGCCGTCGCGCTCCCGAGAGATGGATCCCCGAGCGCGAGGTAGCGGGTCGTCCCAGCGCGAAGCTCGTGCGTGGACGCGTCGCCCGCGAAGCCCACGTCCACGAGCGTCGCTCGAGCCTCACTGAAGACGACGTTCGCGAGCTTCACGTCGCCGTGTGAAAAGCCGGTCGCGTGGAGATCCGCGAGCCCAGCAGCGATGTCCGCAGCGGCGCGGAGCGCCGCATCGGGGCCACGGGGGAGCTCGCCGTGCGGCAGGAAGGACGTCACGATGCACGGCAGCCGATCCGCTCCGTTCGCGCTCTCCAAGCTGCGCGGAAGGATCGCGTCGGGTGAGAGCGTCCGCGGCGGGGCCGAAACGAAGACGTGCTCGTGGATGTCCCACCAGCCGATGTCCCAGAGCTCGGGCAGGTTCCTGGACGCGACCGTCGCGAGGATCCGGGCCTCGTGAGCGAGCGCGCTCAACGCCTCGAGCGGCGCGACCTTCACTGCGGCGTGCGTGCCGCTCCACGCGACTCGATGAACCGTCGCGCTCGCCCCCGACGACGACCACGCCGCTTCCGTCAACGCCGTTTGCGCCACTCTCGAATTATCGCCGAATGACGCAGAAATCTCGAGGTGCTGTCGTAAACCGAGTTGCCGATAGCGTGTTTTGCGAGGGCGTGTTTTGCGAGGGCCTGTTTTGCGAGGGCCTGTTTTGCGAGGGCCCGTTTTGCGAGGGCCTGTTTTGCGAGGGCCTGTTTTGCGAGGGCCTGTTTTGCGAGGGCCTGTTTTGCGAGGGCCTGTTTTGCGAGGGCCTGTTTTGCGAGGGCCTGTTTTGCGAGGGCCTGTTTTGCGAGGGCGTGGTGGAAAGGACTACGGGGGGCAGTCGACGGTCTGCGCACCGTTCAAGATCCACTGAGAGAGGATCTGGGCGTCTTCCTCTTTCATGTTCGCCGAGTAGGGGAGGGGCGGCATTGGCTGACCCACGACCAAGCCGAGGCGTAGCCGATCCGCCTCGCCGGGGGCGAGGTCGGGATCGGTGATGAGCCCGTCGCGCGCGAGCACTTTGTACATCAGGTAGCTGTTGCCCGGCTCGCCCTTGGCCACCCGCGGCATCCCAACGCCGAAGCGCGCGCCGTTCTCCTGTGGGACCTGCGCGTGCCCGCCTTGCTCGGTTTGATGCGCGGTCTCACCGATGACCGTCTCGATGAGCCCAGCGGGGAACGCGGTGCCGGCGTCACTCGTGAGGTACATCCCCATACTCGCGGAGAGACTCTTCTTCTCCTCGTGGCAGCCGGGGCAGCGATCCTTCAGTACGTTGCCAAGCTGTCGAGCGCAGCCGGCTTGGGTGCACGCGCAGAAGAGGGGCGCCGTGGGCGGCTTCTCCAGTGCGGCTCCGAGCACTTTCGTGGCCTTGAAGTCGAACGCATGCGGTTTGTCGAGCGACACGCCGTCGAACGCTGCAAAACCGCTCGCGTCGCCGCGGTTCAGCACCGTGAGCCGATAGGGCTGTTCGGTGAGCTCCGCCTGGAGGTAGTAGGTCGCCGTTCGTGTCACCGGATCATAGGTCGGGGAGAGGTCGACCCGACTCGTGCAGTCCTCGAGGGATCGAACGTCCTTCAAGTCCGGTTGAAGGCAGACGCCCTGTCGGTTGGCCGTGGGAGGGAGCATGTACCGGTCGAACTTCACCGAAATGCTCGTGACGGTCGAGGCCACCGTCGATCCGTCCGCGGCCACAGGGACGCGCGCACCACTCGGGTCGCTCACCCAAACGGCTTTCACCGTCGGGGCAGGACCTGGGGGGATGGGATCGGGGCCGCCGACATCGCATCCGGCGGCAAACCCGAGGGCCGAAGCGACCCCCACCGAAATCAGCGCGATCAGCTGTCGGAGTAGGTGGCGAGCTGGTCGCGCACGACCTTCTCGTTCACGCCCGACGCGAGGTGCTCCTTCAAGCAGTCCGCGAGCGTGATGAGCATGTCGTCCACGCCATTCTCCGCGACCAGCTTGCGCAACAGCTGCCGAGCCTCTCGCCCATCGTCCTCCTTCAAGAACCCCCTCACCGTTTCGAGAGAGATCTCGCCCTGGAAATCCAGGTAGAGGTTGTCGAGCAGGTACTGAACGAGCTCTTTCACGCTTGGTCTCCTTGCCATTCTCGCGGAAGCGGCCGGAACTCGCCGCGAGTTCCCGACGGACGGGGAGCGGCGAGCGCCCTCCGCTATACCGGCCAAGTTCGTCGTGACGCAAGGAATTCGTGTCGCACACACCTTCCTCGTGACCCGTGAGCACGGTTGGGAGACCGGAGGGCTTCGAGGGAGTCACTCGCATTCTCCTAGGTGCGGGTCGTTTCGTTCGTGGCAGACGAGACAGGGTCGGGGGTTTCGCTTGAACGCCGAGCCACAGGTGCTCTCGAACCCGACGGGGTGGGGGTTCACGCCAGCCCCGCCCATGATCCCCCGCATCGCATGGCAGCTCGCGCAGTCGCGCTCCGTGTGGCACGCGACGCACGCGTTGATGTTCGCCTCCGCCTCCCACGCGTGATGCCCCGGGCCACGGGGAGATGAGCTCCAGATCGATCGGGGTGGGTGGAAGTGCTCGCTGACGTCTCGCGCGCCCGCCGCCCCATCCCGAGCGACACCGACGCGCCGATGGCAGTCGTTGCAGAACGTCGTCTCTTGGTGACAGCTCGTGCACCTCGGGTTGTCGAGGCGCGCGGCTTCCGGGTGCATCGAGATCCAGTCGTTCGGGTGGACCTTCCGATTTCTCACCTTCCCGTCGTGGCAGCTCGCGCACTCCTCCTCTCGGTGGCAGTTCGCGCAGAACCGGCTGTCGTTCGCGGCGATCGTCTTGTGGCGCTCGATCCAATCCGCGTCGTGTCCGGCCATGTGCAACCAGTCGGGAGGCATGAGGTCCCCCGTCGAGAAGTTCGTGAGCATCTGCCCGCTCGGCTGGGTGACGTGGCAGTTGATGCACTGACCCTTCGCGTCTCCCTGCGCTGCGCCGCTCATCGCGTGACACGAGAAGCACCCGGCCATGCGGGGGAGCTGATCGCGCGTCGCGAGCTCGAGCTTGTCGATCTGACCGTGGCACTGCGCGCACTGGATGTTTCGCGCGAGGTGCTTCTTGTGCGTCATCCGGAGGTTCGGCGGGGGTATCACGACCTTCGCGACCTTCCCGTTCCGCCCGGCCGCGTCCCCGAGGTGGCAGAACGTGCACTGGCCGTTTTCGGCGTCCCCGGTGCTCTTGACTGCGTTGAGGTCGGAGTGGTCGACGTCGTGGCAGTTGTCACACGTCTCGTTCGGCTTCGGGAGGAGCCGATCGCTCGAGGCGTCGCTGTCGTAGGCGGCGGCGTGACACACCTTGCACGTGAGCTTGAACTCGCCGACGTGCTTCTTGTGGTTGAACCGGATCGAGAGGGTCTGCGGCGGGAAGATCTCCTCGCTCGGAACGGGGCTCACCGCGCTGCCGGGCGGCATCCAGTCGAGGGGGACCTCTCCGTTGTCCGCGACCGCGTAGAGGCCGGTGGTGTATTTGGGCGGAGCGGCGGCACTCGGCGTCGCGGTGGCGCCTTGGTTGTCCGCCTGTGCGTCCGGCATCGCGCAAGCGACGAAGCACGCCGCGACGACGACGACCGCCATGAAGACCGTGGGCCAGGTTCGCGAGTTCATTTGATCCAGAGGACGTTGAGCGACCCGAGGACGCGGAATCGCTGACCGACGAGCGCGTTGTAGTCGTGCTCCCACTCCACGCCGATCTTCGATAGATCGAGCGGTTTCCAAGCGGCGGCGAGGACGTATCCAAAGCTCGTCGCGTCACGGTCTTCGCGCGTCGGGTCGTGCCAGTTGTAGAGCGAGACACGTCCGCCGAACGCCCACTTGCCACCGACCAACGTGCCCTCGCCACTGAGATCCCCGCCCACGCGCCGACCGCGCGGACCGACCTCGGCCATCGAGCGGAGCTCGAACTTGCCGTGGGGGACGCGGTAGCGGCCCGCGAGCTGACCGATGCCACCCGCCTGGGCCGTCCGTTCGTTGTTCGCTGGATCCGCGGAGTACGCGCGGACCGCATCGTTGATCGCGACGTCTAACCCCGCGTCGATCGTGCACGCAGGGTTCGCGGCTTGCGCGCATTCGCCCACGAAGTAGGTGTCCGGATCGCCCGCCGTGAAGAACACCTTCGCGCCACCCGATGCCGACAGGTCGAACTTCTTCGTAGGCCGCGCCTCGAGGCGCGCCGTGGCTGTCATGTGCGGCTGCTTCGAGAACCAGTTGAAGATGGAGTCCGCGTCGAAGGTGGGCTCGTAGTAGTCGAAGTCCGCGCCGATCGTGACCTTCTTGCCGAGGTAGGCCTCGAGGCCGGCGAAGCCGTAGGAGAAGACCTTGCTGTAGAGGTCGTAGTTGAAGCCTCCCTTCAGCCCACCGATCTTGAAGATCTCGACGTTCGCCGCACCCCCCAGGCGATCCGACGAGAGGCGCACCCCCGAGAGGGCGGTCGTCCCTCCGGGGGGTGTCCCCAATTGGTTGAGGAGCGCTTCGCCTGTTTGGTACACGCGTCGATAGCTCACGCGCGCGTGGAGCCAGTTCGGACCGTTCGTCTCGGCGGCGAAGCCGAACGCGGGCGCGGGTGCCGCGAACTGGTACGAGGGGTAGTCGATGGCGCGCGGGTCTTGCGCCTCATCGCCGAAGTCGGCGTGTGAGCCACGCCACACGCCCTGGGGCTCGAACCGCGTGGAGCTCAGCGGCAAACCTCCGCGTTGCTCGAGCCCGCCGTAGGCCTCGAGCTCGAAGAACGCGGGTGTCGTCAGGCGAATCAGACCACCGTCGAACGACCACCAGCCGAGCGCGTCCGTCTGGTACTGCCGGCCGACTTTGAACCCGAGCCACCCGTTCGCGAGGTTCCGGCCCTCGACGTACGCGTACATCAGGTTGAGGTCGACGTACGCGAGATCCGGGACGTACCTCGATCCCCCATCGATCGAGAAGTCCGTCTCGCCCCCCGCCTGCGCGTCCGGCAGGTGAGCGTTGACGCCGGGGTCAGCGTCGAGGCGGAGCGAGATCCGCATCGTGTAGTCCGCCTTGCCGGGCGAGTAGTCACCCTGAAGGTGATACAGACTGAACCCGAGCTGTTCCGTGATGCGTCGGCGCTCCAGCGAGAACGTCGACCAGGGGTTCATCACCTCGTAGGCCTGGAACGTGGTGTCGTTGCTGACCTCGACGTCCACGGCGAGTGCACTCGGCGCCACCGTGAGCGCGGCCACCTGCGCGGCGCACGCGGCCGCGACGAGAGGCCCACGATCGAGGAGGCGCGCAGTCATGGAGCGCCGTGGACGCCGCCACGCGCGCTTCGCTCCGCCGCGCATCAGCCCGCTCCGCGGACGCCGCCGAACTCCGCGACGAGTTTGTCGTCGAACGTGTCGGCGACCGCAGCGAGGTGCCGCACCATCTGCTCGAGCTCGACCTCTTGGAGCGCGGCCGCCGGGCGCTCACTCACGACGATGACGCGCCCCTCGAGCAGCCCGAATGCAGCGTTCGAGAGCCCCACGGCGTTGAGCTCGAGAAGGCGGCGAAACAGCTTGTATTGGTTCTCGATGCCGCCCTCCGTGTCGATGCTGGGCGGCACCATCACGGGCGCGGCGACGCGGACGAAGCGTGCACCGTCGGCGAGTCCCGTCGAGATGACGACGTTGGCGCTGCCGCGTTTGACGGCGAAGGTGACGTGCTGATCGTCGCTCGATCGCTCGACCGCCTTCGGGTCGAGCCCGAGCTTCCTCACAACCGACTCGAGTAGCGCGCGAACTTCCTCGAGACTTCCAGCGATCCCCGCCGTTGGTTCGGTCACGGGGGCATGGTCGAGAATCTACCTCGACATGTCAACCCAGCCGCTCAGGTCATGATCGAGTAGCCGCCGCGCTGGACGACGACACCGTCGGCCTGCAGCGCGAAGTCCTCGACGTCGCGCATCGCGCCTTTCCTCAAGCGATCCACGGCCTCGGCGGGCACCGTCCACTTGGTGGAGACGAAGCCCGCGCAGACCTTGTTCTTGATCCGGATCGACTCTTCCGTCTCGAGCAGCTTCACGAGCGCGCCGACGCTCTTCTCGTCGCTCTGCTCGAAGGTCGATTGCACGGCCGTGAAGCGGACGTTCTCGTTCGAGTCTTCGAGGAACCGCTCGATCGCCTCACGCGCGTCCGCGCCCTTCACTTCCCCCAGCGCGCCGACCACTTGGAGCTTCGGCTCGACGTTGCGCGCGTAATCCGTGTCGTAGGAGCCCGCGAGCGCGAGCAGCTCCTTCTTGTACGCCGCCTCGCTGAGGAGCTCCTTCAAGATCCGGAGCGGCCACGTGAGCACCTCGGCGCGTTCGCACATCGCGACGACGAAGGGCACCGCGTCCTTCCCGCAGCCCACGATCCCGGCGAACGCGGCTTCCTTCTCTTCTTGATCCGTGATCGACGGGTCGATGGTGAAGTTGAAGCGCTTGAGCAGCGCCTCCGCGGCCTCGCCGGTCTTCATCTCGGAGAGAACCCGAATCGCCTCCGCTCGGTCGTAGGTTTGCGCTCGCTTGTCCGCGACGGTCTTCGCGGGGCCCGCGACCTTCTTGGAGAGCTGCTTCTGGTTCTGCGGGGGCGGCGCGGAGCCTTTTTTGGAGAGGAAGTCGAAGAGTCCCATCGATCGCCGCAGCATGGTGTCGAGGCTCCTCGTCCGCAACCGGATCGAGCTGTCGACGTCGAAAAAGCAAAGTCCCGCGAGCGTTCGCCCGCGGGACCTCGTCGTTTCGAGGAGCGTGATCCCCGCTCAGGGCGAGGAGTCGAGCTTCGGCGGCAGCTGGAAGCTGAGGTTGATGCTCACCATGCTGTTGAAGTGGAACGAGTCGTCGTCCGAGCTGATGCGCTGGTCGGGGAAGTCCCCGTCGCGCACGGCGCTCCCGAGGACGTCGAAGCCCGAGGTGTTCCACGCGAACGGCATCCCGCGGAACTCCGCGCCGAACCCGAAGAACGCGGTCGGGTAGAAGTTCAGCCCAAGGCCGAACGTGGGCGCGCCCGTGATCTTCGACTCGAGCACGAAGCTCTTCGGATCGCTGCACTTGGCGAAGTCCCCCGTGTCCTCGCCCGCAGTGCCGCAGTGGGCCCGCTGCTGGAGACCGACGAGCGCCCCGCCGACGAACAGGCTCACGTCCGTGTCGACGAAGAGCGCGCCGAAGAGCGCGATCTTGCCGCGGAACGGGACGAACGTCAGCTGAGGCGCGACGGTGAACTGGAACTTGCCGAGCTGGTCGTCCGCGAGGCTCGCGCCCTGGCGATGCGTCAGGCTCACTGCGGTGAGCTGACACGCGCGCTGAGAGGGGTTCGCGAAGCAGTTTCGCTGAGTGATGGCCTTGTCCTGGAGCTCGTCCGAGAGACCGGTCGTGAGCTGGAAGCCGTACCCGCCCCAAACGCCCAGGCCGAACCAGTCGTTGAGGTGATAGGTGAGCTTCAGGCCAGGCATGATCGTGCGCTGATACTCGTCGAGCAGCGTGAACGTCACGTTCGGCGAAATCTCGAAGCGCTTCGCGCGGTGGAGTCGCTGGTGACGGGTCGCCGGGGCGCCCGCGAGCGGACCCGTGAGCTGGATCTCCTGTGCTTCGGCCGACGAAGCGAGCGCCGCGCTTCCGATCATCAGCGCCGCGCACACCGACAGATACCTGGCAACCGGCCTCATAGCGTTTCCTCGAGCACCATCAGAAGGGGGGGTGAAGACTCGTCGGTTCATCACGTCCGGCTCCTCACTTCGGCTTCTTGTAAGTGATGGTCGGCGGTAGGTAGAACGAGAGGCCGAGCTGCGCCTGGACGTTGTTCGTGATGCTCGAATCCGGGCTGATCCACGTGTCCGGATTCGTCGCTCGCGACTTGCCGTCCGTCCCGATCGAGTCGTCGATCGAGGGGTTCTCGAGCTCCTCGGGGAAGATGTAGTCCTGGATCTGCAGCGTTAGCGCGAGCCAGCGGTTGAAGAAGATTCGGAGGCCAGCGCCGACGTTGAACGTGATCCGCGGCGTGAAGTCGAAGCTCCGGTTGTCCGGGTCGACGACCGCGATCGGCCGCGTCGACGTCGCTCCGATGCCGCCCTGGAGGAAGAAGTCGTAGTGGAAGATGAAGTCGCCGAAGCCGGCGAACTTTCCGTACGCGGGCACGCCGATGAAGTTCGCGTTCGCGTTCCACTGGTACTCGGTGATCGGCTCACCGACGCGCGCGGCTCGGCTCGTCTGGAAGTTGAAGTCCGACGGCGAGTTGAAATAGTAGTGGCCGCTCAGCCCGACGCCCATCCAGTTCGTGATGTAGAACGCGGCCGAGAGCCCGATCGCGGGGTGTGAGACGAACTGATCGTTGAGCGTGAGCGCAGCGTACGGGTTCAGCTCGAAGCGCCGCTGGTGGAGGATGTAGCGCTGCTGCATCGCGTACATCTCGGGGTTCAGCGGTCGAGCGGCCGCCTTCTTGAGGTCGATCGTTCCGCATTGCTTCGGATCGATCTTGCAGATGTCGGCGAGTCCGCCGTCCCCGTCGCCCCCGTCGCCCCCGTCGCCACCGTCCCCACCATCGCCGCCGTCGCCGGTGCCACCCGTGCCGTCGCCGCCGTCCCCGGTGGTCGTGCCGTCACCTCCCGGCGGCTTCTCGCCCGTCCCGTCACCCGCGGGCTTGTCGCCCTTGGCGGGCTGCGCCTCCGCGACCCGCTGCCAAGTGATGGGCGGGATCACCGCTAGTGCAGCCGCAATCAGGAGCCCGACGCGAACCTGGTTCATCGCCATCCCTTCCACGCGCGCGAAGCTTCGGGAGGTCCTGCCTCCACGAGAAGCCTCGTGTTCAAGTGCTACCGGTGTTCGTCGACTCGCGTCGCGAGCGATTGAAACTGGGAAAACTGCAGAGCGTTCGGCCCTACCGGCGCCGAGGCGGTGCGGATAAGAGCACAACTCGAACGGACGTGGTGCCGAAACCGTCACCCTTCATTCGTCTTCGACCACGCGCTCCAGGCGCGTGGGTGGCTCGGGCGCCCCGAGGGGCGTGAACGAACCACGGACTCCGCGGCCTTGGAGGATCTTGGGCCGCCGCGCTCGTCACCGACACGATTGCCGACGATGGCGAAGCTGCGTGTACAGCGGCGTGCTGCGAAGAGCGGATCGCGCTTCTTGTCCGCTTCTCAGCGTGCACTTCAGTAGGGTCAAGCGAAAGCGCGAGGACTCTACCACACACAAAACGGCTACTTCAACAGCTACGCGAAGCGAGGCCTACGCCGCGGCCTCGTCCCGCTCGTCGTCGCGACCGAGCAACGCCTCGACGAACTCCTCGCCGTTGAAGTCCCGCAGATCCTCGGCCCGCTCTCCGATGCCGATGTACCTCACGGGGATCTGCTGCTCCGCGCAGATGCTGAGGACCACGCCTCCCTTCGCCGTGCCGTCGAGCTTCGTCAGCACGATGCCGGAGAGGGGAAGCGCCTCCTTGAACTGCGCGGCCTGCTGCGTCGCGTTCTGGCCGTTCGTCGCGTCCACGACGAGGAGGGTCTCGTGCGGCGCGCCCTCCATCGCCTTCGACATCGTGCGATGGATCTTTTTCAGCTCCTCCATGAGGTTCGTCTTCGTGTGGAGCCGCCCCGCGGTGTCGGCGAGCACGACGTCCGCCTTGATCTCCTTCGCGCGCTGGACCGCGTCGAAGATCACCGCCGCCGGGTTCGCGCCCTCTGCGCCGCTCACCACCTCGCAATCGACGCGCTTCCCCCAGACGGAGAGCTGCTGAACTGCGGCTGCGCGGAACGTGTCGCCCGCCGCGAGCACCACCTTCTTGCCCTGCTGTGTGAGCCGGGTCGCGAGCTTCCCGATGGTGGTCGTCTTCCCGACGCCGTTCACGCCTACGACCATCACCACCGTCGGGCGCGCGCTGAGCGCGATGCCGCCACCACCGATGCCGACGATCTCGTTGGCTTCAGCGCGGAGCGCGTCCCACACGCGGCCCTCGTCCTTGAGCTCGTTCTTCGCGAGGCTCTCCTTGATCGACCCGACGAGGAGCTCGGTCGTCTTCACACCGACGTCGCTCGTGAGGAGCACCTCCTCGATTTGCTCGACGATGTTCGGATCGATCTCCTTCTTCCCGCTGAACAGCGACCGCAACTTCCCGAAGAAGCCCTCGCTGCCGCGCGTCTTCGCGAGGCCCTTGCGGAGACCCCCGACGTCCTTCGCACGCTTCGCGGCGGGCGCTGGCCGTGCCTTCGGTTCTTCCGTCGTGCGAGGCTCGGGCTTCTTCGTCTCCGTCTTCGCGACGACGGGCTCCTCGTCGACCTCGGGCTCTTCATCCTCGCCCGCCTCGTCTTCCTCTTCTTCCTTCGGGGGAGCGGGCTTGCTGGGCTTCTTCGCTTCGGCGGGCTCCGGGCGGGGCTTCGGGGCCTCCTCGACCTTCTTGGCTGGCTTCGGCGCCTCCTTGGGCTGCTCCTTCACCGGCTCCTTGGGCTTCGTCGCCGCCTTGGGAGGCTCGGCCGCTGCCGGCTTGGCCTTCGGCTCGTCGACGTCCTCGACCTTCGGGGCCTCCTTCTTGTTGAAGACCAGGAAGTAGAGAGCGGCGAGGACGAGAACTGCCGCGACTGCGATGTAGACGTAGGTCACGAGCGCTCCTTCAGTAACGAGCGACTATATGTACGACACATTGCGCGTCAACGGACTCATTCCCGTGCCCTCGGCGAACGCTCCGCGCAGCGCGATCTCCGAGCGTTCGCGCAGCGCGTTCACGGAGCTTGATCGTCGCGCACCGAGGGGAACGCCACGTCGGGTTGATCGATCGCCTTGAGCGCGACGTGGACGGCGCGCGGATCGTCGGCGCGAGCCACGCGGTTCGGTTCGAGCTGCTGCACCTCGGTGTCGACCCCGCGCGTGACCGGCGCGTCCCCGAACGCGGCGCGCTCGAGCTGACGCGCCCAAGACTCGATCTCGGTTGCTTGCGCGCGGTTCGCGACGCGGCGTACGTGTCCCGGCGTCGGTTCGCGCGTGCTGTCGTACGATCCCCCTCGAGCTTTGGCCCACCGGACGAGTCGATCGAGGAGGGCGCGTCGGCGCGTCACGAGCGCGACGCGCAGCACGCTGGGCGGTGGCAACGCTTGCTCGTGCTCGGCATGGAGGTCCCCGTCGACGACGAGGCGCGCGCCCTCCACCGGATCGAGCTCGATTGCAAAAGCACCCATGTTGTCGCTGTGCGTCTCGGCGAGGACTCGCGGCCCGAACGATCCGTCCGGGGACGGCACGATGACGGAGAGGTGTGCGTGCTCGATCGGTGAGCCGTCGTGCGCGTCCGTCACGATCCCCTTCCACCCGCGCAGACCGGACGGCCGCTCCACGACGAGGATTTCGGGACGACCGGACGGCGGCGGCGCCGCGTTCGACTCCGGCTTTGCCTGCCGCGGGGCGCGCCTCCATTTCGCGACGATCCAAGCCGTGAGGAGGGCGACGAGCAACCCCAGCACGATGTGTCGCCAAGGGCTCGGGCCCTTCACGGGAATCGAGAAGTCGAGCGGCTTCGCCGCGCGCCACCAGGGCGTCTGCGGGACGTAGCGAAGGCTGAGGGAGGCGCTCCCGCGCCGGCCGGCAGCGAACGTCACCGTGAGCCGCGCGGTGCCGTCCTTGACGCTGGCGGAGCCGACGCTCTCCTTGTCGAGCAGCGCTTCGACGAGCCCGGAATCCACGGTCCCGTGATCGCTCTTCACCTTCACGGTGAGCGGGATCCCCGACTCGGGTTCGCCGCCCAGAGTGGACTCGGGCTGCAGACGGACGGACGCGGTGCGTGTGACGTAGATGGTCGTCGACGCGGGCGCGAGATCGTTGTTGCCAGCGAACTTCGCTCGGAGTTCGCCGTTTCCCGGGGTCCCCATCTTGGCGGGGGGGAGCGTGAACCGAGCGCGCCCATCGCCCGAGGTGGTGGAGGTGCCGATGTCAGCGCCGCTCTCGTCCGTGAACGCGATGACGAGACCGTCGCGCTTGACGGGACCCGAACCACTCAGCTTCTCCGCGTCGAGGCGGTCCAGCTTGAGCGACACGCTCACGGTCGTCTCCTCGCGGTCGAGATCGATCTCGGTGGGGGGCGCATCGAACCGAAGAATCGTGCGGACGCGGCGCTCGGAATCGGGGACGGACTCGGTCGCCTCCTCCGCGGGATCCAGGAAGCTATTGCCCGCGAAACGAACCTTGAACGTGAGACCCGAGCTCGACTTGGCCCGCTTGACGCAGAACGCGCCCCGGTCGTCCGACTCCACGACCCAACCCGTCGCGTCGCTCTTCGGAACCGTCGCGCGCGGACGGTCGCACGGGAGGGGGGGATCGAGGCGTACGGGATTCCCCGACGCATCGAACGCGGCGATGTGGATCGACACCTTGCTCACGGACGCGCCCGCGTCGTCCGTGATCTCTCCGCGCACCACGGATCCGGAGGCGCCGTCGGTCGCGAGCAGGTCGATGTGCGTCGCCCCACGGACCCTCACCGGGAACGCGAGCGCCGACATGGACACCGAGGCGATGACGAGCGCGCAGACCCATCCAACGAGCGCGCGGGCGCGACGGCCGGCCAACACCGGCGGAGCATCGCGCATCGAACCGCGACCGGCAACGCCGGAATCGCTGTGCGCGTGGACGCACGCGTGCTGGACGTCCGCGGACCGAAGAAAAGCGAGCGACTCGGGGGCCCGTGCGCCGTATCCCGTGACGAGGTGAACGACGCTCCTACCTATCTGAACGCGCGGTGAAGCTTGCGCGCGGTGGCGCGTCCAAAGCTCACGTTGGCATCGCGGTGCGCGGCGCTGCTCGGGATGCTCGGGAGCATCGAGGGAGGCGCGGTTGGCGGCCTCGCGCGCGGTGCTCGACCGGATCGGGTGGGCCGCGCTCCTGTGCGGTGCGACCCCACATGGCGTGCAGAAGGGGCTTGGTGGTGTCGACTAGGAAGGGGTTCTTATCGTGTATGGTGGAACGTATGGGCAGCCGCTCGATCGCGCGCGCACTTCCCGGCCGTCCGCGTGTGGATCGCGCCATCGCGTGGATCGCCGGTGCGGTGATGGCGGCGTCGGTCGCGCTCGCCGGCACGGCTGCCGCGGATCCGCGCACGGACTATTTCATCAAGCAGCTGAAGACGAGTGACGACTTCAAGGTGAGGACGCAGGCTGCGCTCGCGCTCGGCGCGTCCGGGGACGACGCGGCCGTCGAACCGCTCTGCGGTGCGCTCTCCGACTCGGACAACTCCGTGAAGGTCGCGTCCGCCGCCGCGCTCGGAAAGCTCGGCAAGTCGGGCGGGCTCACGTGTCTCAAGAGCGCGCGGGCGAAGGAGAAGAACGCGGACGTCATCGCCCAGATGGATCAGTCCATCGCGAAGCTGACGGGGGGCGGCGGCGCGACCCCGCCACCCGTCACTGCGGACACGAAGATCTACGTGGCGATCGAGATCACGAACAAGACGAGCCGTTCGGCCAGCGAGATCGAGGGGATCGTGCGAGGCGCCATCCAAGCCAAGATCCTCGGCAACAAGGGATACGCGGTCGCCCCGAAGGGGGAGTCGGTGGAGGCCGGCGGCAAGCTCATCAAGTCGAAGAACTTGAAGGGGTACCTCGTCATCGCCGCCGTGGAGGCGCCGAGCTACGCGAACGGTGAGCTCGCCGTCACCGTGAACATGACGATGTGGACGTTCCCCGAGAAGGCGTTGAAGGCTCAGTTCGCGCCCAAGTTCACGCAAGAGAACACGTCGAGCACGGACACGGAGGGCGAGAACATCTTGATGAAGATGGCCGCCGAGAAGGCCACCGACAGCTTCGTCAAGGTCGCAAACTCGCTTTGACGAGTGCGCCACCCGGGCGGTCGGCGCTTGGTTTTTGCCGCCACGGTCGTTTGGTCCGTACGATGCGTGACCACGGCGACCGAGGCCGAACCCCATGACCGACGCACCCCGACCGTCCTATCAGCGAAGCGCGCGCAACTACCTCCTCGACAAGCCGTTTCAGCTCAAATACACGGGCATGCTCATCGCCATCGCGCTCGTGATGTCGCTCGTGCTCGGGCTTCTCCTTTGGTACTCGAGCCGGCTCGTCGTCGAGCAGAGCGAGAAGACCGTGCAGCTCGGGAACGAGACGGTCGAGCAGAGCCGGGAGACGGTCGCGCAGGGCGAGGAGACGGTGGACCAGAGCCGTCACACCGTGGAGCGCGGCAAGCAGGTCATCGCCGAGGCGCGCAAGGTGAGCGAGGTCGTCAGCATGCAGATCGAGAACTGCTACGGCGACAATCCCATCCTCAAGGAGACGTTCAAGAAGGGCGTCGACGAGGACGAGGCGAAGCGCCAGGGGGAGCAGAAAGCGCTGGAGGACGACGCGGCGTCGCTCGCGGAGAAGGCGAAGGTCTACAAGTCGCGCGCGGAGGAGCTCGAGCGCCGGACCGCCGAGCTGAAGAAGCAGAAAGAGGAGATCGGTCGGGGGCAGCGGAACATGTTCATCGGGCTCATTTCGGCGCTCACGCTCCTCGTCCTCGGGATCGGCGTCGCGGGCATCATCTTCACGCACAAGATCGCTGGCCCGATCTTCAAGATGAAGCGCCTCATGCGCCAGGTGGGGGAGGGGAAGCTCGTGGTCCGCGAGAAGCTCCGGAAGGGGGACGAGCTGCACCACTTCTTCGAGACGTTCGAGCGGATGGTCGAGAGCATGCGCAAGAATCAGCGCGGCGAGATCAAGCGCGTGGAGGAGGCGCTCTCGCTCCTCGAGAAGGAGCCGGCGGAGGCGCGCAAGGACCTCGAGAAGTTGCTCGCGGACATGAAGGATCACATCGACGAGGCGTCGGCTTCGGGGACGAAGGCGCGCAGCTGAACGCGCCGCGCCGTCAGAACGCGGCGCGGACGTGCTCGAACGCGGGCACGACGTCGTCGAGCGAGACGGCGAGGATGTCAAAGCGCATGCGCTCGAGCGACGCGTCTTTCTTGAAGACGCGTTGCCACAACAACTCACCAGCGCGCCGGATCCGGAGCTGCTTCTTCGGATCGACGCTCGCGAGGGGGCCCACCCACGCGCCCGGCCCGCGCACCCGCACCTCGACGACCGCGATCACCGCGCCGTCACGCACGACGAGATCGACCTCGAGGCGACCGACGCGAACGTTGCGGCCCCAAACGACATAGCCGGCCTCTTCGAAGAAGCCGGCTGCCAGTCGTTCCCCTCGTGCGCCGCGCTCCGCCCGTTGGGCGGCCGCGCGGCGGTCGTCTTTCACGGCGCGCTCGGGATGCCGTCGCACGCGAAGCTTTCGTCACCCGCATATCCGATGACGTTGCCGCACTTCGACGCCGCTTCACCCGCCGTGGTCGCGGTCCCCGCGAGCACGCAGTAGGAGCCCGAGAGCTGGTGGTCCGCGATGCCGAGGTCGTCGCGGATCTTCGTGCAGTCGAAGCCGTCCGGGCACTCGCAGTAGTTGAAGTTGGGATCGGGCTCCTCGCCCTCACGCAAGCATCGGCACGAGCAGTAGACGGCCTTCTGCGCGTTGCGTCCGTTCTTGGTGCACTGACCGCAGACGGCGCTGCTGACCGGCGTATCCGTACCCGGCACGCAGCACGCCTTGCCCTTGTTGTTGACCGCCGTTCCCGCGTCCGAGGCGGCGCCTTCGTTCACGTTCTCGACCTGACAGTCGTCTGGCGCGTGGCACACGAAGCTCGTGCACTGCGGCAGGCCACCGTTCGGGTTGTCCGTGCAGGTGAAGCCCTTGGGGCATTTGTCCGCGGTCTTGTCGCACCCGCAGTAGTTGCCCTTCTCTTGAATCGAGAACCCGTCCGGGCAGCCCGGGTCGGGGGGCGGCGCAAACACCGCCGCGGGGACGCACGCCTCGGGCTTTCCGTTGGCTCCCATGCCCGTGCAGTCCGCGTTCGTCGTGCAAGCCTTGGGTGGACCCTGGCCTTCCGGGCACGTCACGCGGCCCTGGAAGTGGTTCACGAGGCAGATGCGGCTCTGGCACTGGAACGAGCGGGACTCGATGTTGTCCTCGGTCACCTTGAAGCCGGCGAAGGCGGGGTTGTACTCGTCCTCCGGGATGCACGGGTCGCCGATCCCACCGCTCTGGCAGGACGCCGGTGCGAGGGTCAGCGCCGTGATGCTGGCGACCGCGAAGAGGGCGGAGAGGAACTTGCGTGTCATCTTTCTGGAACCTCACTCTGGGGTCAGCATCGAGAGCCGTGCATCGGCGCGCGGTCGGAGCCCGCGCCTCGGCGACGGAGCCTATCCTCGATGAGTGGGACGACCGCGCGTTCTCCATTCCAACTTCTGCGCCGCTTCTCGAGAAGCCGAAATGGTGGGTCACGCGCGTTGCTTCGCGGCGGTGTTGCTGAGCGAGGAGCGACGGTAATCGAAAGCGAAGCTCACCGTCAACAGCGTCTCGGGAGCACGATCCGCGGTGGTGCGCGCTTGACTTCGAAGCCCGCGGGCCTCTAGCATTCGGCTCTTGTTGTTCTGCTTAAGTTTTTGAATTTGTTGAGACTTTTGCGGTCGCCGCCGCTCGGGGTCAGGGTGGCTTGGACCGGCGCCGGCGCGCTGTCACGGGAGCGGATCGACGCTCGCCCTTCCCGTTCCCAAGGACTCGGCGCCGTCCGTTGTCGAAGAGCTCCACGCGGCGCCCCATGCGTCTCGTCCACGACCGTCCTCGCGTTCGTTCGCGCGAGAAACTTCTTGAACTCGGTCCAGGGAACCCCGATTCTCGCGCGCGCTGCATCGTCTTTGCGGCGCGCCGTCCGCGCCCCGACGCACCAAACTCCACGCCTTCGCCCGCGCTCGCGAGCGAATTCAAGAGGAAAGCCCATGTCCAAGTCGACGATCGGTACCGGGACCAAGCGGCTCAAGAGCCTCGGACTGATTGCGTTGCTCTCGCTCGCGGTGGCGATCCCGGGCGTCACGGTGACCGCGCAGCCCGCGCCGAAGAAGCCCCCTCAGCAGCAGGCGGGTGGCCAGGGCGGAGGAGGGGTCATCGACCTCGACGCCGAGAACCCCGATCAGGCGCAGCCCGAGGACGAGCCGCCCGCCGTTCCCGGCCAGCCGACCGAGGAGGCCGCGCAGGCGAAGCACCTGTTCGAGACGGGCAAGTGGGCCCAGGCCGCGCTCGCCTTGAAGAAGGTCACGAGCGGCGAGACGGGAGACGACGAGGGCAACAAGCAGCTCGCGCAGTTCCAGCTCGCGATCTGCCTCTACAACCTGAACCTGTTTCAGGCGAGCTACTCGTACTTCAGCGAGATCGCCATCAAGAAGAACCACCAGAAGTTCGCGGAGACGCTGCTCTGGCTCGCGCGCCTCGCGCAGAAGCTCCCCGAGCCCGCGAACATCATCGAGCGCGTCGGCAAGTACGACGCCGAGATGTTGAAGCGCTTCGACAACGCGGAGCAGCGCCCCCTCTACTGGCAGCTCAACTACCTGCTAGGTCGTTACAAGTACAACGCGCGTGATTTTGATACGGCGCTGCAGCTCCTCAAAGAGGTCGGCGCGAAGTCCCGTACTACGTCCAGGCGAAGTTCTTCATGGGCATCACGTACGTGCAGCTCCGCCAGTCGGTGCCCGCCGTGCAGGCCTTCCAGGACATCGACAAGGCGCTCGACGAAGGCGTCGAGGGCGTCGACGACGTCGACCGCATGCGCGACCTCGCTTATCTGTCGATGGCGCGCACGTACTACTCCGCGTCGGTCAAGCTGGACAGCGCGGGCAACCCGAAGATCGACGAGAAGAAGTTGAGCGCCGCGGTGAAGTACTGGAACCGCGTGGACGTCTCGAGCGAGTACTGGCTCGATGCTCTCTTCGAGGAGAGCTGGGCGTACTTCATGGCGGGCGACTACCCGCACGCGCTCGGCAACATCCACACGATCGAGTCGCCGTACTTCCCGAACTCGTTCTATCCGGAGGCGGAGATCCTGAAGGCGATCGTCTACCTGACGACCTGCCAGTACGAGGATGCGACGACGATCACCGCGCAGATGAAGCTGAAGTACCAGCCCATCAAGAAGGACCTCCAGGGGATCCTCGACAAGTACGCGGGCGAGACGGCGGACGAGCAGTTCTTCGACTTCTTGAAGAAGGTCCGAGACGGCAAGGCGGGGCTCAGCCCGGACCTCGAGCCCATCGTCAAGAACGCCCTCAGCGACCGCCAGCTCCTCCGAAACATCGAGTACGTCGACCAGCTCGACGAGGAGCGTAAGCGCTTCAACTCGATGGACAGCGGGTTCAAGGGCTCGGACCTCGGAAACGACATCACGGACGCACTCGATCTCGCGCGCCAAGTGGCGATCCGAAAGGCCGGTACGCTCGCTCGCGACCGGTACCAGCGGTACGTCGACGAGCTGAGCGAGCACCTCCGAAACGCGCAGAAGATCATCATCGACGTCACGAACGCCGAGCGCGGTCGGATCGAGGAGGCTGCGGCGGGCCGCATGACGAAGGAAGAGAGCGACATCTACGGCGTCGTGGAGCAGGACGACGAGCACGAGCTCTGGCCCTTCGACGGCGAGTACTGGCGCGACGAGCTCGGCTTCTACCGTCAGGTCGTCGTCTCGAAGTGCAAGAAGTGAGGCGCTAGCCGCGCCTGAGTGATGCACGCAGAAGCACGTTCGGTTCGCCCGCGAGCGGACCACATCACAGAGTCGAACATCGCCGCTCTACACCTGAACATTGAATCCAAGACCCCGGTGCCACGAGCGTCAGAGGGGGACGGAGATCCATATGAAGCAGTTGAAACCAGGTAAGAAAGGGGCTCTGCGCCTCGCGATGGCCAGCGTGGCCGTCGCGGCGGGCTCGCTCTCCTTGGGTTCCGCCATCCAGGCGAGCGCCGCCGAGAGCGGGGTGTGCATCTCGGCCGAGGCGCAGAAGGCTCTCTCGGATTGTCCGGCGGGTGCCATCCAAACGAGCGGCCTGAGCAAGAAGGCCGACGTGAGCTTCAAGGCGCCACCTCCGGTGAGCCTGAAGAAGGAGGGCATCGACGACACGAAGCCCACCAACCCGTCCGACGCGACGAACGCCGCCCAGCGGGACGAGCGCAAGCAGAAGATGGAGAAGAAGTCGCGGCAGCTGCTCGTGACGGAGATCCAGAACCTGGAGAGCCTCTTCACCGACACGAAGAAGAACTCCTCCGATCGGCCGAAGCTCGCCCGGCGCCTCGCGGAGGCGTACGTCGAACTCGAGTCGGCGGCGCAGCGCGATCAGGCCGAAGCGGACGTGCGCGCGGACGACGCCAAGCGGAAGGGCGACTCCAAGGGCGCGAGTGACGCGCAAGCCGACAGCAAGACTGCGAAGCAGGTGCTGGACGCCGCGCGGAAGAGCTCGATCAAGTACTACAACCTGCTCAAGAACGACTACCCGAACTACTGCCAGCAGCCCAACGACGCCGATCCGTCGAAGAGCCAGGGGTGCGGCGACGAGGTGCTCTACTACCTCGCGTACGAGTACGAGCAGGGCAAGGAGTACGACAAGGCTCGCAACGTCTACCTCGAGCTGATCAAGAACTGGCCGAAGTCAAAGTTCATCCCAAACGCGTACTTCGCGTTCGGCGAGCTCTTCTTCCAGGACGCGCAGCAGGACCCCGGAAAATGGGCGTTCGCGGAGCAGTCGTACCAGGAGGTCATCAAGTACCCGCCGCCCGACAACAAGCTCTTCGGCGCCGCGCACTACAAGCTCGGGTACGTCTACTGGAACCAGGGGGACTACGCGAAGGCGATGACGTCGTTCAAGAACGTCATCGAGTACAGCGGCTCGTACTCGACGCTGCCCAACGCGCCCCAGCTCGGGAACAACGCGCGGCGCGACATCATCCCGGTCTACGCACTCTCGGGCGATCCGAAGAAGGCGTACGGCTTCCTGCACCCGTTGTCGGGGGACACGGGGAGCTCGAACGAGAAGACGTACAAGATGATGGATGACCTGGGGCTGAACTACCTCGACACGGGTCATTACCAGGAGGGCATCGACCTCTACAGCGACCTCATGTCCAAGGACAAAGGCGAGAAGTGGTGCGACTACCAGGGTCACATCACGGAGGCGACGCTCGCGCTCAAGTCCGGTGACAAGGACGGCGCGATGAAGCAGCTCGACCGGCAGGTCGAGGTCTACAAGGAGTTCCAGAAGGGCAACGCGTCCGCGCAGGCCAAGAGCAAGTGCGGCAACACGACGGTCGACCTCGAGGCCGAGACGGCGATGTCGTGGCACCTCGAAGCCGTCGGCACGAACGGCGTGAAGGGGACGAGCGACGCGAAGACGATGAAGCTCGCGGCCGACCTCTACGAGAACATCACGAGCACGTTCAGCGCGAACGACTTCCAGAACTTCACGTTCCCGCGAATCATCAAGGAGGACTGGCCGACCTTGATGAAGATCAAGTACTCGATGGCCGACCTCCTCTACTTCCAGAAGGACTGGAAGCGCTGCGGTCCGGCGTTCGACGCGGTCGTCGCGGAGGACCCGAAGGGGCCGCAGGCGCCCGAGGCCGCGTTCGCGTCGGTGCTCTGCTACCAGAACATCTACGCCGAGGCTCACAAGGACGGCGCGGATCGAAGGGGGAGCGGCAACCTTCCAACGGGCGACGACGGCAAGGACAAGGGCGCCAAGCCGACGGATGCGGCGAAGTTCGCCCCGAAGCCGTTCGACGACAACCAGAAGGGCATGCTCACCGCCTTCAATCGGTACGTCTGCTACATCAAGCCGGACAACTCGAGCACGAAGGAGGCGAAGACCCAGTACGCCGAGGTGAAGTTTGCTCGGGCGCGCACGTACTTCGAGAACCAGCACTGGGAGGAGGCCGCGCTCGGGTTCCGCGACATCGCGTTGAACTACCCGGACGAAGAGGTGGGCATCTTCGCCTCGCAGCTCTACCTCGAGTCCGTCAACGTGCTCGGCTCGCACTCCGATCCTGCTCGCCCGCAGTGCTTCGTGGATATGGCCAACGACGTGCCCGAGTTCCACAAGCTCTACTGCGAAGCGAAGAGGTCCCAGAACGCTGACCAGTGCGTGATCCTCGACCGCATCCAGCGCGACATCGAGCGACTCGCGGCGGAGAAGATCTTCGAGGCCGCGAACGCGCACCCCGACACGCCCGAGGGCATGGAGCAGTTCCGCCAGGCGGGGCAGCGCTACATGGATCTCTGGGAGAAGTACGGCAAGGAGCCCTGCGAGGCGAACAACAAGGAGGGGTGCGCGCGGAACGACGAGGTTCTCGCGAACGCCGCCGAGTCGTTCCAGCACGCGCGCCTCATCATGAAGGCGGTCACGATCCGCAAGACGCTGATCGACCCGAAGTACCACCTGAACGAGACGGAGCTCGCGAAGAAGGCGGTCTACAAGATCGGCGCGAACTACCAGGCCATCGCCGTGTATGACGAGGCTGCTTCTTGGTTCGAGCGCTTCGCCTCGGAGAGCCCGGGGATGGACGACACCGCGACGAAGGTGTCGGCGTCGACCGCGCTGTCGGATGCGACGGTGCTTCGACTCGGGCTCGGTCAGGAGGATCAGGCGATCAAGGACGCCGACAACTTCAACAAGAACTACGGCGCCAAGAAGCCCGCGGAGGCGGCGCAGGTCGCGTTCGCCATCGGCGCTCACTATGCCCAGAAGGAAGACTGGGACAACGCGCGCAAGCGGCTCTCGGGGGCGCTCGGACAGATCGACAAGAACGCGACGCTCGACGTCCAGATTCAGGCGCACGCGCTCATGGGGCAGATCTACTCGAAGATCGGCAACAGCCAGTCCGCGCGGACCGAGTACGACAAGGTTCGTGGGATGTGGTCGAACCCCGACGAGATGGTGAAGAAGCTCCGCGCGATCGGCGGCGACTCCGAGGGTGAGGACGTGAAGGGCCGGCGAATCGGCAAGGCGCTGACCGCGGTCGGCGAGGCGTTCTTCTTCTTCGCGGAGGAGAAGCGCGCGATCGCCGAGAAGATTCAGTTCCCCGAGTACAAGGGCTCGGGCGAGCGCGACGACGTCCAGAACTTCATCAAGACCAAGGTCACCGACTGGATCACGAAGAAGAAGCCGGCGATCGCGGAGGCGGAGAAGGAGTACAAGAAGATCGTCGACCTCCAGCCCGCCCCGCCCCCGCGCTGGGTCATCGCCGCCGGCTCTCGCGTCGGTGAGATGAAGGGTAAGTTCGTCGCTCAGTTCCGCGCGGCGCCCATCCCCAAGGAGTGGCACCAGAACGGGCCGTCGGGCATCCCCGACCTCAACTGGGAGGACATCCGCGGCGCGTACTTCGACGCGCTCGATAGCGCGAGCGAGCCCATCAAGCAGGAGGCGAAGGGCGCGTTCCAGCTCTGCCTGAAGTACTCCGTCGACTTCCAGTACTTCGACGACTACTCGCGGTACTGCGAGAAGTGGCTCTCGGACAACTACCCCTCCGAGTATCACCTCATCGACGAGTTCCGCGGCGCGCCGAACCGCGTCGGATCGGGTCTCCAGGAGCGACCGCAGGCGCTCAACCCCGACATGACTCCTGTGATCGATGCGCCCGCCGTCACGGATCAGCCGAAGCCTTCGGACAAGCCGGCGGACAAGCCCGCCGACAAGCCGAGCGCGGCGACGACCACGACGCCACCGGCGACCAACAACAAGCCCGTGGATCCGCTGTCCAACGCCCACCGCTGAGCGAGGGAAAGGAGATCGTCATGAACAAGCGAAAACTGTTTTCCCCCATCGTTGCGTTGGGCCTCGGATATGCGTTCGTTGCGTCGTTCGGCTGCAGCAGCGCGCAGACGAACGGCACGGGCGCGGCCGGAGGAGGGAACCAGCTCAAGCCCGAGGTCCAGAAGGCGTACACCGAGGGGCTCGACGCCCTGAAGATGCACGACAAGGCGAACGACTGGACGGCTGAGACGTGCGACGCGACCGCGAAGAGCTTCCTCGACGCCAACGACAAGAACGGCAGCTTCCTCCCCACCGCCGTCTACAACGCGGGCGTCTCCTACCAGCGCTGCAACGACCGCGAGAAGGCCGCGGAGCAGTACAAGACCGTCCTCGAGAAGGATCCCACGTTCCACCGCGCCCGCGTGCAGCTCGCGCTCTTCGCGTTCGCGGACTCGAAGGAGACCGCCATCGAGCCGGCGATCAAGGAGATGGAGCAGGCTGTACAGGACTCCAAGTTCCAAAACACCGAAGCCCTCGTGAACCTCGCGCGGCTTCAAATGAAGCGCGCGAATGCGACGGATTTCGACGAGGCGAAGAAGAACCTCCAGCGCGCCCTCGCCGTCGACGACGCGTACATGCCCGCGTTCAATCAGCTCGCGATCTACTACCTCACCACTGCGAAGAAGCAGGCGGGAGCGAAGACGGGCACGATGGTGAAGGCGGGTGAGAAGGCTGGCAAGGTCAACGCGCAAGCGCTCGACCTCGCACTCCTCGTGACGACGCAGGCAATCCGAAAGAATGCGAACTTCGCGCCCATCTACAACACCGCGGGCCTGATCTTCGGTGAGCAGGGCAACCTCAACCAGGCCGTGTCGTCCTTCCAGACCGCGCGGAAGCTCGACCCAGCGTTCTTCGAAGCCCACATGAACTTCGCGGCCGTGAACCTCGGGTTCCGTGGGTTCCAGCAGGCGGAAGAGGCTTACCGAGCAGCGATCAAGGTGCGCCCGGACGACTACGACGCCCACCTCGGGCTCGCGCTCGCGCTCCGCGGCGAGATCGACAACGTCAACTTCGACGCGAAGCTCAAGGAGGCCGAGGGCGAGATCGAGGCGGCGAAGAAGATCGACCCTCAGCGGCCCGAGGCCTACTTCAACCAGGCGATCCTCACGGAGCAGTTCAAGGCGAAGTCCGGCGACTCGAACTCGAACGCCTCGCTCCAGACCGCCATCACGCTGTATGAAGGTTTCATCGAGCGCGCCAAGGGCAAGCCCGAGTTCGCGAGCGCGGTGGACGACGTGTCGGCGGTCGCGACGAAGCCCGACCAGCAGTGCCTCGGCAAGAAGGCCAAGGAAGACCACGACTGCAAGAAGGGCCGCATCCAGAACGTGAAGGAGACGATCGCGTTCAACAACGAGACCGAGGCCATGCGGAAGAAGGCGGAGGAAGAAGAAAAGCAGCGCAAGGCGATGGAAGAGGCGGGGACGCCCGCCGAACAGCCGAAGTAGTCTGCTTACGCCCAAAAACCGACGGCCCGGTCATACGATCGGGCCGTCGTCGTTTGTGGAGGGCGTTGGATAGGCGTCCGGTGTCCTTGGGTGGCCGAACAAACTTTTTTGGCGATCCTCGGGAACTCCACGGGGGCGAGCGTGTCGGACTGGACGGTCGATTTGCGGCCGACTTTCTCCCCCGAGCGCTCGTAGCGAACTCGGTCCCAGGTTTTTCGAGTTTCTGGTTCCAAGGAGTGCCGTGGAGGCGTTGACCGAGAACGAACTTGCGGGATACGCTTCGCTGCGGCGATTCGAGGAGGTTTTTCGATGAAGACCAGAACGATGATGGGCCTGGCTGTGGTGTCGAGTGCGTTGTTCTTCAGCTCCTCCGCCCTCGCGCAAGAGTTGGGTGGCGGCGCGAAGACGACGGAGGCGGAGGGTGGTTACGGCTATGAGTTCGCCGATGACCCGCTGAACGCGGGTGGATTCGGCCCAGGCGACGCGACGATTCGGGTCCGACCCGTGGCGGTGCGATCGCAGCTCATCAAGCCGCGTACGTCCTTCGTGCCGGAGATGCTCAAGTCGGTCGAAAATCTTTGAGGGTCTTCGGGCGCGGACGCCCGAGGACTGAACTGGCGCCGAGCCCCGAGCCCGCGTGGTTCGTGCGGCTCGTGCGCCAGAGACGTGGCTGACATCCGAACGCGCGGCTCGAGACGAGGCGCGAAACGGCTCGGCAGGAAGGCTGGAGGACGATGGAAGGGAAGCAGAAGGTCGCGCTGACGTTTGGTCTCTACCAAAACGACGCGCTCATTCGTCGGGAGACGGTGTCCCAGGACATCGTGAAGGTCGGTAAGGACGCCAAGAGCCACCTGCGCGTCGAGGACGAGCAGGCCTCGCGCATGCACGCGGTGATCGAGGTCGCGAGCCCGGAAGACATCACGCTGATCGATCTGGGCAACGAGCCCGGGACGCTCGTGAACGGCGCGCGGGTGAACAAGTGCAAGATCTCGGTCGGCGATCACGTCCAGATCGGCGGCACGAAGATCATCCTCGAGAAGGCGGAGCCGGTCGCGGTCGCGGCGGCGGCGTCTCCCTCTGCGCCTCCTCCAGCGGTCGGGGCCGTGGCTGCGACCAACCCGTTCGGCGGCACGGCTCCCTTCGCAGCTCCCGCTGCGACGAACCCCTTCGGTGGTACGAGCACGAGCCCGTTCGGTGGTGCAAGCGCGAACCCGTTCGCGAGCGCGAATCCGTTCGGGGACGCGAACCCGTTCGCGCCCGAGCCCCCAGCTGACGAGGTCCCCCCGGACGCGCCGGAGGGGTCCTACACCTACTCGATGCTGAAGAGCGGCCCCGCCGTTCCGGACGTCGAGGTCGAGAGCGGCGCGAGCGCCGTCGAGGTGATGGTGATGTGGGATCAGTCGATCCTCCATGTGGCGCACCTCAGCCCTCCGCGCTCGTTCTACGTGGGCGAGGAGATGTGCGACTACTTCGTGCCGACCGAGAAGCTCGGGACGACGCGGGCGCCGATCGTGCTCGCGGATCCGTCGCGTGTGATGGTGGTGCTCCCGCCCGTCGCGACCGGCACGATCGAGGTGAACGGCCAGAAGATGACGATCCAGGAGGCGATCCAGGGCGGCATGACGCAGCCTTGCGCCGAGCTCTCGGGTGCGATGCAGATGCCGTTGCCCCAGGGCGGCAAGGCGCGAATCGTCCTCGAGAACGGCCTCACGTTCCAGGTGTCGACCGTCAACGCCGGCCGCGCCGTCGCGGGTCACTTCTCGCTTCAGGGGATCGTCCTCGCGTACCTCGGCCTCTCCGGCTTGGTGCACGGTGGTCTCCTCGCGGCGATGTTCTTCTTCATGCCGCCGCTCGAGGGCACGGACAAGAACGAGATGTCGAGCGATCAGAGCGCGATGCTGAAGCAGATGCTCCAGGCGTACGCCGAGAAGGAGCAGGAGCAACAGGAGACCGAGGAGGTCACCGAGGCGAAGCCCGACGACAAGGAGGGCGGCACCGGAACGCGCGCGAAGGGTGAGGAAGGCCAGATGGGTAACCCCGTCAGCCACGCCACCAACATGCGCTACGGCGTGAAGGGGCCGGCGAACAACCCCGATCCCCACCTCGCGCGGCAGGCGGCTCTGCAGGACGCGCGGGACTTCGGCATGATCGGCCTCCTCAACACGGGCGCGGGCGGCGATCCCAACGCACCCACGGCGATCTTCGGTCGCGACGACTCTCTCGGGAATGATCCGATGAGCGCTCGCGGCAACATGTGGGGTGACTCGATCGGCGACGCGTTCGGCGCGGGCGGTCTCGGCCTCTCCGGCATCGGCGAGGGCGGCGGCGGGCGCGGCGAGGGGATCGGCCTTGGCTCGATCGGTCCGCTCGGCCCCGGCGCCGGCATGGGTAACGGTCAGGGCATGGGCAACGGCAACGGGCGTCTCCAGGGAGCGCACCGCAGCAAGCCCCCGCAGGTCCGCATGGGCGGCACGAGCGTCAGTGGTCGCCTCCCCGCCGAGGTCATCCAGCGCATCGTGCGGCAGCACTTCGGCTCGTTCCGCCTCTGCTACGAGAACGGTCTGCGCAGCAACCCGGAGCTCGCCGGCAGCGTGACGGTCGGCTTCGTCATCGACGCGTCCGGCGCCGTTAGCGGTGTGAGCAACGCCGGGTCGAGCATGCCGGATTCGGGTGTCGTGAACTGCGTGGTTCGCTCGTTCGGTGGTCTCTCCTTCCCGCAGCCGGAAGGCGGCGTGGTTCGCGTGACCTACCCGATCTCGTTCAGCCCAGGCTGAGCTCGAAACCCATCGCGATCGAAGCCAGCGGAGGTGACTCCGCTGGCTTCTTGCATTTCTGCGTCATAGCCTCGAGCCCGTCGGGCGCTGCGGATGCTCGTGTTCGAGGGTCGGCTCGCGACTGGTCTCCGAGCGTTGCCCGGCGGCGAGCTCTCCTCACGAAGGGCGAGCTCCCCAACGGTGACACGTGGCCTCGGGTATCCCGCCCTTCGGGTGGTCGACCCGTCGGTGGACGCGTGGACCGCGCCTGTCGTTACCCTGGACTTTCTTCGCAGAGGCCGCCTATTCTCGCGTCCGCCTTTGCTTCGAATGTCGTCGCGCTCGCCGCAAAATCGCGAGAGCAACGCAGTTTCCGCGGCTGCCGTGGTTTTTTCGAGCCGCAACCATCCTTCGAGGGGCCGCGGGTTTCCCCTCGAATTTACGATCCGCGCGCGCCGCTGCTGCTGCGCGACAACGGGAAAGAGGCTCTCGATGAGTTCCGAATCTGCGCCGGCTGGCCGCCCCTCACGCTGGGCTCTCCGTGCAGCGATCGCAGCCCTCCTCGTCTCGACGGGCGTCGCCTGCAATCGCAACAAACAGGACGCGATCCTGATGGCGAACGAGGGCGACAAGGCGCTGAAGGGTGACCTCGACTCCGCGATCACGAAGTTCAAGGAGGCGACCGAGATCGACCCCGCCAACCACGCCATCTGGAACAAGCTCGCGCAAGCGAGGTGGAAGAAGGCGGATTGGGCGGGCGCCGCTGCGGCCTTCGCGGGCGCGATCAAGGCCGAGGGGGAGTCGCGCAAGGATCGCAAGCCGACCTTCGCGAGCTACTTCGAAGGACGCGGCTACGCGCTCGAGCAACGCGCGACCATCAAGAAGGAGATCGACATCAAGGAGGCGGAGGAGCCCTACCAGGAGTGCATCAAGCTCGATCCGAACTACGCGAGTTGTTACTTCGGCCTGGGCAACGTGTACCTGCGGATGGACGACGAGCAGAAGGCGCTCGACTACTACACGCGCGCGATCGAGCACGACCCGACGCAGGTCATGTACTACGGCCCCCTCGCGCAGTTGTATCTGAGTCTTGGATACACGAAGGAGGGCGAGGAGGTTCTGAAGGCGTCGCAGAAGTACTCGAAGGCCGAGGAGCCCGATCCGAAGAACCGTCAGTACATCTCGACGAACTGCGTCCTGCTCGCGAACATCCTGCTCGAGCGGGGTGATCTGAAGGGCGCCGCCGAGCAGCTCGAACGCTCGAAGGCGATGGCGCCGGGCGATTCTCCGGAAGCGGTGCGCGTGCTGTACGGGCTCGGGAACATCTATGCGGATCTCGACCCCCCGCAGAAGCAGAACGCCATCGACAACCTCAAGGCGTTCCAGCAGCGCGTGTGCTCGAGCGGCAAGCGCGACGAGTACAAGGTCGAGTGCGCGACCATCGGTGCGCGCCTCGTGGAGCTCGACGCTCCCTCTTAGCGGCGTGGACTTGGGGTCGGTTTCGTTCGTAGTGGATTGGGGCTCATCCAGGGGCGCGACGATTGGGTCGGAAGGCGCCCCGTTTTCGCCGAAGAGCGACGCACAGCTTTCGTTGATGAAGCAGGCCTAGGGCCGAGGAATCCATGGATCTTGCGCAACGAGTGAGTCTTCTCGAATCCGTTCATGACTGGGCGTCGCTGGCCGAGGAGTTGGAGCGCGTCATCGGGACGGATCCCGATCCGGCCCGAAAGGCGGAAGCACACCTCAAGCTAGGCCGACTGCTCGACGAGAAGTTCCTGCAGGGCGTGAAGGCGCTCAAGCATTTCCAGGACGCGTACAAGCTGAACTCGAGCCTCATCTTGGCGCTCGAGCTCGCGCGCACGATCTACTGGGAGCTCGGCAAGACGAACATGGTCCAGAAGCTCCTCGAGCTCCAGCTGAAGAGCGCGAGCGAGGCGGATAGCGTCGAGCTCCTCGTCGAGCTCGGGCACGTGCTCGCGGAGGCAGGGGAGGTCGAGCGCGCGACGGCGACCTATGCGCGCGCCCTCGGCGCCTCGAACGGACAAAGTGAGGAAGCCCGCGCTGGGCTCGCGGACGCTCAGATCGACGCGGACAGCTGGAGCGGCCACGTCGGCACCCTGGTCGGCGAGGCGCAGGGGCAGTCCGGTGGCGAGGCGGCGGCGCTCTACATGCGGGCCGCGCGCCTCGCGAAGCGCTTCGACGCGGGGAGTGTCGAAGGCCTGCTCGGGTCGGCGTACCAAGCCCAGCCGCTCGATCGCCACGTCGCCGCGCTCTTCGAGGGCATGATGGCCGCGGAGCGCGCAGCGCAGCTCGAGCAGACGCAGCGACAGCTCCTCGAAATGCTCGGCGCGCGAGCGCGCTCGCTCACGGCGTATCGGTTCGGGAGCCGGTGGGCGACGCGTCACCAGAACCTGGAAGTCGGCGCGAAGTTCCTGGAGGAAGCGTTCTCGCTCGACTCTTCCCTCGAAGGCGCGTTCTCGTTCCTGCGCGATTACTGGGGGACCCGCGAGGGCAACTGGGATCGGGTCCTCGGCCTCGTCGAGCGCGCGGCCGAGAAAGAAGTGTCCCCGTACCTGCTCGCGCAAGCCGGCCTCGTTGCTTGGCGCAACATGGGCAACCTGATCCGCGCCCGCACGTGGTTCGAGAAGCTTGCCAGCGTGGCACCGGCGCACCCCGCGCTCCAGGCGTTCGAGACGCAGATCGGCGAGAAGCTCGTGAACGGTGGGGCCGCACCCACGGCCGTCAGCGCGCCGCCCCCGGCTGCGCCGGCGGAAGAGGTTGCCGTGGAGGAGGAAGCTCCTGCGCCCGCACCCGTCGAAGCCGAGCCGGAGGCGGCCGTGGAGCCCGCTCGCGAAGCGGATGGTGGAGCCGAGGCCGCGGTCGAGGTCGCGGTGGAGCCGGAACCCGTCGCCGTCGCTGAGCCCGCTGCAGCTCCCGAACCCGAGCCCCCACCCCCACCCCCGCCCGCTCCCGAGCCGGAGGTCGTGGCGGCGCCCGCGGTGGACGAGGCGAAGATCGCCGAGCTCCGCGGTCGGCTGGAGAAGCTCCTCGCCGCGAAGCGGATGACGGAATACGTGAAGACGCTCGTCGAGCTCGCCGACACCGTCGTCGACGCGGACGAGAAGGTCGCCCTCTACTTGGAGGCGGCGGAGCTCTACACGACGAAGTTCCCAAACGCTGCGGAGGCGGTGAAGGCGTTCGAGGCGGTGCTCGCGATCGACGAGGGGAACCAGCTCGCGATCGAGCACCTCCGCGCGACCTACGAGAAGAGGCGCGACTGGGAGAAGCTCATCGGGCTCATGAAGCGTGAGGCCGGCGCGATGCCGGCGGGAGGCGCGCGAGCCAGCAAGTTCCTCGAGATCGCGAAGCTCGCGACCGAGCGCGTCAAGAAGCCGGAGGTCTGCATCGAGCTCTGGCGAGAGGTGCTCGAGAGCGACTCCGAGAACGCGGAGGCCCTGGGGGCGCTCGCGGGCCTCTACGAACGGTCGAAGGAGTGGAGCGAGCTCGTCCAGGTGCTCGAGCGCCAGGCCGAAGTCACGTTCGAGGCGGCTCAGCAGGAGCAGATCTATTCGAAGCTCGGTCAGCTCTACGGCGAGCGCCTGAACGACGACAACGCCGCCGTCGAGGCATGGCGCAAGCTCCTCGCGCTCAACCCGAACGACCGCAAGGCCCAGGAGGCGCTCAAGAAGAAGTACCTCGCGCTCGGCATGTGGGACGACCTCGAGGTCTTCTACGCCGAGAGCGGGAAGTGGGACGAGTTCATCCGCGTCCTCGAGGCCCAAGAGGCGAAGGAGACGGATGACCAGGCCAAGATCCGCCTGCTCGTGAAGACCGCGGAGCTCTGGGTCACCCAGAAGGGCAAGCTCGATCGCGCCGCGCGCGCCTACGAGAAGGTGCTCTCCCTCGATCCGCAGCACCTCGGCACGGCCGAAGCGCTCATCCCGATCTACACGCAGTCCAACAACGCGAAGGGCCTCGCAGTCGCGATCGAGGTCAAGCTCAAGCACGACATCGATCCCGAGGAGCGCCTCGGTCTGCTGCGTGAGGTGGCCGGTCTTTACGAGACCAAGCTGAAGGAGCCGCAGCTCGCGTTCGAGCGCTATCTGTCCGCTTTCGAGCTCAGCCCGAGCGACCCGCGATGCGTGGAGGACGTCGAGCGCGCGTCGCGTGCGACGAGCTCGTGGGCAGCGCTCACGGCGTCGTACCAAGCGACGATCGCCAAGGCCGAGAGCGAGGCCGATCGGGATCTCGTGATCGCCCTCCGGCTCCGACTCGGACGCGTGCTCCTCGACGAGACGCAGCAGGTCGAGCCCGCGCTCGAGCAGTTCCGCGCGGTCTACGACACGGACCCCGAAAACGACGCGGCGCTGACGGCGCTCGAGGGCCTCTATCGCGACACCGGGAAGTTCCAGGAGCTCCTCGGCATCTACGAGCGGAAGCGTGAGCTGACCCAGGATCCCGAGGAGAACAAGGCGATCCTGTTCGCGATCGCGCAGCTCTACGAGGAGAAGCTCGAGAACCCGCGCGCGGCGATCGACACCTACAAGCAGGTGCTCGCGGAATCCGAGGCCGAGCCCAAGGCTCTCCTCGCGCTCGACAAGCTCTATCTCCAGCTCGAGGACTGGGAGCCGTACGTCGAGGTGCTCCGTTCGCGCATCGAGCTCGACAACTCCGAGGCGCAGCTCATCGATCTGAAGTACCGCCTCGGGACGACGCTCGAGAAGCGACTCGAGGATCCGGCGGGCGCGCTCGAGAGCTACCGCGAAATTCTCTTCATCGACCCCGCGAACGACCCCGCCCGGATCGCGCTCGAGGCTCTCCTCGAGAACCCTGCGCTCCGCGCCGAGACCGCGTCCATCCTGCGTGAGATCTACGAGAGCCGAGGGGACTGGCCGCAGCTCATCGGCGTCCTCGAGATCCTCGCGGAGGCGGAGACCAACACGGAGCAGCGCGTCGGTCTTCTGCGCAAGGTCGCGGCCGTCGCCGCGGAGAACCTCAAAGATCTGCCGCGCGCGATCGGCGCGCAGGCGCGCGCTCTGAAGGAGGACCCGTCGAACGTCGACGCTCGGCAGGAGCTCGAGCAGTTCGCTGCGGAGGCCGAGGCGTGGGACAACCTCGATCAGATCTTCAGCGAGATCGCGGGTGGGCTCAGCGACGCGCAGCTCGCGCGTGAGTACTTCATGCGGCTCGGCGCGATCCACGAGCGCCTCGGGAAGGTCGACGACGCTGCCTCGGGCTACGAGCGCGTCCTTGCTATCGATCCGGCGGACGTCGCCGCGCTCGCGGCCATGGATTCGCTCTATCGCCGGACCGAGCGCTGGGACGATCTCGTCCGTGTGTTCCGCCGTCGGATCGACCTCACCGAGGATCCGTCGGATCGGGAGCAGCTCTACGACCAGATGGCGTCCGTGTACGAGCAGAAGCTCGGCCGGCCGGACGACGCCATCGCCGCTTATCGCGAGGTGCTCGGGTTCGACGCGGCGAGCCAGCTCGCGCTCGTCGCGCTCGACGGGCTCTTCACGCGACAGAGCCGCTGGGACGAGCTCGCGGAGCACCTCGAGGAGCAGGTCGCGCTCGCGGACGCCGAGGAGGTGCAGACGCGCCTCATGCTCCGACTCGCGGCCCTCCGTGAGTCGCGGATGAACCAGGTCGAGACCGCGATCGACATCTACCGACAGGTGCTCGATCGGGAGCCCACGAACCCGGAGGCGCTCGCCGCGCTCGAGCGGCTGGGCCTCACTCCGGAGCACGAGCTCGCGATCAGCGAGATCCTCGAGCCCCTGTATCGCCAATCGGGGGACTACCAGAAGCTCATCGGTGTGTACGAAGTGCAGGTCCGGCGGAGCGACGATTCACAGCGCCGCGTCGAACTGCTTCACCAGATCTCGTCTCTCTACGAGGACGCGGGGGGCGACTTCGACGCCGCGTTCGACTCGCAGGCGCGCGCGCTCGCCGAGGATCCGACCTCGGAGGAGACGAAGCAGGGACTCGACCGACTGGCTCGAGCCACCGGGAAGTTCGCGGAGCTCGCGAAGGTGTTCGAGGAGCTCGCGGCGCGCGCGCTCGCGGGGGAGAACCCCGAGGCGATCGTCGCGGTGGACCTCTTCACGATGGCCGCGCGCGTCTACGAGTCCGACATCGGATCGACGGACCACGCGGTTCAGCACTACCGGAAGGTCCTCGAGATCGACCCGCAGAACCTCGAGGCCGCGGACTCGCTGGACCGCATCTTCCGAGCCGCCGAGCGGTACGAGGAGCTCGCGGCGGTCCTCCAGCAGAAGGCCGACATCTACGAGAACGTCAACGACAAGAAGAGCGCGCTCTTCCAGGCGGCCTCCATCGAGGAGGACGTCCTCGACCGCCCGGACGCGGCGGTCGCGGTGTACCGCAAAGTCCTCGAGCTCGACGGCGAGGACATGCGCGCACCGGACGCGCTCATCAAGCTCTACCTCGCGCAGTCGAAGTGGGTCGAGCTGCTCGGCGTGTACACGCACAAGGCGGAGCTCGTCGCCGATCAGGACGAGAAGAAGGGCATCTACTACCAAATCGGCGCGGTGTACGAGCGCGAGCTCTCGGACGTGACGAACTCGATCGACACGTACCAGCGCATCCTCGAGATCGATCCCGACGACGCGCAGGCCCTCTCGCGGCTCGACGTCCTCTACCAGACGGCCCAGAACTGGCCCGAGCTGCTGACGGTGCTCCAGCACGAGTCCGAGCTCGCGCAGGACCCGGCGGAGGGGATCAGCTACCAGTACCGCATCGCGGAGCTCTACGAGACCAAGCTCGGGGACGTGCCCCGCGCGATCGAGCTCTACCGGGATCTGCTGCAGCAGATGTCCGACCACCAGCCTACGCTCGCGGCGCTCGAGGGCATCAAGAACGGGACCACGGAGGCGCTCGGCGCAGCGCTCGTGCTCGAGCCCATCTACGACGCCACCGGCGAGTGGAAGAAGCTCGTCAGCGTGCTCGAGGTCCAGGTGAAGGCCACCGAGGACGTGTTCGCGAAGGTGGACCTGCTCCACCGCATCGCGCGCCTGGAGGAGGAGATGCTCCAGGATCACAACGCCGCGTTCGCCGTCTACGCGCGCGCGGTCCCGCTCGACGTGTCGAACGAGGACTCGCTCGGAAACTTCGAGCGCCTCGCCATGGCGGTCGGCCGATGGGCGGAGGTCGCTCAGCTGTATGACGCGCAGCTCGCGACGCTCCGCGAGGATCCCGCGCGCTTCGTCGAGCTCGGGCTGCGCCTCTCGCAGATCTTCGAGACCCAGCTCGAGGACGTGGACGCGGCCGTCGCGCGCTACCGCGCCGTGCTCGAGGTGGAGCCGGAGAACCAAGAGGCCATCCGTTCGCTCGATCGCCTGTTCGTGATGACGGAGCGGTGGAGCGATCTCGTCCCCGTGCTCGCCCGCGAGGCCGAGATCGGCGAGACGCCCGAAGACATCCTGAACTTCAAGTACCGCCTCGGGCAGGTCCATCAGAACCACCTCAAGGATCTCCCCAGCGCGATCGCCTCCTACCGGGAGGTGCTCGCCGCCGCGCCCGAGCACACGTCGACGCTCGAGGCGCTCGAGGGGCTCTTCTCCGCGGGCGTCCACCAAGTCGAGATCGGAGAGATCCTCGAGCCGCTCTACCAAAGCGCGGGTGAGTGGGACAAGCTCGCCAACGTCCTCGAGGCGGAGCTCGGTCACAAGACCGAGCGCGAGGAGCGGCTCGCGATGTACTACCGGATCGCGGAGCTGCACGAGGAGCGCCTCGTCTCTCCCGACAGCGCGCTCCAAGTCTTCATTCGCGCGCTGAAGGAGTACCCGAACGACGAGAAGACGCTCGAGGACGTGGAACGCCTCGCCGGTCTCGTCGAGGGGGGATGGGAGCACCTCGCGAACGCGTACGCGGACGTGCTCGGGACGCACCAGGACAAGCTGATTCAGGCTGCGATCGGAAAGCGCCTCGCGCGCGTCTTCGAAGAGGACCTCGGCGAGATCAACAAGGCCGAGGAGACTTACCGCTATGTGCTCGGCGTCGAGGAGCTCGAGGTCGACGCGCTCACCCAGCTCGATCGCATCTACACGACGCTCGAGCAGTACGCCGAGCTCGCGCAGGTCCTCGAGCAGCGCATCCGCGCCACGACCGAGAAGTACGAGCTCGTGGACCTCCACCTCCGCCTCGGGCAGGTCTACGAGGAGCGCCTCGTGTCCGCCGAGACGGGCCTCGGACAACTCGACGACGCGACGCGCGTGTTCCGCCGCGTGTTCGACGAGCTCGACCCGGCGAACGAGGCGGCGATCGACGCGCTCGAGCGCATCTACAACGCGAAGCAAGAGTGGGTTCAGCTGAAGGTCGTCCTCGAGCGCCAGCTCGAGAACGCGACCGGTGACAGCCAAGAGGCCGACATCCGCGCGAAGATGGCGCACGTCCTCGCGGATCGGCTGAACGATATCCCGACCGCAGTCGAGGTCTGGAAGCGCGTGCTCGATCTCCGCGGCGACGATCCCGAGGCGCTGCACGGGCTCGCGAACCTCTACGAGCGGACGCAGCAGTGGTCCGACCTCACGGACGTCCTCGGTCGGCACTACGACATCGCGCAGGAGGATGCCGATCGCGTCGCGGTGCTCATCCGTCGCGCGCGCCTCTTCGAGGGCCAGCTCCAGCAGGACGACAGCGCGCTCGAGGACTACGAGCGCGTGCTCGACATCGAGTACAACAACGTCGATGCGCTCTACGCGATCGCGGCCATCTGGCGGCGTCGCACGGATCCGCAGCGGCTCGTCGAGTGCCTGCACATGATCGCGGATCGCGCCGAGTCGCTGCTTCAGCCGGAGCACATCGTCGCGAACTACCGCGAGCTCGGGACGGTCTACCAGGACCAGCTCCAGCAGCCGTACGAGGCGATCGAGGCGTGGCGCAAGCTCCTCGCCGTCGATCCGCGTGATTTCGACGCGATGGCCGCGCTCGAGAAGCTCCTCCGCGCCGAGGATCGGTGGGAGGAGGTCATCGACGTCAAGATGGGCCGCGCGAAGGCCTTCGAGGACCCGCAGGAGAAGATCCGGGAGTACCTCGAGGTCGCCAGCATCTGGGAGCACCAGGTCGGCCAGAAGGACAAGGGGACACCCGCGTACGAAGCGATCCTCGAGATCGAACCGACGCACGACCAGGCGTTCTTCGCGCTCGAGAAGCTCCACGGCGAGGCGAAGCGCGCCGAGCCGCTCATCGAGCTGTTCCTCGCGCGACTCGATACGCGCGAAGACACGGACGAGAAGACGACGATCCTGCGGAAGGTCGCGAAGGTCTTCGACGAGGAGCTCGACGACAAGCCGCAAGCGTTCGACGCGCTGCTCACGGGCTTCGAGCTCGACGTCGACAACATGGACACCGTCCGCTACCTCGAGCGCATGGCCGCGGCGACGAACCGCTGGCCGGAGCTCCTGCAGACGGTCAACGGCTGGCTGCAGAACGAGAAGAGCCAACGTCGCAAGATCTCGCTCTGCCTACGCCTCGCGAAGTGGTACGCCGAAGACCTCGGGCACACGAACTACGCGCAGCCGTACTACCAGCAGATCCTCGCGATCGACCCCCACAACGTCGCCGTGCTCCGGCAGGTGGCGAACGTCTTCAAGAAGCAGAACCGCTTCCAGGAGCAGGGGCAGACGCTCACGCAGGCGCTCGACCACGCGACGACCGACATCGACCGCAAAGAGATCTTCACCGAGATGGCGGAGGTCCTCGAGAAGCGGATGAACGAGGTCGATCAGGGCGTGACGTATTACAAGCGCGCCCTCCAGGTCGACCCGTATTACCTGCCCGCGCTCGAGTCCCTCGAGAAGATCTACTCGGATCGCAACCAGCCGAACGAGCTCGTCGAGGTCCTCAACGCGAAGGCGAAGGGACAGACCGACCCCGAGCAGATCGCGACGACGAAGCTGCGCGCGGCGGGTCTCTACGAGACGACGTTGAACCAGACGGAGCGCGCCGGGCAGGTGTACCGCGAGGTGCTCGAGCTGGACGCGGCGAACCTGTTCGCGATGCGCGGACTCGAGCGCGTCTACGGGACGACGCAGCAGTGGCCCGATCTCGTCGGCGTGCTCGAGATGCAGCTCGACGTCGTGACGACCGAGCGCGAGCGCATCGACGTGCTGATGAAGATCGCGCGCATCCAGGAGGAGCTCTTCGTCAAGCCGGACGTCGCGGCGACTCGCCTCGAGCAGGTCGTCGAGATCGATCCGAACCACGAGCCCGCCTACGAGTCGCTCGAGCGCTGCTACCGGCAGCGCCGCCAGTGGCTCGACCTCATCAACACGTACGACCGCCACATCGGCGCCTCGCTCGATCGCGGCAAGAAGATCGAGCTCTGGGGGCTTCAGGCCCGCGTGTACGCGGACGAGGTGGACGACACCGATCGCGCGATCGACTCGTACCAGAACATCGTCGACATCGACCCCACGAACGTGGGTGCGCTCGACGCGCTCTCCAAGCTGTACGAGAAGCAGGGGGACGCGCAGCGAGCCATCGACTACATGACCCGCGTCGCGGAGCTCACGGTCGACGGCAAGCAGAAGGTCGAGATGTATTTCCGGATCGGAAAGCAGCTCGACGAGAAGCTCGGTGATCGCCTCACCGCGCAAGAGAACTTCGAGCGTGCGCTCGATCTCGACCCGAACCACCAGCCGACGCTCGCCGCGCTCCGCGTGATCGCGTCGGACGCCGCGGATTGGGATCGCGCGGCGCGCTACCTCGATCAAGAGCAGATGATCACGGAGGCTCCGCGCCTCCGCGCCCGCCTGCTCGTCGAGCTCGGCAAGATGCGCGACGAGATGCTGGGCGAGCACGACCTCGCGATCCAGGCCTACGAGTTCGCGAACCAGGCCGATCCCGACAACGAGGACGCCGCGCTGCCTCTCGTCCAGGAGTACAGCAGCCGGAACCAGTGGGATCGAGCGGAGCCCCTCGCCGAGATGCTCGCGAAGAAGGCGGGCAAGCGTGAGCGCTCCGAGCAGCACATGCTCCAAAACCTCTACGGCAAGGTGCTCGCCGCGCGTGGCAACCACCAGGCCGCGCTGCGCGCGTACCAGGCCGCGAACCAGCTCGATCTCACCAATCAAGAGACGATCCGCGGTCTCGCGGAGAGCTCCTTCAACCTGCAGGACTGGCCGGGCGCGCTCACGAACTTCCAGAAGGTCCTCACGGCCCTCGAGGAGCACGACACGGAGCAGCGCGCGTACGTCTACTACAAGCTCGGCGCCATCAAGCAGGCGCAAGGGCAGGGCAAGCAGGCGATCAACAACTTCGAGAAGGCGCTGCAGGTCGAGCCCGCGCACAACCCCACGCTGCTCGCGATGGTCCAGATCTACGAGCAGCTGAAGGACTGGCCCCAGGTCTGCCACTACAAGCGCTTGATCCTGGACAACGTCGTCGACGGGCAGGAGCGCTACAAACTCCTCGTCGAGCTCGGGGACATCTGGTCGGACAAGGCGCAGAACCCGCAGAAGGGCATCGAAGCGCTCGAGGAGGCGCTCGATCTCGAGCCGCAGAGCCACGTGCTCCTGCACAAGCTGCTCGCGCTCTATCAGAAGGCGCAGCAGTGGGAGCGAATGGTCGACTGCCTCGAGCGGATCAGCCAGCTCGAGAACAACCCCGAGCGGAAGAGCAAGTACATCTTCACGATGGCGCAGCTCTACCGCGACAAGATCAACGACAAGATGCGGGCGGTCGAGCTCTTCAACGACGCGCTCGACCTGAACCCCGGTTACCTCGAGGCGTTCGAGCGCATCAACAAGATCCTCACCGAGCAAAAGGAGTGGAATCAGCTCGAGCGGTCGTACCGCAAGATGCTCCACCGCCTCGCGGGCAAGGCGAACCCCGACCTCGCGTTCAACCTGTGGCACGCGCTCGGCCTGATCTATCGCGATCGCATCCAGGACATCCCGAAGGCGATCGAGGCGTTCCGGATGGCGTCCAGCCAGCGGCCCGACGAGTTGACGGAGCACGTCATCCTGTCGGAGCTCTACGAGCAGGCGGAGAACTTCGACGAAGCGATCGCGGAGTATCACGCGATGCTGAAGATCGACGCGATGCGCGTCGACCCCTATCGCAAGCTCTACACCCTCTACCTCACCAAGCGGACGTACGACGAGGCTTGGTGTCTGGCCGCGGCCCTCGCGTTCCTCCGCCAAGCGGGCGACGACGAGAAGCAGTTCTTCGAGGACTATCGGCCGCAGGGTCTCCCGCAGGTCCGCGGACGCGTCGACAACAACGCGTGGAACCGGTTCCTCTTCCACGAGGACGAGGACCAGACGCTCGGCAAGATCTTCGAGGCGCTCGCCCCCGCGGCGCTGCGCGCGAAGACGGAGGACATGAAGGCCAAGAAGGAGACGCCGGTCCTCGACCCGCGCTTCCGTCAGGATCCCGCGACCTCCACGGTCACGTTCGCGCGAACGTTCGGCTGGGCGGCGCAGGTCCTCGGGCTCTCCGCGCCGCCGCTCTACGTCCGGAGCGATGTGCCGGGCGCGCTCTCGCACGTCCCGTACGAGCCTCCCTCGAGCCTCGCGGGGCAGACCGTGCTCACGGGGTTCTCCGCGCAGGACCTGACGTTCATCGTCGGCAAGCACCTCGCGTACTACCGACCAGAGCACTACATCAAGGCGATCTTCCCCACGGTGACGGAGCTGACGGTGCTCTTCTTCGCCGGCATCAAGCTGATCGCCGCGGACCAACCGTGCCCGCCCGAGTACGAGAAACAGGTGATCGGCACCGCCCAGCAGCTCGCGCGGTACGTGCAACCCGTGCAGCAGGAGCAGCTCCGAAGCGGCGTGCGCAAGTTCATTCAGGACGGCGCGCGCGCCAATATCAAGCGATGGGCCCAGACCGTCGACCTCACCGCGGCGCGGGCGGGGCTTCTCCTGTCCGGGGACCTCGAGATCGCGAAGAAGCTGATCGCCGCCGAGCCGCAGCTCCCGGGTGATCTGACGCCGCAGGAGAAGCTGAAGGAGCTGCTCGTGTTCGCCGTCTCCGATCCGTACTTCAAGCTGCGCGCTCAGCTCGGGATCCAGATCGTCGTCGAGAACGGCTGATCGCGCCTCGCTCGCGTTCGCGGCGGGAGCCAAGGCTCTCGCTGCGACGCGCGTGCTCTCACCGCGACGTGTCCGGCCTACGCGCGTTCCTCGCGTCGCACAGTCGCGCAGGTGAAGCGCAGAATCGCGACGCTGGAAGCATCGAAGAACCTGCGCGCTTCACCTTCGATCCGGTACACTGGGTCGAGAGCGGGCTACTTTCGGGATGCCTTCATTCCCTGGATCCGTACGCGTACCGAGCGGCGCTGAGCGTCAGTTCGGTGAATTCACCCTGCTGCTGAAGCTCGGCTGGGGCGGCATGGCGGACGTGTTCCTCGCGAAGGGACCCGAGCAGGAGCTCGTGGTCGTCAAACGCCTCAAGGCAGATCTCGCGTTCGACCCGGATCATCGCTCGATGTTCGAGGCGGAGTCGAAGCTCGCGCTGCGCTTCGACCACCCGAACGTCGTTCGAGCGCTGCGAAGCGGTGAGGTCGATGGGCAGCCCTATCTGGTCCTCGAGTACCTCGAAGGACAGCCCCTCGACCGCGTGATCGGGGAAGCCGCGTTGCCGCAGCCCGAGGCGCTCGAGATCGTGCGCTGTCTACTCGCCGGCCTCGACTACGCGCACGAGCTCACGGACGAACGTGGGGAGCGGCTCGATATCGTCCATCGCGACGTGTCCCCGCACAACGTGTTCATCACGACCGACGGGAAGGTCAAGCTGGTTGACTTTGGCATCGCGAAGAGTCGGCTGGGCGAGCAACACACGGTGACGGGGGTCGTAAAAGGAAAGCTCGCGTACATGGCGCCCGAGCAAGCGCTCGCCAACGCCGTGGATCGCCGCGCGGATCTCTTCGCGGCGGGCGTGGTTCTGTGCGAACTCCTCGGGGGGAGGCGGTACTGGGGCTCGCTCTCCGATGTGCAAATCCTGAAGGCGATGACGTTCGGCGAGCTGCCCAAGCTCCCGATCCAGATCTCCGCGAACGTGGCGCGCGTCCTCGGTCGTGCACTCACGGCCACCCCCGATCAGCGGTTCCCTAGCGCCGCCGCGTTCCGCGAAGCGCTCGCCGCGCTCCCGAACCAGCACGTCACGCCCGAGGCGCTCGGCGCCGTCGTCCAGCGTGTCGCGCGGACGGATCCGGAGAGCGTCCGCCACATGATCCGAGCGCAGCTCGCCGAGCTCACGCCGCCACCTCCCCCAGAGTCGAAGCCCGCCGCTGCCATGATGGAGACGAGTGACGGGCAGGCGCTCCCGCTCGTCGCGCCGCCCGCGCCCAGCAAGCTCCGCTCGAGGCTTCCGTGGGTCGCGGCACTCGGCGTTTTCGCGCTCGCGGTCGTGGCCGTCGCACTGCGCTTCGCCAACGCGACGCCCCCCGTGACGAAGGTCGCAGAGGTGCCGATCCCATCCCCGTCGACCGCTGCGTCCGCGACGGCGACACCCGCGACCACCGTGTCCACGGTGCCGAACACGGTGGCGCCGGTGGAGGACCCGCGGGATCAGATCACGGTGCGCCTCGTTGCGAGCCCCGCGTCCGCGCGCATTCAGCTCGACGGCGTGGATCTCGCCGCGAATCCGTTCGTCGCGAAGTTCCCGCGCGATGGAGCAGCGCACAAGCTCATCGTCTCCGCCGCGGGATTCGCGGAGAGCGCGGAGCTCGTCGTCTTCGACAAGGATCTCGTGCTGGAGCGCCGACTCGTCGCCACTCGACCGGGCGCGCCCGCGTCGAGCGCTCGACCGAGCGCCTCGTTCGCGACGAGTGGCCCGCACGTCGACAACCGCGATCCGTGGGCGCCGAGACCTCATTGAGCGGTGAGGCGCTGCGGAAGGAGCAGCTCTATAGAGCTCGCATTCGGCGGTTTGCGAGCCTCGCTGCCGTGCTCATTTGTGGGGTCGGTCGAAGCGCGTGGGCGGAGCCTGCCGGAGAGCCCAGCCCCGAGGCGCGGGCCGCGAACGCGCACGCGCTCGAGCTCGACGAGGCGGGGAAGTTCTCGGAGGCGCTCGCCGAGTTTCAGCGCGCGTACGATCTCAGCCCGAGCTTCCGCATCCTCTACAACGTCGCTCGCACGGCGCGCCTCACCCAAGACTTCGCGCGGAGCCTCACCACCTATCGACGCTTCCTGAGGGAGGGCGGGGCGGACGTCGACCCGCCGCAGCGCACGATCGCGGAGCAGCAGATCACGGAGCTTACCGCGCTCGTGGGCTGGGTGATCGTCTCGGGGCGATCGGGGACCGGTGTCTCCTTCGACCGTGGGGCCACGGAGACGCTCTCCGTCGAGCCCCAAGCCGTGAACCCGGGACCGCACGTCGTCCGCGCGGAGCTCGGTGCCGACTCGGTCGAACGCGCGTTCACGGTGCGCGCAGGGGAGACGACTCGGGTCGACGTGTCCATCGACCCCGTGCCGAAGATGCTTCCGACCACGCCCGAGCCGTTTCGCTTTCCTTCGGTGGTGACGGTCGCGGCATGGGTCACCACGGGGCTCTTCACTGGCGCGACCGTCGCGACTGGGACTGCGGCGCTCGCGCTCTCGAGCGATCTCTCGGATGACGTCTACGTCGGGCCCGCGTCCACGCCCGCGCCCGGCTCTCCCATCGCGAGCAAAGCCGGTCGCGTCGATCAGCTCACGACGGCGACGAACGTGCTGCTCGGTCTCGCCGTCGCCTCGGGCGCGGCGGCGATCGCCTTCTCGATGATCGACGGGCTCGCGGCGCCCGACGCGGACGCCAAGGAGAACCCCACGCCTACCGTCTTCCTGAGTCCGTCGACGGGCGGCGTGATCATCTGGGGGGCATTCTGAGACGCCTCGGTGCCGCCGTCGTCATCTCTCTCGCCATCGGGCTGGGGGCGAGTTGCCAGGAGTTCGCTGCGAGTCACGTCGGTAGCGGCCTCGGCACGGCGTGCACGGCCGACGTCATGTGTCAGGCGTCCACGTGCGTCGATGGGCTCTGTACGATCGCGTGCCCGCAAGATCCGTCGGACAGGTGTCCGCAGGGCACGGTGTGCGCGAAGCAGACGTGCCAGCTCCCCCTCGCCGTGGGGTTCCTCTACCCGGGCGAGTTCTCCCAGGAGGAGTACACACTCTCGTTCGAGCGCGCGCGCGACGAGATCAAGAGCGCGCTCGCGTACAGCTCGCTCGCTTATCTGGAGGACGTGGCGAGCGCGTCCACCGTGCACGACTCCGCGACGAGCTTCCTCGCGCAAGGGCGCCCGGTCATCGTGGCCACGAGCCCGTCCCACGGGCCGCTGCTCCTGGATTTCGCGGACGAGAACCCCGACGCGACCCTCTTCGTAGTGGGCGCTCGCGTGACGCGGCCGAACCTGGTGAGCTTCGACACGAGGACGTACCAGGCGTACTACCTCGCGGGGATCGCCGCCGCGCGCAAGACCACGTCGCATCGTCTGGGCATGATCGGCTCGAGCTACACGCCCAGCGTCTTGGCCTCGATCAACGCGTTCGCCCTCGGTGCGCGCGCGGTCGATCCGGCGAACGTCGTCGCGCTGAAATGGATCGGCGCTGCGCACGACATGGAACCCCACGTCCAAGGGAAGTCACGCGAGCGCATTTACACCGAGCAGCTCCTCGCGGACGGCGCGGACGTCATCGCGCATACGTTGGACAACAACATCCCCGTCTACACGGTGGCGGAGCAGCCGACGAACGTCCTCGCGATCGCCGCGAACGTGCCCGACGCGTGCGAGATCAAGCCGAGCCGGTGCCTCGGTTCGGTGTACTTCAACTGGGGGCCCCTCCTGATCTCTCTCCTCGACGGGTACCATCGTCAGCGCCTCCCTGACCCACCGAGCGTGCTCGAGGGGATCCTCGTGAGCCGCACGGAGAGCTCGTTCGGCTTCCTCCTCTCCGACGGTATCGTCGGCGCGCCCGCGATTCAGCTCGCGCTCGACGACGCGCTCACGGCGCTCGCGAGCGACGAAGGCGTGGGGCGCGTGTTCGATGGCCCCCTCCAATCGACGGGACAGTGCGAGGCGAAGACCGGCGCGCCTCAGTGCGTGCCGAGCGGCGCGCGCCTCGACGACGCCGGGCTTCGGGACATGTGCTGGTTGGTGCAGGGGATCGTCGAGCGCAGCGGCGGCGTGGATGCGCCGGCGCTCGTCCCCGAGCTCGGTGACTGCGCGCCCTCGAACTGAGCTCCTCAGCCGTCGCCGCGCCGCGTGACCTCGTTCAGCGCATGAGGCACGAGGCCGTACACCTCCGCGGCGGCGATCATCGCTGCGTTCTGCGGGAGGCTCGTGAGGAAGCTGTGCGCATAGCTCGTGTTCTCGAGGCCCTTCAGGCGCCTCTCGAGGAACGGCATGCCGCGCTCGAGCGCCGCCTTCGCCGCGCGCAGGTCTCCCGCGTCCACGCACGCGTCGTGGAGTGCGAGGTAGACCGGGGCCTCGTTCAGGAGGCTCGGCGCGCCGTTCTCGAGGAGGCTCGTGGCCTCGGTCGCGAGCTCGATCGCGTGCTCCGCGTTCCCGAGGCGCCGCTCCGCCTCCGCCCAGAAGCCGAGCGTCGCCGGGAGGACGTCGAGGTTCTTGGTGGCGCGGTAGCCGCTCGCGACCCTCTCGAGCAGACCGCGCGCGCGCGCGAGCGCGGCGCCCTCGGACCGCAAGAGCTCGACGCCGCGGTAGAACATGACCCCGAGCGTCGTTCGATCCTGCTGCATGAAGCCGCCGCTCGCGGCGTCGTCCGCGTTCGCCCGCGGCTCCGCGAGCGCGGCCTCGAGCCGCGACTCCGCGCCGAACGCGGCGACCCAGCCGAGCAGGAGCATCTGCCCGTGGCGCACGCCGAACGCGCTGCCGATCGCCTGTGCCTTCGAGAGCCCCGTCTCGATCTCGAACAGCGCCTCTTGCTTCGCGCCGATCGTCGTGAGGGCGAAGCCCAGGTTCATCGTGAGCGTGGCCTCGCGCTCCATCAAGCCCGCGGCGCGCGCGGCGCGCGCGGCGTTCCTTCGCGCGTCGAGCGCCGCCGCGAGCTCACCGCGCGTCTGCCGGACGACCGCGAGCGTCTGCCATGCGTCCACCGCGGCCCAGACGATGTTCTTGCTCTCCGTCAGCTCGAGCAGGCCCGCCGCTTCGCGCTCCGCGCCCGCGAGGTCCCCCCCGTACGCGTGGCGTTGCGCCAGCGTCGCCGAGCACCTCGCGGCCTCCTCGACGAGTCCGATCTCCGTCGCCGCGTCGCGCACCTGCACGAGCCTCGCCTCGATGTCGCTGCCGGTGGCGCGCGCGTCGTCGTAGCGCGCGGCGGCGCCGTCCGTGCGAAGCTCCGACGCCGTGTCGAACACGTTCTCGCGCATCGACCGGATCGCGGTGTCGCGCTCGCCGGATCTCGCGTCGAGGCGCGCGTGCGCCTCCTCGAGGATCGCGGCGCGAGCGAACCCCGTCGGTTTGTCGTCCGCGAACGCAAGCGCGCGCTCCGACATCGTGACCGCTTCGGCGAGCGAGTTCGTCGCGAGCGCGCGGCGCGCCGCCGTCTCCCAGAACCCCGCGGCCTCCTCGAATCGGCCGCCCAGATCGAAGTGACGAGCGACGGTCGCTGCCGCCTCGCCCACCTCGGCGAGCCACGCCGCAGCGCGCCCGTGGAGCTCCTTCTTTTGCCCATCCCCGGCCATCGCGTACGCGACGTCCCGGATCAGGGCGTGCTTGAAGAGGAACTCGCGAGCGCCGAGGAACCGGCTCTTCGGCTGCTCCACGAGGATCTCCGCGGCCACGAGCTTCTTCAGCATCGCGTCCGTGTGCTCGACGCCGAGCTGGTGCGCGCCCGCGTCCCAGACGGAGAGGCCGAGCACACTCATGCGCACGACGGCCGCGCGCGCGGCGTCGTCGAGGGCGTCGAGGCTGACCTGGATCGCGGCCTCGATCGTCGGCGCCGTCTCCGTGCTGCGCCCCGCCGCCATGAGCCGCGCGAGCTCCTCCGCGAAGAGCGGGGAGCCGGCCGCCTGCTCGGCGACGCGCTCGAGCTGCGCCTCCGTCACGCTGGGGCCGATGATGGATCGCGCGATCTCTCGCGTCGCTCGTCGCGCGATGGGCCGAAGCTCGAGCCGCACGTGGTCTCGCCCCGAGAACCGCTGGAGCTCCCTGCGCCAGAACGCGGGGCGCACGAGCATCAGGACGAACAGCGGGCGCCCGAGCGCGCGACCAAGGAGGTGATCCACCCATCCGATGGATTCCGGATCGGACCACTGCGCGTCCTCGATGAGGAGGACGCACGGCCCACGCCGTGCGGTCTCCAGGATGAGATCCGTCATGGACACGTAGAGCGCGTCGCGCGCGGCCTGCGGCTCGAGCCCGTCCGGGAGGGGCGCGTCCGAGACGAACCGAGCCAAGAGATCGAGCTCGTCCGTCGCGCCGATGTCCCGGAGCGCGATGCGCGCGTCGTCGATGGACGAGCCCTTCTGCAGCGCGAGGAGAGCTCGGATCGCGTCCGTCGCCACGCCGAGGGCTTGCGCCTGAGAGTACGACTCGCACCGCGTGACCATGAGGTTGGTTCGCCCCGCGCGCGCGGGCGCGCCGGTCGCGTCGGCGCTCTTCGGGTCGCGCTGCTCGATGCGGTCGACCACCTCGACGCCCCAGGCGGCTCTTGCCGATCCCCGGCGGCCCCGAGATGCTGACCAGGATGGGCGTGGCATCGTCCACGCACCGCTCGAACGCGTCCAGCGCGGAGACGAGCTCCGCTTCGCGCCCCACGAACGTCATCGACGTTTGCGCGAGGCGGATGCGACGGAACGTGGAGAGCGCCGTCGACTCGGCGTGCCCGGGGACCTCGACCTCGAAGCGACCGCGCGAGAGCTCCGAGGTGGTCGTGTCCACGCTGAGCTTGGACTCGCCCGTACCCCGCGCGAGCTTCGCGGCGCGATCGACGATCTCACCGCTGGATCGCGTGAGGTCCACGCGCGTCCGCCCGGTCGCGATCCCGACGCGCGCTCCGCGCTCCGCGAGCTCGGCGCCGATCTCGAGGGCGCGGGTCGCCTCGTCACCGTGCGCGCGGCGCGCGCCGAGGTGGGCGACGATCGCGTCCGTCCCGAGCGGGAGCACGTCCACCTCTTGGCTGCGAAGGCGATCGATGAGGCGCTGGCGCTCCTCTCCCGCGCCCACGGAGAGCGCGACCACCGTGGTGACGAGCCGCGTGCCCACGCGCTCCCGAGAGTCCTCCTCGCGCAGAAGCGCGCGCGCCATCGTGAGCGTGCCGCTCGCGAGGATCCGCTGCAGCGCGGCCGACACGACGTGCAGGGAGGCCGGGCGCTCCGCGGGGTCGAGCGCGAGCATGCGCGCGACGAGATCGTCGAGATCCCGGTTCACCTCCACGAGGAGCTCGGAGAGCCGGGGCGCGGGCGCCGTCACGCGGCGCGCGAGCGTGGCGATCGAGCTCGCCCCGATGTGCGGGGGCCTGCCCGCGCAGAGCTCGAACAGGCTCGCGCCCAGGGAGTAGATGTCGCTCCGGGCATCCGGGAGCGCGTCCCCCTGGGCCTGCTCGGGCGCCATGTACGCGGGAGTCCCGACGATGGCGCCGGCCCCCGTATTGTCCGCGTCGTTCGCTGCCGCCACGCCGAAATCCAGGATCTTCGGACGGATGAGCTCCTCGCGCGGCGGCTCGCTCGCGATCTCGTCGAGCTTCGCACCGGGGCGCAGCGTGCCGAAGCGCGCGCTCTTCCCTTCGCGCGGGCCAGTGGGATCCGGGTACGTCAAGAAGATGTTGGATGGCTTGATGTCACGGTGAACGACGCCCACGTCGTGCGCCGCCGCGAGCGCGTCTGCGACCGCGGCCATCACCTCGACCGACTGGCGCATCGAGAGGGGGGCGCGCTTCTGGCGCTGCGCGAGATCCTCCCCGCTCAGCCACTCCATGGCGATGAAGGCGGTACCCGCGGAGAAGCGGCGTCCCTCGTCGTCCCGGTAGGGATGGTCGAGCGACCCGTACCCGACGACGCCCACGATCCCCGCGTGGTGAATGTTGCTGAGGACGAGACCCTCGCGCAGGAAGCGCTCCTGCTCCTGACCGTCGCTCTCCGTCTCGTTGATCATCTTGAGCGCGACCGTCTGCTTCAGCGCCGCGTCGTGCGCGCGGTACACGACCCCGGCGGCGCCGCGGCCGACCTCACAGACGATCTCGAAGCGATCCGCGACGAGCTGCTTCTCGACAGCGGTCATGCCCGCACCATCAACGGCGAGCCTATCGTCTCACATCCCAGAAAAACACCTTTGGCCTCGGCGCGCGGTTTCTGTAGCGTCTCGCGTCGATGCTCGAACGCGTCGCGCTCCATCAGACTCGGCTCCGGACGCCGGGCCTCGGCCTGGATCCGAAGGGGGTCGCGCTCGGCGCGAAGGGGCTCGTCCTCCTCCCGAGCCTCGACCGGCTCGTCGCGTTCCTGTCGCTTTACACCAAGAGCGGTTCCCTCGAGGACGTCCTTCGCACGCTCAACGTCGAGGTGGTCAAGTCGAAGCTCGGGGCGCGCGAGGTCACGCTCACGTTCGGCGCAGACGGCTGCGATCGCATGGATAGGATCGCGGAGATCGCGCGCCTCGCGGGCGGGTCCACGTTCACGGGCACGAGCCGCCACTTCGTCCAGTACCGCGACGCGAACGCGCCCTTCGGGTACGACGTCGGCGAGATCCAGCCGGGTGATGCGAGCCTGATGCTGTACCACTCGAACTTCACGCAGGCGTACAACATCGAGCGGAAAGTGGAGGTGCGATCCCTCGTCCTCCGCCTCGAGCCTCACGTCGATCCCTCGACGATGGCGGAGCCGGGGTCGAAGTGGATCGCGGCGGAGCATGGGCTCGGCCCTGCGCTCATCGGCTATTTCGTGCGCTCCGGTGTCGAGGCGGACGTGGGGCTCGCGGAGTGGCCGCCCGACTCGAGCTTCGACGACGGTCCGGTGCGGCGCTACATTTTCCGCGTCCCCGAGATCCCCTCCCGCATGCTCCCGCTGCTGACGGGCACGCCTGGGATCGGCGTGTACAACCCCGTCGGGGAAGGCGTCGCCGTCGAGCTCGGGTTTCGCCACCCGATCAACCTGCGCGCGTGCCCTGTGTTTCCATCGGGAGGCCTCGTCCTGTTCCGCGGGCGTGGGGAAGACCCGCTCGAGCTCCCACGCGTCCCCGCGCTCGGCGCGGTGCGGGGGTTCGCGAAGGTGGTCCTCCACGAGTCCGCGGTCAGCGTCCCCGCTGCGAAGACGGGGACCCCCGCGTCGATCCAGCTCCCGCTGCGCCTCCTGCCGAGCACCGACCCGTGGCGCGGCGTGACGGCGACCTGGGTGCGCAAAGAGGAGATGCCCCTGCTTCGTCGCATCGCGTACGTGCTCGGCCCCGAGACGCTGCGCAAGACGAGCGTCGGCTTCACGAGCGCGGGAGCGTTCGTGCGGAACCCGGGCGGCATCGAGTCGATCCCCGTGGGCGAGTTCTTCCGCGAGGTACACCCGGGGCTCTTCGTGGTCGCGGGCTACGATCCGCTCCCCGCGGTGTCGCCCGAGGTGCTGTATCAAGCGCTCGGCTCGCCCGCGGGACAGGTGCTGTTCGTCGGCCGCGACACCAAGGTGATTGGCGTGCCGAGCGCGGCGTTCGTGTCTCTCGAGACGGCGCTCCTCGAGGGCCAGGCATGGGCGCCGCTGCCGGCGGAGGCGCTCGAGACGGCGCTCGCGACGGAGATCCCCGAGCTCGTCCTCACGTCGCCCGGGCTCCGTCCCATGCGCGACGTCGAGTCGGCCGCGGGTGAACCCCCGAGTCCTCCCATGCTCCCGCCGGGCGGCGGCGCGACCTGATCGATGGCGTCCGTTCCGCGGATGGAGGCGCTCGCGCGCGGGGTCCTCGCGCCGCTCGTGCTCGGCGGGAAGCTCGAGCTCGTCCAGCCGTTCGGCGCGAAGCTCGCGCTCGCCGTGGACCCGGGCTTTCGCATCCTCGATGACGACACGCGCAGTCGTGTCGGCGTCGCGCGCGTACGCATCGCCCGGCTCGTCGCGCCGCTCGACTCCCTCCCGGATCCGACGGCGCACGACTGGGCGCTCGTGGCGGCGCTGAACGACCTCCTCCAAGCGACGAACCATCACCTCTCCGGACCGTTCACGCGCGGCCGACACGAGCGCCTCGTGGAGCTCGTCGACGAGGTGCTCACCGCCGTCGGTCCTCCGCGATCCATGCTCGCCGCGATCAGCCGGCACACGCTGTTCGCCAGGCTCTTCGAGCTCGTTCGGAAGGACACGCTCGTGAAGTGGTGGACCGGGAGCGCGAACTTCCGCGGGGAGCCCCCTGCGGGGCGCCTGCTCAAATGGAAGAACTTCCGCCGCGTCCACACGGACACGAGCTCGATCCCGGTCGTGGACTTGGTCGATGGCGTGCGGCTCGCGAAGGACCGGTGGCTCTCGTCCCTCGCGCTGTTCCTCACGCGGTCTCCGCTGACGGATCTCGCGACCGCGGGCCGCGTCATGCCCACGTTCGCGTGGTCTCCCGCGACGCTCGCGTTCGTCTACCAGCCGATGGGGAGCAAGCTCGCCGCGCGCGCCGTCGCGGCGAGCCGGAACGCGCGCGCGAATGGCGCGCTCGAGGCCGCCATCAACCGCCTGCCCGCCGGCAAGGCGCGCGCGATCGCGCTCCGCTTCTCGGAGGAGGCCGCAGCGAAGCTCCGCGGCCTGAAGGGGCTCCCGAAGGAGGAGCCGAAAGGGGCCTCGGAGGAGGCCGCTGTCGCCGAGCCCCCAGAGGAAGAGCCCACCGTCACCGACGAGGAGCTCGGGCTACCGACCTCGCCGTCCTGAGTCGGCTCGACCTCGACTAGGACTCACACGTCGAGGATCGCCTCGCTCGCCCGGTCCATGATGAACCGGAAGCGGGCCTGCGCGTCCTTGCCCATGAGGTCGCTCAGGATGCGATCGGTCTCGACGTCCCCCTCGATGACGACGCGCAGCGCGCGCCTGCGCGCCGGGTCCATCGTCGTCGCCTTGAGGTCGTCCGCCGTCATCTCACCGAGGCCCTTGAACCGCGAGATGTCGACCTTCTGATTCTTTGGCGCGCTCGCCAATACCTTGTCGCGCTCGGCCTCGTCGAGCGCCCAGTGCGTCTCCTTGCCGACGTCGACGCGGAAGAGCGGCGGCAGCGCGAGGAACACGTGCCCGCCCTGAATCAGGCCCTTCAGGTGCCGGTAGAAGAACGTCAGCAGCAGCGTGGAGATGTGCTGCCCGTCGCTGTCGGCGTCCATGAGCAGGAAGATGCGGTGGTAGCGGAGCTTCGCCGCGTCGAAGTCGGGGCCCATGCCGCAGCCGAGCGCCGTGACGATGTCGATGAGCTCGCGGTTCTCTCGCACCTTCGAACTCGACGCCTGCTCCGCGTTCAGCACCTTGCCGCGCAGCGGGAGGATCGCCTGCGTGCGCCGATCGCGGCCCTGCTTCGCCGACCCGCCTGCACTGTCCCCCTCCACCAGGAAGAGCTCGCTCTCGCTCGGGTCGGTGCTGGAGCAGTCCGCGAGCTTGCCCGGCAAATTCAGCCGATGGCTCACCGCAGTCTTGCGCGTCACCTGCGCGGTCGCTTCGCGCCTCGCCTCGCGGGCGCGCGCCGCGAGCGTCGCCCGCATCACGATCGCCTCGCCGATCGACCCGTTCGAGAGCAGCCACTGCTCGAGCGCGGGCTTTACGATCGCCTCGACCTGCGGCGTGACCTCGGGGTTGTTGAGCTTGCTCTTGGTCTGCCCCTGGAACTGCGGCTCTTGGACGAACACGCTCAGCACGGCGACGAGCCCCTCGCGGAAGTCCTCGCTCGTGAGCGTCACGCCCTTCGGGCTCAAGTTCTTCGTCTCGATGAACGCGCGGAGCGCCTTCACGACCGACGTGAGCAGGCCGCTCTCGTGTGTTCCGCCGTGGTAGGTCGGGATCCCGTTCACGTACGACTTCACGTGCGTGTCCGTCGCCTCGGTCCAGGCGAACGCGACCTCGATGCGGATCTCCCCTTCACGCTCTTGTTGCAGGTGGAAGATCCCCTGGTGGCTCGGCGCGCGGCCCCGCTCCCCGAGGAGCTTCGGGAGGAACTCCGCGATGCCGCCCGGGTGGCAGAGCTCTTTCTTCTCGTTCGTCGCCTTGTCGGTGAACGTGATGACGAGGCCCGCGTGGAGGTACGACTTGCTCTCGAGGCGCTCGAACACGACCTCCGGATCGAAGACGATCTTCGGGTTGAACACCTGCGTGTCCGGGCGGAAGTGCACCACCGTCCCGCGCTTCCGCGTCGGCTCGCCCTTCTTCACCTTGCCCGTGGGCACGCCGCGCACGTACGACTGCGAGTGGAAGAACCCATCTCGCGCGACCGTCACGTCCAGGGACTCGCTAAGCGCGTTGACGACGCTCGCGCCCACGCCGTGTAGCCCACCGGACACGGCGTACCCGTCCTTCTCGAATTTCCCGCCGCCGTGGAGCGTCGTGTAGACGACCTCGAGCGCGGACTTCTTCTCCTCGGGGTGCATGTCGACCGGGATTCCGCGCCCGTCGTCGATGACCGTGGCGCCCCGGTGATCGGCGTCGAGGAGCACGTCGATGTGCTTCGCGTGCCCGTTCATCGCCTCGTCGATCGAGTTGTCGAGGATCTCCCAGAGGAGGTGGTGGTACCCGGCGCGATCGGTGTCTCCGATGTACATCGCCGGGCGCTTCCGCACCGGATCGAGCCCCTTCAGGACCTTGATCGCGGACGCGTCGTACGCCTTGGTGCCCTTGGCCGTCGGGGGCGTCGTCGTCATGGTCACTCCTCCACCGCGAGGCTCGGGACCTCGGCGGGCGCTGGCAACGTGCGGACGAACGCGTCGCGCTTCACGATCGCGTGGCCCCGATCCGCGCGCGAGCCGAGCACGCGGTCGGCGGTGATTCGGTGCTCCTTGCCCTTGTCGGTCACGGCGGTGAGCACCGTCGACGCGCCCGGACCGAGGAGCGCGCCCACGACGACCGCGTCGTCCTCCATCTTGATGACCATCGAGCCCTTGCCCGCGCCCGAGAGGAGCGCGAGCTCGGGCACCGCGACCGCGAGGGCGTGCCCGTCGCTCGTGGCGACCATGACGACGTCGTCGTCGCTCGTCGTCACGAACACGGCGACGACCTCGTCCCCCTCGTTGAGGCGCGCGAACTTCCTGCCCGAGCGCGTCGAGGGATCGCGGTGCGCCGCGAGCGCGAAGCGGAACCCGAGGCCCTGCTTCGTGATCGCAACGGCGAACGGAGGAGAGGGCTCGGCGCCCTCCTCCGCCGCAGGCACCTCGAGCACGCGCGGGTCGAACCCCGACATCGCGACCATGCGCTCGCCGTCCGCGAGCTTGAAGAGCTTCTGCACGGGATCGCCGTAGCCCGTCGACGCAGGTACGTCGTGGATGCGGGAGACGTAGGCGCTGCCCTGGCTCGAGAAGAACGCGACGCTCGCGCGCGTCGAGCCCGCGGTCGCGGAGAGCACGGCGTCGCCTTCGCGCATGCGCGTCGTCGCGAGATCCTTGATCTCGCGGGCGCGCTTCACCCAGCCTTGCGCCGAGAGCACGACCGTCGCGTCCTCGTCCACGATGAAGTCCTCCGCCTGGAACTCGGGCTCGTTCGTCGCGCCGACGATCTTGGTCCGCCGCTTGTCCCCGAACTTCGTCCGGATCTCGAGGAGCTCGTCCTTGATCAACTGGTAGCGCTTCGCGTCGCTCTTGAGGAGCGCGTCGAGCTTTCGAGCCGCGGCGCGCTTCTCGGCGAGCTCCTTCTTGATGATCAGGATCTCGAGCTTCGCGAGGCGATAGAGGCGAAGCTCGAGGATCGCCTCGACTTGCTCGTCCGACAGCGAGAAGCGCTTCATGAGCTTCTGCTTCGCGTCCGCTCGGCCCTCGCTCTGGCGGATGATCCGGATCACCTCGTCGAGCGCGTCGAACACCGTCTCGAGGCCCTCGAGCACGTGGATGCGCGCGTTGATCTCCGCGAGCTCGAAGCGCGTGCGCTTGGTGATCGTGTCGAGCCGGAACGCGATGAAGTGGGCCAGCACGTCCCTCAGCGGGAGCAGCTTCGGACCGACGCCCGCCGCGTCCTCGTCGCGCGGCGAGGAGTCCGCGGTCTCGAGCGGCACGAGGCAGGTGATGTTGATGGAGACGGTGACGGAGAGCGGCGTTTGCTTGTAGAGGTACGCCATCACGAGCTGGGGATCCGTCCCTCGCTTCAGCTCGAGGACGATGCGGACGACGTCCGTCGACTCGTCCCGCACGTCGACGAGGCCGGGGAGCTTCTTCGAGAGGATGACGGCGGCGATCTTCTCGACGATCGAGGACCGCTCCACGCCGAACGGGATCGACGTCACGACGATCGCGGGGCTCTTGCCGATCTCCTCCTCGGTCCAATCGCCCCGGAGCTTGAGCGTGCCGCGGCCGGTCTCGTAGACGCTCTCGATCTCCTGCTTCGCCGCGTGGAGCTGGCCCCCCGTGGGAAAGTCAGGGCCCTTGACGAACGACAGGAGCTTCTTCGTCGTGAGGTCGGGCGCGTCGATCAGCGCGATCGTCGCGTCGATGACTTCGCCGAGGTTGTGCGGCGGAATGCTCGTCGCCATGCCGACCGCGATGCCCTGCGCGCCGTTCACCAGGAGATGAGGGAAGCGCGCGGGGAGGACGACGGGTTCGCGGTTCGATCCGTCGTAGCTCGGGCGGTAGTCGACGGTGTTCTTCGGGAGCTCGTCGAGGAGCTCGTTCGACACGCGCGCGAGCCGCGCCTCGGTGTAACGCATGGCGGCCGGCGCATCGCCGTCGATGGAGCCGAAGTTGCCCTGACCCTCGACGAGGGGGACGCGCTGCACCCAGTCCTGCGCGAGGCGGACCATCGCGTCGTAGATCGCGGTGTCGCCGTGCGGGTGGTACTTGCCCATCACGTCCCCGACGACGGCGGCGCTCTTCTTCGGCTTCGCGTCGAAGTCGAGCCGCATGTCGTTCTTCATCGCGTAGAGGATGCGCCTCTGCACGGGCTTGAGACCGTCCCTCACGTCCGGCAAGGCGCGGGAGGTGATGACGCTGAGCGCGTAGTTCAGATACCGGCGCTGCGCCTCTTCGGCGAGCGGGGCGTCTTCGAGCGGCGGGGGAGGGGGGACGGACGCGACCTTTCGCGCCGACCCTTCGATCTTCGTACGGGCCATGGGTCGGGGGTGCCGGGCGGTCTATACGACCGTTCAGGGACCCCTGCTTCTGCCAAAGCCCCGTCGCTTGGTCAAGGACTACGGCGCGTCCGACGACCGAGCGGAGTGCTCGCGGCTCCCGCGACGGCTCGGGCCGAGAGCGTCAGAGGTTGACCGCGACCTTGGGCGCGGCCGCGCCCTCACGCGCAGCGGCGCGGGTCGCTCCACCCTGATCACCAGAGAACGCAGCGAGGACGTCCTCCGTCGAGGGCGGCTCGACGGGGGTGTACCCGCGGTGGCTCGCGAGGCGGTTGAAGCGGCGCGTGAGGTACCCGGGGATGACGAGCGCGAACGTGCGCGCGAGGCGGTTCGGATCGTCGAGCGTGCGGAGCATCGCCTGATAGGTGAACTCGCCGTACGTCTCCCGGAACGCCTCCGCTTGTTCGGGCCGCGCGACCCAGCTCATGACGCCCGCGCGATCAGCCTCGGGGTGGAACTGTACGCCCTCGATCCCTCCGCCGAAGTCCACGCCGAGGAGCGCGCGACCCTTCGAGTGCCCGTCGCGGCTCTCCTGCGCGAGCACACCGCCGCCGAGCTCGCGGAGGCGCGCCTCGTCGAGGTTCACCGCCTCCCAGTTCCGGTGCTCGAACGCGAAGAGTCGATCGTGGAACGCGTGGAGGAGGTCGTGCCTCTGCCCATAGGGCGTCGTGTAGATCGGCATGACGCCGAACTTGCGGCTGTCGCGCATGCTCACGTCGGCCACCTTGAAGTGGCGCACGAGCATCTCGAACGTGTAGCAAACGGCGAACAGGGACTTCTCATCCCCGTCGTTCGAACGGCCCGCGACCGCGATCTCGTCGCAGAAGCTGCTGAAGTCGGCGAACCAGCGCTCGTGGTCCCCGTCGTACGGCGAACCCGGGCCGCCCGAGCCGATGTAGATGTCGCAGTCGCGCGGGATGCGCGCCTGCGTGTCACGGGGTGACACCTCGACGACGCGCGTGCGAAGCCCCGGGTTCGCGCGCGCGACGCGCTCGAAGAACGACGCCACGATGCCGCGAAAGCACCGCATCGCTTGGTTCACGTGGCCGTTGTTCATGTCGATCACGCAGATCGACAGCTCCCTGAGGAGCGCGGACGACCGCGGGTGAACGCCGGTCTCACGAGGATCGCTGGCGCCGGCGGCTGCTGTTGCCATGCCGTCAGCCTCTACAGCACGCCTCACAGTGCTTCCTTCCACCACGAGCGATGTACCACCGATCGGCTCGGTCCGTCATCTTGTCGACACTTGCCCGTCGCACGAATTGGATGGCATGTGTGCCGCCGTGCCCGACTCGAGCCCACCTGCGAGCGCACCCGAACAGGTGAGCACCGAGGCACCTCGAGCGGCGCCGGAGAGCCGAGGAGCCGCGCGGGAACATGCCGCGGGCGCGGGTCCGGCGCGAGGCGCGGCGATCTCGGGCGGAGGCGCGCCCAAGAAGCCGTCCGTCGCGCGTGGAGCGGCGCTCGTGAGCGCCGGCATCCTCGCGTCCCGGCTCGTGGGCCTGGTTCGAACCAAGGTGACGGCGCACTACCTCGGCACGACCGGTGTCGCGGACGCCGTGGCCGCGGCGTTCCGCGTCGGGAACATCACGCAGAACCTCCTCGGCGAGGGCACGCTCAGCGCGACGTTCATCCCCGTCTACGCGAAGCTCCGGAAGGACTCGGACGGCAAGGCGTCTCGGTTCGCTCGCGCGACGCTCGGCATGATGATCCCGATCGTCGGGTTCGCGACGCTCCTGTTCACGCTCGGCGCGCCGCTGCTCGCGGGCGTCATCGCGAACGGGTTTCACGGGAGCAAGCTCGACCTGACGATCCAGATCACGCGGACGGTGTTCCCGATGACGGGCGTCCTCGTGCTCGGCGCGTGGGCGCTCGGCGTGCTCAACGCACACCGGCGCTTCCTCTTGCCGTACATGGCGCCGGTGATCTGGAGCGTCGCGCAGATCGCCGCGCTCGTCGCGGGGAGCACGATCTTCCACCTGACCGGCGCGGGCCTCGCGATCGCGCTCGGGTGGGGGGCGCTCGCGGGCGGCCTCCTCCAAGTGATCGTGATGCTCCCCACCGCGCGGCGGCTCCTCGGAGGCATCGTCCCGATCTTCTCGTCCCGCGTGGAGGGTGTGCGCGAGGCGGCCTCCCGCGCGCCGAGCGCGATCCTCGGTCGCGGCATCATCCAGCTGTCCGGGCTCATCGACATGATGCTCGCGAGCCGCCTCGGCGAGGGCGCGAACGCCGTGATGAACTACACGCAGCAGATCTACCTGCTGCCGATGAGCCTCCTCGGCGCGGGCGAGGCGGCCGCCGCGCTGCCCGAGCTCGCGGAGCAGCGCCTCACGGGCTCACCCGAGGAGGCGAAGGCGGCGATGCGAAGGTCCCTCGGCCGTTCCCTCGCGCGGCTCACCGCCCTCTCGTTCGTCGCGACGGCCGTGTTCGGTGCGCTCGGCAGCGAGCTCATCACGGTGCTCCTCCAGGGAGGGAAGTTCGACCGAAGCTCGACGCACGACGTCGCGATCGCGCTCGGCGCGTACGCGCTAGGCCTGCCGGGCAACGCGATCTGTCGCCTCCTCACGACGGTGTGCTTCGCCCTCGGCGACACCAAGCGGCCCGCCCTCTACGCGATCGTCCGCGTCGCGGTGAGCACCGCGGTGAGCGTGTCCCTCATGGGATGGCTCGGCGTCCCGGGGATCGTCATCGGCGCGGGCGTCGCCGCGTGGGTCGAGCTCGGGATGCTCGCGATCCTCGTGCGCCGCGAGATCGGCGGCCTCGGTCTCGAGGTCGTCCCGATCGGTCGCATCCTCATCGTCGCCGCGTCCACGGCGTCGACGGGGCTCGGGGTTCGATACGCACTTCCGGAAGCGTTCACGCACACGATCCCGGGCGCGCTCGTCGTCCTCGTCGCGGCGTTCGGTGTGTTCGTCGCGGCCGCGCGATCCCTCGGTGTGCTCTCTCTGCGATCGATGTTGAAGGGGTGACCGAAGGGTGTGGCGAAACGCACCCGGAAGTTGGCCCGCGCGCGGCGCCTCGGGCATCGGCGAGGCATGCGACAGAGCTCTTGGGGTGGGTGGTGCGCGGCGGGCGCCCTCGTGGTGATGGCGATGGCCTCCGTCGGGTGCGCGAAGGCGAAGGCGGACCCGTCGCTCTCGAAGCAGGTGAAGCCCGGCGCGGCGCCGACGAACGTCCCCGTGCCGCCCGAGAACGGGCCGAAGCTCCACACCGTGAAGCGCGGCGCGAAGGTGTTCGACAAGCCGGGCGGCGCGGAGATCGGCGAGCTCCTCGTGGGCGGCGCCGTGTCACGCTCCGCGGAGACGATGTCGGGGACGGACGCGTGCCCCGCGGGGTTCTACGCCGTCCGACCTCGGGGCTTCGTGTGCTCGGACGACAAGGTCGCGGTGACGCCGGGCTCCGCGGCGCGTGAACCCGACCTCGAGCACGCGCTGCCTTACCGCTACGGGCGCGCGAACGCGACCACGCCGCTCTACGCGCGCGTGCCGACGCCCGACGAGCAGGTCGCCTCGGAGCCCGCGCTCGGCAAGCACCTCGTCAAATCCGACAAGGCCGCTACGGCGGTGATCCATACGGGCGCGAACGACGTGCCCGTCGACGAGCGCGGGGTCGCGACGGGCGGCGCCGTGATGACGAAGGCGAGCCAGGGGGCGGACTCGAACGGGCACCGCACGCGCGCGAGCTTCTTCGAGTTCAACGAGGCGCCGGCGCCGAGCACGAGCAGCGGGGATGCAGTTGCTACGGTGCTTCGAAAAGGATCCGCCGTCGCGATCTCGGGCACGTTCATGGCCCCCGGGCCCGCGGGCGCGCGGCGCTTCGGCGTCCTCCCCGACGGGACGTTCCTCCCCGTCGACCGCCTCGATCCCATCCTCGGGTCGGTGTTCCATGGCGTCGATCTCGCGAAGGACGTGGCGCTGCCGATCGCGTTCGTGCTCCGCAACGAGGTGTGCCCCTACCGGATCGCGAACGCGAAGGCGACGCGCCTCGAAGACGAGGAGGTGGACAAGCGCACGCCCGTCGAGCTCACGAACAAGTGGCGGGAGATCGATCACGTCCGCTACGAGGAGACGAAGGACGGAAACTTCTTCCGCGAGAAGGACATCATCAAGATCGTGAAGCGCACGAAGTTTCCCGACTTCGTCGTCGGCGACACGAAGTGGATCGACGTGAGCCTCGCCCTGCAGACCCTCACGCTCTACGAAGGCCGGAAGCCGATCTACGTGACGATGATCTCGAGCGGGGAGGGCCCCCTCGGCGATCCGGCGACCACGCCGGCCACGCAGATGGGGACGTTCAAGATCACGAAGAAGGCCGTGTTCGGCGACGTCGACCCGAAGGAGAGCAAGGAGGCGTTCGACCTCGTCGCCGCGCCGTGGTCCCTGGAGTTCAGCCCGGGCTACGCGCTCCGGGGCGCGTTCTGGACGGAGAACATGGGCGAAGCCCACGCGTTCCACTCCATCAATCTCTCCCCCATCGACGCTCGGCGGATTTACCAGTGGGTCGGAGGCGACGTCCCCGTCGGGTGGCTCGGCGCGGCGGTCCCCGAGGAGGTCACGGTCTACGTCCGCAAGTAGCCGCATGAAGGACTTGACCGATGGGAGGCCGTCGCCTAGTTTGCGCGGCCCGTCCGCCATAGAGGCGGGCTCTACCTGGTAACGAAGACATGGCCGTCCACATCCGCCTCGCTCGCATGGGCACGAACAAGACCCCCTTCTACCGCATCGTCGTCGCGGATCAGCGCGCGCCTCGCGGTGGGCGGTTCATCGAGCGCGTCGGCACGTACGATCCCTGCCGTTCCGAGCTGCGCGTCGAAGGCGCTCGGATCGAGCACTGGCTCTCGAAGGGGGCGCAGCCCTCCGCGACCGTCGCCGTTCTCCTGAAGAACGCGAAGCTCCAGGCGCCGGCGTCGCCGGCTCCTGGCGCCGCGACCTGACATGGGCGCCACATCCCAACTCGGTGAGCTCGTAGGCCTCATCGCGCGAGCGCTCGTGGATCGGCCCGACGCGGTGGAGATCAACGAGATCGAGACGGATCGCGGCCGCGGCGAGCTGAGCCGCATCGAGCTGCGCGTCGCCCGCGAGGACATCGGCAAGGTGATCGGCAAGGACGGGCGCACCGCGCAGTCCATCCGAGCGCTCCTCGCCGCCGCTGCGAGCCGGCTGAATAAGCGCGCCCTCCTAGACATCGTCGACTGAATTTTCGACGAGAGGGCGCCAGCGAAGGCGTGGCGTCGGTCGGCGTGCTCAGCGTGGGCAGACCACGCTTCCGCGCGCCTCCCATAGCCACGCCTCCGCTGACACCCCTCTCGTCGAAAATTCGGGTGGCGTCACGAGGGGGGAGAGCTCGCGCCTTCGGCGCTTGCGGGCAGAGGGGAGCTCGCGCCTTCGGCGCTTGCCGGAGGGGTTGCGCTTGCGGGCAGAGGGGAGAGCTGCGCCTTCGGCGCTTGCCGGAGGGGTTGCGCTTGCGGGCAGAGGGGAGAGCTCGCGCCTTCGGCGCTTGCCGGAGGGGTTGCGCTTGCGGGCAGAGGGGAGAGCTCGCGCCTTCGGCGCTTGCCGAAGAAGGGGTTGCGCTTGCGGGCAGAGGGGAGAGCTCGCGCCTTCGGCGCTTGCCGGAGGGGTTGCGCTTGCGGGCAGAGGGGAGAGCTCGCGCCTTCGGCGCTTGCCGAAGGGGTTGCGCTTGCGGGCAGAGGGGAGAGCTCGCGCCTTCGGCGCTTGCCGGAGGGGTTGCGCTTGCGGGCAGAGGGAGCTCGCGCCTTCGGCGCTTGCCGGAGGGGTTGCGCTTGCGGGCAGAGGGGAGAGCTCGCGCCTTCGGCGCTTGCCGGAGGGGTTGCGCTTGCGGGCAGAGGGAAGAGCTCGCGCCTTCGGCGCTGGCCGGAGGGGTGCGGGCAGAGGTCGGCGCGGCCCGCGGGCGCGCACACAGTCAAACTCAGCCCAGGTCGACGATCAGGACGCCGCGATCGGGGTCGGGCTCGTCGTCGTCTCTCGAGCGGACGGGGCTCGGACGGTCGAGAGGGAGCTCGAGGCGCGGCTGCTGATCGCGCTGGGCCTTCTCCCGCTCTTCGCGTCGGCGGATCTGCTCGATGATGAACGGGGGGAGCACTTGATCGGAATCTAGCAATGGGCCCTTTGAGGTCAAGGTTTCTGGTGTCGAGCTTGCTCGTTGGCTTCGGCGGGACCGTGCCGGAGACATCGGGTATGCTCCCGCCGGTTTCCGAGCACCGCGCGCATGTTGGTCGATAGCTCTCCGACGGGACAACTCAAGCTGATCAGGCTGCTCCGTCGCATCGCATCACGCTTCGCGGTCGCGCTCGTGCCCGTCGTGGTGGCGCTGTTGACCTCGGCGGCGAACGCGGGGCCTTTCGAAGTGAGCGACGTCACCTGGGAGGGGGGCTCCGGGCTCTACGAGATCGCGAAGGAAGAGCTCGGTCCGGACCGGGTGAAGCCGGTGGCGACCCTCGACTGGTCCTCGCTCAAAGCGGACGACGGGGTGCTGATCCTCCACCCCAACCAGACGATCGATCCGGGGGAGGCGTCGGACTTCATGAAGGGCGGGGGGCGCCTCGCGATCATCGACGACTTCGGCCACGGGGATGACATCCTGCGGCGCTTCAAGATCGAGCGCCGACCGATGCCGGATCGGCCCGTGCGGACGCTCCGAAACAACCACGAGCTGCCGATCGCGGAGCCGTACCTCGATCCCAAGTCCCCGAACGCGGGTCCACACCCGGTCGTGAGCAACGTGAAGGAGCTCGTCCTCAACCACCCGATCGGGTTGGTGCACCCCGACCTGTCGAGCGTGCTCAAGGTGCGGGCGGTCGGGGAGGAGGACGCGATTGTCGCGGTCGCGGGTCAGGTCGGAAAGGGCCGCCTCTTCGCGATGGGCGATCCGTCCGCCGTGATCAACGAGATGCTGCGCTACCGCGGCAACCGAGCGTTCGCCGTGGGGTTGGTGCACTACCTCGTCGGAGGGGACGAGCACTCGCAGGCGCGCCTCTTCATCTTGGCGAACAAGTTCGGGGAAGACGGATCGGTCGGCGGCGACAAGTCCGTGATGAAGGAGATCGAGTCGCTCTTTCAGCAGCTCGCGGACAGCCTGACGGACGTCAAGAAGAACGGGTTTCCAAAGTGGCTCCTCCTTATCGTGTGCGGGCTGCTCCTCGTGATGATCGCCGTGTGGGTCGCGCGATCGAGCGGCAGACCGTACCGAAACCCCACGCCGCGGTACGCGCGCGGTACGCCGATGGTCGCGCGCGGCGGTGTTGCGGGACGGTTCGCTCTGCTCGCAGCGGCGACGTCCCCGAAGTCGCTCGTCCTGCTCGAGCTCAAGTCGGCGGTGACGGAGGCCCTCGCGGATCGCTTTGGCCTCGAGCCCAATCCGAGCACCGCGGCGCTCGTGCGCGCCGTGAAGGACAGCCGCAAGGTGAGCGACGCGGATCTCGCCGCGTTCGAAGAGGTGCTCCGGCAAATGCAGCGCGCGGAGGCGGTCATGGTCTCGGGAGGGCAGCTGCGCGTCCGTCGGGACGCGGTCGCGCACGCGGCGCGCGTCGTCCGTCGCGTACTCGGCGCGCTCGATCTGCCCGGAGTTCGCGTCGCCGGCCAGAACGACACGACGGATGGGCTCGTGGCTCCGGGCAGCGGGTGAGCTCGGGGAACACGCCCGACTCCGCCGCGGCTCCGTCCGCGGGGTCGAGCCCGGCCTTGGCAACGGAGCCCTCACCTCGTAGAACCCCAGTTCCCTTCGATAGGAGACGCACTCCCCGATGAGCCAAGCGACGAGCATGGATGAGATCGCCTCCGCGCGTGAGCGGATCGACCAGATCCGACGCGAGGTGATGCGCGTTTACGTGGGGAACCCGCGGACCGTCGACCTCCTCCTGACGGCGCTGCTCGCGCAGGGACACGCGCTCCTCGAGGGCGTGCCTGGCGTCGCGAAGACGACGCTCGTGAAGACGTTCGCGGCGACGTTGGGGGCGTCCGTGCGGCGCATCCAGTTCACCCCCGATCTCCTCCCCGCGGACATCACGGGCACCTACGTCCTCTCGCCCAAGGACGGCGCGTTCAACCTTCGGCCGGGGCCGATCTTCGCGAACATCGTCCTCGCGGACGAGATCAACCGCGCCCCCGCGAAGACGCAGGCCGCGCTGCTCGAGTCGATGCAGGAGCGGCAGGTCACGATCGAGGGCGATCGTTTCGAACTTCCCGCGCCGTTCATCGTGCTCGCGACGCAGAACCCGATCGATCTGGAGGGCACGTATCCGCTCCCGGAGGCGCAGATCGATCGCTTCCTCGTGCGCATCGCAATCGGGTACCCGAGCCACAAGGACGAGGTCGCGATGGTGAAGTCACACAACGCGGTGACGCCCCGGCCGAACGCCGTGACGCAGGCCGCCGAGGTGACGACGCTGCAGGGCATGGCGCGTCGGATCCACCTCGACGAGGATCTGTTCGAGTACGCCGTGGGGCTGACCGCGTTCACGCGTCAGCACGGGAAGGTCCTGCTCGGCGCCTCTCCACGCGCGACGCTCGGGCTCGTCCAGGCCGCCAAGGCTGCGGCGATGATCGGCGGCAGGCCGTTCGTCACGCCGGACGACATCCGCGGTGTCGCCCACGCGGTGCTCGCGCATCGCTTGGTCCTCTCTCCCGAGATCGACGGCGACGCGAAGGTCCGCGACGCGATCGTCGACGAGGCGATCCAGCGCGTAGGCTACCGCCGCGCCGCGCGTCCGGCCTGATCTCGAGCGTCGATGCAGCTCTACCCCACACGCCCGGCCGGGTTCACCTCGCGATCACCGGCACGGTCGTCTCGGCGATCGGCGTCATCGCGGGCGAGCCCGCGATCGTGGGGTGGGCGGCGCGCCCGTCATCGCCGTCGCGATCGCGCGCGCGGTCACGCTCGTCTCCGTAGCCCGTATCCGCGCCGCTGGCTTCGAGATGCTCTGGACGGGGACGAAGCGCGTCACGAGGACCGCGCGCGGCACCACCATCGAGGTGGAGGCGGAGGTCCGCAACCGAGACACGCTGTCCGCGCGCTACGTGAAGCTGCGCGCGCTCGCGTCGCCGAACCTCGACATCAAGCTCGAGCCCCCGTCCGGGGAGGTCACGGCGTGCGGTCGGCTCAAGGTGAAGGTGAAGATCGACACGCCGCGCGTGGGTCAGCACGGCGTCTACGGGCTCGCGCTGGAGGTGCGCGGCGCGCCGGGGATGTTCGAAGTCCCGCTCACGTTCGCGAACCCGTTCGGGGTCGAGGTCGTGCCCCGCCCTTTCGCGACCTATTTGAACCTCGGCTCGGGGGGGCCGAGCCACCTGCTCGCGCCATCCGGCCGCGCCGGCAGACTCCGCGGTGAGGGCTCGAGCCTGCGCGAACTCCGAGAGTTCATGCCGGGGGATGCGTTTCGACGGATCGCGTGGAAGGCGAGCGCCCGTCGCGGGAAGCTCCTCGTGCGCGAGTACGAACGGGAGGAGCGCGACGTCGTGTGGATCGTGCTCGACGTCTCCGTGGAGCTCTGGTCGGGGCCGAGTGGGCGCGCGCCGCTCGACATCCTGATCGACGAGGCCGCCGCGCTCGCGAACCGCTACCTCACGCGCGGCGACCGGGTGGGGCTCGCCGTCTTCGGCACGACGATGCGCGCGACCCTCGCGCCCGACTCGGGGAAGGCGCACGCCGCGAAGATCCTCCAAATCCTCACGACGAGCGGGGCGACGATCGACGCGTCGCGCAGCGATCTGGACGAGCTGGACGTCGCGGTCCGCGTGATCGAGCACCTCCGACCCCTGGACGATCGCGGCCTCGCGGACGTCCCGCGAACGGCGCTCGACAAGCTCGCTCAGCGCGCCGACGCGATGAGGGCGCGGGCGCCGTTCCGCGTTCGGCCGCCCGAAGGAAAGAGCGAGCGGGACTCCGCGCTCCGGCGGTACCTCGCTGCGTTCGGCGTGGACTCCCCGCCGAAGTCCGCGGGCGATCGCGCGCTGACGACGTCGTGCCTGGCTGGGACGTTGACGATGATCGCGCGCGCGAAGCCGCGGCCGAGTATCGTGCACGTGCTCGCCGGCAACCCGGACACCCAGCCGCAGGTGCAGGCGGAGCTCCAGGTCGCGATCCGCCGGTTGCGCAAGCTCGGCACACTCGTCGGCTGGGCGCTCCCCTCGTTCGAGCCGAGCCTCTCTCCGCCGTGGCACGCGCCGCGCGAGGTGGACGACGAGATCGAGGTCGAGAAGGGGGAGCCCGCGTTCGACAAGGTGGCGCCGCACGCGGCGCTCGCGGTGCGGGTGCGCGCGCAGGTCGTCGCTCGTCGCGCCGAGGAGACGCTCGGCAAGATGGGGGTCCGCGTGCAGCGCGTGCGGGCCGCGAAGGCGCCCGAGGTCGAGGCGTTCGAGGCGTCGTTCGCGATCGGTGGGCCCCCCGCGCCCACGGGCGAACCGGGTTGAAGAGCGCCGTCCAGCTCCTCCGCGAACGCGGCCTCCGAGCGAAGAAATCGCTTGGTCAGAACTTCCTCTTGGACGGGAACGTCTGCGAGCGGATCGCGAACGCGGCTGTGCCGATCGGGAGCGGCGGCCACGCCCTCGAGATCGGGCCGGGGCTGGGCGCGCTCACGCGACCGCTGCTCGAGCGCGCCGAGCGGGTCGTCGCGATCGAGCGCGATGCGGATCTCGCCGCGGTGCTCCGCGAGGAGCTCGCGGAGCCGGTCTCCGCAGGCAGGCTCGAGATCAAGGACGGGGACGCGCTCGAGGTCGACTGGCGCGCCGTCCTCGATGGGGCGCCCGGCGTGCGCTGGTCGTTGGTGGGGAACCTTCCGTACCTCATCACGGGGCGCCTGGTGGAGTCGGCGATCCGCGTCGCGGATCGGGTCGAGCGCGCGGTGTTCATGGTCCAGGCCGAGGTCGCCGATCGGATCGTGTCCCCGGCCGGGGGAGACGCGTACGGCGCGCTGAGCGTGTTCACCCAAGCCGCGTTCCGAGCGGAGAAGCTCCTCACCGTGAAGGGCGGCGCGTTCCACCCGAGGCCCGAGGTGGACTCCACGGTCGTCGTGCTCACGCCGCTCACCCCCTGCGCCGCGGTCGAGGACGAAGCGTTCCAGAAGGTCGTGAAGGCGGCGTTTCAAGCGAGACGCAAGACCCTGCGCAACGCGTGGAGAGGACTCTTCGACGCGTCCGCGCTCGCGGATCTCTCGGCGCGCACGGGGATCGACCTGGGCCGCCGCGGGGAGACCTTGGGCGTCGCAGAGTTCGACGCTGCGGCGGCCGTGCTGCGCGCGGCGGCGAGCTGAAATTCAGTTGTACTCGATGAAGTCGACGAGGTCCCAGAGCTGGTTCAGGAGCTTCTCTTCCTTGATGAGCTCGCTCAGCTGATCGGAGATCTCGTTCATCCGCTTCAGGAAGTCTTTTCGCTTTTTCGCGTCGCGCGTGTTGGTCGAGAAGCGCCGGATGTCGTCCCGCGCCCTCTCGAGGATGGGTTGTGAGCCGAGCGCCACGAGCTCCTTCTCGATGCGGTTCGCGACCTGCATGAGGATTGCCTCGAACTCGCTCACCGACTGGATCGCCATCGCGAGGATGCGTTCTAGCGAAAAGACGCGCAGCTTGCGATGAAGAAGTCGCGCCCCTCCGAGTGGGCGACTTGAACGAGTCCCCTGTTCAACCTATTGGCACCGTGGTAGACGGCGCGCGCGTTCACGTCCCGTCCAGTCGCTGGGCGTTGAGGAGGATCGGAATGTCGGTTGGAAAAGTGAGTCAGGTCATCGGTCCCGTCGTCGACGTCGATTTCCCGCCGGGGAAGCTCCCGCGCATCCTCAACGCGCTGATGGTCTCGAACCCCTCCGTCTCCGACGAGAAGGACAACCTCGTCCTCGAGGTCGCGCAGCACCTCGGCGAGTCGACCGTGCGCGCGATCGCGATGGATTCGACGGACGGGCTGACGCGCGGCATGGAAGTCCGCGACAGCGGCGCCCCCATCATGATGCCCGTCGGCCACGCGTGCCTCGGCCGCGTGCTCAACGTCGTCGGCGCCCCGGTGGACGAAGCGGGCCCGGTCAACGCGGCGAAGAAGAGCCCGATCCACAAGGATCCGCCGAAGTTCACGGACCAGGCCACCAAGGTCGAGGTGTTCGTCACCGGGATCAAGGTCATCGACCTCCTCGCCCCGTACCGCAAAGGCGGGAAGATCGGCCTGTTCGGCGGCGCCGGCGTCGGCAAGACCGTCCTCATCCAAGAGCTCATCAACAACGTCGCGAAGGCGCACGGCGGTGTCTCCTGCTTCGCGGGCGTGGGCGAGCGCACCCGCGAGGGCACGGATCTCCTCATCGAAATGACGGAGGCGAAGCTCGAGACGGGGGACCCGGTCATCTCGAAGACCGCCCTGATCTACGGCCAGATGAACGAGCCGCCCGGCGCTCGCGCGCGCGTCGCCCTCTCGGCGCTCACGATCGCGGAGTACTTCCGTGACGAGGAGGGCCAGGACGTGCTCCTGTTCGTCGACAACATCTTCCGCTTCACGCAGGCGGGCTCCGAGGTGTCGGCGCTCCTCGGCCGCATCCCGAGCGCCGTCGGCTACCAGCCGACGCTCGCGACGGACATGGGCGGCCTCCAGGAGCGCATCACGTCGACGAACCGCGGCTCGATCACGAGCGTGCAAGCGATCTACGTGCCCGCCGACGATCTCACCGACCCTGCGCCGGCGACGACGTTCAGCCACCTCGACGCGACGACGGTTCTCTCGCGCGAGATCGCGGCGCTCGGCATCTACCCGGCCGTCGACCCGCTCGACTCGACGTCGACGATGCTCGACCCGCAGATCATCGGCGACCAGCACTACGCGTGCGCGCGGCGCGTGCAGCAGACGCTGCAGAAGTACAAGGACCTGCAGGACATCATCGCCATCCTCGGCATGGACGAGCTCAGCGAGGACGACAAGCTCATCGTCGCCCGCGCCCGCAAGATCCAGAAGTTCCTGTCGCAGCCCTTCTTCGTCGCCGCGCAGTTCACGGGCCTGAAGGGCAAGTTCGTCTCCCTGCAGGAGACCATCGCGGGCTTCGAGGAGATCCTGAACGGCAAGATGGACGACGTCGCCGAGCAGGACTTCTACCTGGTCGGCAACATCGACGAGGTGAAGGCGAAGGCCAGCGGTAAGGCGAACTGATCATGGCGGACGCGATCGATCTCCAGATCGTCACGCCATCGGGCGTCGCGCTGAAGAAGTCCGTCACGGAGGTCACGGGACCGAGCGTCGCGGGCGAGTTCGGCGCGCTGCCGGGCCACTTGCCGGTGCTCGCGGCGCTGCGCCCGGGCGTCGTCGCCTACAAAGCGACGACGGCGGCGGGGGCGGAGGAGGGCCGCGTCGCGGTGGCCCATGGGTTCGCTCAAATCGTCGACGACAAGGCGCTCCTCCTGACGGAGAAGTTCGCTCGCAAGGAGGACGTGGACATCGTCGCGGTGCGCTCGCGCCTCAAGGAGGTCGAGGATCTCCTCACGAGCTTCGCGGGCGAGCACGACGCGGAGGAGCGCAAGCAGCTCATCGAAGAGCAGCAGTGGCTCGCGGTGCAGCTCGAGCTGATCGGAGACCCGCCGCCTCCCATCGTCCGCGAGGACACGCGCATGCTGGCGCGCGAGCCGGACGACGTGGTCATCGCGGAGGACGAAGCCCCGGCCGCGACGGACGCGCCGGGGGGCCACTGACCGGCCGCGCCACACCGGATAGGCAGTGATCGCGCCGGAGACGATCGCCCTCGTCAAGGAGCGCACCGACATCGTCGCGCTCGTCGGCGAGTCGGTGCGGCTCTCGCGATCCGGCCGAAGTTGGAAGGGACTCTGTCCGTTCCACAAAGAGAAGTCGGGGAGCTTCTACGTCCACCCCGAGCGCGGCTTCTATCATTGCTTCGGCTGTGGGGAGAGCGGCAGCGCGATCGACTTCGTGATGAAGCAGAACGGCCTCGACTTCGTCGAGGCCGTGAAGTTTCTCGGGGAACGCGCGGGGATCCCGATCGAGGAGACGCGGGACAGGAAACCCCAGCAGAAGAACACGCTCGAGCGGGACGACGTGTTCGCGGTGAACGCGCTCGCCGCTGGGTTCTTCGAGAAGCAGCTCGCGCTGGGGCAACGCGGACAGGGGCACGCGTGCGCGAAGTACGCGATCGCCGAGATCGAGAAGCGCGGGATGCCGCGCCCGGGCGCGGCTCCGGAGGAGGAGCGCGCGTGGTCGGAGACGCTCGTCGCGTTCCGCGTGGGGTACGCGCCGCCCGAGTGGGATGGACTCGCGAGCTACCTCCGGGCGCAGGGGGTCGCGCCTCTGCTCGGGGAACGGGCGGGGCTCCTCGTCCCGCGATCGACGGGCAGCGGGCACTACGATCGGTTCCGGCACCGGCTGATGTTCAGCGTGATGGACGCGCTCGGGCGCATCGTCGCGTTCAGCGGTCGAGCCCTGGAGGCCCCGGATCCGTCGCTGCTCCCGCCGGGGGCGCCGGCGTACGGCGGGGCGGAGCCCCCCGCGAAGTACATCAACAGCCCGGAGTCCCCCGTGTACACGAAGGGGCAGCACGTGTTCGGCCTCTTCCAGGCGAAGCGCACGATGCGCGAACGCTCGAGCGCGATCCTCGTCGAAGGGAACTTCGACGTCGTCACGCTCCACGCACGCGGGATCGGCGAGGCGGTCGCTCCTCTCGGGACGGCGTTCACGGCGGAGCAGGCGAAGCTGTTGAAGCGCTTCGCGCCCCTCGTGACCCTCGCGTTCGATGGAGACGCGGCCGGCGCGAAGGCGACGCGAGCCGCGCGCGTCCCGTGCCGCGAAGGAGGACTCGACGCCAAGGTCGCGCGCCTCCCGAAGGGCCTGGATCCGGACGCGTTCGTCCGAGAGCGTGGCCCGGCCGCCTTTCGAACGGTCATCCAGGAGGCGAGCGGCCTCCTCGAGCACCTCGTCGCGGACGCGCTCGACGACGAGCGTTTCACGGGGGCGACGCTCGAGGAGCGCGTCGCGCGCGTGAAGGCCGTCGCCCGCCTCCTCTCGGAGGAGAACGACGAGAACGTTCGGCACATGGCGAAGACGTACGCGGATCGACTGTCGCGCCGGCTCGTCATGAACAACGAGTCGCCCGCCGATCTGACGCGGCTCGAGCGGCTCCTCGCGGTCGAGTTGGCGGGCGGTGACCGTGGACCGCAGCGCCCCGCGCCGGCCCCGCAAGCGAACAAGATCGTCCTCGACGCAGTGGGCGCTCTGTTCGACGCGCCGGAGCTGCTCGACGACCCCGACGTGGTCTCGCGCCTCGGTGATCTCTCGGGTGACGCAGCGCTCGCTATCGTCGCGCTCCGCCGCGCTCGACGGCCGCTTCGCGGCGTCGCGCACGAGCAGGATCCGCGCCAAGACGCGGCCGCGCACACGGAAGTTGACCCCGAGGTTCTACTTGCGTCATTGCCTCGTTCGATCCAAGTGTTCGCGGCTCAGCGCCTGGCGTCGCCGCTCCTCGAGGCCCGAGAGGCGAAGGGCATCCTCTTAGAGAACATCGAATTGCTTAGAAACGAATCGGGGCGGCACGAGAAGGCTGGGGTCGTCAAGCAGCTCAGCCAGGCTTCGAGTCTCACGCGCGAAGCGGAGGACGACCTCCTCCTTCAGGCTCAGCTCCACGCGAGAAAGAAGCTCGGGCTGGATTGACCTGGTCCTCGTCCCCGGGGCCGACCCGGCGGCCGATCGTTTGAACGGCAGCACCTTTTGCATCAAAGTCATTCTTTGCGAGGCGCACGCTTCGCTTCGACTCACCCCGAGCGCGCCGTGAGCGCTCGATCCCACGGCGGTCCCGTCGCGGAGTTTCATCGGTTCTTCGAAGAGGCAAGTTGACACCTCGACACGCCAGCGAAGCGGCGCTGGCGCCCGCATCCGTCTCGAAGGTGTCGTGCCTCGACGTTTCAGTACAGCCCACGTGACGACGCGGGCTGATCCCTCAAGGTTCTCGGAGCGCGAGCGGGCGCTCGAAGTGGAGTAGGAATGGCGACGAAGCCCAAGGCGACGCGAACGAAGTCCTCTGAATCGAAGGCAGCTCCGAAGGCTGCAGCGAAGCCGACCGGTGCGAAGCCGAAGGTTCCTGCGGAAACTCCGTCGAGGCCGGGCACGAAGGCAGCTCCCTCGAAGGCCGGAGGCGCTCCTCGCGCGAAGGCGAGCGAGCAGAACGGTCTGCGCCGCGAGCCCGGCGCCAAGGGCCGTGGCGCCCAGCAGAACGGCTTCCACGGCGTCCACGCGGACGGAACGCGCCGGGCGAACGGGAAGGGCCAGCTCCGCGCCGCGGAGTACGAGGACGACGACGATCGTCACGGCGCGTCCGAGCCGCCGGACGGTGACCTCGGAATGGACTCCGAGGTCCCGCCGCCGCGCGCGAGCGGCTCGGGCAAGGGCCTCGAGAAGCTCGTCGAGTCCGGCAAGGCGAAGGGCTTCCTCACCTACGAAGAGGTGAACGAGGCGCTCCCGCAGGACATGGCGCCCGATCAGATCGACGACGTCGTCGGCGCCCTCGGCGACGAGGACATCGAGATCGTCGACGGCGCGACGCAGGTCAAGATCGCGCCGAAGCGGATCGCGGAGGAGGAGGCTGGCGAGAAGAAGATCATCGTCGGCCAGGACCGCGAAGAGGAGGACGTCGACTACTACTCGAAGTCGAACGATCCGGTCCGCATGTACCTCCGGAAGATGGGCAGCGTCTCGCTGCTCACCCGCGAGGGCGAGGTCGAGATCGCGAAGCGGATCGAGTCCGGTGAGATGCGCGTCAACGCCGCCATCCTCGACTCGCCCGTCGCGGTGCACGAGATCATCGATCTCGGCGAGAAGCTCCGGAAGCACAAGATCCGCGTCAAGGATCTCATCAAGGACGCCGAGGCGGACGACCAGGAGTTCGACGAGGAGGAGGCGGATCGCCGCATCATCCGCCTGATCGACAAGGTCAAGCGCCTCGACAAGAAGAAGCTCGACCTCCAGGAGGAGCGCAAGGAGGCGAAGGACACGCGCAAGAAGGCGATCGACGGCGAGATCGAAGAGACCACGAGCGACATGGTCACGACGCTCGAGGACATGCGGCTCAACAAGAAGACGATCGAGAAGATCGTCCTCAAGCTGAAGAGCCTCATCATGAAGGTCGAGCGCGCGGAGGCGGGCGCGACCGAGCTCGAGCGCCGCACGGGCCTCACGAAGAACGATCTCAAGCGCGAGCTCGCGAAGGTGCGGGGCAACGGGGCGATGGAGTCGCGCCTCGCGAAGAAGCTCGGCGTCACGCGCGAGGAGCTCGAGACGTTCGAGCAGACGATCAAGAACGCGGCGCGCGGCCTCCGCAAGGTGGAGGAGGAGCTCAACATCGACGTCGAGGCGATCCGCGCGACGTACGAGAACATCCGCGGCGGCGAGCGCATGGCCGAGAAGGCCAAGGCGGAGCTCGTCGAGGCGAACCTCCGCCTCGTCGTCTCGATCGCGAAGAAGTACACGAACCGCGGCCTGCAGTTCCTGGATCTGATCCAGGAGGGCAACATCGGCCTCATGAAGGCCGTCGACAAGTTCGAGTACAAGCGCGGCTACAAGTTCTCGACGTACGCGACGTGGTGGATCCGGCAGGCGATCACCCGCGCGATCGCGGATCAGGCGCGGACCATCCGCATCCCCGTCCACATGATCGAGACGATCAACAAGCTGATCCGAACGAGCCGCTACCTCGTCCAGGAGTACGGCCGCGAGCCGACGCCCGAAGAGATCGCGGAGAAGATGGAGCTGCCGCTCGACAAGGTCCGCAAGGTCCTCAAGATCGCGAAGGAGCCCATCAGCCTCGAGACCCCGATCGGCGAGGAGGAGGACTCGCATCTCGGCGACTTCATCGAGGACAAGAGCGTCATCTCGCCCGCCGAGGCGGTCATCAACATGAACCTCGCGGAGCAGACGCGGCGCGTGTTGAAGACGCTGACGCCGCGCGAGGAGAAGGTCCTCCGGATGCGCTTCGGCATCGGCGAGAAGAGCGATCACACCCTCGAGGAGGTCGGTCAGGACTTCGAGGTCACGCGCGAGCGCATCCGTCAGATCGAGGCGAAGGCGCTCCGCAAGCTCCGCCACCCGAGCCGCTCGAAGCAGCTCAAGCCCTTCATGGACACGTGACCGACGCGCGTCGAGCGGTCGGGATCGGGATCGTGGCGCTCGCGGCGCTGTCCTTCGGGACGGCCTGCGGGCGCACGATGAGCCAGAGCGACTGCGAGCGGCTCGGCAACCACCTGCGCGAGGTCTGGGACAACGACGTGAAGGCGTCGACCACGGACGAGACGAGCGAGGTGGGGATGGTCATCGTGAAGAACCATCGGGGCAAGATCGGCGACGAGTGGATGAACCAGTGTCGGCGCGAGCTCGAGGGTCGTCGCGTCGACAAGAAGGAGCTCGACTGCGTCATGAAGGCCTCGACGATCGCCGACGTCCAGGCCTGCGCCGTGTCGGACTAGACCCGCGACCCGCACCGGTTTGATCGGCGGGGCTCGGGCTAGTTCATCATCGAGCGGTCGGGCTTCTTGGACGCTCCGCCCTGGATGACCCGGAGCGCGGCGCGCCCTTCGCGCTCGACGTGGAGCCGCGCGCTCTGCTGCGCGAGTCGCCTGTATCGCGCTTGCAAATAGAGGCGGCGCAGGGGGGACATGTCGCTGAGGAGGAAGCCGAGGCCCATCGCGACGAATGGGGTCGTGGTCCCCTCGAAGCGGCCGCCGGCGAGCACGGAGATCACGTTCATCACGACGATGAGCACGAGGAGCGCCGTGGAGCTCATCGGCAGGGCGCCGTAGAGCCGCACCTGCGCGCCCCGGAGCTGCACGGCCCAGGCGACGCAAGCCGCGTTCGTCATCGCGATGCTCCCGAACACGACGCTGTTCGTGCGGAACCACGGGACGTACCGCTCGAGGAGCAGCTCGACGAAGGACGCGATCCACGCGGAAGCGAGCATGGACCCGAGGAAGCGCCCCTTCTTCCAACGCTCCTCGAGCGGCGTCGCCATGAAATAGAAGAAGACGAGGTTCGTCGCGACGTGCGCGAGGCTGCGGTAGTCGTGGACGAACGGGTTCGTGAAGATGCGCCACGGTTCGCTGAAGAGCGCCTCGGGCTTCCCGACGAGGAGGTCGAACGGGCGGAGATCCTGCCCCCACTTCGCGAGCGAGGCCATGACCGCCCAGCCCACGAACATCGTCGCGAGCAGGCCGATCATCACCGCGCGGGGGCGCGGGAGCGAGAACGTCGGCGCGGCTTGCTGCTCCACACTGCTTCTTTAGCACGCGCCGACCGACCGATCGCCGTGGCGAGCGATTCGCGCAACGCCGCGGTTGACGGAACCGCACCCGAGGAGTCAGCTTAAGCCGCACCAGATGCCCGAAACCAAGCGGCGCTTTCACGGCGGCTGGCTGCACTTCTCGATCGCCCGAGTGCCGACGCGGATCCATTTCAGCGCCCCGCTCGGCGCGATCTTCTTCAGCCAGTTCCAGTGGATCCCTGGGTTCTGGCTCGGGTTCATCGTCCTCATCCTGATGCACGAGCTCGGGCACGCGGCCGTCGCCAAACTCTGCGGCCTGCCGGTCAGTCGCATCGACGTGCACGGCCTGGGCGGCGTCTGTTGGTCGGGCGGCCGACAAACGCCGCTCCAGCGCGCGCTCGTCTCCTGGGGTGGGGTGTGGGCGCAGCTGATCGTGTTCGGCGTGGCGTTCGTCCTCTTGAAGGTGCCGCTCGATCGCGGCGCCTTCCTGACCGAGTTCCTCTCCTCGTTCCTCTGGAACAACCTGATCCTCGCGGGCATCAACCTCATCCCGATGCAGCCGTTCGATGGAGCGGATGCGTGGACCCTCCCGAAGCTCCTCAAGGAGCGGTGGACACGCCCCACGCCAGAGAAGAAGGCTCGTCCGGCGCTCGGGAAGGGCGCGGACGTGATCGATCTCCACGAGCGCGTGCGCGAAATCACGGAGCGCGAGGCGCGCCGGGTGCGCGAGGAGCGCGATCGCAAGCGGCTCCAATGACTGGAGCGCCGATCCTGTTCGGTGCTCGGTCGATGGATCGATCGATTCTGTGCGTGAGGCTTGAGACCCCGATGAGCCTGGGCTAACCGTTCGCCCCGGCAGCGTCTTGAGCTCCTCGATCCCCGTCTGGCCGCGTTGTCTCTCCGAGCAAACGGCGTGAAAAGCCTCCCGCATCCACATCGGGATCGATGGTCGCGCGCCTTCGCCGCGATGCTGTGCGCGCTCGTTGCGTGGCTCTCGGCGGCCACCGCGTTCGCCCAACCTCAGCCGCGCCAGCCCGCGCCGGGACAACCGGGTCAGCCCGCGCCGGGGCAGCCCGCACCGGGACAACCGCAGCCCGCGCCCAAACAACCGGGTCAGCCCGCGCCGGGTCAGCCCGCGCCGGGACAACCGGGTCAGCCCGCGCCGGGTCAGCCCGCGCCGGGACAACCGGGTCAGCCCGCGCCGGATCAGCCGACGCCCGATCCCACGCCCCAGCCCCAACCCGACCCCACGCCGGACGGGCCGATCGAGCTCCCGAAGACGGACGCCGAGCTTGCGCGCGGCCTCGTCATCGCGAAGGTGACGGTCAGTGGGAACCAGCGAATCCCGAGCGAGGACATCCTCGTCTACCTCGTGGGCGAGCGTGTCGGCAAAGAGTTCTCGCCCGAGGCGCTCCACCGCGACGTGCGGGAGATGTGGAAGTCGCTCTTCTTCGAGGACATCCAGGTCGACCTCACGCGAAAGGACAACGAGTGCGTCCTCCGCGTGATCGTGCGCGAGCGCGCGAGCATCAAGGCCCTCGAGTGGGAAGGGAACAAGGGGCTCGACGAGGATGACCTGACCGAGGCGATCAGCGCGGCGGACGTGAAGATCGGCTCGATCCTGAGCTACGCGTCGGTGCGCGCGGGCGTGCAGAAGGTCCGCGACAAGTACGCGGAGGAGGGCTTCTTCCTCGCGGAGGTCGACTTCGAGGTCACCCCCGCGAAGAACAACCAGGTCGTCCTCAAGTTCACGATCCACGAGCACGAGCAGGTCAGCGTGCGCCGCATCACCTTCATCGGGAACAACAGTGTCCCGGAGTCGGACCTGCGCGACGTGATGATCACGGGGCACTCGAGCTTCTTCGATTTCGGCTCGGGCGGCTCTTTCCGACAGGACGCGTTCGAGCGCGATATCCTCGTGATCAACGCGCTCTACTACGACCGAGGGTTCCTCGGCGTCTCCGTGGCGTCGCCGCGCGTGGAGCTCACGCAGGATCGCACGGGGATCGAGATCACCATCCCGATCGTCGAGGGGCCGCGCTTCAAGATCCGCAGCATCAAGGTCTACGAGCGCGACGCGGACGGCAAAGAGGTGACGCCGCTCGGCGGGCGCCGCGCCCTCCGCGAGATGATCAAGGCCAAGCAGGGGGACTGGTTCAACCGCGCCGAGCTCTCGCGCGACATCGGCTCGATCCAGACCCTGTACCGGGACGCGGGGTACGCGAACGTCGAGGTCCCCCTCGAGAACGAGGTCGATCCGGACACGAACGAGGTCGATCTGCGCATGGCGATCCAGCGCAAGAAGCCCGTCAAGTTCGGCCGCATCGAGATCCACGGGAACACGAAGACGCGGGACAAGGTGATCCGGCGCGAGATCGAGATCGAGGAGGGCAAGCTCTTCAGCGAGACGGGGCTCGCGCGCTCACGCGAGCGCATCTACCGACTCGGCTACTTCGAAAAGGTCGACATCACGCCCGAGCAAGGTGACGACGACACGACGATCAACATCAACATCGACATCGTCGAGAAGCCGACCGGCACGTTCCAGATCGGCGCCGGGTTCTCGAGCATCGAGAGCTTCATCGCGACCGCTCAGATCCAACAGGCGAACCTGTTCGGGACGGGCCTCGCCTTCGCGCTCAACGCGAGCATCTCCGGCTTGCGGCAGCAGATCGACTTCGAGCTCGCGGACCCCTACTTCCTGGACTCCAAGTTCTCGGGCGCGATCCACCTCTACGATCAGCTCCGCGTCTACGACGGCTTCTCGCAGAACTCGGCGGGCGGCGCGGTGACGTTCGGCTATCCGCTCGTCGACCCCGAGGTGCGGCTCGCGCTGACGTACACGCTCGAGAACAACGAGATCTCCACCACGACGACGTCGACGTTCTTCGGTACGGCGAGCGCCGTGAGCGTGTTCAAGAAGCTCCCGCTCGCGAACCTCTTCACCGACGGCGTCACGTCGAGCATCCGCCCGACGATCACGTACGACTCGAGGAACAACCAGCAGTTCCCGACCAAGGGCATCTACCTGTCGGGGTCGGTCGAGGCGGCGCCCAACTTCCTGGGCACCGAGAACGAGTTCTACAAGTTCACCGCGAACGCGCGCTTCTACTACCCGATCACCGAATCGATCATCTTCCGGGTCAACTCGAACGCGGGCGCCGTCGTCAGCCCGGACGCTCAGGGCGTCCCGATCTACAGCCGCTTCTGGCTCGGCGGCATCTACGATCTCCGTGGCTTCCGCTTGCGCACCGTCGGCCCACGGCTGCCGCTCCGCGACAGCCTCGACGAGAACGCCGCGCCGATCACGAACGGCCAGCCGATCGGCGGCAACCTCATGTACTACCAGAACGTCGAGATCGAGTTCCCGATCATCGAGGCCGTCCAGGTCCGCGGCGTCGTCTTCACCGACCTCGGCAACACGTGGAACCTGGAGCAACTCTATTGCGACGCGGCGCCCGCGTCGCCGAACGCGGTCACGAACCCGTGCTTCGGACCGGAGAGCTTGCTCGACGTGCGCACGAGCGTGGGCTTCGGCATTCGCTGGATCTCGCCCCTCGGGCCGCTGCGCTTCGAGTGGGGCTTCCCGCTCAAGCCGCTCAGCTACGAGGAGAGCAGCGTGTTCGAGTTCACGATCGGGAACTTCTTCTAGCGCGCCGGGCGTACACTCTCGTCGAGCCGCGGGAAGTGCCGCGGCAGAGCGGGGCGCCATCGGCGCTCCACGTCTCCGGAGCGTCGGTCGATGAGAGGCTTGAGGGTGCGCGGAGGCCCCGCGCCAAGAACGAACGCCTGCGGCGCGAGCCGACCTGCTGCGGCCACCCGAGCGTGGGTCTTCGCGCTCGTGGGGCTCTCGAGCGCGTGCTCCGCGGGCAGCGCGGCGCGTGAGATTCGCCCCGCGGATCCAACCGCGAAGGACGCGCTCGGGGAGGGCTCGTGCACGAGCACGAAAGGAGCCGGGACGCCGCTCGTCGTGGACCTCGAGGCGCACGAACGGGCGGATTTGGAGGACGCGATGGGCGACGGGATCGCGGTCGTCGCCTGGTCGTGCGAGTCCCTGAAGCTGCTCCCCGACTGTCACGCGAGCGGGAGCTACGCCTTCCACGGGCTCTCGCCCCAGGAGTTCACCGTGAAGCTCGACGATGCCGACGAGGTGCGCGCGAACCTCCCGGCGTTCGGGGCGAGCGTGCTGGGAAAGATCGAGAGCGAGATGAAGCGGGGCGCCACGCTCGACCTCGCGATCTCGATGATCGGGAAGCGCCGCACGACGGTCGCGGCCGTCCGTTCGATGGAGCTCTCCGGTCACTGTGAGGGGGCGACGCATTTCGTGCGGGGCGCCTACGTAGGGGCGTTCGCGATGGCGACGGGGACGCGCGGGGATCTCCGCGCGGCCGCGGAGATCTTCAAGATCGGCGCGGACGCGAGTTCGAAGAGCGCGAAGCTCGCCGAGGCGCGCGATGGAGACCTGGACACGTGCCGTGCGTTCGACGCTGCGGCGGCGCGCCCGCCTGCGCGGTGCAGCTCGCTCGTCCGCCTCGAGCTCGCGCCGCTCGGCGGCGCGCTCGACCCTTCTTCCTCCAAGCCCGACGTGGAGGTGGGGGAGGCCGCGTGCGCGGAGGGGCTCGTGCTCGTCGATCACAAGTGCGCCGCCACAAGCATCGATCGCCCGTTCCTCTGTCGTGCGGACAAACCGGTCGAGTGCGACGAGCAGTGCACGCGCGGGCACATGCAGAGCTGCGCGGTGCTCGGCGCGCTCTACGCGCGCGGGGAAGGGGTGCCGAAGGACGCGACGCGCGCCGCGTCGTTCCTCGAGAGGAGCTGCGAAGGAGGGGAGGCGCTCGCGTGCGTGAACGCCGGTGTGCTCATGGAGCGCGGGGAGGGCGGCCCGAAGGATCCCGTTCGCGCCGCGGCGTTCTACAAGAAGGCGTGCGCGCTCGGGGACGGCAAGGGCTGCTTCGATTTCGCGCTCCTCGCGGAGCCCGGCGCCGTGGGCGCGGACCTCGAGCGCGTGGCGGACGCGTACCGACAGGGCTGCGATCTCGGCGAGGCCGCCGCCTGTGTGAACCTGGGGATCCTCGCCGAGGCGGGCCGCGCACGGCTCACGGACGTCGCGTCTGCGCTCTTCGAGCGCGCGTGCGAGGGCGGCTCCGGGGCGGGGTGCTTCAACGCCGCCCGTCTCCTCGACCAAGGGCCCACGCGCGATCCCGCGAGAGCGCTCGCGGCGTTCGGGCGCGCGTGTGAGCTCGGCGTCGCGCGTGGGTGCTTCTTCGCTGGGCAACACGTGCGCGACGGGAGCGGCTCCCACGCGGATCCCGCGCGCGCGTGCGAGCTCTACGCGAAGGCGTGCGACGCCGGCGTCGCCGAGGCGTGCAGCACGCTCGGCGCGACGCGTGACGATCTTCACGACGCGGCGGCGGCAGCGGCGGCCTTCAAACAAGGGTGCGACGCGGGCGATCCCCCGTCGTGCGTCGAGCTCGGCAGAATGGTCGAGGAGGGGCGCGGGCTCCCGCCGAACCCGGCTCGCGCCGTGACCCTGTACGAGTCCGCCTGCGCCAAGGGCAACGCGCTCGGCTGCATGCACGTCGGCGCCTTCCTGGTCTCGCACGAGCCTCCGAAGTTCGTCCTCGCGCTCGAGGCCTACGCGAAGGCCTGCGAGCTCGGCGAGGCGACGGGGTGCTACGAGGCCGCCGAACTCTTGGTGAGCGGGGACGTCCCCGCGGACGCGCCGCGCGCGAAGGCGCTCCTCAAGCGCGCGTGCGCGGCGAACGTCGAGGGGGCCTGCGCCGCGGAGAAGGCGCACTGACCACCTGACCGACTCCCATCGCGGAGCGGTTGCTCGGGCGCGCACGAGCGCCGGATCCTGCGGTGATGCGAGCGCGCAATGATCCGATCGCGCGATGGATCACGCGTCGGCGAGGACCTGGAGCGCCGCGTTGTGACCGCACGCGCCGTGCACGCCGCGCCCGGGTGCGTGTAGCTCGAGCAAAGATAGGGCGCGATCGGCGTCGCGTAGCGAAAGTAAGGGAACAAGGGCCGGAGGAAGAGCTGGTTCTGGAGCTGCGCCGAGCCCCCGCCGAGGTCGCCTCCTCGGAGGTTCGCGTTCATCGACTCTGAATCCGGCGGGGCGAAGATCGTGCGCGCGAGCACGCGCGCCTTGAAGCCAGGCGCGAGCGCCTCGATCCGGTCGTCGACGCGGTCGGCGAAGCGCTCGCGCGCGGCCGCCCAGCCCCCGGGAGGTCGCTCGGGACCCGGGAGTAGGCGTAGAGCGTGTGCGCGCCTGCGGGCGCGCGCGTCGGGTCCATGAGCGATTGTTGACCGATCACCAAGTAGGGGCGCTCGGGGAGCTCCCGCGCGCGGACTTGCCGTGTGAAGCGCGCGAGGTCGTCGAGATCCTCGCCGGTGTGGACGACGGCGGCGCGGCGGCACGCGTCGTCCCTCCAGGGGACGGGCGCGGAGAGCGCCCAGTCGATCTTGAACGTCCCGAAGCCCCAGTCGAATGCGCGCATGCGCTCGATCACGCTCGACGGGACGACGTTCGGATCAAGCAGATCGAGATAGAGCTGCGGTGCACCCGTGTCCGCGACCACGAACCGCGCTTCGACCTCGTCGCCGTCCGCGCAGCGCACGCCGCGCGCGCGACCGCCGTCGACGAGCACGCGCGTCACTCGCTTGCCTGTCCGCGTGACGCCGCCGGCTTCCCGAACCCGCCTCGCGATCGTCGCGGTGATCGCGCCCGAGCCGCCCTCGGGCACCGCGAAGCCACCGTGCGATGCCGTCACGGCGAGCATGAACCCCACGACGGCGCCGAACGCGTCGTCCGGGCCGACGTCGGTGTGGAGGGCGAGCGCCGGGATCATGCGTCGAGCGGCCGCGGTCTGGAACGTGGACTCCGCGAAGCCGCGCCCGCTCGACAGCGCGACGCGCGCGAGCTTGAGCGCGCTCCACGGGCCCATCGCGGGCCCCGCGCGCAGCGGCAGAGCGTGGAGAGCAACGCGGGGAGGACGCGCTCTGCGTTCCGCGCGTACCAGGTGGCGATCGCTCGCCGCGTCCCGTCGACCCCGAGGTGCTCCGCCGTCCGGTCGACGTCGCGCGCGATCACCCCGACGCTCCCGTCGAGCGCGGGATGGGCGAGTCGATCTCCGCGTGCCTCCACGTGAGCCCAGCGCCCGGCAAATCCAGGCCCACGAGCGCGGCGCTGTGCGAGCCGAACGGGAAGAACCCCGCGCCAGCGTCGTGCTTGAACCCGCGCCTCGTGCTCTCCACCGTGCGGCACGCGCCGCCGATCTCGTCTCCCGCCTCGAGCACGGTGACCTTCATCCCGGCGCGCGCGAGGTAGGCGGCCGCCACGAGCCCGTTCGGCCCACTCCCGATCACGATCGCGTCGAGCACCGAGCGTCTTTACCACGCTCCTTCGCCTGGGACCCCGCGGCGACGCGAGAGGCCCCTATCCGCGCGACGCTCGTCCGGTGGTCCGCGCCCGGTGCGTCCCGTGGTATCGGAGGCCCCGTGACGAAGAACGAGCAAGGCAAGCAGCAGAAGGGCGGTAGCGCGGGTGGCAAGGTCGAGACCGCGATCAAGCCGACGCGCGCCGACGACTACGCCGAGTGGTACCAGCAGGTCGTCCGCGCGGCCGACCTCGCGGAGAACTCCGCGGTGCGCGGCTGCATGGTGATCAAGCCGTGGGGCTACGCGCTCTGGGAGCGCATCAGGCGGAGCTCGACCGGATGTTCAAGGACACCGGCCACAAGAACGCGTACTTCCCGCTGTTCATCCCGAAGAGCTACCTCGAGAAGGAGGCGGAGCACGTCGAGGGGTTCGCGGAAAGGAGTGCGCCGTGGTGACGCATCACCGCCTCGTCGCGGGGCCCGACGGCGGACTCATCCCCGATCGAAGGCGAAGCTCGAGGAGCCGCTCATCGTGCGGCCGACGAGCGAGACCATCATCGGCGCGTCCTTCGCGCAGTGGGTGCAGAGCTACCGGGATCTCCCGCTCCTCATCAACCAGTGGGCGAACGTCGTCCGATGGGAGATGCGCACGCGCCTGTTCCTCCGCACGGCGGAGTTCCTCTGGCAGGAGGGCCACACCGCCCACGCGACGCGCGAGGAGGCCGAGGAGGAGACGAAGAAGATGCTCGACGTCTACGCCACGTTCGCCGAGGACTTCATGGCGATGCCCGTGCACCGCGGCGCGAAGACCGAGAGCGAGCGCTTCCCGGGCGCCGTCGATACGTACTCGATCGAGGCCATGATGCAGGACCGAAAGGCCCTCCAGGCGGGGACGTCCCACTTCCTCGGGCAGAACTTCGCGAAGGCGAGCGGGATCAAGTTCGCGTCGAAGGAAGAGAAGGAGGAGTACGCGTGGACCACGTCATGGGGCGTCTCGACGCGCCTCATCGGCGGCATGATCATGACCCACGGCGACGACGACGGGATGATCGTGCCGCCGCGCGCACCGACCCACGTCGTGATTCTCCCCATCTTCCGCGGAGACGACACGAAGACGGCGGTCATGGAGTACGCGACGAGCCTCCGCGCCGAGCTGAAGACGCTGCGCTTTCACGACCGGCTGCTCGACGTCGACATCGACGCGCGGGACATGCGGGGCGGCGAGAAGAGCTGGGAGTGGATCAAGAAAGGCGTCCCGCTCCGGATCGAGATCGGTCCCCGCGACGTGGAGGCGGGGAACGTCAGCGTCGCCCAGCGCACGAAGAGCCCGCGCGACAAAGCCATCGTGAGCCGTGCAGAGTTCGTGACGTCGGTGCTCGAAACCCTCGACGCGATGCAGGCGACGTTGCTCGACCGCGCGCGCGCGTTCCGGGCGGAGCACACCCGGTCGATCGACACTCGGGCCGACTTCGACGCGTTCTTCACCCCGAAGCCGGGGGCGGCAGAGGCCGTCCACGGGGGGTTCGCGCTCGCCCACTTCGCCGGGGACGCCGCGGTCGAGCAGGAGCTCAAGGAGAAGCTCAAGGTGACGGTTCGGAATATTCCACAAGATATCCCCTCCGCCCTCGAGCCAGGGACTTGCATCTTCACCGGACAGCCGAGCACGCGGCGCGTCCTCTTCGCCAAGTCGTACTGAGGGTAACTTCGCGCGTCCCCCCAAACGCGCTACCGTCTGCATTGCGCGGCCGCTGCTGGGGGACGCGCGGAGCGCCGTGCCGACTCTGGACGACATCATCGATCGCGTGCGCGACGTCGCGGGGGCCGACTTCGCGTTCATCCTCACGCGCCGGGGTCGGCTCGTCACGCACCACGCGCCCGAGAACATGCCCGAGAAGGGCCGCCTCGATCTGGTCAACGCCGCGGAGCAGGTGCTCGGTACGGACGGCGTGACGATCCGCACGATGCCCCGCGAGGCGCTCGTCCCGTACGGCGGGGCTGCCCCGATCGACGTGTACATCGCGGCGCGCGAGGCCGCCGTGCTCTGCGCCGTCATGGCGACGTGGGCGGACACGGCGCGCATCCCCGTGGCCTTCGAAGAGGGACTCCAACAGGTCGACGAGCTGATCGATGGCGAGGTCGCGAAGCGCTCTCAGAAGTCGGAGCTCAGGCGGCGGCGGCGCGCGCTCCCTCCCTCCATCCCTCCGGACGGGGACACCGGGCTTGCGCGGAAGGCGATCTGGGGAGCGCGCGTGCCCAAGCCGACGTTGCTCGGCCTCGAGGATCAGGCCGCGCCTCTCGGTCGCGAGCTCGGCGACCCGGGGAACGCGGCCCCTCGGGCGAGCTCCGCGGAGCGACCCGCGAACAGCGCTCCCGCCTCACCGATGCGCGCGTTCGGCGCGCTCGTCGCGCGCAACGCTCGCCTCTCGGCCTCGAACGAGCGAGCGCCCATCTCCTCCAAGCCCCCACCCCCTTCACGCCCACCCTCCGGCGGACCGACGGGGCCGAAGATCCCGCCCGCGCCCAAGTCCTCGCGGCCCGCGTCCGGAAGCCGTCCCCGCACCCAGCGCCCCCCGCCCATGCGCAAGCCGACGCCGGGTCGCGGGACGATGCCGTTCATCCCTGGCACCGCTCCGCAAATGCCGCTACCTGCGGATCCCCCATCGGCACCCGAGGTCACGGTCTCGATCGCGAACATCGGACACAAGACGATGGCGGTCATCGAGCTCGACGCGATCTCGCCCGACATCACGCTGGGAACGGCCACCGTCGGCCGCAACACGATGGCAGCGATCGATCTCGCGAGCGTCCCGAGCGGACGCGCGGCCGGATCGATGCCCGACATTCGGGTCGGGCTCGCGACGATGCCCGAGATCAACCGCGAGGACCTCGACGTCCCGGATCGCGCGACCCTCCCGTTCACCGAACCGGCGCCGGACGCGAAGCGCCGCTACGACGCGCAGACGCCTCCGGGCTCCACGCCGCGGCCGGCGCTCACGCCCGATGTGCGCGTTCGCCTCACCGATCTCGACTTCGAGACGACCCACGCGCTCAAGCAGGAGAACGATCTCGAGCGCAACGCGCGAGAAGCGCGCAAGGAGGCCGAGGCCGAGGCGCGTGCCCGGCGCAACTCGAACGTCGAGGTCTGGCGCGAGGCGCTGACCGAGCTCGTCACGGACGAGGCGAAGGCGACGCGCCGGCGACCGCGGAAGTAGTCTTCTGCTGGCGGTGCAGGATGATGGGCAAGAGCCGCAGCTGATCGCAGTGCGCCGCTTTGTCGTTCCCGGCATAGCCGCGGACCTCGAACTTCCCCTTCTGCGCGACGGAGCGGAGCGGCAAGCGATCCTGCCCGCCGTCCACGACGTCCTGGCGGTGCAGGCCGGTCCGCGTGATCACGTAGCTCGCGGTCTCGGTCGTCGACGCGTAGCCGTCGGGGATGATCGCGGAGTGAGCCATGGAGAAGAAGAACGGCTCGTTGCCCGCCGCCGCGCGCTTGCCCGCTCGGATGAATCCGTCGAGCTGACCTTTTCCGATCGGGTGGCTCGCGTGGAGCGAGTCGAGGAGCACGAGACCGTGGAAGAGCGGATCGGGTGGCGCCAAGCGGAGGAGCTCCTCGACTGCTTTGTAGCCTGCGCTCCACGACGAGACGATCACCTCGTCCGCCTTCATGGTCCGACCCATCGCCCGGCTCACGTGTTCGTCGATCCCTGCGAGCAGTTCGTCCCACGCACGCCGATCCTTCACGGTGCCGAGGTACGCGTTCGATCCGTTCCCGCGATCGATCGTCGCGATCACGTAGTCGAAGTCCTCCAGCACCATGAGCTTCCGGACGGGCTCGCCCCCATGAAAGTGGACGAGCACGCGGTACCCGTCGCTCTGTCCGATGCGCTCCTTCGGCACGAACACCTTCGCGAGGAACGGCGTCGCGCTCGGGACCTCGACGTAGGGGCCCATGCCCTTGTCCGGGATCGCGCAGCCCGAGAGCGGCGCGTCGCTCGGCGCTGCGGCTTCTTGCCACACGGGAGCGGGGGCGCCCTCCGGCAGCTCCTGAAGAAGTGGAACGGCGCTCGCGCTCGGCGTGGTCGGCAGCGTGCCTGCGGAGACGAAAGGGCGGACGACCGCGGCGATCGACACGAGCGCGCCGCACGCCGCCACCACGAGGAGATCGCGCATGCTGAGCCACCCCGACCGCCCCGTCGGCGCGGGAGGCGAAGGACGGGGAGGGGGCGCCGGAGCGCGCTTCGCCGCTGGCTTCGGCGTCAGAACCCGGGGTTTTGAACCGCTGGCACCCACGGCTTCGTCGTTGGTTGAGTCGCCGGATCGGCGGGCTTCGCGGTCGGGGGTGGTTCGGCGGGTTTCGGCGTGGGGTTGGAGGGGGTCGTCGCCACGTGGGGGCCGGGGATGCCAGCCGGGAGGTGGGGCGAAATGTTCCCGCCCGGCGCGGTCGGCGTCGCGTCGGGGGTCGCGCTGCTCGACGCGGCGGGATCACTGGGAAGATCATCGATCGAGATGCCGGAGCTCTTGGGCTTCGCCGTCTCCTCTGGCGCCGCGGGCGTCACCGCCTTGGGGGTCGCCGAGGCCACGCTCGCGACGGTGGTCGCGGGGCGACCGTCCGGCGACTTCGCGCTCGACTTCGCCACGAGCAGCGCCGCGACCGCACCTGCCCCGACGACCAAGAGCGCTGCCGCGGCGATGACGCCGGTCCTGCGCTTCTGGGCCACGACGAGCGGCATCGCCGTCCCTGTCACGGCGGCGAGCGTGGGCGAGGAGACCACGTCGCGCGGAGGATCCGTCTCGGAGCCGATGCGGCCCGGCAGGGGGGGCGCTACCGAGGGCGCCGGCGCGGACGGGGGCGCGAGGATCGCCTCGGAGAGCACCACGGCGCGCGTCGCCTCTTCGTCATCGGCTGGGGCCTGCCGCGCTCCCGCGCGGATCTGCTCCGCGAGCCCCGCGAGCGTCGGATTCCGGGAGGGCGGAGGATCGGACGATGTCGCCCCGTCGGGTACGACGCCGCTCGTGAAGCTCGGCGGCGTCGCGCTCTTCGTGAGCATCAGGTCCGATACGGTTTCAACCGAGTTGCGATTGATGATCCGCGCCGAGTCGCGCGACGCGGGGCCGCCTGCCGCCGCCTCGTCCGCCACACGCACGGCGTCGCGCAGCGCCGCCCGACGCTTCTGGTCCCGCTCGGCGAGCGTTCCGCGCACGAACGCGCCGACCTCCTCGGTCGCGACGGGTCCGCCGAGGAGGGACAGCACCTTGTCGATCTCGTGTTCGAGCTCCGCCGCGGTCTGGAAGCGCTTCGCGGGGGTCTTCTCGAGCGCCTTCATGATGACGGCCTCGAGCTCGACCGGGAGCTTGGGGTTCTTCACGCGGGGCCGGATCGTCGGCCGCGTCGCGATGTTTCGCATCGTCTTGATGTCGTTGTCGTCGATGAACGGGTGGATCCCCGTGACCACTCGGTAGAGCACGGATCCCATCGCGAACGTGTCCGTGCGCCGATCGAGATCCTGTCCGCGCGTCTGCTCGGGGGACATGTACGGGACCTTCCCTTTGAGCTGCCCCACGCTCGTCGCGCCCGAGCGCCCGAGCGCCTTCGCGACGCCGAAGTCCACGAGCTTCACGAGACCAGAGCTCGCGACCAAGATGTTCTGCGGGGACACGTCGCGGTGGACGAGCTCCACGAGCGTGTCGTTCTCGTCGCGCAGCTCGTGCGCCGCGTGGAGGCCCGCGCACGCCTGCGCGACGATCTTCAGCGCGATGCGCAGCGGGATCTCCGTCTCGAGCTTCTTCGTTTGCTTCGAGAGGGCCGAGAGCGACTCCCCGTCGACCCACTCCATCACGAGGTAGAGGATCTCGTCCTGCTCACCGAGGTCGAGGATCTCGGCCACGTTCGGGTGATGTATCTTCGATGCAATAGCTGCTTCGTCGAGGAACATCTGCTCGAACGCCGCGTCCTCGGAGAGGTTCGGCAGCATCGTCTTCACGGCGACGGTCTTGGAGAACCCGCGCGAGCCCTTCTGACGCGCGGCCCAGACGGTCGCCATGCCGCCCTGTGCAATGGGCAGCAGCAGCTCGTACCTACCGAGCACAGTTCCAGGAGCGAGCTTGTGAGTCGACATGGAGGCCCCTGCAATCGGATCGAGGCGCGCGAGCGCGCGCCTGGGTCGAGCGCGGAGGTGTTCCACCTCGCGTGAGTGACCCGACCAGCCCGAGCGTAGCTGTTCTTCCGCTCCCACGCACAGCGGACGACCGCAAAAAATGAGCGAGACCGCGCACCCAGAAGAGCACGCGGTCTCGGTGTAGGCAGTGGTGTTCTACGCCGCGATCAGCCGCCCGGGTTCGGGGGCGGTTGCATGAACATCTGCGTGTAAATCTGGCGGAGCTTGCCCGAGGTCTCCGGCGTCATCCCGAAGTTGGCGTGCGGCCAGCTGAAGCCGTTGCCCTTCACGGCGTTGCACGAGAACGACACCATGAGCTCGACGTTCCCCTTCGCAGGATCGCTGAAAACGACGCCCATCCCCGGGGTGAAGCACTGACCCGCGCTCTGGTTGAAGCTGTCCGACTTGCCAAAGATATCGAGGAGCTCGTCCTTGAGGTTCTCATCGGCGACGGGCGAGGAGCCCTGGACGACGAAGCCGTTGAACGTCTGCTGCGGCTGCGTGACGGGGGTGGTCGCGCCGGGCATTCCAGGGATGGGCAAGCCCGGGATCACGGTCTGAACCGCGGCGCCGATGCCACCGATGCCCGCCTGGATCTGCGCCTGCTGCTCCGGCGTGAGACCCGGGATGTTGAACGGCAGGCCACCCGTGCCGCCCGGCGTCGGCAGGACGGAGGGCTGCGGCTGTCCCTGGAGCTTCAGGATGGTGACCTGCGCGTTGTCGAGGTCGTTGAAGGGCGCCTGGCGACCGGCGCAGCCCGTCGCGAGCGGAACGAGGAGTGCGAGCCCGAGGACAGTGGTGGGAAGTGCTTTCATCGTGGTCTCTGGCGTAGCGAAGCTACGGGGGAAAGGGTGGACTCGGCCGGCCTCATGGTCGTTTTTCGCTGGGGCCGAGGATGAGACGTACGAGCGCCGGCGTTCAGCTCGCGAGAGCTGGTTCCCGACGCAGACAGGTCGTCTCGACGAAAGCCCACCGGCCCCACCACCTCGGCGACGGCCGACGGACGAGAGGCTCAGCTCGCGGGCTGGGGCTCCGTGGTCTTGCTCTGGCGCCGCTGCTCCGCGTCCCAGAGGCCAAGCCGGATCTTCTCGTTCTTCTTGATGCGCTTCTTCTTGAGCGGGGTCTGGAGCCACTCGTGACGGAGACGCACGTTCCACTTCGGGGTGTTGGCCATGATCGCGCGCGTTGTGGACGAACCACCACGGGCTGTCAAGCGAGGCGCGCGGGTCAATCCGGGATGGGATCCAGGACGACCTCGACGCGGATCGGACCGCCCGTCGCGTCGAGGAGCTTGTCGTAGGGGAAGTACCCCGACTTCTCGACCGTCAGCCGGTGCTTCCCGGGAGCGAGCGAGACGCCGTGCTTCTCCACGTACTTGAGCGTGCCGATGAGCTGGTCGTCGATCGTCACGGCGGCGTCGCCGATGGAACCCGACACGCGAAGGGAGCTATGGGGAGGCGCGCTCGCGCAGCCCGCGAGGACGCCTAGCCCGATCGAGACGAAGGCGAGGGCGCGCATGGTCACTCCCACTCGATGGTCGACGGCGGCTTCGACGAGATATCGTACGCGACGCGGTTCACACCGGGGACCTCGTTGATGATCCGCGTGGAGGCGCGCGCGAGCACGTCGTGCGGGATGCGATACCAATCCGCCGTCATCCCGTCCGTCGACTCCACCGCGCGGAGCGCGATGACCTCGTCGTAGGTCCGCTCGTCGCCCATGACGCCCACTGTTCGCACGGGGAGGATCACCGCGAACGCTTGCCAGATGGCGTCGTAGAGATCGGCTCTTCGGAGCTCCTCCTCGAAGATCGCGTCCGCCAGGCGCAGGGCGTCGAGGCGCTTCGCCGTCAGCGGTCCGAGGCACCTCACGGCCAAGCCGGGGCCGGGGAACGGGTGGCGGTAGAGGACCTCGCGCGGGAGGCCGAGCGAGAGACCCGCTGCGCGCACCTCGTCCTTGAAGAGCTCGCGGAGCGGCTCACAGAGCGCGAGGTGCATGCGCTCCGGAAGCCCTCCCACGTTGTGGTGACTCTTGATGACCGCGCTCGGTCCCTTGTGCGAGACGCTCTCGATCACGTCCGGGTAGAGCGTGCCCTGGACGAGGAACTTCGCGCCCTCGATCTTGCGCGCCTCCTCCTCGAACACGTCGATGAAGACGCGGCCGATCGTCTTGCGCTTCACCTCCGGATCCGTCGCGCCCTCGAGCGCGTCGAGGAAGCGGCGGCTCGCGTCGACGTGGACGACGCGCAGGTGCATCGTCCGCGCGAACATCTCCATCACGCGCTTGCCCTCGTCGAGGCGGAGCAGGCCGTTGTCGACGAAGATGCACGTCAGCCGATCGCCAATCGCGCGCGCGCAGATCGCCGCCGCCACGGACGAGTCGACGCCACCCGAGAGGCCGAGCACGGCGCGGTCCTCGCCGATCTGGCGGCGGACGCGCGCGACGGCGTCGTCGACGAACCCCGCCGCGGTCCATGTCGGCGAGAGGCCCACGACGTCGAACAGGAACGCCTCGAGGATCGCGCGGCCGCGCTTCGTATGGTGCACCTCGGGGTGGAACTGGAGGCCGTAGAACCGCAGAGAGGGCGCCTCCACCGCGCAGTACGGGGTGTTGTCGCTCGTGCCGATCGCGACGAACTCGGGAGGGAGCGACTCGATGCGGTCGCCGTGGCTCATCCAAACGTCCAGCGCGTCCCCTTGGACGAAGCGCGAGAACACGCCGGACGGGGTGTCCACCGAGACGCGCGCCGGCCCGTACTCCCGCGCGTCGGCGCGCGCGACGTGCCCGCCGAAGAGCTTCGCGACGAGCTGGAGCCCGTAGCAGATCCCGAGGATCGGGACGCCGCACTCGAGCACGCTCCGATCGACGGTCGGGGCGCCCTCGCCGTAGACGCTGGACGGGCCGCCCGAGAGGACGAGGGCGCGGGGCTTCTTCTCCGCGATCGCCTGGGCCGCCTTGTCGAAGGAGACGATCTCGCAATAGACGGCGAGCTCGCGGATCCGGCGCGCGATCAGCTGCGTGTACTGCGAGCCGAAATCGAGGATGAGGACGAGGTCTCGCTCCATTCGTCGTCGCGCGTAACACGGTGGACCCCGGCACGGTAGCCGTGGGCGCGGACGAGCTCAGAGCTCGGTCGGACGACGCGTTGGAGAGAGGGGATCGGCGTTGCTCGAGGCGGGCGGTGGCGCGTCGAACGGGTTGGGCGTCGGGGTGATCGACTTCGGTGTCCGGTCGTGGGGTGAGTCCGCCGGGCCGAGCAGCTGAGCGTTCGTCGCTCCGGTGGCGATGTCCGTGGGGGGCGGGGGACGAACCGCGGTGCGCGCGTCCTTGCAGCCGGCCGACGCCGTGAGGACGGCGACGAGCGCACCGACCGCGACGCCTACGCGTGACGCTACGGAGCAAGCATCGAGGAAGGAGCGGAGGGACGCGCGTCGTTGCAACAGTTGGCCCAGCGAAGAGTGTACTGATAGCGCATGAGGATGGCTACCCCAGCCAGCGTCGTCTTCTCTTGGGTGATCGCGTGCGCCGTCGCATGCAGCAGCAGCGAGGTCGCGGCGCCGCCGCCCGCCGCGCCGAAGCCCAAACCCGTCGTCCAGCACCGCGAGACACCGCTCGTCGTCACGAGCGTGACGACGACGCGCGGCCGGTCGGAGAGCGAGCTCAAGGAGGACCTCTTGCTCGCGCTCGACGGCGGAACGTTCACCGGGCTCACGCGCAAGTTCACGATCACGGCGACGCTCGTCACGCTGGAGGAGTCGCCCGCCGGATCGAGCGTCGTGACGCGCTCCGTGATGGAGATCACCGTCGTCGACGACACCGGGAAGCTCCTCGGCACGGCGCGCGGAAACGCGCGGGTCGAGGCCGAGCCCGGCTACGCGGACGCCGCGACGGACTCGGTGAGGCGTGCGTGCGAGGAGGCTGTCGCGAGCGCGGTCGACCTCGCGCGCGGCGCGCACTGAATCAACGACCCTCCATCACGAGAGACGATCTTCTGTGCTGTCTGCGAATCGCGCTCCGATCGAGCGCCCGAGCATGATCGGCGCGCACCCGCGGAAGGACCCCGCGCCGTAGGGCTCCTTCGGTGCGCCCGTGGGCGAGCCAGGGCGCTCGTCTTGAATCGGCCGGCGCGGCCGAACACACTTCCACCATGAAGCCCGGCGACCATCCCGACTTTTTCCGCTTCGCGCCGCCACCGGGCACGTCGCGCGAGAGCACGCTCCGCCTGGACGCTCAAGGGCGCTTTTGGCACGACGGCGAGCTCGTCGAGCCGCGCGCGCTCGAGCTCGCCCTGCACCGGTGGATCGCGCGGCATCCCGACGACGGTCGCTACATCCTCACGAACGGCTACGATTGGTGCTACTTCCACGTCGACGCCACGCCCTTCTTCGTCAAGAGCGTCGCGGGGGACGCGGCGCCCGAGGCGGTCCTCAGCGATGGCTCGACCGAGGCGCTCGACCCGGCCACGCTCCGGCTGGACATTGACGGAGCGCTCATCGCGCGCGTGAAGCGAGGTGCGTTCGACGCGCGGTTCACGACGAGCGCGCAGCTCGAGGTGGGGCGCTGGCTCGCGGACGACGATCCCCCGCGGCTCGTCGTCGAAGGGCGCTCCTACCCACTCGCGGCTCCGCCTCAGTAGCCGGCCGTCCAGAAGATATCGACGCCCGTGCTCGGCTCGCGGACGCCGGCGCCGAACGTGCTGCGGATGAACCAGTTGTCGTTCAGCCGCCACTCGATCGTCCCGCCGAACTGCGCGCCCGCCTGCTGCGTCGCGCCGCTCGCCGTGGTGCTCTGCACTTGCTCGCCCGACACACCGAGCGTGAGCCCTTCGCTGGCGCGCCACTCCACGCTGCCTCGGAACGCGCCGCTCGTCGTGTCGACCGTCAGCGATAGGTTCTTCGCCTTGAAGATCGAGTTCAGCGCGCTCGACGCGAGCGTGCTCGTGAGGTCGGCGGCGAGGGTCGAGACGCCCTGTGTCGTCGCCTCTGTCGGCGCCTGGCCCGCGGGGGTGCTCGACAGCGACGAGCCGAACAGAAGCGTCGCGATGATGTCCTCCTTGGAGCGGGGCGGATCGGAGCGGAACCTGATCTTCTCGTCGGTGATGGGGTAGAGGACGCCGACGTAGTCGATGTAGACGCGCTGTCCGTCCGTGCCCTCCCAGTGCGCCGTGAGGTTCACATAAGGGTTGCCCGCCTCCTCCGGGCGGAGACGCACGAGGCCGTGATCGATCACGAATTGCTTCCCGCGCACCCGCACGAAGCCCGATGCGAGCGTGACCTCCCCGCGCACGTGGAGCTGGTCGGACAGCTCGAGCACGATGGGCGCCTCGCTGCCCGCGATGGTGACGCCCAGGTCCGATCCCGAGACGACCGCTTTGTCGAGCTTCACCGACACCTCGTAGATCATCGCGTTCGCGGCGCGCGGCGCCTCCGGCGGCGCTAGGCTCTCGGAGCGCGTGATCGTGGGATCTTCGTCCAGGTCTTGGACGTCCCTGCTCGAGGACTCGGGGAGCTGGAGTCGGACGATGGGAACGTTCGTCGTGATCGTCACCTTCGGCGGTTGGTCCGCGGCGGGATTCGCGGGCGTGTACGTCGCCTCGTAGTCGAGCTCGGTGCTCGCGAACCCGACCGGGACACCTTCGAGCGTGAAGGGGATCTCCTTGCCCTCCGCGATCTTGAGCTTCCCCTTCGCGCTCTTGAAATCGAGCCCCGAGAACTTCGCGCGGAGAGACGCGTCGAGCTCGCCGGCGATGCCCTGCGCGACGAGATCGTCGACGTGAACCTCTCCGCTCGGATCGACGACGATCTCCCCGTGCACACCGGAGAGCTCCTGGCCGAGCTGGGGAATGAGCACGCTGCCGTCCTCGATTCGGAGCGCTCCCCCCATCGTCCCCGTCTGGAGATCCTCCGCGCGCGGGAGCCCCAAGCCGATCGCTCCGGTCAGGTGACCCTCCACGTGGCTCAGCGTCGGCACCACCAACGGCGTGAGCGTCGCGAGCTCGAACCGACGCGGGACGACGCACAGGAACGCGGGGCCCCTCCGATCGATGTCCGGCTGGAGTTTGTCCTTCCAGTCGCTCGCGCCGATGCCGAACGCGACCAAGCCGTTGCCGTCTTTGCCCGTGAGCTCCACCAGCGCCGTCGCCGAGCCCCGGCCGTCCGTCGACCCCTTCTCCTCGTCGGCGTTCGCGCCGATGTGCACATCGACGCGGGTGGAATAGGAGACGTCGCCGATGGTGAGATCCGGGACGGTCAGCTTCGCGTCGAGGGAGGGATCTTCGTTGAGCCCGGACACCACGATGCTCCCATCCACGCGCCCCGCAACGTCGTACCGGGAGAGGTTCGGGAACGACTGGAGCGGCATCCCGTTCAGCGTGACGACCGCGCCCGCCGACCAACCGAGGGGCTGATCCGTCTTCGGGTGGAGGATGTCCGCGAACGACATCCGGAGGCCGCCGTCCACGCGCGCGACCGTCGCCTCGCGGTGGTTCACGAGCGCGTCGAACGTCGTCATCGACGTCCGGTCGTCGTACGCCGCGTGGAGATCGACGTCGAGATCCGGAGCCCACCCGACGGCGGTCGGCGAGTTCGTCGTGCCCTCCTTGTTCGGCCCCGGCTCCGTGCTCGGCCCGACGCCGAACGCGTTCGCGTGGAGCTCGATGACAGGGTGCGCGAGCGTGCCGCTCGCGCTCGCGTCGAACCGCAGATCCCCCCGCAGCGGCGGCAGCGCGTCGCGAACGAACGAGGGAAACGATCGCATGTCCGCGAAGGAGCGGCGCGGGAAGTCGATCGTCGCGGCCATCGGCGCCTCCTCGAACAGGCGCACCACGCCCGGGTGCGCGGCGCTCGAGCCGTGCTGGATCATCGCGCGTCCGAGGATGACCGGGTCGACCGTGACCTCGCCAGTCACGTCCGCGAGGAGCGTCCCGTCGAAGAACGACGCCTTCGCCGTGGCGTGGCCCGTTCGACCATCGAACTCTCCTCGCGCCGCGAGGTCGATCGCTCGGATCTCCCAAGGCTCCGCGTCGCCGAAGAGAGCGCGCGGGCCCACGATCTCGAGGCCGAGGGTGCGCACCGCGAGGTCACGTATCGAGGGGAGCGGATCCCCCTCCTCCCGCGCGACGTGCGCGCGCACGGAGACGAGTCCAGCGACCTTGCTCACAGGGAGGAACAGGCTCACGAGCGGGTATTCGCTGATGCACTTCAGGTTCACGTTCTCGACGGAGAGCTTCGCGTCGCCCGTCGCGCCGAGCCACGTCGACGGCGACAGGATCGGACCGCGCAGCTTGCCCTTGAGCGACGACAACCGGACCTCCGCGATGGGCCCGTCACAGAGCGCGTTCTCCGCGAGAAGGCCGCCCTCCCGCGCCTCGTCGCGCTCCTCGTCGGTCGCGTGGACCACCACGCGCGCGTACCCCGTGCTCTCGACGTCGTCCCCGTCGAATCGCGCCGATAGGCGCGCCGCGATCCCTTCGACCAGGTACTGCCCGCGCTGCACCTCGATCTCGATGTGCCCGCGCCTGCCGCGCGGGCCTCGCTCGAGTGCGACGTCCACGTTCGCGATGCCGCCGATGGGCTCACGGAGACCCGCGAGCTTGCGGAGCCGGTCCAGATCGAGCCCCTCCCCCTTGAACGTTCCGACGAGCTCGCCGTCCTCGATCCGGAGCGAAGCCTCGGCGCTCCCGAGCTCACCCGAGATCGCGACGCCCTCGATCGCGACGCCTCCGGGCGCCGCGGCGACGCTCTTCACGGTGGCCTCCGCCTTTTCCCCGCCCCGCTCGACGTTCACCGCGATCGCGGTCGCGCTCCGATGCTCGACGTCGACGCTCGCGCGCGCGGAGGCGTGGCCGAGCTCCTCATCGTCGAGGACGAGCGCGACGTCGGGTCGGAGGAGCGGTCCCTTCGCCGAGAGCTCGACGCGATCGAACGACTGATCCGCGAGTCCGAGGTTCAACGCCTGGGCGGCCACGTCGACTCGAAGTCCGGTGAGTGGACCCTCGACCTTCGCGATGACGCCGACGCTCTCCGCGCGGACCGGCCCCGCCGGGGACTCCACGCCGAGCGCCCATACGGACGCGCGCGCGTCCGCCGCGAGCTCGCCGCGCGAGAACGCTCCCTTCACGTCGAGCGTCGCGAACCCGCGGAGCACGCCCGGTCCTACGAGCGCGGCGAGCCGCGGGGCGCTGGCGAGGTCGACGCGATCTCCGCGCGCCGAGAACGCGAGGCCGCCGTCCGGCCGGACCGTGAAGCGCGCGTCGAGAGGAGCGCCCGCTTCGTGCAGCGTCGCGGAGCCGACCCACGCGTCGTCGACGAGATCGGCGACCGCATCGATCGCGGGGATCACGACGGGCTCCGCCCCCTGTGTGGGCCGCAGAACCGCGGCGTGGCTCACGAACTCGACCGAGGCGATCAGCGCGTCGGGCTCGAGCGCGAATCGGGCTCGCCCCACCGCGCGCACCGACACGTCCGGCAGGGAGGGAACGAACGCGCGCGGATCCACTCGCTCCGCCAGGAACGACGCCTCGACGCGCGGCCTCGCGGAGGCGTCGACGAGCGCTTCGAGCTCGATGGAGGAGGCCGGCAGATCGCCGGAGGGGTCGAGCTCGACGCGCGCGTTCGCGGTGAGCTCGGGCAGCGTCCCCTCGACCTCGATCGTCGCTCGTCCGCTCGATTCGAGCGGCGCTGCGGGGAGAAACGCGCGCAGCGCGGCAGGCGTGATCGAGGGGAGCTCCACCTTCGCGACGACGTGCTCGCCCGCGAGCTCGGCGTCGACATCTAGGCGCGCGGGGCCGACGCTGCCGTGAAAGCCCATCCACATGGAGGAGCGCGAGGGGCGCCTCGGCGGGGCGCCGCCGCCCGCGCGTCGCCCCGGGAGGTCGACCCGCAGGTGGTAGTTCGCCGCGCCCTCCCACCGCGTGAGGAGCAGCGCGTCGTCCTCGAGGCGTGCCTCGTCGACGTCGACGATCACCTCGGTACTCGATACACCCACCGAGCCGACGAGACCCGTGACACGACCATGGATCGGTCGTCCCACGTCGCCCTCGACGGCCACTTCCCCGAGCTCGATCCGGGGTAGAGCCACGACCACGGGGCGCGCGTCCGGCTTCGGCGCCTGCACCGTGCGCGGGGAAAACGCTGCGCTGATCGACGGACTCCCCGACGCGTCGGGCAGGAGGCGCACGAGCCCGCGCTCGATGCGGATGTACGGCGCCGCGATCCAAATGGGATCGTTCGGGCCGTTCTCGAGCAGCAGACTCCGGAGGAGGTGCACCGTGCTGAACCGCGCCGTGAGACCCTCCGCGTCGACGACGACGCGCCCGTCCACGTCGAACACTTGGGCGCGCGCGAGCGCGATGCCGCCGAGCGAGACGTCGGTGATCTCGCCGAGCTCGAGGCGCCCGCGGAACGAGTCGGCGAGCAGATCGTTCACGAGAGCGCGAGCGGCTCGGAGCCCCACGCGCGAGCGAAGGTGGACGATCGCGCTCACGGCGAGCGCCGCCGTGAACACGACCGCGAGGCCGAGCGCCGCGGCGATGCGGCCGACCGCGCGGCGAAATCTGCGGGGCGCCGTGAAGAGCGCCGACAGGCGCTCGGGCAGCATCGATGGGCGCTCGTTCACCGCTCGCAGAGACTAGCACCCGCGCGCGACCGGAACGCGCTCGGGCCCGATCCCAGCGAGGCCGCCCTCCGATCAGCCCGCGATCTCGAGCTGACGAAACAGCGGGCCGAGCTCCGGCTTCGCGCGGAGCGGAGCGCAGAAGCGTGTGGCGATGTGGAGCAGGTCGGCCTCGATCTCGTCCGCTTTGCGACCCATGTCGGCGATCGTGAGCATCGAGTCCTTCGTCCGCTCCTCGAGGTCCTTGTCGTGGGTCTCGAGGCCGGAGCGCAGCTCCTTGATCTGGTAGTCCAGATCCTGGAGCTGCGCGTCCAACTCGCTGATCGACTTCTCCGTGTCGGTCTCCTTGCGCCGCACGACGAGCCAGTCGTCGATGATCTGCGCGAAGTCGCGGCACGCCTTCGAGAGCTCGGCGTACGGCTCGAGGAAGCCCGAACGACCCTCCCAGAACACCATGTCCTTGTGCGCCGCTTTCGCCTTTTCGCTGAAGCCGGCGCGCTCCTCGCCAATCGCCGGGAGCGCCTGCTTGAGCCCCCGCGCCTCCTCGCGCAGGCGGGACGCGTCGATGCTGAGCGTGTCCATCGCCTGGCCGAACCGGACGCGACCGTCCCGGCCCTCGGCCTCGATGATTTCGAGCTTCTGCTGCTCCTCGAACGCGTTCGCCCGGAGCTTGCCGACGTCCCCGATCTTGGTCTCGAGGTCGGCCAGCATCCGCGTGAGATCGGGCGGGGCGTTCCCGTTGAACGCCTTGGTCAGCATCTGGGCGAACAGCTTCGAGCGCTGCTCCCAGTTCTGCCCCCGCATGGGCTTCAGCGCCGAGGACGGCGGCGGCGCGTCCAGCTCCGGCTCGGGCGGCACCGGGACGCGCAGCTCCTCCGCGATCGTGCGGAGCCGCGTCAGCACCGCTTGCGCGTCGACGGGGCGGTCCGCGGGGGACTTCGCCATCATCGAGTACACCAAGTCGTCGAGCGAGGCCGGGATCCGCTCGTCACGGCTCTTCAGCCGCGGGGCAGGCTCGGAGATGTGCTTCACGAGCAGCGTCGGCGCGTTGGGCGCCTCGAACGGGAGCCCGCCGCTCAGCATCTCGAAGAACAGAACGCCGAGCGAGTAGATGTCCGCCGCGGGGCCCGCCTCCGTGCTCGTGCCCTGCTCGGGCGCCATGTACTCGGGCGTGCCGAAGATCTCTCCGACGCTCGTGAGGCGGGAGTCCTCCTTCGATCGCGCGATGCCGAAGTCGAGCAGCTTGATCTTGTCGCTCTTCAGCATGAACACGTTCTCGGGCTTCAAATCGCGGTGGATCACCTCGAAGTCGTGCGCGCGAGAGAGAGCGCGCGTCATCTGCACGGCGACGGTGATGAACCGCGCGATCGGCATCTTCCCGCGCGACACCACCTCCGCGAGGCTGGTCCCCTCGAGGAGCTCCATGACGATGAAGCTCGTCCCGTCGTCCGTCTCGCCCTGGTCGTAGACCTCGATGATGTTCGGGTGCGCGAGCCGCTGCGCGTGGCGCGCCTCACGGCGGAACCGCTCGCGGACGTTCGCGTCCTTCGTCACCTCGCCGTGGAGGATCTTGATCGCGCACGGCCGGTCCACGAGCTTGTGGTGCGCCTTGTAGACGGTCGCCATGCCGCCCTCGCCGATCACGTCGTCGAGCACGTACCTGCCGGCGATCGTCATCCCGACGCGCGGATCAGGCAGCGCCTCGAGCGTGGACCCATCGAGAAAGCAAAAGCTGCTCTCGTGGGGGTAGCGCTGCTTGCACTGCGGACAGACCTTCATTCGTATCGTTCCGACGCGCTGGGTCCCGTGGGACGAGAACTCTACGAGCGACGTGGGGGCCCGGTCAACGAACGTCGCGGGAGGCCGACCACTCGGGCTCGGCGCGGCGGATCAGTGTGCGTGACCCGCGCTGCTTCGACGCGGTGCCCGGTCGAGGCCGCGACGACGAGCTCTCCTCTCGGGCAGTCCCCCTCTGCGATTCCGCGCTTGGGAAGGCTGTTGGAAAGCTCCCTGCGGTGCCTCCTCACGCGGCTTCAGCCGCGTTCCGCGGGCTCCTCGGGCACCGACGACGTCCTTGCGGCGCCTCGCCGCGCGTGCTCGGTCCGTTTTTCAACAGCCTGCTACGTCTCGCGCGCGTCGCGTCGGAACCGCAGGGGAACGAGCTGCGCACCCGCGCCCGTCGCGACGAAAGCCGCCCGCCGGTTGGACGTGAGCTTCGTGAGCCAGTCGAACGTCCCGCCGTCGACGAGGGGCGTTTCCGAGCCGTCGCGAGCGGTGACCCCGATCCGAAAGCGGATGCCACCCGAATAGTACGCGTGGTCGAGCGCCGCGCGCTCCGCGCCAAACTCCTCCGCGACGCGATCGGCGACGCGCGCGCGCTCTGGAGTCGAAAAGAGCGTGATGGTGCGGCGTCCGAACGCGTACCCCACGCGCTCGAGCCGATCGAGCGCGGCGATCATCGCCCGCAGGTGGAGGGCGATCGCGCCCCGCGTGAAGCCGTGATCCCGGGTCTCCACACCCCCGCTCGCGAGGACGAAGATCCGAAAGTGCTGGCTGAACCCGGGGACCTTGGGGACCGGTTGCGCCCTCAGCACGCGCTGGCTCGTCGCGAGGTGCGCCACGTCCGCCCCGCGAAGTCGCCGCGCACACTCCAGGGCGAGCACGTTCGTCGGATCGGAGACGACCTCGGCCGCGCGCAGCGCGGAGAGCACTCGATGCTGGTGCGTCGCGGCCACGGTCGAGCACGTCCCGAGCGGCGTCACGGGCGAGAGCTCGATCGCATCGAACGCGCTCGCCGCGTCCAGGAAGTGCGCGTCCACGACGGCCATCTCCCGCAGATCCACGGGGGACGGCACGACGAAACCGTCGCGCAGGTACTGGGCGAGCACGTCGCGCGGCGCCCGCGCCTCCGCGCGACGATGCATCACGTCGAGCAGGAGCGATTGGAGCGCGGTGCCCGAGAGGCTCGCGGCGAGCTTCTCCCGGGTCTCGGGATCGACGACGTCCTCCGCCCAGCGCGCTCGGGTCACCCCGAGAGGGTAGCGCAGTCCGACGTCGAAGCCGCCGGGCGGGCGAGACGTGACGCGACCGCGTAGAGGCCCATCGACCCGAGCATCGCGGCCGTGAACCACAACGCCTCGGTCGCGCCCGACGCGGCCGTGACGATCGCGGGGCCGGGGCAGTACCCGGCGAGGCCCCATCCGATCCCGAACAGGATCGCCCCGAGCACGAGCGGCAGATCGAGCTGCGTGCGCTCCGGGAGCCACAGCTTTCGGTCGAACACCGGTCGTCCACGGCGCCGCGCCCACCACGAGATGGGGGCGTGCATCGCGAGCGCGCTCGCCATCACGACGGCGAGGCTCGGGTCCCATGAGCCCGACACGTCCAGGAAGGCGAGCACCTTCGACGGTCGAGTCATTCCGGCGACGCCGAGCCCGACGGCGAACACGAGCCCCGCGCCGAACGCCACCGCGCCGCGCGTAGCCTTCATGAGCCGCTCCCGATCACGTGCCTCACGACGAACGTGGTGAGGCCCGCCGCGCCCATGAACAGCACCGTGGCGACGATGGATCGCTTCGACCCGCGCGCGATCCCACAGACGCCGTGCCCGCTCGTGCACCCGCGGCCGATCCGAGTGCCGATTCCGACGAGCACGCCGGCGAGAACCGGCAGGCCGACGGAGCCGGACCGCGCGCCGTCGAACACGCCGGGGGCGAGGAGGAAGAGGAGGACGCCCCCCGCGACCAAGCCCGCCGTGAAGAGGGCGCGCGCGTCGCGCTCGCCGTCCTCCGCGTGGAAGAGCTCTCCGAGGATCCCGCTGATGCCTGCGATTCGACCGTTGAGCGCGAAGAGCGCGCTCGCCGAAAGCCCGATCAGGAGTCCACCGAGCGCGGCAGAGAGTGGCGTGAAGGAGTTCATGGTGGCTCGACCCCCTGAACCTACCATTCAGTATGCTGTCGGTCGATCTCTTTTAGTGAATGTCTGTCATGCCGGGACGTCAGCGTGCGTCAGTCCGCACGCGACCCCGCGCTCCCGGCTGGGAGTCGGCCGGCGCGCAGCGCGTCGACGGCGCCGCGGGCGCGCCAGTACTCGAGCAAGGCCACCACATACGCGCGCTCCGTCGCGATCTCGTCGCGCCGCGCGACGAGGAGCTGGAACGCCGACACGCTCATGGCGTTGTAGTGGCGGAGCGTCTCGTCGACGATGCGCGCGCGGAGCGGCAGGAGCGTGTCCTCGAACCATGCGAGCTTCGCCTCCGCCGCGGCGAGCGCCGTCGCCGCGCTGCGCGCCGCCGCGCGAACGCGGATCCCGAACGACTCGACCATCTGCTTCGCGCGCTCCTCTTCGGCCTCCGCCCCGTCCGCCTCACCCTGGCCCTGGTAGAAGAGGGGGAGGGAGACGCCGAACCTCGGGCCGACGCTCCAGCCCTCCGCGTCGCGCTCGCCGCTGATCCCGGCGCTGATCTCGGGGAGCCACCCCTTCGCGCGCGCGAGATCCTCGTGCAGCGCCGCGCTCCGGTAGCGGAGCTTCCACGCCTCGATCTCGAGGCTCTTCTCCACCGCGACGCGCTCGAGGTCCGCGTTGTCGATCGGGCCCCGGGGAGGGCGCGGCACGCGCGCTTCGGCCTTCCACTTCGCGCCCCGCTCGCCGAACAAGCCGAGGCGGGCGTTGAGCCGTTCCCGTGCGCTCGCGACCTCGAGGTTCGCGCTCGCGAGGCCGACGCGCGCGTCCTCGTAGAGCGCGCGCTCGTTCAGCGCGTCGAGCGTGGGGACGTTTCCGGCCTCGACGAGCGCGTCGCTCAACGTCGAGGAGGCTCCGGCGGCGACGACGAGCTCCTCGTCGAGTGACGCGGTCTCGGTCGCGGCCACGAACTCGAAATAGGCGAGTCTCGCGTCGAACGACAATCCGACGGCGATCGCGGCGCTCTCGGTCGCCGCGGCGTCGATGTCCGCGGAGGCGGGCGCGTCCTCGAACGGGAGGAGCACGAGCCGCCGCACGTCCAGGGACGCGTTCAGCTCGAGGTTCGGATCCGCAGCGTCTCGAAACCGGATCGCCCCCTCGAACGTCGGGTTCGGGAGCGCGAGCGCCGAGACGACGCGCGCGCGCGCCTCGCCGATGTCGGCCATCGACGCACGGAGGTCCGGGCTCGCGAGAAGCGCGATACGGGCGGCGCGATCCGCGTCGAGCGGCGCGTCGAGGAGCGCGTCGATCGCGGCGCCGCTGTCTTCCTCGGCCGGACGATCGGCCGATACGCCGAGGCGCGCGGCGGCGAGGCTCGTCGCCCGGTGATAGCCGGACGCGCTCGACAAGCAGCCCGACGTGAGCAGGACGGCGAGACCGCCGAGCGCGGCGCGCCTCATGGCTGCTTCTCGAGCGGCATCCCGCACTTCGGGCACTTCCCCGGCTCGCTCGATCGCACCTCCGGGTGCATCGGACAGGCGTAGACGGGAGCGACGACCGCCGGCGGGCTCGATGGGGCGGCGCTCGAACTCGGCGGAGCGGAAGGCGCGGTGGTGGGCAAGGGCGCCGGGCCGTGGTGATGAACGTGCGACGGCGGAGCGCTCGGCGCGTCGCTCGCGGGCGCGCGCGGCGCCGTCGGCTCGAAGCTCGGGGAGAGGACCGGTGGCAACGGCTCGAGGGGGGACGTCGACGCGCTCGGGTTGCTCGCCGCGTCGGCGCGTGGTTCGAGCGTCGACGTCGTGCAGGACGCCGAGAAGAGGAGCGCGGCCGCGATCGCGAGGAGCCTCATGGCGTGCTCGCCGCCCCGAGCGACACGCCGTCGCGCGCGAGATCGTCCGCCGTCGCCTCCGTCGCGACGCTGCCCGCGGGGTGCGCGTACCAACCCGGGTCGTCGTACGACGTGATCCCGTCCCGCACCTTGAGGACCGTGAACATGCCGCCCATGGTGATCGTGTCGAACGGCCCGGCCGAGCCCGCCATACCGAGGGTATTCGAGGGAGACGGCATCTTCATGTCCGCCATGTCGCCCATGCCGTTCTGGCCCATCGACATGTATCCCGGCACCGCGCGCTGCGTGATCGCGTCGACCTTCTTCGGGTCGACCCCCGTCATGTTGGGTACGTCGTGACCCATCTGGTTCATCACGTGGTGGGTCATGTGGCAATGCATGGCCCAATCGCCCGGGGCGTCGGCGACGAACTGGATGTCTCGCGTCGAGCCGGTCGGGACGAGCACGGTCGTCTCTCGCCACTGCCCAGCCGTGGGAATCGCGCCGCCATCCGTCGCCACGACCTTGAAGTGGTACCCGTGCAGGTGGATGGGGTGGTGATCCATCGCGCTCAAGTTGCCGATGCGGATCCGCACGCGCTCCCCCGTCTTGACGACGAGCGGGGCGGTCGCGGGCCAGCACTTCGCGTTGATCGTCGCGAGGTTGAAGTCGCTCATCGCGAGCGGGTTCGGCCGCGCGGCACCGATCGGGACGGACCACTCTCCGACGAGGAGGGCGAAGTCGCGATCCACCTTCGCGTCCGCGCTCGGGTTGCGGGGGTGGACGACCACCAGGCCCATCATTCCGAGCGCCATCTGCGTCATCTCGTCGTGGTGGGGGTGGTACATCAGCGTCCCCGATTGTCGAAACGTCCACTCGTATTTGAACGTGGCGCCGGGCTGAATGACCTTCTGGGTGAGCCCACCCGTACCGTCCATTCCGTTCGGCAGATACACGCCGTGCCAATGCACCGTGGTGGGCTCGGGCAGGCGGTTCGTCACGTACACTCGGACGCGATCTCCTTCGACCGCCTCGAGCGTGGGCCCGTGCACGCGCCCGTTGTAGCCCCAACACTTGGCCGTGAGACCAGGAGCGAACTCGTGCGTCACCTCCTCGGCGACGAGGTGGTAGACCTTCACTCCGTCGACGACTTTGAAGGGCAGCGATTCCCCGTTCGGTGTGATGACCGGCGTGTAGTCGACGTTCGGCTGGCCGGGCGGGTGGGGGGTCTTCGGGTCGTCCGGGCCACCGCTGTAGCTCGTGTCCCACGCGCCCGACTTGTCCGGTGGTGCGGCGCGGGCAGCGGAGTCCACGAGGGCGGCGCCGCCGAGGAGGGCACCGCCGAAGAGCGCGTCGCGACGAGAGAAAGGCACGCGCCGGTCCTACCACGCCGAAGCGGGCAAGTCGCGTCGGTCGAAGCTCGAGAGGGCGCACGGTGGGGCGGGCGAGGGAGACGCGCCGCCCCCCGCGGATCCAGATCCGTCTCTCCTCGCTCGCGTCGAGGCCGACGACGTCGAGCTTGCGAGGCCGGACGCGCGTGGGTGACGATCACACGGCGCGGCGGGGAGGGGCGTACGCGCCCGTCGCACCTCGCGAAGCAGACAATTCACGCCCGAAGCGTCGGATCGGGGATTCGCCCGACCTCGCGGTTCGGCCGGCCGTGGCGGATCCGGGGCGTCTCTCGTGGGCGCGACCTCGACCGCCTCCCGAGTCAGCCCGCGCGAGGGGCGTGCGTGATCGGGACCGGGCCGGGGGACGGCGTCCACCGCCTGCGCTCGTTTTTCTGATCGCGGTGAGCGCCGCTGGTCTAGCTTGGGGCCTATGTCCCGTGTCCCAGAGCCCGCCGGCCGATGCGGGAGCAGACAATCGTTCGGCGCGCGGACTCGTCGCTGATGCAGCCGATCACTCCGGGCGTCGTCGTGGGGGGCGACTTCGAAGTCGTGCGGCCCCTCAAAGAAGGGGGGATGGGCACCGTCTTCGTCGCGCTCCAGCGCTCCACCGGACGGCTCCGGGCGCTCAAGGTCCTCCTGCCGTCGGTCGTCGCCACCGAGCGCGGCCTCGCCCGGTTCGAGCGTGAGGCGCGCATCGGCGGCGAGATCCCGAGCGCGCACGTCGTCGAGGTGCTCGGCGCGGGCGTGGACGAGTCGGTCGGCGTGCCGTGGATCGCGATGGAGCTCGTCGATGGCGTCGAGCTCGGAGCGTTCGCGGATCGGACGGGCCGACTCTCTCTCGAGGACGCGGCGGAGGTGGCGCGCCAGCTCTCCCACCCGCTGAAGATGAGCCACGCCCGGGGCATCGTGCACCGCGATTTGAAGCCCGAGAACATCCTCGTCGGCGAGGCGCGCACCGAGGGGCAGCGCTTCATGGTGAAGATCGTCGACTTCGGGATCGCGCTCCTGCGAGGCGGCACGAGCGACGCCACGGCGTCGATCGGGACTCCGGCGTGGATGGCGCCGGAGCAGGCGGACGCGGGGGCGGTGATCGACGTGCGCGCCGACGTGTGGGCGATCGGCTTGATCTTCTTCCGCGTGCTCACGGGGCGGCCGTTCTGGCGCGCCGCGCAGCCGGACGTGGGCAGTTTTCTCCGGGTGATGAGCGAGGTTTGCTTCGAACCCATCGAGCCCGCGTCCGCCCGAGCGGCGGAGCTCGGCTGCGCCCCTCTGCCGGCGGGCTTCGACGACTGGTTCGCCCGCTGTGTCGCCCGAGCTCCCCACGATCGGTTCCCCACCGCGGACGCCGCGCTCGCCCCCCTCGTCGGGCTGCTCGAGGCTGCCGAGCGCGTGGACTCCGTGCGGCGCGGCGTCTCCGAGGCGGCGCGCGCGCTCCTCGAGACGAGCACGACCGTCCCCCTCGATCTCGCGCGAAGCTCGCTCTTTCCGAGCGCCGATCGCCGGGGCGACGGTGCGCTCCCCGGGGTTCGGAAGGAGCAGGCGTACCACCTGAGGTCGTTCGCTGGCCGCTCGGCGCTGCTCGAGCGGATCGACGCGTGGATCGACGACCCCGCGAGCAAGCCCTGCATGATCCTTACCGGTGGCCCTGGCAGCGGAAAGAGCGCGCTGGCGGCGCGCATCGCCGAGCGACGCGCGGCGCTCCTCCACATGGTGAAGAGCCACAAGAACCCCCTCCGGTTCCTCCGTGCGCTCGCGGCCCAGGCCGACCTCGTCGCGGGGGCGCCGCAGGGAGGGCCGCCCCCGGGGGACGTGGAGGACGCGCGCGCGGAGCTCTTCGCCAGCGTCGAGCGCGCGGTGCAGGTGCGGCGGCCGCTCGTCGTCGTCGTCGATGGTCTGGACGAGCTCGAGGACCCGCTCGACGTCGGCGCGCTCCCTCCGCACTGGCCCGAGGGGACGCGCGTCCTCCTTACGGCGCGCCCGGATCAGGATCTGCTCCGGGCGGTGCGGCTCCGGCTCGGGGACGTGGAGGAGCTCCGCGTCCCTCCGCTCGACCCGATCGACGTGAGCGCGATCGTTCGGTCGCGTCGGCCCGACGCGACCGATACCGAAGTGCAGGACGTCTCCGCCCGCACGGGCGGTCTGCCACTCCTCGTGTGCCGAGCGGCCAACGGACCTCAGGGCGCGGACAGCGCCTCGACCATGAACCTCGACGACGTGTTCGACGACGCCTACCGCGCCATCGCGCGCGACGCGGATCGCGCGGCGATCGTGCGCTACATCGTGGTCGCACGCGAGGCGCTCGACGCCGTGAGCCTCGCCGAGCTCGCGAGCATCGAAGGGAGCGCGCCTTCGCGCGCGTTGCTCGAGCGCGTGCGCGGGGACCTCTCCGAGATGAGCGAGTACCTCCTCGAGGTCAGGTCAGGCGCCTTCGTCCCGTGGCACGCGGGTCTGTCGGACTTCGTGCGCGGCACCATCCTCGGACCCGACGGCGTGCGGGAGGTCGAGCGCACTTTCGCACGCTGGACGGAGCCGAAGGACGGTCACTACACGCGCTACGCCCTCCGTCATCGCATGCGCCACCTCGTCGCGGCGGGCGCGCCCGAGGTCGCGGCGGCCGAGCTCGCGCAGCTCGCGTTCGTCTCGGCGTCGATCGCCGCCGGCAGGGTGTTCGAGCTCGTGCCCGAGCTCGATCGCGCGCGATCCCCCTTCGCTGAAGCGATTCGTCGCCATGCGCACTTCCTCGCTCGCCATCCCGCGGCGCTCCCAACCGTCCTCGCGGGCGCGCCGGCGACCGGACCGTGGCTCGAGCGGATCGACGTCGCCGCGCAGGTCGCGCACGCCGAAATATCGAGCGTGGTCGGTCACGGCGACGAGGTCTGGGGGGTCGACGTCTCGGCGGACGGTCTCCGCATCGCGACGGCCTCGGCGGATGGCACGATACGGCTCTGGGAGCGGGAGAGCGGACGAGAGCTCGCCCGCGTCACGCTGCCGCTCCGTCCGAACGGCAAGCGCGCGCGCGCCTTCTCGGTGGCGTTCGCGCCCGATGGATCCCGCCTCTACTGCGGGACCGAGGGCCAAGGCCTCGTCGTCGCGACGATCGACGTGCGCATCGGTGGTAGCGACGAAAGCAAGGGGGTGGACCACGTCGATCTCTCCGCGGGGCCGTCGTGGTGGGCGGGTGAGTCGTCGTGGTGCATCGCCGTCTCGGCCGATGGCGAGCGCGTCGCAGCCGGCTCGCGCCGCGGTGAGGTTCGGGTCTTCGGCCGCGATGGAACGCCGCTCTGGGATATCCCGGTGGGAGGGATCGTGACGGCGCTCGCGTTCGACGCGCGGGGCAACCTCGCGATCGGCACGGAGTGGAAGCGCCTCGTCGTCGCCGGGCCGGACGGGAAGGAGCGGTTTCGCGAAGTGGACCTCCCTGGATCGCCCTCGGGCATCGGGTTCGTCGGTTCCCTCGTCGTGGCCGCGTGCGTCGACGGCGTCGTCCGCGCGTGGAATGACCGCGGCGAGCGCGTCTCGGAGCGCGGCTTCGCCGGAGAGCGCTTCTACGGCGCGTCCTTTCGAGGAGATCGCGTCGCCCTGGGGGGCGTGCGGGGCGTGGTCTACGTCGGCCGCAGCGACCACGCGCGCGCCGCTCCCGAGGAGGACGCGAGCGATCGCATGTGGAGCGTGCGCGCGCACCGCGCCAGCATCGAGGCGCTCGTCCTCCTCCCCTCGGGCGGGCGCGAGTCCGCCGCGGAGGTGCTCACGGGTTCGTCGGACGGGACGGCCCGCATCGTGCGGGTCACGGAGTCCGACCGCGCGCCGTTCGACGAGCGCGTCACCGCCATCGCGTTCACCCCGGACGGCACGGGCGTCCTCTCCGGGCTCTACGACGGCGCGGTGCGCGCCCACCGGATCGGCGCGAAGTCCACGACGGTTCAAGCGCGACGCGCGCGCATCCACGCCTTCGCCTTTGCGGCCGACGCCGCGCTCGTCGCGATCGGCTGTCAGGACGGCTCGGCGTTCGTCGCGCGGACGGCGCGACTCTTCGCGGGCTTCTCCGACGGCGTCGCGGACCTTCGTGCGCACGACGCGGCGGTGAACGCGGTCGCGTTCGTTCCCCCCGCCGGCCTCGTCGCGACCGGTTCGAGCGACGAGACCCTCGCGCTCTCGACGCTCTTCGGGGGGCGCGTCGTGCGCCGATGGACACACACCGACAGCGTCGTCGCGATCGGCGCCGACCCCAGCGGGCGCCGGCTCGCCGCCGCCGCAAGGAACGGGGATCTCCTCGTCTGCGACGTGAAAGGAGACGCCACGCTCCTTGCGATGCGCGCGCTCCCCGAGGGGCAGGCGCGCACGATCACGTTCACGACCGACGCGCGAATCACCATCGAGCTTCGGGACGGCTCCCGCCGCGCATTCGATCTCCGTTGGGGCGCCGAGCCCGACGCTCTCGCGAGCGCGGAGCTCGTCGACGCGCCCGCCCCCATCGCGCCAGGACTCCGAGCCGGCTCGGATCGCGCGCGCGCCGAGACGCGGCTCGAGCGCGACGGGCAGCCCATCGCCGCCTATCCGTTCGCGCTCGAGCCGTGTGTGGTCTCCCCCGACGGCCGCCACGTGGCCGGCTGGTACGATGCGGAGCTCCACGTGCTCTCCGTCCAGAGCTCGGCGAGCTGAGGCGAAGGGGAGCGACTCAGTCGTACCAGTCGACCCCGGGCACGGGGACTTCGAGGTGCTCCGTGTTTGGGATCGTCCGGTGCCACGCGCGGAGCACCACCGTCTTGTGGTCCGGATGGACCACCGCCCCCCGGACGAAGATCCGCTCCTCGCCGGACGCGACGTCGGGCACCACGACGACTTCGTTTGCCACGTGCTGTCGGCCGAGACGCGAAAGGCGCGCGGCCTCCGCGATCCCCTTCTTGTGGTGCACGCGGTATGCGCGCTTCGCCAGCGTGTCGACGCGCGCGTGCTCCTCGTCCGAAAGCGGCACGAAGAACCACTCCCCCTGCCGGATGGAAGGCCCGGTCTTCTCCAACCGGTCGAGCACCTCGGGCCGCAGCGCGGCATGGGCCGCACCGACCGAGGACGCGAGCGACGGGAGCTGCGCGATGAACAAGTGCGACTCATCCATCCCGCAGAGGAAGTGGCGGACCGTCCCCGATGTCCGGCGCGCGATCACGAGCGATCCTCGCTCCTCGCGCAGCACGTCGGCGTCGAGCGGCGCTTCGCTTCGTCGGACGCGCACTTCGAAGAGCCGCATGGGCTCGTCGACCCGAAGGACCACCTGGTGCAGCGACGCGTCCGCGTCGAGTACGTCGAGCGCGTTCGCCGAGTGACCCGGGAAAACGCGGAAGCGCTGCAGGTTCGTCACCGACGTCGCCCTCCGCGCGCGGTTCCGCAGCGGGCCCTCGGCGATGTCGATTTGCACGATGTCATGCTCGCGCGCGCCCGCGTTCACCGAGAGCGGCACCACGCGGAGCTCGAGCGGCAGACCCGCTTCGCGGAAGCGCAGGGCAAGGGAGTTCATGGCCTCCGCGAGACGAGCGCCCCGCGGGCAACCTGACTCGCCGACCGCGGCCCGACGCGACCCACGCCGCTGGCGGGGCGAGACAGCGCGCGCAACAATGCTGACATAATCCTGTCAGCAAACATCGTACCCCCCACTCCCCGAGAGGGCTCGTCGGGAGCACAGTTGCTCGCATGAACGATCTCCTCCTCTCCAAGCCCGATGGGTTCTCGCTCCGCGCAGCCACCGAGTTCTACGCGGGATTCACTCCGGGCAGCGGTATGGCCGCGGCTGCGACCGATCGCCTCACTCTGGTCTTCCGCCTGGATCGGACCTTCGAGCCGGTCGGGGTCGAGCTCTCGGAAGACGCTCGCGGCATCGTCGCGCGCTTCGCCGGAACGAAGAACGGACACGCCGTCGAGCGCCAGGTCGGGCGCATGCTCGGCCTCACGGAGGGCGGGGGTTGGCTGGACGTCGGGCTGCGGGATCCGCGCGCCGGCGCGTTGCAAGCGTCCTTCCCCGGGTTCTTTACGGCCGCCAAGGCGTCCCCCTACGACGCCGCGGCCTGGGGGGTCATCGTCCCCCGGATGAACATGTCGGTCGCCGCGAAGCTCAAGATTCGGCTCGCCGTCGAACACGGGAGTGTCGTCCACGTCGGAGGCCGCACGCACCCCGTGTTTCCCTCCCCCGAGGAGCTGCTGCGCGTCCAGTCGTTCGCCGGGCTCTCCGAGGAGAAGCTCTCACGCCTCCACGGGGTGGCGCGGGCCGCGCTCGAGGGTGTGCTGGACGCGGACCGTTTGAGGAGCCGCGGCGACGCGGGCGCGATCGAGGACCTCCTGCGGTTGCGGGGCGTCGGACCATGGACGGCCGCGCACATCTACTATCGCGGCGCAGCGCCCACCGACGGCCTCCCGCTCGAGGAGCCGCGCGTGCTCGCCGGCTTCGCGGATGCGTTCGGGCGTGAGGCGACGCCGGAAGCGTTCGAGGAGGCGGCGGAAGCATGGCGGCCCTACCGCATGTGGATGTGCATCCTCCTCTCTCGGCACCTCCTTCGCACGGGCGGTTGGTCGAGGCCCTCGTTCTCCGCCCATCGCGGTCGCCAGAAGGGTGGGGCGACGAGGCGCGCAGCCGCCCAATGATGGGTCGCACTCAGCGCGGACTCGTATCGGTCCTCGCGACGCACGTCCCCATCGGATCACTCTGCTCGGTGTCGTCCAACTTGCATGCGAGGCCGTCCTCGCACTCGAGCCCTGCGATGCCTCCGCAGCGCTCCCCCTCGCCGACCAACCGCCGACTCTCGCCTCGCGGATCCCGGATGCACCTCCCCATGGGATCGGAGGACTCATCGGGTTCCAGACGACAGATGTAGCCGTTTTCGCAGCTGAGGTGCGCCACGCCCCCGCACTTCCTCGCGGCGGGGGCCGTCTCGTCCTTCGGTTCGGGACGGTCCGCCGCTCCGAGCTGGACCACGTCATCCTCGCCGTCACCGAAGTCGAGCGCTGGAAATGACGCGGGGGTCGCGATGTCGCTCTCGGTCGCGCGAGATCTCTCCGCCTCCGCGGGCCTCGAGCACGTCGGCAACGACACGACGAACCCGACCATCGCGGCGACGCTCGATGCGCGCGCGCCGAACGTGCTCTGTCGTCCGATGGATCGATGGCTCATTGGACCGACCTCCGTCAGTGCCTCGAGGGCGGGGTTGCGTGGACCAGCTTGGGTGGCTTGTGTGCAGACACCTTCATTTGCTGCGTCACCTCGGGGCGCGCGCGCCGGACGACGGGCTCGATCGCCACGGCGCGTCCCGAGGCCTCGGACTCCAGGATGGCGTGGATGATGCGGACGTCCGCGAGCCCCTCGACGCCGGACGGCTCGGGGTACCGATTCTGAAGGATACAATCGGAGAAGTAGATGAGCTCCGCCGCCACCTGATCCCGCTTGTCGAACGTGCGCTTCTTCGACTTCCCGTTCGCGAAGAGCTCGTATTGGAGCGCCTCGGCGACCTCGAACGCTGGATCCACGCGGACGCGGCCCTCGGCGCCGAGCACCTCGTACCACCCCGCGTCGGCCGCGCCGAACCCAGCGACGAACGTGGCCAGTCGGTCGTTCGGGAAGCGGAGGATCGCCCCGACCTGCTCTTCGACCTCCAAGAACCGCGGGTCCCCGCTCCGGGTCGCGCCGAGCGCGATCACGTCGACGGGTTCGTCGCGAAAGATGTAGCGAGCGGCGTTGATGCAATAGATGCCGATGTCGAACAGGGGGCCGCCGCCGAGGTCCGATCGTACCCTGACGTTCCCTGGCTGAACTTGCATGGTGAACGCCGCGGTGAACGCGCGCGGCTCGCCGATTTGCCCCGACTTGACGATCTCGATGGTCTCCAGATTCGTGGGCTCGAAGTGCAGGCGATACGCGACCATGAGCTTCACGTCGGCGTCCAGGCTCGCCTGGATCATCGACTGGCACTCGCGCTCGTTCAGCGCCATGGGCTTCTCGCAGAGGACGTGGACCTTCGCGCGCGCGGCACGCACCGCGTAGTCCGCGTGGAGCGCGTTCGGCAGAGCGATGTAGACCGCGTCCACGGCGCCCGTCGCGAGGAACGCATCGAAGTCCTCGTACCCGAGGGTGAACTCCGCGTCGTACCGCTTGCCGAGCTCGTCCTGCTTCGTCAGGTCGTCCGAGACGAGGGCCACGAGCTTGGAGTTTGGGGCGCCCTTGAACGCGGGGAGGATCGCGGACTGTGCGAAGAATCCTTGCCCGACGACGGCATAACGGACGATGCGTTCGCTCGACATGAGGTCTCCTTGCCCCCCTCCGCGCCGCGTGCCACCCACGGAGGGGGCGCGAGGCGTGGCTCAACCGGGGCTGTCTGGCTGTCCATCTCCACCACCTCGAACTTTGCAAGGTGCGGACCCGTTCGGTGCCGGGGTGTGCCTGGCCTCGGCGCGCTCAGCAGACAATCCTCGGAGCCCGGCGAGCGCGAGGCGTACGACGAGCGGGCCGAGCAGGAGGCCCCACGCGCCCAACAGATGCGTGCCCCCGATCATCGCGATCAGCAGCACGACCACGTTGAGGTCGAGCTTCGCTCGGCGAGCGACCACCGGGCGGGTGACGTTGTCGACGAGTCCGATCACGCCCAGCCCGAGACCGACCATCACCACGCCCCGCCAGTTCTGACCATTCGCGAACAGGCCTGCGGCGACGGGCCCCCAAACGAGGGTCGTCCCGATTCCGGGCACGAGGCCAGCGACCCCGGTGAGGACGCCGAACACGACCGGCTGAGTGACGCCCAGGGCCCAATACGCCACAGTCGCACACGCCGCTTGCGCCACGGCGGTGAGGCCCATCCCCGCGAGAAGCCCCTTGCCCGTCTCGTAGAACGCGTCGACGAGCCGATCCGTCATCGGGGGCGGGAGAGGTGAGTGCCGATCGACGAACGCTCGGGCATTGGAGCCCACCGCGAGGGCCCCATAAAGCGTCGCCACGAGCACGACAAACTGGAGGAACACGGTGACTGCCGCCGCGCTCAGCGTCTGAATGGGACCGAGGAGCTCCTTCGCGTGGTCGCGCAGGACGGCCGACCAGTCCGTGCTCCCGTCACCCACCGAGACGAGGTGTCCGAGTGATCCCTCCTCGAGGGACTTCTTGAGCGCGGGGAGGAGGTCGCTGAGCGAGAGCCACGCGATCACGACGAGGCCGACCATGGGCGCCGTGATTCCCATGAGGGCGCCCACCAACATCACGAGGGCAGCTCGGCCTCGCCCCGTCGACAGCGCGTCGTGCACGCCCTTGACGTCCGCCGAGGCAGCGCGCGGCGACAGTCTGCGCGCGAGGCGCGCCGTCCATGGCTCGAGCAAGTAGGCGAGCCAAAGCCCGAGCACGATGGGCCCGATATAGGCGGAGCCCACCCAGAACGCGCCAACCGCGAGGACGAGCACGACCCACCGCGCGAAGCTCTTTCGATCGGTGACGGTGCTGCCGCCGGAGCTCGGCCGCTCGGGCGCGCCGACGCGATCTTGCGGGGGGATGCTGACGCTCGAGCGGCGCTCTCCACTCTGGAGCAGGCGCTGGGTCGACAGTGGGCTCATGCTCCGCGCGCCTCGCTGCCGGCCGGACCGAAGCCACCCGTTGCGGCTGCCTTCACGCGGCCTCCCCCGGGGGGGACCGAGGTCCGCTCTCGACGGTTGGGCGCCTCTCGGGGCGGGTCCGTCATCCCTTCCCCCGCGGCCCGCTCGCGATCGAGCTCCGTCTGCGTCGGAGGGGGCGTCACGGAGGGCTCCACCGGGCGAGGTTTGCGCGGTGCAGGCGGCGGGGTCTTCTTCCTCTTCGATGGCATCTCGGGTCCTTTCAGCACGTGCTTGCGAGTTCTTCCGTGCTCGTCGTCGTGCGCGCCGCTCGCGATCGAATCGTGGTGAGCGCGCCAGAGCGCTTCGCTCCGCGGCGGTGCCCCCGCCGAATTCCGTGGACGGAGCCGCGACTGAATCGAGCGCCTTCTGCGCGCTCAGCGAATTGTGGAATGTGCGCGCGATCCGTCCCCTCGTGCTGGAGCATCGAACCGGGGAGCTCTAGAGCACCGAACATGATCGGTGCTCTAGAGCAGGTCTGCGTCCGGCAGGCTTTCGAGCGCGTCGCGGCCGACGGGCTCGGGCAAGGGGACCGCCTCGATCTCGACCCCCTCGGGGCGCGATGGGGGTGCCATCGCCTCCACGTGATTGAACCGATCGGTCAGGTAGCGGACGAGGTCGTCGACGGCGGATTGAGGCGTCGTGCCCCGCCCGTATGCGTCGAGCTCCACGGACTCCGCGGTCCAAAGTTCGTCTTGTTGGCGAAGCCGGTAGTAGACGCGCATGCGCCCACCGCAAGCACTCCGCGTGCCGAGCTCGGGTGACACGGGCACGCCACATGCACATTCGAAGAAGAAGTCAGACTCTGTTCTTCGACAGGAGGTCAGCAATGGTATCCACTCGCGCCGGGGCCTTCGTCCCCAACATGGTGCCGCCCCAAGACATCACCGCGTGGGAACGAGTGAAGGAGGCGCTCCGCCGTGACTGGGAGCAGACGAAGTACGATCTATCGCTTCCCGGCGGACACCAGCTCAACCAATCGATCGACGACACCATCGAGCAGGCTCGTGGTGTGGCGCCGCTTCCCGAGCACGGCGCGCCCAATCCGCCGCGCATCGTGGCGACTTGGGCGGATGCCGAGCGGGCGATCCGGTTCGGCTTCGAGGCCGCCGGTCGACACGCCGCCGATCATCCCGAGTGGGGCGCGGCGATCGAGGCGACGCTTGCCCGGGAGTGGATGGCGACGGGCGACCCTCGGGACTGGTCGGAGATCCGTTCGTTCGTGCGTCACGGATACGTCTATCCGCACGGGAACCTGGGCGGCTGAAGCAAGTCGCTCGCGAGCGCACCGCCCGGACATCCCGGGCGGGCCCTCGGGCCTACGACGCTATCGACCCGCGCGAGCGTCTCGCATCGCGTAAGCGAGGACAGCGCGTTGGTCGTGCGCCTACACGCGTCTCTGCAGCGCTCCGAGCCGAGCGAGTGGGCGGACGGGCCCGAGCGGGGCTCGGGCCCTTCCTGGGTGGGCCTCGAGGGCCGCGCCGTCGCTGCGAGCGGCACGACGGGTCGTCGCGCTCAGCTCGGCATGACGGGCTTCTTGCCCTTTTCCTCTGCCTCGGTGAGTTCGGCGGCGTCTGGCCCCTCGATCGCGCGCCGAGCCTTCTTCGCGAGATCGGGGACCCGACCGCTCTCGATCGTCTGTTGGACCCCCTTGTCGTACCGCCGAGTCGCTTCGTAGCTTCCTTCGCCCTCGACTTGGGGCTTCTTGTTCGCGGCGGTCGGGTCTCCGTGATTCACGTTGTCTCGCTTGGTCTGTGGATCCGTCTTGTTCGGTTGTCGCATGCAGACAATTGCGTGCACGCCTCGTACCTGTCCTCGCGGGCGGTACGCGCGTTGCTCCTCTCGGGGGCATGAGCACGACAGAGATGGATTGGGTTTCCACGAACGGCAGTGCTGCGAAGAGCGGGCACTCGCGCGCGGCGGTGTGGCGGCGGGGCGCGGCGGGCGTCGCGGCGGTGGTCGCGACGCTGTCGAGCGCTGCGGCGTGCGTCGTCCACGCGGACGCTGGAGGCGGGAGTGGAGGAGTTTACTCATACGCCTACGAGCCGTGCACCTTCGATGCAGACTGTCCGGGGGGGACGCAATGCTGGGTCGTGGACATGGCGTACGACGATGGCGTCGTCGAGGACGCGATGTGCACGACGAGCTGCGTCGATGACCTGGACTGCCCCGGGGACGGAATCTGCGAGTACGGCGGGGGCGATCCCCCGCTCTGCTTCCAGCCGTGTGCGGGCGACTACGATTGTCCAGGCGGCTTTGCTTGCGTCGCCGAAGCCTACGAGGTCGGCGGCTATCCGGTCTGCGTCCCCTATTGAACCGTCGTCCGATCCGACGCAGCGAAGCGCTGACTCGCTTTGGAAAGAGCTTGGAGGAGAGTCACGGGAGGACGGGAAGCTCGGAGAAGCAAGAGGACGTCGTCTCCTCTTCAGGACTTTCCGTTTCCCGCCTCTCGGTTTGGTTCTCTGGCGAGCGAGGTTCACGCTCGATGGGGGCTTGAGCTCCCCTCACTCCTCTCTCAGCACAAAAGGCCGGGGAGACCAGGTGGTCTCCCCGCGCTCTTCTTGCCGCGTCGCCCGCGCAGGGCGAGCTCACGCGCGGCGACGTTGTCGCCGCACGACGACGAGGCCGACCGCGCTCATCGCGAGACCGATGAGGCCTCCGGAGGTCCCCTGCGAGAAGGGGGACGCGGAGCACGAGGCACCGCTCTCCGTCCCACTCTCGGCGACCTTCGCCGAGCCGCCGTCCACGGACGTCACCGACAATCCGAGGTTCAAGTCGACCTGGCCATCGCCGTCGAGATCGATCGCAAGGGAGCCGTCGCGGCCGTCTCCGCAAGTGCAGACGCCGACCACGGAGCCGTCGGCGAGGGTGATCGAACCTTGGGTGTCCACCACGGCGTTCGCGTTGAAGTTGAGCGAGACACTCACGCCGAGATCGACGTCGACGCTCCCGTCGCCATCGAGGTCCAGTGTCAGCCGATCGTCACCCGAAAGTCCCAGGTCCACGTTGAGGTCGACCCCCAGATCTCCATCGATGTCGAGCGCGAGGTCGCAGCCACTCCCGCCGCCGCTCCCCGTGCCGCCGCCCGCGTCTCCGCCGGTGCCCGTCCCGCTGCCGCCGGATCCGGCCGTCCCGCCGCCGGTCCCGCTGCCGCCGTCTCCCCCACCGCCGCAGGTCCCGCACGAGCCCCCGCTGCCCGCGCCGCCGCTGCCGTTGCAGGAAGCGTCGGCGGACGCGCTGCATTGTGCGTCGCACGCGACGTCGGCGTCGGCCTCACAGCTCGCCTCGAGGTTCGCCTCGCAGCTCACGTCGCAGTCGACGTCCGCCGCGAAATCGAGCGCTGCGTCACACGAGGCCGCGCATTGCGCCATGCACGACGCGTTCGCGGTCGCGGAGCAGCTCGCGTCGCACTCGAGGTGACCGCTCGCCTCGCACGCCGCGCAGCAAGACGCCTCCACGGAGTCTCCGCCACCCGCGGCGCTGCAGGCGCTCTGACACGAGGCGTCCACCTCTGCCTCGCAGCTCGCCTCGCAGTCGAACCCCGCGCCGAGCGTACAGTCGAGCGCGCAGTCGGCGGCACATCCCGCGTGGATGTCGAGCGAGAGGCTGGTATCGCAGGCGGCGCTGCAAGACGCCCACGCGCTCGCCTCGCACGTCACGGACGCGTCCGCTTTGCACTCGAGATCGCACTCCGCGTAAGCGTCCGTCCAGCAGGACGCCTCGTCGGCTCGGGCGGTCCCCGCGGCGAACAACATCCCGGCAGCGGCGAGCGTGAAGACAGTCAAATACTTCGTTTGCATTGGATTGATCCTCCGAGAGACGGTTGGCAGTCTCGGAGGAGACATTCGCAAGTGCCGTTCCGGCATATTTGGGTCGGGGCGAGGGGCCGCTCGAGGCCGGATCTACTAGGTGTCAAGCGCTCGAGCTCCCCGCTGCGGCCGAGCTCGCCGCGGCTCCGACGCGCCTCGGCTGAGGCGCGCTGACCCATACAAAGGCACCGGGCCGAGTCGCGCGAGCGGGCTCGGACCCACTCCCGGCGAGTGTCCGTCAGGCCTCCGGCGGCTCGGTCTCCCAATCGCGCATGGCCTGCTTCCCCGGGCGATCGACATGGACCTTCTCGTCCACGTAGGTGACCCAGGACAGCGGAATGTAGTGGTGAACGCCGCGCTCGTCCTTTGCGACCTTGATGTTCGTCGTGCCCTCGACGTGGTCGACGACGGCGAACTGGCCGCCCTCCGAGCAAACGATCGGCACGTACGGCTTGATCTGTTCAGCTTGGACCATGGCTCCTCCGTGTAGTGGATTGTGCGATGTGGCTGAGTGCAGCGGTTGTACCACTTGCCGCCGAGCGGGCGCATGGCCGAGAGCTTGCTCCGTCCGGGACTGTCCGAAAGGCGCGAGCGAGCGCCCCAACGCGCGTCGAACGCGCGGGAGGTCGACCCATGCATTCCAACCACACCCGTCCACTCGGAGAATGGAAGTGGACCATTCTCGCCTCCGCCCTGGTCGGCGTCGGCGCCCTCGCGGTCTCCTTGACGTCGAGCGCGACGCCGAGCAGCGCGCTCGGCGCTGGCGGCGCCGACCCCCTCGGACCGACGATGTCCGTGGGTACGCGCTCCACCGACGTCTCGGCGGCAGCGGGACAATCCATCGGGGACCCCACACGCGAGCTCTGGCCGTCAGGCGCGACGAGCGGCGTCACCGCGGCGAGCGGCGTCACCGTGGCGAGCGGTGTCACCGCGGGGAGCGGGAGCTCGAGTTCGTCCGCGACCGTCTCGGTCAGCGTGGCCGCCGGCGGCCTGTCGGAGGCCCCATGACGACGCCCGGTGGCCCCCCCGAAAAGCAGCCGGAGATCCAGCCCGAGACGCCGGAGAAGCAGCCGGAGATCCGCCCCGATCCCCCGGAGGTCCGGCCCGAGATCCCCGTGCCCGCGCCCGGCACGGAGCGCCGATGGCCGGACGAGGTTCCACCTTCTCCAAGTGAAGGGCCGGGGAGCCCGCCGCTCGAGGTTCCCACGCCTCCGAGCCCCAATGAAGGAGACCGAGAGCGCGCAGCCGCACGGTGATTCGAGCGGCGCGGAGCCGACGAGGGCTCCGCGCCGCGCCTGTTCGCTCAGCTGCCCGACGCGGCCTTCAAGTAGCCGTGGTTCTGCTTGAGGATCTCGGACGCTCGATGCGTGCACTTCTCGCTCTCGGCCTCGACCGTGATGATGACGCCACCGGTGCGCGCCATGCGGCGGAGCCGCCACAGGCTGGTGTTCGGATTGATCGACCCGAACAGGAAGCCCGCGAACGCCCCGAAGAACATCCCCGCGACGGGCGTGAAGATGGCGGTCGAGCCGTCGAAGTGGAACCAGCGTAAGCCCACGAGCGCCGCGACGACTCCCACGAGCGCGCCGCTGAGGAGGCCGTAGAGCGCCCCGTGAAGGAACGCGGACCCGGCGTGGGTCTCCGACATGGTGAGATCCGATGCGGGTGTCTCGGCGGAGCCGACGAGCACCTTGACGTGGTCGTCGAACGAGAACTCGCGGTCGAGCTGACGAAGCGCGTCGCGCGCCTCTCGCGGTCGTCGGAACAGAGCGAACGTGACATGGTGCATGTGGGTCTCCTTCCGTGAAGCGACTATCGCGTCCGGTGGTCCGGGCGCCCCTCGGCCCCAATGAGCGGGACGAATCCGACCTCGTCGAGTGTCTGTTCCTCGATGCGAGCAGCGACGTCCCCGTCGCGCTCGGGTTCCTTGCGCACGAGCTTCAGGAACTGGTGCCGCTCGTCCCCGACGGGCATGACCAACCGACCGCACGGGGCGAGCTGGGCGACGAGGCTCGGCGGCACGACGGGTCCGGCGGCGGCGACGATAATGGCGTCGTAAGGCGCATGCTCGGGCCAGCCGAGCGTTCCGTCGCCGAGCTTGCAACGCACGTCGTAGCCGAACGCCCGAAGGCGGTCGGACGCGTCGCGGTAGAGCGACTCGAGCCGCTCGACGGTGTAGACGACCTCGGCCAGGTGCGTGAGGAGAGCGGCCGAATAGCCCGTCCCAGTGCCGATCTCGAGTACCTTCTCGTCACCTCTGAGGCGCAAAGCCTCCAGCATCTCGGCGACGACGAAGGGCTGCGAGATGGTCTGGCGCGCGCCGATCGACAGCGGGTGGTCCTCGTACGCGTGCTCGACAGCGGCGTCGGGGACGAAGAGCTCGCGGGGCACGGCGCGGAACGCTGCCAGCACGCGCGGATCGGTGATGCCACGCGCGCGGAGATCGGTCGCGATCATCACCTCGCGCTGGACGGTCCCGCTGGGGGGGGCCTCTTCGGGCTCGGGTCGAGGGGCTGAGGTCGGGAGCTTCATGACCTCTACCCGGGCAATCCACGGGCCGAAGGACGCGACGAGGTGAAGCCGAACGGGCGCGAGGTTTGCTGCGCGAGAGCGCGAAGGAGGGGATGATGTTCCTGCTGGCGATCCTCGTGACTGTCCTGCTCGTCGCGTTCGACCTGTCCGCGAGGGCCAAGCGCTCGCGGCGCCTCTGAGGGCTCGGGAGAACCCGCGCGCGGCGCCGCCGTCAGACGGTCGCCGCCCGCCGCGCGAACGTCCGAGCCTCCTGCTCGCGCGTCAGGCCGAGCGACGTCCGTGCGCCTTCACGCGCTCGACGCCGACGAGCGTCACGCGCACGTCGTGGGTTCGGCCATCGTCGGCGATGACCACCGCCCCGCCCAAGACGGGCTGCCCATCGAGGAGGACCTCGCACGCCCCGCTGGAGAGCCTGTCCGGGTTCTCGACGTGGATGCGATAGACGGTCGCGCCTCGCTGGAACGTCATGTCGTATCGGTCCCAGCTCCTCGGGATGACCGGGGCGAACGTGAGCGCGCCGTTCTCGAGGCGGAGCCCGCATACGTGCTCGATGAAGATCCTGTACATCCAGGCCGCGGACCCGGTGTACCAGGTCCAGCCGCCCCGTCCGACGAGGCCGGAGGCGGCATAGACGTCCGCCGCGACCACGTACGGCTCGACGGCGTACCGCGCGACCCCAGCAGCGTCCTTCGTGTGCTCGATCGGGTTCAGCGCTTCGAGCAGCTCGACCGCTCGGTCGCCGTCGCCCTGCACGGTCGCGGCGAGCGCGCTCCAGAGGACGCCATGGGTGTATTGCCCGCCGTTCTCGCGGAGCCCGGCAGGGTACGATTGTACATAGCCAGGGTTGGGCTCCGATTCCACGAAGGGGGGCCAGAACAGCAGCATCATCGCGTCCTCTTCGCGGTAGAGCAGGTGCTCGGCGGCCTTTTGCGCCCGGGCGGCCCGGCCCGCGTCGGCGACGCCGGAGATCACCGCCCACGATTGGGCGATCGCGTCGATCTTGCACTCCTTCTGCGTCACCGAGCCGAGGGGCGTGCCGTCGTCGAAGAACGCGCGCCGGTACCACTCGCCGTCCCACGCGAACTGCTCCGCGGCCCGGCCGAGCTCGGCCGCGAGCCGCCGGCACCGATCCGCCCGTGGGAGATCTCCGCGCGCCGCCGCGATCGGGGCAAAGTCGAGCAAGCACCGCGCGTAGAACCACGCGAGCCACACGCTCTCACCACGGCCCTCTCCGCCGACCGCGTTCATGCCGTCATTCCAATCTCCACCGCCCATCAGCGGCAGTCCGCGGTCGCTCCGGCGCGGCCGGTCGAGCGCTCGAACACAGTGCTCGTAGATGGTCTCTGCGTCGCTCGTGGCGGAAGGAGAGGAGAAGAGGTCATGCTCGCGGTCCGCGAGCGGCCGCTCGACCAAGAAGGGGACGCGCTCGTCCAAGAGGGTGGCATCACCGGTCGCCGTCACGTATGCCGCAGTGACATAGACCAGCCATAGGAAGTCGTCGGAGCACGTCGTGCGCACGCCCGCGCCCGTCTCGGGGTGCCACCAGTGCTGCGCGTCGCCCTCGGTGAATTGCCTCGATGCGCACCTCACGATGTGCTCCCGGGCGAGGGCGGGGCGGGCCACGAACAGCGCCATCACGTCCTGGAGCTGGTCGCGGAAGCCGAAGGCTCCGCCGGATTGGTAGAACGCCGATCTCGCCCACACCCGCGCGCCGAGGGACTGATAGAGGAGCCAGCGATTGGCGAGCACGTCGAGCGCGGTGGCTTTGGTGCGTACGTTGACGACGCCGAGGATCTCGTCCCAAGCGATCGTCGCGCGCTCGAGCGCCGCGCGCGCGTTCGACGGCTCGACCGAGCGGCGCGCGATCGCGAGCGCCTCGACCCGGTCCGCCGCTTCGCCGAGCGCGAAGACCAGCTCCACCTCGGCGCCGGGAGCGACCTCGACGTCGCCGAGGAGGAGCGCTGCCGCGGGGTCGAGTCCCGTCCCCACGCGCCCGGTGAGCGCGCCGCCGTCGAGGCATCGAGGCCGTCTGCGGTCGCCGTCGCGGCCGAAGATCTCGACCCGATCGCACGACCAGGCCGTGGCACGCCGAGAGGCTGCGAAGAACGCGCGCCGCGACGGAAAGGGTGAGAGAGGGTTGTGCGCCAAGAGGACCGTTGCGGCGTCGTCCTCATCCGCGTCCGTCGCCACGGTGAGCCAAGCCTTGTCGCGCGTCGCGCCGATCACCCACTCGATCGCGCCGAGCAACGTGAGCGTCCGAGCGCGCGAGCCGCGATTGCGCAGGCGCACGCGACAGATCTTCACGGGGGCCGCCGCGTCGACGAAGACGGTGAGGTGGAGGTCGAGCCCGCGGCGCGCGTGATAGAACGCGGAGTACCCCTGTCCGTGCTCCACCTCGTACGGCGTCGGATCCGCGCTCGTCGAAGGCGTGAGGGAGTAGACGACCCCTTCGTCCTCCTCCCGCACGAGGAAGATCTCCCCGGATGGGTCACTGATGGGCTCGTTGCTCCATGGCGTGAGCCGATGGGTTTGGCTGTTTCCGCACCACGTGAACATCGAGCCGGACTCGGAGACGACGGTGCCGAAGTCGCGGTTCGCGATGACGTTGCACCACGGCGCGGGGGGCCGCGCTCCGCCGCGGACGTCGACGCGGTACGCCTTCCCGTCGCGGACGAACCCACCGAGCTCGTTGTCGAACGTGCGCTCGCGGGTCCTCGGACGCCGCCCCGACACGTCGCGCGGGCGCTCCTTCTCGCCACCGGCGCGGCTCTCCGCCGCGCGCCGCGAGCGCTTGGTCGGCGGCGCTGGCGGCTCGGCGAAGCGCAGCTGACGGGCGAGCGAGCCCTTCGATGCGACCAGCACGGCGCGGGCGCAGGCGAGGAGCATCGCGCGGCTCTCCCTCGGGATCTGCTCCGCGCGGCGAAGGAACACTCCTCCACGCTGGTCGAGGCGCCCCGCCGCGGAGCTCGAGCGGAGGATCGCGAGCGCTCTCTCGTGCTGGGGTTGGTTGTAGCCGAGGGGCTCCTCGTCGAGGAGCACGAGGTCGGTCGTGACGCCGTTGTGGCGCCAGAACTCGTGCGCCTGGAGAACGTCGCGGAGCAGCTGGTCGAAGTCCGGCGCGTCGAGGCGGAGAAGGAGGATCGGAAGGTCGCCCGACACCCCGAGCGCCCAAAGCGCGTCGCGCCCCCGCCCGTTCATCGCGCCGACGTCGACCTCCGCGCGCAAGGCGTGGATCGGGTAGAGCACGGCCGAGAGCAGCTTTTGACACCGATCGGCGGTGAGGCCCGTGAGGCCGAGGTGGCGCATCTCGACGCGCGCGTCCGCAGCGCCGAGCTGGAACGTTCGCGCGATCGAGCTCGGCGACCCGTAGGTCTCGGCGAGGAGGAGGGCGTCGTCCCGGGTGCCCGCCATACCGGTCGAGAGCGCGACGCGCGCGCGCGATCGCGGGCTCAGACGGATCGAGCGGCGCAGCACCAACGCTGGATCGAGCACGGTGCCGGTCGTCCCGGACAATGGCTCTCGCGAAACGAGCGCGAGCGGCGCGGCGAGGTCGCGGCCGCGCCCGACGAAGGCGGCGCGAGACGTGTCGACCTCCAGGCCAGTCCACTCGCCCTCCTCCGGGGTGAGTGTCTGCATGGCCCAGGACTCCGCTTCTCCCGACGCGCGCGGCCGCCTCCGCGCGAAGAGCGCGATCGTCGCGTCTCCCGCGCTCCCGCCGTGCGTCTCGCTCGCGGACACCGCGGACGTCTCGACGAACATGCTGCTGAACGCTCGGTGCGCGAGATCCGCGTCCCTTGGTGCGAGCACGATCTCCGTGTAGGTCGTGACCTCGATGTTGCGCGGTTCACGGCCGTGGTTCGTGATCGTCAGGCGTCGCACCTCCGCGGGGTGCTCCGCGGAGACGCTGATCTCGAGCGAGGTCTCGATTTGCCCGTCGCGCCTGTGGATCTCGACGCGATCGGGCGTCATGGATGCGACGTAGCGGTCGGCCTTGCGACAGGTCGGCTGGTGAGCTGCAGACCAGAACTCTCCGGTGTCCGTGTCGCGGAGGAAGACAAAGATGCCGCACTTCTCGAGGACAGTCCCCTCTCGGCTCCGGTGCACGTCAGCTCCTCGCCACGTGAGGGAGCCCGTTCCCGTCGCCGTCACGATCGACGAGACGTCTCCGTGACCGATGAGATGCGCCCTCTCGGGGCCCGGTTGATGGAGCGTGACGTGCTCGATGTGGTGCAACTCCTCCTCGACCGCGAGGGGCACCTGCGTCGCGACTCTCCTGAGCTCGACGACGGGTGCGCCCACGGGGATCCGCTCCTCCAGCAAGAGCTCGCTCGCCTGGACCCTCGCGTCGCGGTGGAAGCGGCGCTGCATCGGCGCGCCGTTCAGCGCGTTGTCGAGCGCGACGAGGCCCATTCCCTGGTGATGAGCCATGAACGTCTTGACGACGACGCCGCGCCGCCCCGGCGGGACGTGCGTGGGGGAGAAGTCGATCGACTCGTAATAGCCGTACTCGCCCTCGAGGCCTTCCCGGGCGAGCGCGCGGAGGTTCGCGACCGCCAAGTCGGGGCGTACGAGGGTCGCGAGGAGGGTCGCGTAGGGCGCGACGACGAGGTCGTCTGCGAGTCCAGCCTTGAGGCCGAAGCCAGGCACGCCGAACGCCCGGTATTGATAGGTCAGCGAGAGATCCATGAGGTTGTAGGCCGACTCGGAGATCCCCCAAGGCACTCCGCGCGACTGTCCGTAGCGAACCTGGCCGGCGACTGCCGCATTCACCGTCTCGTCGAGGAGGGTCCCCTCGAAGCTCCGCGTCACGAGGAGCGGCATGAGGTACTCGAACATCGAGCCGCTCCACGAGAGCAAGACCGCACCGGTGCGCGGAGCCGATCGCGGTCGCCCGAGCTTGAACCAATGCTCCACGGGGACATCGCCCTTCGCGATGGCGAGCAGACTGGCGACGCGCGCCTCGGAGGCGAGCAGGTCGTAGTGCGAGCCGTCGAGCCGCGCCGCGCCGACGTTGTATCCGATCGAGAACAGTCCCCGGCCCTTGTCGTAGAGGAAGCCGAAGCTCATCTCGTCCGCGGTCGTCATGGCGCGAGTGGCCGTGTCCTCGAGCGAACGGAGCAACGTCGCGCACGCGTCGCGCGACGAGCGGAGATCCGCGCGGAGCTCGCGGAGGAACGCGCGGCTCCGCTGATCCCGGCCCCGACCGCGCGACGAGCCGACTTCGCCCGTCCCCCGATCGACGAGCGCCCGGACCGCCTTCAGATGCTTCAGGGCGAGGCGCGTCGCGCGGTGGATCTCTCGTGGTGAACGTGCGGAGACGAGGACGCGGGAAACCTCCGCGAACGCATCCCTCGCGGGGCCTTCGAGGAGGGGCCGCGGCGCGCGAGGGAGCGATCTGGCCCATGGGGCGAGCGATTGGATGTCCGAGCGCGCCGAGGAGAGGAGACCGCGTGCGATCCGCTGCGGTGAGGACTCGCCGCGGTGGCCACGGCGCGGCTTCGAGTGCGGCTCCGTCGGGCGCAGCTGCGGGTCGAGCGCTCGCTCGAGACGGACGAGCGCGTCGAGCGCGGTCGGAAGGTCCTCGGGAAGGGCCTCTCGAACGCGGTCGAGCTCGCGCCGCACGCGGTCGTTCGCAGAGCCTCGCGATGCGCCTTGGACGTGGAGCGCGTCGCTCGCCGCGAGGAGCGAATCGGGATTGAACACGGGCGCGTTCGAGAGCTCGAGCAGCGCGTGGTGGAGGGTCCAAAGGTACGCGGCAAAGTTCCCGTTGTCGACCGTCGACACATACCGTGGCTCGAGCGGGCGGAGCGTCGTCGTGTCGTACCAGTTGAGGACATGGCCCTCGTGACGCTCGAGCCGTCCGACGGTGCGCAGCGTATCGGCGAGCCGCTTGTCGAGCTCGGTGATTCCGATGAAGCCGAAGTCGCGCGCCGCGACGCACGAGAGACAGTAGAGGCCAATGTTCGTCGGAGACGTCCGGTGGGCGATCACCCCTCGCGGCTGGGACTGCCAATTGTCCGGAGGTAGCCAGTTCTCCTCCGCCGTGACAAACCGGTCGAAGAAGGCCCAGGTTCGGCGCCCGAGGACGCGGAGCTCCCGGCGCTCCGCCGGCTCCAGCGCAGGGCCTCGAGCGGAGCGGCGCGGCAGCGGCGCGCTCAGATGCCGAGAGAGGACGGGCGCCGACGCGATCACCGCTAGCACCGGCGCCGCGAGGGGCAGGACGCTCCGGTGGGCGACCGCGACGAACACCAAGAGGAGCGCGGCCGCGAGCGCTCCACCGAGGAGTCGAGGATTCCAGTCCGCGCGGTTCCGCGCCGCGGTCTGCTCCATCGTCTGCCACTCGAGCAGCGAGCGGCGCGAGACGTAGAGGCGGTAGAGCGTCCGCGTGATCGCGTCGAAGGCGAGGAGCGCGCGATCGAGGAGGAGGACGAGTCCGAGGAGGATCTGCCACGCGTTCTGCCGCAAGTCGCCGAACAGATCCCGCGCGAGCGATGAGCCGGGCGGCGGGCGACGCGCGAGCGCGAGAAGGATCCGGAGCCCCATGGGCACGAGCAAGACCGATCCGAGGATGACGAGCGCGACCAGCGCGAACCGCCGACCCGATGCCCACGACGCGAGGAGCAAGGCGACGAGGCCGACCGGGAGCAAGCTCCGGCGCAGATTGTCGATCATCTTCCAGCGCGAGAGCGCTGACAGCGGGCTCCGCGTCCGCTCCCGCTCGCCGGGGATCGTCCGGCCGAGCCAGGGTAGGAGCTGCCAGTCACCGCGGATCCAACGGTGCTGGCGCTTCGCCGCTACGTCGTAGGAGGCGGGCTCCGCGTCGAACACCTCGATGTCCGTCGCGAGCGCGCACCGGGCAAAGAGGCCCTCGAAGAGATCATGACTGAGGAGGGAATTGTCTGGGACGCGCCCCGCGAGGGCGCGTGCGAAAGCGCGTACGTCGTAGATGGCCTTGCCGACGAACGACCCCTCGCCGAAGAGGTCCTGGTACACGTCGGATACGGCGGTCGTGTAAGGGTCGATCCCCGCGTTTCCGGCTTGGATTCGCGCCCACCGAGAGGCGCGTCCGCTCGTCGGCGCGGCGCTCACGCGTGGCTGCACGATGGCGTGACCCGCGATCACGAGGCCGGTCGACGGGTCGTGGATGGGCTGGTTCAGGGGGTGCGCAATGGTCGCGACGAGGCGCCTCCCGATCTCGTGGGGGAGCTCCGTGTCGGCGTCGAGCGTGATCACGAACCGCACGCCCGCGAAGTACGACGCCTCGACCGTCATCACGTCGAACCCCGGTTCGCCGTCGCCCAGGATCAGGCGATTGAGCGCCTCGAGCTTCCCGCGCTTGCGTTCGTGCCCCATCGCGCGGCCCTCCGACGGGTTCTCGCGGCGCGTCCGGTGCAGAAGGAAGAAGCGCGGCCGCCCGGAGCTCGGGTGCCGCTCGTTGAGCGCCTCGATGCCGCGCCGAGCCTCCTCGAGGCGCTCCGCGTCGTCGTCCCTGTGGAGCTCGGAGTGATCCGTGTAGTCCGTCAACAAGCCGAAGCGCAGTCCCGCGTCGGTGTTGCCGAGGTAGCGGCGCTCGAGGTGGGCGACGAGGTCGCGCACGCCATCTTTGGTGGTCAGGAGCGCGGGGATCACCACGAGCGTGTCGAGCTCCTTCGGGATCCCGTCCTTGAGATCGAGCTTCGGAAGCACGCGCGGCGGAAGTGCGAGGGTGATGAGCGCGTTCACGATGCTGACTGCGATCTCGCTCGCCGGGAGGAGCGCCATCGCCGCGATGGCCAGTGCGCCCGCGAGCGTGGACGGAGACACCGCAGCCACGGCCGCGCACGTCAGTGCGGCGGTCCCGACGAGGATGCAAGCGAGGTAGAACGCCGTCGCGCGCCGCTCGAGGAGCCGTTGCAAGCGCTCGCGGACGCGTGGGCGATACCGGACGATGCGCTCGAGCTCCGCTCGGCTGGGCCCGATCAGGTACTCGGCGACCAGCCCGCCGTGCCCGCCCGGTTGGCCGCGACTCGCGAGGGAGATCGCCTGCTCGGCGACCTCGCGCTCGTCGGAGGCGCCCCGCCTCGCGAGGTCTTCGACCGCGTGCCTGCATCGGTCGCGCGTAGACGCGTCCGTGCGCGCATAGGCGCCGCTCGGATCCCTGCGAAGGATCGCCTCCACGTGGCTCGCGCGCTCGAAGAACTCGTTCCAATCGAGCGCGCCGATGGTGCGCATGCTCGTGATCGTGTTGCCGACCGAGAGCTGGTCCGCGGCCTGACGGAGGTGATGGCGGCGCGTCAGCTCCTCTGGGGGATGGCCGTGGCGCATGCACTCCGCCTCGACCCACTCGAGCGCAGCCTGCGTGTGCGTCTCGTGCTCCCTCAGCCTCCTCAGGAGGTGGACCAAGAAGGCGACGGTCGGGCGGTAATCGAGCTCTTCGAGCGCGGAGATCTCACGCTCGACATGCTTCCCGCTCTTCGCCGACAGGATGCGCTGCGCCCATTCGTCGCCGCGCGCCCGGTCGAGCGCGCTCACCTCGGACTCGGCGAGCGCGCCGACGTTCACCAGCAAGCCGAGGCGCAGCATGATCGGGATCGCCCACAGCTCGCCGATCGTGAGCACCTCGACCGTTTGGTACGAATGGACCATTCTCGCGAGGGAGTCCAGGTCGAGCCGCGCGTCGGTGTGCCGAAGGAAGTCCACCGCGAGCCCGTAGACGCGCGGGTACCCGCGCATGGGGCCTTGGCCGAGGCGCGGGAGCTTCGCGAGGTAGCCGCTCGGGAGGTCCTCCTCGATCTCGCGCAGCTGGTCGTCGACGATATGGGAGTTGTCGATGAGCCACTCCTCCGCCGGCGTCATCTCTCGACGCTTCGAGGCCGACTGCATCAAGATGCCGTAGGCTTTGTGAATCCCGTCCCGCGCGGTCGTGAGCCGCTCGCGCAACGCGCCGCGTGGTGCGGTGGCGCTCGGAGTGCCGTGAGCGTGCGCGAGCTCGACGGCGTGCTGCTCGAGGCGCTCGACGGTCAGGAGCTCTCCCCTGAGCAGCTCGGGCGCGTCCCAAGCGATCGTGGTCGAGAGACCGGGGCACGGCGCATTGCCGTGGACGACCGCCTCGGCTGCGCCGGTCGTCACTGGAGATCTCGCCCGGCCGGTGCGTCACTCGCCGAGAGGGAGATCCGGTGCAGCCAGCGACCTCCGACGATGGGCCATTCGGACGGACTCCGGGCGCAAAGCGCGAAGTATCCATCGCCGTCGCGGTGACACTCGTCGACCCCCGCGCATACTGGGCACGGTGTCCTCGACGACACCGTCGACCATTCGCAATCGTGCGCCACGTACGCTCGAGTCCGAGCCATGGATGCTCCTCGTTCTGCCGCGAGGGCGGTACTCACCGCCGCAGGGCAGCTCCCCACCAGCATTCAGCGTGCCAGGTCGATGTGCCCGAAACCTCGGGCGTAGCTTCTGTCTGTGGGGCTGCTTCGCACCGGCCCGGGCGCGATGCCTCGATCGGGCGCATTCGCCCGAACTCGACGATGACCCCAGAACGAGAACGGGCGCGAAACGATAGCCATCGGCCCGACGACCTCGAGTCGTCACGCGCGATGGCTCTCGCTCCACGCCCTCAAGACAGCTGCCACGTCCGCGAGGCGAACGCGGGCGGTCCGGCTACGGCCTCGAGTCGCGGAAGTCGCTCGAGTGCCGCTTCTTCGAGCTGTCCAGCGTGGTCAGCCAGTCGTCGATCTGGCGCTCGGCGTCGTCCTTCATCATGCCATAGCGGCTCTGAATCGCGCCGGAGAGCTGCTCTCTCTTGCCGCGGAGCATGGCGAAGTCGTCATCGGTCAGCTTCGCCCACTTGGAGCGGACCTGCCCCTTGAACTCGTCCCACTTGCCTTCGATACGATCCCAGTTCATCGTCTTTCTCCTCTTTCTTCGAGCGCGGTGTCAGGCGTTCGCCTCGTGGTTGTATTTTCCGTTCTGGTGCAGCCGATCGGCGACCTCCTCCTTGATCTCGCTGCCCTTCGAGAGCGTGCTGCGCACGAGGTTTCGAACCGCGCGCCGCGCCTTGGGCGCCTGTGGGATCGCAATGGCTGCGATGACGGCCGCGCTCGCGCCGAGCGCGATGCCGCCGAGGAAGACGCCATACGCGAAGCCGCGTCGGCGCTGTAGCCCGACCGTCCCGAGGATGTCGTTGATCCCCAGCCTCTGAATGGCGTGGAGCAGGTTCGCCGCCCCATGAACCGCGTCGAGCGCCCCGCTCCGCGCGGAGTGGGTCACATCGACCATGCCTTCCCCCAGCTTGTGGGCACCGTCCGCGATGGCGCCGAGTCCCGAATGCTTGCTCATGAGAATCCTCCTGGCGTTGGGTCCTCCGCTTCAAGGTGCGTGCCGCGCCGAACCTCGGCGGGAGCAACCGCGGCGAATCTGAGGCGCTCGCTCGTACGTGGTAAGCGGGCAACCGCGATCAGCGCGCGTGAGCGCCGCGCGCCTGACCCTCGATTGGCTTCGTGCGAGACGGGATATTGCGGCGCGTCAGGGCGCCACACGAGCGTCACAACGCAGCGACTTTGGAGCGCGCGAGCTCGTGCGGCACGGTCGCTGCACCGTTCACGTGGCGAGGCTCGACGTGAAGAGGAAGGCGCGCGCACACACCGACGAGACCGACACGGGCAGCCAGCCCATCGGGCGCGGCATATGGTCCGGATCAGTGAGTTTCGGTCTCTTGCAGATCCCCGTGACGCTCTACGCCGCCGAGCTCAGGAAAGAGCGGATCCACTTCCACTTGCTCGACGGGCGCGATCTCGAGCGCATCAGTACAAGCGAGTCAACGCGAAGACGGGGCGCGAGGTCGAGTGGCGAAACATCGTCAAGGCGTACGAATATGACGATGAGCTGGTCGTCCTCGACGACGACGACCTCGCGAAAGCAAACGTCAAGGCGACGAAGACGATCGACATTCGGGACTTCGTCCCGCGCGCGTCGCTCGACCCGACGTTCTTCGAGACGCCCTACTACGTGGTGCCGCGCAAGGAGTCGACGAAGGCGTACGTGCTCCTTCGCGACGCGCTCGAGAAGAAGCAGGCCGTCGCGATCGCCTCGTTCGTGATGCGTACGCGCGAGCACCTGGTCGCGCTCGTGCCGCTCGGAGATGCGCTCGTCCTCGAGGTCATCCGCTTCGGCCACGAGCTCCGCAGGCCCAAGGAGCTGGGCCTCCCGCACTTGCCCTCGACGCGAACGCTCGGCGAGCGAGAGCTCGGTATGGGTGAGAAGCTCGTCGAGTCGATGATGACGGAGTGGGACCCGTCGAGGTACCGGGACACCTATCACAACGACGTTCTCGCCATCGTGAAGCAGAAGGCGAAGCACGGCGAGACCACGGCTCGAAAGCAGCCGGGGGCCGCTGCGCCCGCGACGAACGTGGTGGACCTCTTCGACCTCCTGAAGAAGAGCCTGGACGGCAAGCGGACCGCGAGGCCGGCGCACAAGCCGAGCAGGGCGCGCCGGGCGGCGCGGTGAGCGTGGCCTCTGGGCGCGGGTGCATCTATCTGACGGATCACGAGCCGGGGATCCGTCGCGTCCGTCGCGGCCGCGGCTTCGTCTATGTGTCGCCGGACGGACGGCCCATCCGAGATCGTCGCGAGCTCGCGCGGATCAGGGCGCTCGCCGTACCACCCGCCTGGGAGCGGGTTTGGATATGTCCGTCTGCGCGCGGACACATCCAGGCCACGGGCAGGGACGCGCGTGGGCGCAAACAGTACCGGTACCATTCTCTCTTCCGGGCACACCGCGACGCGACGAAGTACCACAGGATGATCGCGTTCGCCGGCTCCTTGCCCCGACTCCGCGCCGCGGTCGACGCGACGTTGGCGTCGAACTCGTTCTCTCGCGAGAAGATCCTCGCGACCATCGTCCGCCTCCTCGAGCTCACCCTCGTGAGGATCGGGAACGAGGAGTACGCGCGCGAGAACCATTCCTTCGGCCTGACCACGCTTCGATGCCGCCACGTCGACCTCAGCGGCTCCACCGTGCGGCTTCGATTCCGCGGTAAGAGCGGCAAGCTCCGCGACGTGGGGGTTCACGATCGGCGCGTCGCGCGCGTCGTCGCGCGGTGCCTCGAGCTCCCGGGCGAGGTGTTGTTCCAGTGGTGCGACGAGGAGGGGCGCGCGCACGCGATCGAGTCGTCGCACGTAAACGCTTGGATCCGCGAGCAGATCGGAGAGGAGTTCAGCGCGAAGGACATTCGTACCTGGGCGGGCACCGTGCTCCTCGGCCAGGCGCTCGCCGAGGTTCGCCTTGCCCAGGCCGATCCGCCGTACGAGGCACTGTCCGCTACCGCGCGGCGCGCCCATGTGCGAGCCGCGGTCGCGCGTGTCGCGGAGTCACTCGGGAACACCCGGGCCGTTTGTCTGCGGTGTTACGTGCACCCGGTCGTCCCCGCGTCGTACGTCGACGGCGCTTGGCCGCCCGACTTCGCCGCGGCCGTGGATCTTGCGCGGGTGAGGGGTGCGGCGAGCGCGCGGGACGGCGGACCGGGGCTCTCGGCCCTCGAGAGCGCGGTGCTCCGGCTGCTCGCCGACGCGGAGCCGCGCTTCGAGCGCGCCGCGCTCAAGGTCGCTCGGAGACCGTCAGCGCGCCCTCGCCGAGGCTCGACAAGATCGCGACGACGCTCCTCGCCAGGACCTCGAGGTTCTTCAGGATCACCCGCGCGCCCGCGTCGGCGAGATCGGTCCGCGACGCGAAGCCAGTCCTGACGCCCACGAACATCGCGCCTGCTCGACCCGCCGCCACGCCGTCGTACACCGAGTCGCCGACCATGACGCAGCGGCTCGGCGGAAGGTGGAGAGCGTGGCATCCGAGGTTCACGAGATCCGGCGCGGGCTTCGTCTTCTCGGCCCGATCCCCGGGCACGACGACGTCGACGAGGTTAGCGAGGTCCATCCCGACGGCCTTGCCGAGCAGCCGGAGATCCGACTGCGATGCCGAGGAGACGATCGCAGTGCGATACTTGTACGCCTTCGCCTCACTCAGCACACTGCGCGCGCCACGTAGAAATGCGACCCCGCGCGCCTCCACGAGCTCCTGAAAGCGCTGCGAGCGGCGAGCGGTGATTCGCTCGCCGAGCTCCTCCGCGAGTGCGGGACCGAGGAGCGCAGGCAATAGATTGTCTCCGCCTTTGCCGATCTGTCCCTCGATGCTTTCGCGCGCGATCGGCCGACCGACGTCGGCGAACGCGCCGAGCCAGGCCTCGACGTGGAGCGGGTTGGTGTCGATCAACGTTCCATCGAGATCGAAGAGCAGTCCGCGGATCTGGTTCATGACACGGCTCGCTTCCTACGGCTGAGGTTGGCGCACCTTGAAAAAGCAATTTCCGAGCGCGGCTCGCAGGCTCGAGTTCGTGGGTCGTCCGGCGCCACGACGGCGGGCTTCGGCATGGGACTTGAAGTCCATCTTCCAGGAGCGCGGAGGACCCGCGCTGGAGCACCGAACGTGTTCGGCGCTCGAGGAAGGGGCGCCTGCGGCGCGCTCATCTTGAAGGCTTCGAACCACGTCAGGAGTTCTCATGAGCACGCAGCGAGTACGCCTCAACGATCCGTTGGTATGTGTCGCCGCGGAGCGCCTTGAGAACTTCACGTGGATCCTCGCGCGGCGCCTCGCGGACTACCGCTCCTCGGGCGATCGCCTGGATCGCACCCTCGCGATGATGGAAGCCTCGGCGGCGGCGAGCTTGATCGAGAGCCTGCTCTACGAGATCGCGCTCCGGCTGCTCGTTCACGGCATCCGCGTCGACATCGAGGGCGACATCGCCTCACGATTGTCCGCCTTCTCGTCTGCGCACGACGAGTTCGAGTCCCTCTACGGTCCGATCGCGCAGGCGTGATCGACCGCAGGCCGAGGGGCCTGCGATCGATGTCGGGGCGGCTCGCTACTTCCTCGATGACGGGGCCGCGCTCGCGGACAGGGCGGCGGAGGCGGCGGGGGAGGCTCCTTTGGCGAGACCGGCTTGAATCGTCTTCGCGTCCTCGAGGTGGCCCTGGATCTTCTCGCGCGCAGTCTCCACCGCCTTCTTGAGGTCGGCGTTCTTCACGTCTTTCATCAGACGCTGATCGATGAGATCGATGGCGGTCTGGTGCACGGTGACTTGCGAGTCGATGTACGTGGCGTCGAACGCGTCCGGCGCGGTGCCCTTGAGCTTCGAGACGAGGTCGTTCGACTCCTTCTCGAGCTTGGCCGTGACGTCCCCGCTCTTCTGGGTGATGGACGCCTTCTTCGCGACGTCCTCCACGTCCTTTTTCCACTGGCTGTGGTCCATGGTCATGTGGTCGGCGAACTTCTTCACCTTGTCGTCCTTCGCCGACTTCACGGCGATCGCGGCCTGATCGACCTCACCCTGGTTCAGGGCGATCAGCGTCGCGACGATCTGCGGGTCGTCGAGGGCGGTCATGGCTGCGAAATCCATCTTCGAGTTCGCCGCGGAGGCAGTCGCCGACGGTGTCGTCGCCATCGAAGCGGCCGGGCTCGGGCTGGGCCGGGGCGTCGGCTTCACGCTCTGCGAGGGGCGCGGCTCCGAGCTCGCGCCGCCCGGCGGCGTCTCCTCACACGCCGCGAGGAGGTTCACTGCAGCGCCAAGCATCGCGAGGCGCACATAGGACTTCAGGTGTCGGTCGAGCATGGCGCGGCGCCCGAGCAACCCGTGTTCCATTCCATGGCGGAGCGGGGGGGCCGATATCGAGCGCGTCGGTCAGGGCTCGCTTTCGGCGATATTCGCGCCCGCGAAGCCCGAGCCCACACGGGGGTGTCCTTGGACGAGGCCAGGGCCCCGCGCTCCGGGGCGCCGCACCGGGGCATCGACTGGTGCATAAGGCGCCAGGTGAGCGCGGGCCTCCGCACGCGTCTTGGCGCGTGCGCCGTCGAAGCGCCCGCCGTGCGTGGCAGTCCGCGCCGCGTCGCGCACCTGCGCCCCAGAGGAGCGATTCGATCCGTCGCCGCGGGGCGGCTTCTTGGCCATCGTGCGATGGACGCTCTTGGCCTGGTGCGTGCACACGGTCTCGGGCCAGGACCGACGCGATGTCCGCCCCAGGTCACTTCGACACGGACGTTCGTCCGAAAGAGGCGGCTCGCGAACGACGTGTCGTCGGGGCGGCGTCCGTCTCGCGAGGGACTCTCGCGTCCGCACGAGGCGCGCGGGGGTGCCCGCGCGGCCTCCGATTGGATGGTTCCCACCGCACCTGGCAGCGCGGCGGCGAGCGCGAATGACTGACAAGCAGGGAACGAGTGTTGCAGCCGTGGGGTGTCGCAGCAGCGGAGCGCGAGGATGATCCCGAGACCCAGCCCCAAAGCCTCGAGTGAAGTGTCGGTCCGCGCGAGCGCGCCGCTGGAGCTCGCGCTGTCCGCGACGGACGCGCCGGGCGAACACCCGGAGGAACGCGAGGGACGTGGCCCTCGCCGCCCCGCGCTCGTGCTCTCGTCACCGTCCCTGCCGCTCTTCTGCGGCGGCCGCCGACTCGCGAGCGGCGCGTCGTGGAGCCGCTACGGCAGCGCGAGCGACGACGTGACGGTCTCGGCCGGCGGGGTCGACGACTCCGGTCCGCAACGCCTCGCGTTCACGATTGACACGCTGAAGGTGCCCCACATTGTCCTTGAGCATCAAATCGGAGAGGGGGGAATGGGATCCGTTTGGTACGGCACCCACGAGACGCTCCGCGCTCCAGTCGCCGTGAAGTTCTTGCGGCCGTCGCTCGTCGAGCATCCAGTCGCCGTGGCGCGGTTCCAACGCGAGGCGGCCGCCTCGGCGCGGCTCCGGAGCGCGAACGTGGTTCAGGTGTTCGACCACGGGTTCACGGAGTGCGGGGTACCCTACATCGTGATGGAGTGGCTCGAGGGCTGCTCGCTCCAGCAGCGCTGGGACGCGGAAGGCTGCCTCTCGGTTCCCGACACGATCGAGATCGTGCGCCAGGTCGCGCGCGCGCTCGCCAGGGCTCACTCGATCGGCATCGTGCACCGAGACATCAAGCCCGACAATATCTTCCTCGTCTCGAGCGAGGGCGACACCGTGGTCAAGGTATTGGACTTCGGTATCGCCAAGGTGCTCGAGGACGACGGGATCGACCGAGTGACCGCGGACGGATTGGTCATTGGGACGCCGCACTTCATGTCTCCCGAACAGATGGTGGGATCCCCGGACGTCGGGCCAGCCGCCGACGTCTGGGCGCTCGGGGTGGTTGCGTACGCGTGCGTCACGGGGCGCCTGCCCTACGAGGCGAACAACATCGCGTCGCTCGCGCTCGCGATGGATCGCGTCGAGCCCATCCCTGTCGGTCGGCTCGCGCCGTCGGTGCCGCACGCGTTCGAAGCATGGATCGAGCGCGCCCTCCGAGTACACCCGGAGCATCGTTTCCCGGACGGGCGGAGCGCGCTCGAGGCCTTCGAGCGAACGGTGTGTCGGGGCTCGAGCGATGCGCAGCCCTACACGAGCCTGACCGACGCGCGCGCATGGGAGGCTGGGACGCCGGGCGGGCCGGGTCCGACGGCGTACGGCGCCGGCGCTCGGCGGCGCGCACGCGGCCGACGCGATTGGTGGGCGGCGGGGCTCGTCGGGGCCGTCGCGGCGGGGTGTATCGGCCTCGGCACTGCGCGACTCGGGGGAGAGACCTTGGCGCTCGCAGCCTCGTCAGGCGCCACCGTGGGGGATCCAGTCACGCTCGGCGCCGCGCCGCCGCTCACGTCGGCGGCCGACGTGACGACGCTCGCGGCGTCGGTCCCCGAGCAGACGCTCGCTGTCGCCGTCACGGCCGCGCCCGCCGCTCCGCCGACGCGCGCTGGGCTACCCGTCGACGGAGAGCGGGCGTCGACGGCGCCGCGCCGCGACGTCGGCACGCGGGAGATCGCGCCCCGGTCCATTCTGGTCCCGCGCGCGAGCCAGCGGCGGGATCTGGGGTTTTGACGTGCGGCGCGGCAGGGTACGCGCCCCGATGGGACTCGTGATCGCCGCGCTGTTGAGCTGCGCGGCGGCGCAGTCGGCTCTCGCTACCCCCGTGGAAGAGGCGCGGGAGCTCGTGTACCGAGGGGACGATCTCTGCTTGGAGGGCCGCTACGAAGAGGCCCTCCACACCTACCGGCTCGCCGCCGAGCTCGTCGACGCGCCGACGACGCGGATCGAAGTCGCAAAGACGCTCTTCGTATTGGGTCGTTGGCTCGAGGCTTATGACCTGGCCTCGTCGATCGACGTGGAGCCCGACCCCGACGAGCCGACCCCGTTCCGCACCGCCCGCGCGCGCGCGCGCGACCTGAGGCTACAAATCGACGCGCGCATTCCAACGGTGCGCGTCACGAGCTCGAGGGCCCCGCTGCCGACCTCGACGCGCGTCGTGTTGAAGCGCGGCGACGTGGACCGAGAGGGCACCATCGGGACACCCATTCGAGTGGATCCTGGGACGTATGCCCTCACCGTCGAGGATGGGAGCACGAGTGAGCCGCTCGAGGTCACGGTGCGCGAGGGCGAAGAGAAGCAGGTCAAAGTCGAGGCGAGTGTCTTGGTGGAGGAGCACCGCAGGTTCTCGCCCATCGCCGCCGTTGCGCTCGGTGTCTCGGGGGCGGGACTCCTGCTCGGGACGATCGCCGGCGCCGTCTACCTCGACGCGCGGGCGGACCTCGCGAGCCGATGCGAGCTCAGCGTCTATGCGTGCAATGGCTCGCAGCGAGACCGCGTCGATTCGATTGGGTGGGCGGCGAACTCGGGGTTCATCGTGTTCGGCGTCGCGGGATCGGTGGGACTCGTCACCGCCCTCGTGGATCAGAAGACGTCCCGTTCCACGCTGAAGCCCCAGGCGTCGCTCCACGTTTCGCCCTCGTTCGTCGGCGTCTCCGGAGCGTTCTGACGTGTCGCGGACGGCTTGGCTCGCGCTGATCGGTATCGCCGTCGAGGGCTGCCAACTCGTGGCGCCCTTGCCCGAGTCCACCTCGACCGGGGCGGGGGCGTCCGGCGGAGGTACGCCGACGACTGCCGCCCCCTCGTCGGGGTCGTACGCTGGCGAGTGCGGCGATCCAGCGTGTTCCACCTACTGCCACGAACTCGACAAGGTCTGCACGGCGGCGCCGCAATATCCGAGCATGACGTCCTGTTGCGCCGCTTGCTCGGCGCTCGGCGCGGCCAGCCTCGACTGTCGCGAGCCTCCTGCCGTTGCGGAGGCGGTGGCGTGCTCGAAGGCGGGCGCCGCCGGCGCGACCGGCGTCGCCGGGTGCGTGAGCGGCTGCACCGCGGTGTGTACTCTTTTTGCCGCTGCGTGTGCGGACGTCGAGTCTTCCGCGGTCGCCGAATGTCCGAAGAAGTGCGCCGAGACGCCGCCGCCCGCGGCCTTCGCGCTCTGCCTCGAGGACGCGTATTCGTGTCGGCTCGAACACGTCTTGCGCGCGCTCGACGCGCACGGCAAACCACGCGAGGACCAGTGTGAGAAGGCCGTGAAGCACGAGTGCACCCCGTGCAAATAGGTCTGGCGCGCGCCGCCGCTCGAGGCTGAGCTCGGCGCGCGCTCCGGCAGCTCAGCAGCGCGACAGGCCTCGATCGTACGCATACCGGACGACCTCGCGGATGTCGCGCCATCGGTACGTGTCTGGCCTGTAGAGCTCCCACTCACCGGCGAGCTTCTCCTCGATGGCCGCCGACCACGCGGGGTGCCGCCGGCCGTACCATTGCGCGGCCGAGAACCCGAAACGCAGCGCGCGCTCGGCGCGGCTCCAGGGCAAAGACATCCCCGAGAGCATCGCAGCCTTGGAGGTTCGCCTCGCCGCGTCCCACGCCTCGTGCATGGCCTGTTGCGCCTCACTCCATGGAACGGGTCCATGGGTCGCCCGGACACCATCTCCTGACATGACGAACTCCCGTCGGCTTCATGTGTACGTATGTGGGTGTTGGAGAGTGGTGGAGCAGACAGCGTGCCAGTCAATGTTCCGCGATCATCGTCCGAGTTTTCGCGGCGAGGGCGGTGAGCGCGCTCCCCATCAGGGCGGTTGCGAGCGCCTTCACGGGGGCGGACGTGAGGACGCGCGCGACGCGCGCGAGGAGCCTGTTGCGACGAGCCTCACGCCTTCGCTCGAGGACATAGAGTGCGCCCGACGCGCCGGCGACGACCGCCACTGCGCCAGCGACGATGAGCGGTGTGGCGGCTTTGCTCGTGCCTTTTTCGCCCTTCGCCTTTGCGCCCGACGCGGCATCCTTCTGGCCGCGGTCGTGGTTGGTGTGATTATGGTGCTTCTTGCTGGAATCGTTGTGGTGAGTCGGCACGGGGTTCTCCTTCGCGTGCCGGGCGTTTTGCGAGAACCGTGCCCCGACAGCCCCCTGCGTCGAGCGCGTCAATAGTGATATCGCCACTCCACGTCCAACGCCGTGCTCCCTTGGTCGCCGACGGCGGCCGTCAGGTTCCAGTTCTTCACGAACCGCCAGTCGAGCGTCAGCTCGGCGCGGTCGGGATTGTCGCCTGGGGCGGGGACGCCGAGCTTGTATCCGAGGCTCGCGGAGATGTTCTTGGTGATCTGAACGACCACTTGGGGCTGGGGGTTGTTCGCGTCCGAGCTATCGATGCGCGTGGTGACGGAGCTCGTGAACCCCGACAGGATCTTGTTGAGCCCCTCGGTGACCACGCCCCCCGCCATCCCCACGGCTTGGACCCCGGTGTTCTCTTCCTGTCCCGGAGGCGCCGAGGCACCTATCTGTCCGTTGGGTGTCCCGGTCAGCACGAGCGACAGGATTTCGTCCTGACTGAGCGCCGGGTCGGAGCGGAGCGTGAGCTTGCCGGCGGTGGGGGTGCCCGTGAAGTCGGCGTAGACGCGCGTCTTGTTGGGGCTGTCCCAGTGCGCTGTCGCCGCGACCCAGGGGTTGCTGGGATCGCCGCCGGTGAAGCTCACCTCTCCCCGATCGATGGTGAACACCCGGCCCTCGAGCTCGAGCTTTCCGCGGGTGACGCGGATGGCCCCGGTCACGCGCGTATCGTCGTCCACCTCGACGGTCGCTCGGCCTCGGATCGCAACATCGAGCGTCGTGTCGCGCTTGATCCCGATGTCCGGCCCGAGGTCGATCTGAGCGACGACCCGCGTGGACTCCTGCGGTGCCTTGGGCGTCTTCGGCTTGGCGAGCGGCAGGGGCACGAACGCGCTCCCGTCGTAGAAGCCGATCCGAACCTCGTCCTTGGGCTCGAGCGCCTGGACGCCGTGCCCAATCGATTGGGGCAGCTGGACTTGCAGCAAGGGCACATTCAAGGCGACGCGCAGCTCCTTGCCGTCCTCGCTCGCCGTCGCCCGTGCGTTCAGCTCGCCATAGGCGCGTCCGAAGGGCACGCCCTCGACCGTGATGGGAATGGCCTCACCCTTCGCGATCGTCACCTTGGCCTCGGCGCTCTCCAGCGCTAGGCCCCGCAGCACGACGTTGCCGCTCCCGGTCATCTTTCCCGTGGGGGCGCTCGCGGCGAAGTCGTCGATCCGCACGGTGCCCCACGGCTTCATCGTGATCTTCGCCCGCACGTCGTGAAAGCGCTCACCTACCTGGGGCAGATCGAACGCTCCGTCGCGCACGTCGAACGTCCCGTCCACGACGCCGTCCTTGCCCCCCTGTCGGACGCGGATCTTGGCGTCCGCGTCGAGGAGCCCGTCGAGCTCGCCCACCACGTCTTCCACGAGCACCGCGAGCGCCGAGATCCTGAAGCGCTCGGCGCGTACGCCGATCTCGACGTCCTCTGCGACGTCGAATGTCGGCACAACGGCGTCCCCCCACTTCATCGATCCTTTGGCGCTCGCCACGAGTTTCCCGTCGGATTGGTCGAGCGTCGCCTTGGCGTTCACCGCCCCGCCTCGGATCGTCGCCTCGAGCGAGGCGGCCGGGATCGTCCCTCGATCGATCTGGACGTCCGTCGCTTGGAGCCGCGCCTCGACCTCCGCGTCCTCGTGGAGCCCCGCGACCGCGATCGCCCCGCTGAGCTCGCCCCCGAGGCGGGTCGAGAGGATCGGGCCGAGCGCGTCGAGCGGGAACCGCGTGAGCGCGATGTCGCTCGAGGCGGTCCACGCGAGCGGCGCGCTCGTCGGCGCGAGGATCGAGTGCACGTCGAGATCCACGTCGGCCATCGCGGTGACGACGTCTCGTCCCTCGGTCGACCCAATGACGCGCGCCTTCCCGTGCTCGCCGTCGTACGCGGCGTCGACGGTCAGGGTCATCGTGCGGCCGCAGGCGGCGCCCCGCGCGCTCAAGTCCTTTCCGACGGCGTGGAGCGCGAACTTCGGAGAGGCCACCGGACCCGAATAGTCGGCGATGAGCGTGACCTCGCCGCGCACGGGGAGCCCGCCCGGGATGGGGATTCGGGCGACGTCGGCCGCGCCGATCTCGAGGTGGCCGTCGACCGGCAGAGCCCTGAGATCCAGGCTTCCCCACGAGCCCTCGAGCAGCCGGCGCAAAGCGGGGGTCGCCGTGACGTCGGCGACGGCGAGCTCACCGTCGACGTCGCTCACCCGCGTCTTCACGTTCACGCGGCCGCTCGAGCCGTCGAGCGACGCGCCGACGGCAAGATCGATCCCGCTCACGGACCAAGGCCGATTCGTGAGGGGCGTCCCCTCGAGGGACGGACCTTGTGGCTCCTCTCCGTGGATCGTGAGTCCCTCCGTCACGAGCTCGACGAGCGCCGAGGGCAGGGCTTCTTTGCCGTCCCGAGAGATCGTCGCGTTGACCGCCAATCGCCCGGAGGCGTCCGCGTGCCGCCGCAGGTCGTAGGGGAGAAGCTCCCACATTCGCGCGACGTCGAACGAGCCATCGATGTCGACCCTGCCAGTCGACCTCCTCCACGCCGTCGCGTCGGTGAAACGACCGCCGACCTCGACGTGATCGAGGACGACGTGGGCCTCTCCTACCTCGGGCACGTCGACATCGACCAATCCCTCGAGGCGCCGCCCCGCGGCCTTCAAGTCGACGTGGGCCGTGGCGGGGGCGAGGCCCGCGAGCGTGACCCCGACGGCGTCGAGCTTCACACGTCCGTTCGCGGCGTAGGGTCCGAACGTACCATCCACGGTGAACGCGACGTGTCCGAGGATGTCTTCCTTCCGGGCAAGCAGCTCATTGACCCGAGCGAGATCCACGTCCACGGCGGACGCGCGGACGCTCACCTGCTCCCCGCGAAGCTCGCCGTCGACTTTGATGGGCTCCGTGCCGAGTCCCTTGATCGCTGCGCCTCGGAGGGTCGTCACGCCGCGACCCACGGAGAGGAACGGGACCTCGACGGCCGCCTTCGCTTCCCCGCGCTCGATCTCGGCGAGGGCGCCCGTGACCTGGATACCGCCGCCCATGAGCCCGCCTACATGCCCGCGCGCCGACACGCTGGGCGTATTCGGTCCGCCCATCCAATGGGTCGTGACGTCGAAGCTGTTGGGTCTCCCGCGGACGCTGACGCCAGCCTGCTCGAAGGTCCACCCGGCGAGCAGGAGGCTCGTCCCGCGGACCGAGGCGTCGACGTCCGGTGACGCGATCGGGCCGTGCGCCGCTGCTTTGATCTCGGCGCGCCCCACGGAGACGCCTCCGAGGGAGAGCGACGACACGAAACCCCGCGCGTCGGCGCGGAGGACGAGCTCGTCGAGGTCGAGGGTGCCGCTGACGGCGGCCAAGGCGCGGCCGCGCGCGATCCCTGCGATCCGCGGGATCGCACCGAGCTCGCGCACCGACGAGAGAGCGCGGAGCTCGACCACGGTCGGCGTGTGGGGCGCGCCTCCGCGCCGCAGCGAGAACCCGAGCACTGTCGGCGCGCCGATCTCGTCCACCGTGCCGTGGCCGTCGACGCCGTCGTTCGCGAACGTTCCTTCGAGGGTCGTCCGAGGGATGACCTGTAGAGCGACCACGCCCGGCGGAGCAGACAATCGGTAGGCGCCCGAGAACCTTCCGTCCGCGCCGAAGACGGCGCGCGCCTCCAACGCGGCGCCGATGTTCGAGGGCGGGCCGTCTCGAACGATCTCGGCGAGGTCGACGCCCTCCGCGCGGAGGAGCAGCGACGCGCTCCACTCGCTCTCTCCGCGGAGCGGGAGATCCGCGTCGGCGAGCAGCCCGACGTGGAGCGTGCCGGGCGGACGTCCGCCGTCCCGTGCACGTCGTCGATGGGGCCGTGCGCCTCGACCCGCGCATGGGAGCGGGCCTCGAAGGGCGAGGCTCTCGGGGATGAACGCGCGGACGCCGTCGACGCTCGGCGCGTCGACGCTGACAATCGCGTCCGCGCGATCGTGGTCGAGCATGGCGTCGACGGTCACGAGCGCGCCCCCGGCCGTTCCATCGAAGCGCGCGGTGACCGCAGGGAGCTCGTCGTCGTGCGGTAGGCCGAGGGCACCCGACCAATCTCCGCGGACGACCACCCCCGCGATCGAGCGGCCCTCGAGGCGGCCCCTCGCGACGTCGATCCGCACATCCGAGTCCCGGGTCACCTCGACCGCGCCGTCGACGGCGTCGAGGTCCGCGTCGATCGGTCCGAACTCGCCGACCGAGCCGCGGACCCAGGCGTGCTCGATGTGGACATCGTCCACGTGGACCGCGAGGGTCGAAGTCGACGGCTCGTCCGAGGGGCTTCGCGAGGCGAACGCGCGCGCAAGACCGAGATCTCCACCCGACGTCGGGCGCAGCGCCACCTCTGCGACGCCGACGCGCACGCCGTGAAGGCGGACGTCGATGTCGCTGCCGAAGAGGGAGCGAACGAGGTCGAGGGTGTCGAGGCGCGCCGCGACGCCGCGCAGATAGAGGGCGCGAACTCCCTCCGGATCGAGCACCTCCGCGTCGACCCCTTCGACCCCGCCGAGATCGAGGTGATCGACCTGGTGGAGGATGAGCTTCCCCTGGAACGTCGCCGCGAGCAGGTCGTTCACCCGGAGCCGAGCGAGCTCCCGGGGGGCCCGTAGACCCACGTGGAGGAGCGCTCCTCCCGTGGCGGCGAGCGCGAACACGAGCGTGAGCCCGAGGACCTTGACCGTGAACGAGATCATCGCCCCCCGACGACGACGAGGTGGGGGGCGCGCGCTTTCGGGGCTCGAGGTGTCCGTGACGAGGGCGGTGTGCTCGGGAGGGGCTTCCATCAAAACGCTTCTCCGACTCCCACGGCGATTGCAAGCGGAGCGCCGAGGAGGGTGCCTGGATCTCCCTCGACGAGCGGATCGGCGCTCGCCGGGTATTGCGCCCCGGGGATTCGGACCCCCAAGTCGGCGCGCACGGGGCCGATGGGGGTGTCGAGGCGGACGCCCGCGCCGCAGGAGAGGTGAGGGTAATCGAAGCGCAGCGTGAGGAGCTGCGCGGCAACGTCGCTGGCGTCACAAAACACCGTGGCGCCGAGGGGATCGACGATGGGGAACCGCACCTCGACGGACGACTCCCAGAGCGACAGTCCACCGAGCGGCACTCCGCAGCGGAGCGGGTCGTAGTTCGAGTTCCCGACGTTGCACGCTTGCGCGAGCTGAGACGCTTGGAGATCGGGGCTGAGGAATGGAACGGATCCGTGAGGCCCGACCCCGCGGAGCGGGTAGCCGCGATTCGAGCTCGGGCCGCCCGAGAAGAACCCGCGCAGATAGATGAGCTCGATGTCCCTCGTCAGATCCACCCGATCGGGAATGTCCTGTCCGAACTCTCGAGCTTGCGCCGCGGCGCCCCCATAGTCGAAGGGAAATAGGAAGCCGACGCTGCCACGGAGCGCGATGGTGACCTTCTCGCCGAGAGGGATGTACCCGCGCACCTCGGGCTGAACTCGGAGATCGAGGGCGTCTCCGCCGATCCCAGCGAACTGGAGATCGTTCGCCAAGTAGATCCCCGCGTGCGGATGGATGCGGTCGTCGCGCAGGTCGAAGTGCATGCGCACGTCGAGGAACGAGACGATGAGCCCCTGCAGCGCTGGATCGAGCGCACCTTGGTACGCGAACGGCAAGTTGTATTGGAAGCTGTACGAAGGAGACAGAAAGAACCTGCGGAAGCGGCGCTCGACGCCGAGGGATCCCTTGTACTCGAGGTAGCCGAGCACGGGGGCCGCCGGGTCGACCTCGGGCGAGAGGAGGACTGGATACGTGTTGAGCTGCTGCGTGAGGACGCCGACCATCCTGGGCTCGATGAACCCCGGCTGTCGTAGAGACGCCTGCAGTCGTTCGGCGGGCAGGAACGTGGTGGGGGCCTGGAAGTTTGGGAGCCTCGTCGGATAAAGGACCCCGCCGGGCTTGCCATCCACTGTGAAATGGCGGGCGCCGCCGAGGAAGTTCTTGTCCTCCCAGCCCAAGTGCAGATGCGCCTCCGTACGAATCGAGTCGAGCTCGACTCCCCCGCCGAGCACGACGGCGCGGAGCTTCTGCTCCTCGACCGTGACGACGACGTCGACCACCGCGTCCGCCGTGGGTCCACGTCCCAGATCGGGCTCGACCGTCACCGTGCCGAACGCGCCGAGACCCACGACTGCATCCCGCGCGCGGTCGAGCTTGCGCGTCGAATACGGCTCTCCCTCTTCGAGATCGAGCGCACGTCTCACGACCGCGTCCGAGATCTCCTTCAATCCTTGGATCCGGATTTTTCCGATCTTGGCGCGCGGACCTGCCGCGACGGCGAAGACGATATTCGCTCGGTGTGTCGCGAGATCGACGTCGGCGCGCGGCGTCACGTTTGCCCACGCGTGTCCCCGATGGGTGAGCGCTCGCTTCATCTCCCGCGCGGCGTCGTCGAGTGTCTGCTCTTCGAACGGATCTCCGCTCGCGACGACTCCATCTCTCGCGCCCTCGAGCGCAGCGCGCGTCGGCTCGTCGAGGTCGTCCGCGCCCTCGATGCGCGCGTCCTTCACCGATACGCGGGGGCCCTCCTCGACCTCGATGGTCACCTCGACATGCTCGTCGCTCGTGTAGACCACACGGCCGGCTCGCGCCTTCGCCTCGTAGAATCCGCGTGCCTTGTAGTAGCGCTCGACGCGCTCGAGGTCGCGCGCGAGCACCCCTTTGTCGAAGAGCTGGTAGTCGTAGATGACCCCGCGAAACAGCCCGAGGAACTTCGGGCTCGCGTTCGTGGCGATCTTTCCCTCGATGTCCGACTCGGACACGACGTCGTTCCCGTCGACGCGGACCCGATCGATGGCGGCGCTGCCTTTTGGTACGGCCGCGCATCCCGCCGAGGCGAAGAGGCACGCACAACCGACGAGGTTCACCGCACGGCGGAGGATCACGCGCCCGAGCTTTGCAATCGAAGATCCTGCGCGGTGGGCGCGGCGGTTGCAGACTCGCCTGGTATGGCGAGCTTCCGAGGCGCCCTCCCATGGGCGGTCGTGTCGGCGCTGGTCGTCGGGTGCGCCGCGAGGGTCCCGCGGCCGAACACAGGCCCCACGCCCCCATCGTTCGACGTAGAGGTGCCGTATCCGCCGCCCGCCGCGCGTGTCGAGGTCCTCAGTGCCCCAAAGACCGACACGGAGGTCTGGGTCGATGGCCAGTGGGAGTGGAGCGCGGACGAGTGGCGATGGCGCTCGGGTGCGTGGGTGACGCCGCCCCAAGGGAGCGCCTATTTCACGCCCTGGACGACGATTCGGCGCGGTGATGGTCGCCTGTTCTTCATCCCCGCGTCCTGGCGCGACGCATCCGGTCGTCCAATCGGCGCGGTCGATGCCGGGTGCAGCGTGCCCTCCGTAGCCCGAGCGCCGATGGAGGAGCCATGACGACCGACGTCATCGTGACGCTCCTCACCGTGGGCGTCGTCCTCGCGTTCGCAGCATTCGTGACCGTACACGCGGCGACTGTCTTCGGTCTCTTCCGGCTCCGCCGCGTGCGCGCGGCGGTCGCGGCGCTCGTTCTCCCGCCGCTCGCGCCGTGGCTCGCGGTCCGCTATGGCATGCGCGGACGGGCGATCGGCTGGTTGGTCGCGGCCCCGGTCTACACCGTCGCGCTCCTCCTCGCGGGGACGAGGGCCATCTCGTTCGGCGGACCGTGAGGTGAGCCATGGAAGCCTCGGAGAAGGCATCGGAGCCCGTTCCCGCATCGATCCTCAGCGTCGCCTTCGGGCGATCCCTCCTTCGTCGCCTCGGCGGCGATCGGACGCTGAGCCTCGCGGCGGACATGGCGTTCTGGCTGTTCCTCTCCCTGCTCCCCCTCGCCGCGGTGGGCGGGATGATCGTCGCGAAGATCTTCGCGACCGGATATGGCGCGGGCAGCGCGCTGCTCAGTACGCTCCCGAGATCGACCAGCGAGATCATCGAGCGCGAGCTCGCGCGAATGGCAGCATGGAACGGAGGTCAGGTCGGCGTCGGCGCTGCGCTCGTGTTCGTGTGGCTCGCCTCGAGCGGCGTCGCCTCGGTGTTCGAGGGCGTGGAGGTCCAGTCGGACGCGAAGCCGCGGTCGTGGATCCACAAGCGCGTCCTCGCGGTCGCGACGTGCGTCGCGCTCTCGGTCGGGGTGGCAGCGGTGACGTCGCTGTTCGCCGGCTTTGGCTGGCTATGGGCGCTCGCGGGCCAATCCGCGGAGCGCCTGGCCGCGCTCGAGTCCGGTCGGGTCGCGAGCGTCGCGCGCGCTGGGCTCGGGGCAAGCATTTGGTTCGGCTTGATGTGCGGCCTCTACTGGGTGGCGCTCCCGTCCCACACGAGGCGCCTCATGCCGATCGTGCCGGGCGCCCTGGTCGCCGTGGCTCTACAGGTGGCCGTCGGGGCGGGCTATCGCCTCTACCTCGTGGCGCTCGGCGATGGCGGCGCGTACCAGGCCGGGCTCGCGTCGATCGGCGTCACGCTGATGGGCCTCTATCTGCTTTGCATCTCGATCCTCGTCGGCATCGAGTTCAACCAGATGCTGGGCGAGCGGAAGCGTGCGGCCCTTGTCGCGAAGCGAGTATCTGCGCGGCGAGAGCGGCGGTGGGGACTGCCCGCGTATCGCCGCGTCTGAGCTCGCGTGACGCCGGGGCTCGCGCGCTCGGCGCCAAACATCAGCGGGCGAAGCCGAAGGTCGCCCACGCGAAGAGCGCGTCCCGTACGGACGAGTGACGCATCCAATGGATGAGGAGCCCAGTGAGCGCTGCTACCGCGAGTAGGCCCAACGCGCGGAACAGCCAGCGCCGGACTCGCCTCGTGGACCGCAGGTTCTCCATTCTCCGATCCGCGAGGTCGGAGAAGTCGTCCGCAGCGGCCTCCACATCGTTCGCTTCGAACCAGCTCTCCCAGCTCGTCAGACCACACCGTGCCGCGCGCGGCCGCGCCCGCTGTGCGGCGGTCCGCCTGCAGGGGCGCCGCCGTTCCGTCCGGCGTCGGGCCTCGGGTAGGCTTCGATTGGGGTGAGTCGCTTCCATCGCGTCGTGGCCTCCTCGCGACGGGCTGCAACAACGGCACCTTCGAACTGGGGCATTCGGCTACGGTGTGGCGGGCCGCGTCGAGCGTGGCAGGGGCGCGCGAGCGCGGCATTCCTCACCCTCGGCTCGTGAACCGAAAGGCTCGCGTACCACAGGCAAGGCACCGAAAAGGCAAGAGTCCGAACCAGGACACCAAGTGCTCGACGAGGCCTCGACGGTGGCTTCGTCCGAGCTCTTCGCTGTCACATTTGGAACACGGGGAGGTCATGGCGGCGGGGGCGCGGCAATGCGCGGGCCAAGCTCGACAGGGCCGTGGCGGTGGTGGCACGACGCCTGCTTTGAGCAGGCGATCGGGGGGACACCCCCCAGCCTTCAGGAAGGAGTCCGAGTCACATGCCGCTCGAACTGAAACTCGTGTGTTGCGGTGCGCGCCCAGCGCCCGTCGTCGAAGCCTATCTCCGCGCGCGGGTCCGTGATCTCGCGGTCGAGTTCCCAGAGATCTCGGCGATACGGATCGCCCTCGAGCGTACGCGCGAGGCGGGCTGGCAGCTGGCCATGGCGCTCGTGACCGAGACCGGGACGGTCTTCGTCAAGGACACGCCGGGCGCGCCGCGATTGGACGATTGCGCCACGGCCGTGGATCGAAGCCTCGCTGCGGCGCGCCGAGCGGTTCATGCGCACGTCGAACGGAGCGCCGTCGGCGCGCCGCAGGCCGCGTGAGCGAGTGTCTGTCTCGCGGCACTCCAATTGCTGACTCTCCAATGGCAGCCGCGGCACCGCGAACCTCGCGGGCAATGCGTGCTCTCGAGTGGAGGCAGTCATGTTCAAGTGGACACTCATCTTCCTGGTGGTGGCGATCGTCGCGGCGGTCTTTGGGTTCGGCGGGATCGCCGGCGCCGCGGCCGGAATCGCCAAGATCCTGTTCTTCGTCGCGCTCGCGCTGGCCGCGGCGAGCTTCATCGCGAACCTGGGAAAGTGAGGCTGGACGGTGGAGCTCGACAGAGAATCAGCAGGTGATCTCGTCAAACGGGCTGTGGGCCAGATTCGCGATCTCGTCGCGGCCGAGATGGCGCTCGCGGGTCGAGAGGCGTCTCGGCAGGCTCGACAGTTCGTCGCGAGCGTCATCGTCGGGGCGCTCGCGGTCGGCCTCCTGACCGCCGCGTTCGCCATGTCGCTCGTCGCGATCTTCATCGCGGCGGGGCCGAGCGTCGCCGCGGCGGGCGTGATGGCGGGAATGCTCGGCGTTGTCGCGCTCATGGCCGCTCTCGTCGCCTTCAAGCTCCTGCCCAAGCGGCCGTTGGCCCGGACTGCGGCACGGGTCGAGCATGAGGTCCGCGAGGTGAAGGAGGCAATCGCATCATGAAGGACGCAACGCCCTTGAATGGGACGGACGAACGGCTCGAGGCACGCAGCTACCGCGCGGAGCAAGGGCTGGTCGATACCGTCGAGGAGATGAGCGAGCGCGCGAGTCACGTCGTGGAGCAGACCAAGGCGATCGTGGAGACCACGAAGGCGATTTCGAAGCCGATGGTGATCGGCGCGATGTTCGCGAGCGCCACGCTCGCGGGCGGGATTGTCTGGGCGATCGGGAGGCGCCGCCCGAGCGCGCTCGAGCGGCTGTTCAAGCCGAAGCCGCGCTCGCGCCTTCTGCCTCTCGTGGGGCGCGCCGCGACGTCGCTCGCGATCGCGGCGGGGACGACGGCGCTTCGGACGTTCCTGCTCGCCAAGCTCGAGCGCGTGCTCGAGCAGGCGCTCGAGTCGACCGGATCGACCGAGCCATGAGCGCTTACGACGTCCCGTACGATGGACCGCCCGGCGTGCACTCCCCTGGGGACGTGCTGGCTTCCAAGTACCGCTTGGAGCAGCTCGCGGGGGAGGGGGCCATGGGGGAGGTCTGGCTCGCGACGCACCTCGCGCTCAAGATGCCCGTCGCGCTGAAGCTCATTCGTCACAGCGGTCGATCGAGACGCGACGGATTGCCGACGCTCGCTCGGGGCGGGGAGACGCAGCTCCTGCGCGAGGCCCAGGCGATCGCGCGGTTCACTCACCCGAACATCGTCCGAGTGCACGACTTCGGCTTGAGCGACGCGGGTGAGCCGTTCATCGTGATGGAGCGGCTCGAAGGAGAGGACCTTCGCGACAGGTTGCAGCGCGTGATGCGAATCCCCGCCGTCGAGGCGGTGGGGCTCGCGCTGCTCGTGATTCACGCCATGCACACGGCCCACGCGCGCGGGGTCGTCCATCGTGACCTCAAACCGGAGAACATCTTCCTCACGACCGACGACGAGGGCCGCGTCGTTCCGAAGATCGTGGACTTCGGCATCGCGGACCTCGAGTGGGAGACGAACTCCAAGCCGGCGCTCGCGGGGACCCCAGTCTACATGGCCCCGGAGCAGCTCGCGCTCGGCGCGACGGATCACCGCGTCGACGTGTGGGCGATCTCCGTCGTGCTCTACGAGATGGTGAGCGGACGGACCCCGGCGGCGGCTCGAGCCGCAAGCAACGTGGTGACGACGCCCGGCGGGGGCGCCGTCCAGACCGAGCTCCCTTGCCTCGGCCCCGAGCATGGCGTGGATGAAGAGCTTTGGTCGGTCATCGCGGGTGGGCTGCAGCCCGTCGCGAACCGCTTCGCCTCGATGCGTGAGCTCGGCGAGGCGCTCGCGAAATGGCTGCTTGCTCGAGGTGTCACCGAAGGCATGGACGGCGTTTCACTGTCTGCGAAGTGGTTCGAGGAGCCCCGCGCGTCGCGACGTCCACCCGAGGCCGGCGCGGACTCGATCCGTGGGTGGGAGCGGCGAGTCCCCTTGTCGTACGCCCCGAAGGAGCTCCCGTCGCGAAGCACGGGGAGGGTGATCACGCACGTGCGCTCGCTCACCCGTGGCCGCTGGCTCATCGGAGGCGCCGTCGTCGCGGTCACCCTCGTGGGGTGCGCGGGCGCGCTCGGGGTCGGCGGCGCGTTCACCCAAGAGCGAGGGGCGACTGCGCGCGCGCTGGGCGTGGATGCGCGGCCCGCGCGCGCCAGCGCAGCGCGCGTGGAACCACAGACAGTCGCCTCGAGCGCGGCGGGCGCCACACGAGCGGTCGCGGAGAGGCCGACGACTGCTCCCCCGCGACCGGCGAACCGCGCCGTTCCGGTCGTGAATGCCCCAGTCGATCCGGGCAGAGCGGCGGCGCCCCCTCCGAGGAAGCCCTATTCCCTGCCCGTGGTCTCGGTCGCGGTCGCACCCTCGGCCCACGCGTCCGATCGACCGTCGGAGCCGACGCCCCCCGCGGCGTCTTCCGAGCCCGTCTATCCGGACACCCTCCACACCACCGAGACGCCCGCTCCCGCCCCCCACCCCGACTATCGAGGCTTTTGAGGATGCGCGGAGGAACCGCGCCCGAGACGGCGCGCTCATGACGAATCGCACGAACGCCCAGCTCGGCCCGCCGCGAAAGCGCTCCCTCTTCACGCGCTTCGCGAAGTTCGTCTCCCACGCGAGCGGCCGCCCTGCGACGTTCGTCGGCGCGGTGCTCGTCCTCGTCGTGTGGGCTGCGTCGGGGCCGTTCTTTCGGTTCTCGGACACATGGCAGCTCGTCATCAATACGGGGACGACCATCATCACGTTCCTGATGGTGTTCCTCATTCAGAACACGCAAAACCGGGACAGCGAGTCGCTCCAGCTGAAGCTCGACGAGCTCATCCGGGCGATCGACGAGAGCGACGACGCGCTGCTCGATTTGGAGGAGCTGGACGACGACGCGCTCACGGAAATCCGCGCGCGCTACCTGGCCCTCGCCGCCGCGAAGCGGAGAAGGGGGAAAGCGGACTCGTCGGACCGTCGAGCGCCGCCGAAGCCAGGAGCACGTCACCGCTGGGGTAGGGCCCATCGCGGACGGTCGCTGCGGGCGAAGGCGAGCAAGCCGCGGGAGAAGGCGAAGCGCGCGCGCGACGGCGTGCGTTGACACGTCACCCCGCGGCTGAACCGCCGACGAGACGCCCGCCTACGAGTGGCGGAGATCAGCGGATGTTCGCGGCGAGCGAGGGATCGATCGAAGGCGCGGCCGGCGCCGTGGACGCGGACGGTGGGGGCGTCGCCGGAGCGGACGCGCTCGCCGACGGCGCGACGTCTGCGATCTCGGAGGGCGAGGGGGCAGGGGAGGGCGGGGCGAGACTCGACGTCGTCGGTGGAGTCGGTGAAGTGTCTGTCTCACCGCTCGTGGCTGGCGCAGGGAGCGCGGTCCGCGTGTGCCGGGGAGTGTCCGGGCGCGTCGGGCGCGCGCCGAGGGAGCGAGCGGCACCGGTCGCCGCTGAGGCGGGATGGGGCTCGACCAACGTCTCGCCCAGGCGAGCCTCCGTCTCGACGCGCGGCTGAACGGGATAGTCGACCGCGGCCCGCGCGGGCTCTCGATGCAGCGGGACCGCGCGAGATGCCTCTCGTGGCGCGTCCGGCGGATCCTCCGCCCGCGCGTCGCTCCCCCTCGCCGCGAACGTCACGCCCGCGGCGCCTGCGGCCGCGAGAGCGACCGTCGGCACGGCGATCGCGAGCGTGATCCCGAAGCGCCTGCGTCGCGGTGGCGTGCTGCGATGGCTGCTGGCGGGCTCCTCCGCGAGGGGTCGCGAACTCGGGATCGAGCACGAGTAGGAGGAGACTCGGATCCCTTGCACATCCTCCTCGACGCCGCGTTGCAGCAGCCACTCGGCGAGCGCCTCGCCGAGGTCGCGCATCGAGCGGAACCTCGCGGACGGGAGGCGCGCGAGGCCACGTCGGAGGATCGCCGCGAGCGCCGCGTCCACGACCCCGCGCTCGACGAGTCGGTCGAGCCCATGCTCGTCCCCTCGGCGTGCCCGCCCCTCGCTGCGGCTCGCCGCGGGCGGGAAGCCCGCGACGAGCTCGTAGAGCACCACGCAAATGGAGTAGATGCCCGCGCGAAAGTCGGCGTCGCGCTTCCCCGCGGCCTGCTCGGGTGCCATGTACGCGGGAGTCCCGACCACCACGCTCCCCTCCCAAGGAAGATTGGCGATACCAAAGTCGACGACCTTCGGGAGGGTGCGGCCCGAGTCGTCGATCGCGAGGTAGATGTTCTCGGGCTTCAGATCCCGGTGCACGATCCCCTTGAGGTGGGCGGCGTGCATGCCCTGGACGAGCGGGAGGACGAGCTGGACCGCCGGCACCGTGGGGCATGGTCCATCGCGGAGCAGGCGGTCCCGAAGGTCCTCGCCATCGAGGCGTTCCATCACGATGAACGGATCACCGGCCGCGCTCACGCCGAAGTCGAGGACACGGACGATGGAGGGGTGGGTCACTCGGGCAGTGGCTTGCGCCTCCCTCAACAGGTTGGCGTCGAAGTGGTCGCCGAGCGTCGGAAAGCCGTCGCGCGGCGAGCGGCCGGCGCGGCGGAGCAGCTTCAGCGCGACGGGCATGTCGAGCGTGGTGTTCGTCGCGAGCCACACCTGGCCCGTCGCGCCCTCGCCGGCGAGGTGTTCGAGACGGTACTTGCCGTCGATGACGTCGCCGGCTTGGAGCGGACGAGGCGCAGAAGGGGGGGATGGAGGGTTCATGGGTTTGCTGCTCAATCTCCAAGGAGGATGTCCACGCGACGGTCCGTGGCCCAGCTGGCCTCGTCGGTGCCTCGCGCGTCCGCTTCGCCGCGAGACGCGGTCTCGATTCGATAGCCGGTGATCCCGCGGCTCTCGAGGTACGAGGCGACGGTCTCCGCGCGCTGCTTGCCGAGCGCGCGGTTGTAGTCGGGCGTTCCGCGCGGATCGGTGTGCCCCACGAGCAGGAGAGTCCTGTACTTCATCGGGCCGTGCTTGAAGCAGCGCGCGAGCTTGTCGAGCGCTGGGTCGAGGTCCACCGAGGTCGAGTCCAGACCGAACTTGGGGGCGCGGACGCGACACGCCGACTGGATGCGGGGATCGACCGCCACTTGCGCGCCGAGCAGCGGCTCCTCCTTGTGTTGGGAGACGCCCTCCGCGCGCGCCGCACGCACGTCACTCGCGTCGTGCCGGGCCGTGGGGTGTGCGGCGCACGACATCGAGAGAAGCGCGAGCGAAGCGTATCCGACGAGCTTCGCGGCGCGCATGACGGTTCGTCCTCGCAAGCGCGGTGCCGACCCGCCGGGCTCGGGAGCGCGGAGATCGAGCGCCGCTGTGGGGCCGATTGACGCATCGAGCGACGGCGCTCGCCACGCGAGGGGCTCGGCGGAGCTCATCGCAGGTGCTGCGCCGCACGATCCCAAGGGCGGTCGTCGTCAGGCGCGGACGTCAGCGTCTTGCGCGTGTGACTGTCGGGTGGGGCGTCGAGCTTGGAGACCGGCAGGACGGCGAGATCCTCGCACGCGGGCCCGCACAGGACCCTCCCCATCGCGTCGAATCGAGATCCATGACACGGACAATCGAACGTCTTGTCTGCGGCATTCCACGAGACGACTCCGCCGAGGTGCGTGCAGACCGCGGTGTGCTCGTGGAGCGATCCATCGGGACCCCGGTACACCGCGAAGGGGATTCCGCCCACGCGAACCACCCCGCCTTGGCCCGGGGCAATGTCTGCGGTGGACGACAGCTCGCCAGGCGGGCCGAGGATCGCGCCGACGTCGGGCGGGCCGAGGTCGAAGCGCGGGATGGTCGCTGGAACGCGTCGCATGGGATCGTAGAGCCGCTCCCACCGGTGGCTTCGACCGTCGAGCAGCTCGGCGAGGAGCGCACCTGCGATCGCGCCGTCGGTCGCCCCGTTGAGCGACCCCGGCCTCGCCACATAGATCCCGGGCACGCCAGCGACGAGCCCGATGCGCGCGACGACGTCGCTCGGACCCTCGTCTGGCAGCGTGAGAAAGCCGTGCGTCGTGACGATCGCGACGGGCGCGCGCGCGATCGGACGGTCCCCCTCGAACGCGAATATCATCGGGCGCTCGCCGGCCGCATCCCTGGGCGCGGCTTCGACGAGCGCGCCGTCGATGCGATCGACGTGGGCGTCGAGCGAGAGCTCGGCGCCCATGTAGCCGAGCGCACGCACGAGCGCGTCGGCGTATTGTCGAGGGTGGAAATACGCCTGCTTGGGGATGCGTAGGAGCGCGCCGTCTCCGCGATCGGCGGTCATGAGCTGTGCGTCTCGCAGCCCCGCGCGATAGGCCGCGGCGAGCTCGTGCGCGAGCGTCCCGCTGCCGTTCGATGCGCTCACGTCGAAGCAGCGGTCGAGCCGCGTGAATCCACAGTCGAACCCTTCGCTCATCACGATGTGCTCGACGCGATCGATCGCCCACGCGTGACTCTCGACCGCGAGACGAGCGCCCTCCGACCCGTGTCGGAGCTCGAGGCGCGTGAAGCAGCCGTCGAATGCGCAGCTCAGCCACGACTCCGTCGGCGGTTCATCGCCTGTCGCGGCGCGGTGACCTACAACCGCGACGCGCTTGCCTCGGATCGAGAGCTCATAGGCGATCGACAGGGCGGTGAGCCCCCGGCCCACGATGATGACGTCGAGCCCCGCTTTCGATCGCGAGTGGCTCGAGTCACCCGATACGCTCGAGGAAGTCATGCGCGCGACGCTCCTTTCCGCGGCGGATCCCCGCCGAACGCGGCCCGATTCATGAGGACGATGACTGCACCCGTCGTGCCGCTGTCTCATCCAGCGAGCGAGCGGGACGCCCCGAGGTCCGGGCCAACGTCGAGCGGGGCGATCGGCGACGCTTGAGTCGCCGGTGCGCGCCGGCGCATTCGCTCGAGCCTGAGGCGCGCGCGCAAATCTCGACGCCAGCGCTCGCCGAGCTGTCGATTGACCTCCGCGCCCAGGAAGATGGAGGCCGCGGAGGAATAGAGCGCCGCGATGGTCAGCGCGACGGAGGCGAGCGCCGTGACGAAGGCGCCTGTCTGGGCGATTTCTCCGAGATAGAAGCGCGCCCCGGACGCGACCCCGACTTGGATGCCCGCGGCGAGGACCGCGCCGGGCGCGATCGGTCGAAGGGGGCGCTCGCGGCGGGGCGTCGCGACCCAGAACAAGCCATGCAGTGCCGCGATCCAGACGGCGCCGCCGAGCACGACGCGCGTCGCGCTGCCGAGGCTGCTCGACTCGAACGCCGCCACGAGTTCGGGCGGATACCCGGCGAGCGCCGCGATCCAGCTCACACCCGTGACGAACGAGAACAGGAAGCGCGCCCGCCGCGGTCACGCAGACAGCCATTGCAAGGGCGGCGAGACGCCCGCGGCGGAGCAGGTCGAGGGGAGACTGATCTCCGCGCATGGAGAGCGCGTCGAACCCGCGGAACACGACGAGCGCTGCGTTGGAGGTCAGCCAGAGATAGGAGATGATCGCGAGCAGCGCGACCGGCCCCAGATGAAACGTGGCCAAGCGGTGGAGCTCGCCGCGGAGCAGCTCGCGGGTCGCGCGCGGCAGCGTCTCGAGGAGCGCGGCCCCCGCGGCGGAGTCGACGCGGACGACGTGCGCGACGAGCACGCCCGCGAGCAGCGCGAGCGGCAATAGGCTCAAAAAGAGCCAGAACGCGAGCTCGGTGCTGCGCGCGAGCGCGCCGTGGCGCGCGAGGCGGGCCATCACTCGCCTCGCGAACGTGAGTCCGAGAGGTGTTCGCTCGTTCCCGCCCGCGTCCTCACTCACGCGGCCTTCGCCTCCGGGCCCAGCGTGAGGACGGGGAAATGAGACGTGCGCACGACGCGCTCGGCCACGCTCCCGAGCAGCGCGCGCTGCAGACCGGTTCGACCGTGCGTCCCCATGCAGATGAGGTCCGCGCCGATCTCTTTCGCCACTTCCTCGATGCGGAGGAGCACGTCGCCCGTTCGGACGACCGGGTGGTAGTGCACCGTGGTCTGCGCACGCGGCGCGATGATCTGTTCGAGGTGGCGCTGTGCCTCCTCCTGGACCACCTCGTCGCTCTCCGCGGGCTTCGAGAACGGGGGCTGCTCCTGGATGGCGAGGCGGGGCTCGCAGACGTGGAGCAAGACCACCTCACCTTGGAAGGGCTCGGCGAGCCCCGTGGCATAGTCGAGCGCGCGTGCGGACATCGTGCTGAAGTCGGTGGGGACCAAGATTCGCTTCACGTTCATGGTGAGTCTCCTTCATGCGCAGGCGTGAGCGCGCGACTCGTCCGCGCGCTTTGCACATGACGCCTGACGACTGTCACCCGAGGTTTGATTCAAGCGCCGTGCCGAGCTCGACCGGCTCGGCTCAGCGGCGCACGGCCCTCCGCGCGGCCGCGCTGAGTGTCTGTTTCGACCGCGCGAGGGAGGCCCAAGGCTCCTCCGGGAGCGAGCGAACCCTCTCCGCGACGGCGAGGAGCGTGAAGTCCTCGGCTTTGGCCCCACGCTCGAGCTCGTCCCAGGCGAGCGGCGTCGCGACGAGGGCGTTCTTGCGGGTCGAGTACGGCGCCACCGCGGTCGCGCCGCGCGCGTTCCGCAGCCAATCGAGGAAGATCCTCCGCTTTCGGGCGCTCTTGCTCGCGACCGTCGTAAAGCGGCCAGGGCGACTGTCTGCGAACGCGACACAGAGATCCCTCGAGAAGTCCTTCGCGTGCGGCCAGGGCACGCGCGGCGTGAGGGGCACCGCGACATGCAGGCCCTTTCCGCCCGTCGTCTTCACCCAGCTCTCGAGCTCCAGGCGAGCGAGGAGAGTCCGAAGTCCGAGCGCGGCGTCGACCACCGCGTCCCAGCCGACGCTCGGATCCGGATCGAGGTCGAAGACGAGGAGGTCGGGCTTCTCCACGGAGCGAGCGCGCGCGCCCCAGGTGTGGATCTCGAGCACCCCGTGCTGCGCAGCGGCGAGGAGCCCGTCCGGTCCGCGGATGGTGAGGTAGGGCGCTTTGTCGCCGGTGAGCTCGATCCTCTCCAGCGCCTCGGGGGTCCCCTTCGTCGCGTGCTTTTGGAAGAAGCACTCCGCCTCGGCTCCGTCCGGGCAGCGGAGCAGCGTGAGCGGTCGGTCGGCGACGTGCGGGAGCATCCACTCGGCGACGATCGAGTAGTGCGCGATCAACGCCGCCTTCGTGATGCCCGCCGAGGGGAAGAGGACTTTGTCGAGCCGCGTGAATCGGACGCGCGTGCGGATGCCCGACACGAGCGCGGCGAGCGCGCTCGGTTCGGCGTTCGGGGGCGCTGGGGCGGGGGAGGGGAGGGGCCGCTCCAGCTCGACGGCCCGCGCCGCCTTGTCCTCGCGGAGTCCGAGGAATGTCGGGTGCCGAAGCCGGCCATCGGAGGTCGTCTCGGTGAACGCCACCTCCGCGACCAACTCGGGGCGCACCCACTGCACGTTCTTGGGCGGAGCCGCGGTCGCGCCGTCCGCGCCGCTAGGACCGAGGGGAGAGGTCTTGCGCCGGAGGGGAGCGAGCGCGCGAGAGATCCGCTCGAGGGATGCGCTGTCGAAGCCGGTTCCGACCTTTCCCACGTAGCGGAGAGGGCCTGCGGGGGCGTCGCGGGTCGCGAGCGCGAGCGCGCCGAACGCGCGTCGGTTCGTGGTCGACGGGGTCGTCCCGACAATCACGAACTCCTGGCGTTCGCCGCATTTGACCTTGAGCCAATCGCCGGTTCGACCGGGCCGATAGGGCGAGTCGCGCCGCTTCGAGATGATGCCCTCGAGGCCGAGCTCCCGCGCTCGCTCGAGCACACCCTCGCCCCGTCCTTCGATGTGCTTGCTGACGCGCACGCTCGCGGGCGCGCGGTGTAGGAGCGCCTCGAGCTTCGCTTTGCGCTCGACGAGCGGGAGGGGGGTCAAGTCCTCGCCGTCGAGGTGGAGCAGGTCGAAGGCGACATACGTGAGCCGCTCTTTCTTGTCGCCGCTTCGGGCGCGATGTTGGAGGAGCTGGAACCGAGAGACGCCGTGCTCGTCGAACACGACGAGCTCACCGTCGAGCACGAAGGACCGCGCATCGACGGTCTGGAGCGCGTCCGCGATGGATGGAAAGTGGCTCGTCCAATCCTTGCCGCTCCGAGTGAAAAGCCGCGCGGACGAGTGAGGGATCACGTGCGCGACGACCCGGTAGCCGTCGAGCTTGATCTCGTGCAGCCACTCGTCCCCCTCGGGGGCCGAACGGACGAGCGCCGCGAGCTCGGGGGGGACGAACTTCGGCAGCTCGACGGCGGACGCGGGAGGACGTGCGGCGGGCGGGGCACCGTCGCGTGGCGCTCGGGAGGATGTGCGGTTCGAGCGCCACACGCGGTCGGCCGCGGCGCGAATCTCATCCATCGTGCGCTCGGTCGTCACGGATCGCACCTCGACGGAGACGGGCTCGTCGTCGTATGAAGTGCCGTCGTCACGCCCCTTGAAGAGCAGCCACGAATTGTCGGAGCCGTTTCCGTGCGACCGCACGAGGTGCCATCTCCCGCGGAGGCGCTCCCCGTGGAGGGTGAAGGTCAGTCGGCCCTTCGCGTACGCCGCGCGCGCGGCCGCCGCTCCGCCCTCGACCGACCAGGTCCCGGTGTCCCAGAGCATCACGGTCCCACCGCCGTACTCGCCTCGAGGAATGGTGCCTTCGAATGAGCCGTAGTCGACGGGGTGATCCTCTGTCTGGACCGCGAGACGCTTGACGGCGGGGTCGATCGAGGGCCCTTTGGGCACGGCCCAGCTGAGGAGCACGCCGTCGAGCTCCAGCCGAAAGTCGTAGTGGAGGCGCCGAGCGGCGTGCTTCTGGATGACGTAGGACCAGCCCGTCGCCTTCGAGCGCACGCCGCGTGGCTCGGGTGTGACGTGAAAGTCTCGCTTCTTGCGGTAGGTCCCGAGCTCCATTCCGCGGACCATCGAGCAACGTCCGTACTCGGGGGTCGACGTCCAATCCCGCGGTCAGCGTGAGATCCGTATGTGCGGCTCGTGGCGTTCTGCCCCGCGCTCAGGCGCGTCGTCGGAGCGCGGCGGACGGGGGGCCTGGTCACGGTCGGCTCGCTCTTCGGGGTCGGCGGGCTTCGGCGGAGTGGGCGCCTTCTGTGGAGTCGGTGGTCCGTTCGGCCGCGCGCGCTCGTTCATGCCTGCCGGCCCGAGGCGGGCGTCGTAGAGACCGGGTTCCGGCACGACGTTCTGTTTCTCTTTGCTCATGGGATACCTCCAGGCCCGGAGACGCAACAATCGTCCCGGGCGGCGCTGGAACGCGAGGTGCAGACAATCTGCCGCATGTGCCGCGATGCCCACGAGTCTTCTCCAGCGTTCGTCGTCCTGGGGGCGCTCCGGCTCGTCGGGGCGTTCTTGGGGGTCGTGCTCTCTGTCGTGTTCCTCGCCGCGGTGGCGCTCTCGTCGAGCGCGTGCGGGCGGTATGACAATCTGGTCGAGGCCGACCAGAACGCCGCCGAGAAGTGGGCGGATCTGGACGCCGCGCTCCAGCGTCGAGCCGATCTCGTCCCGAACCTCGTGGCGGTCGTCAAAGGCTCCGCAAAGCACGAGGAGGAGACCCTGACCAAGGTCGTCGAGGCGCGCTCCGCCGCGACATCGACGCACCTGAGCGAGGAGGACCTGGCCGACCCCGACAAGGTCGCCGCCTTTCAAAAGGCTCAGGGCGAGCTTGGTGGCGCGCTGTCGAGGCTCCTCGTCGTGCAGGAGGCCTACCCCGACCTGAAGGCGAACAGCGCGTTCCACGATCTCCAGGTCCAGCTCGAGGGGACCGAGAATCGAATCCTTCGCGCGCGTGAGGAGTACAATCGCGCGGCGGGTGACTACAACGCCGAGCTCCTGAAGGTGGGCGGGCTCGTAGTCAATCGACTCACGGGTCGCCCGTTCAAGCAACGCGTCTATTTCTCGGCGAGCGACGCGGCGCGCTCGGTCCCGACGGTGGAGTTCTGATGCGCGCGCGCGTCGCCCTCCTGCTCGGGCTCCTCGCGTTCTTCGCGGCGCCGGCCCGCGCGTACGACGTCCCGCCGCTGCACGGCCACGTCGTGGACGGCTCCGGTCAGCTCGGCGCGGAGGACATCGCGTACCTGGACGCGCAGCTCGAGCGCGCGCGCGTCGAGCGCGGCGCGAGCATCGTCGCGTTCGTCACGGGCCCGCTCGCGGGCGAGCCGATCGAGGACGTCGCCTATCGAGCGTTCAACCAGTGGGGGGTCGGCGACGCGGACGCTGACGACGGTGTGCTCATCGTCATCGCGAGCGAGGACCACCGAGTTCGCATCGAGACCGGTCGCGGCATCGGGGATCGGCTCACGGATCTGGAGGCGCGCGACATCATCGATCGGACGATCGCGCCCCTCATCGCCGAGGGCCGCTACCGCAGCGCGATCGAGCAGGGCGCGCTCGCGATCGAGCAAGCCACGGACACGGGCGACAGGCAGGTGCCCGTCCCGAAGCCGCCCAGCGCCTGGACCTACGTCGGCCTCGCCGCGCTCCTCCTGCTGGTCGTCGGGCTCGCCGTCGTCTCGCCCTTCTTCCGAGGCCTGCTGTTCTTCGGGTTCCTGTTCGGGGACCGGGGGCGGGGTCGGAGCGACCCCGGATCTGGATACGGGGGTGGTGGTGGCAGCTCCGGGGGCGGCGGCGCGAGCGGATGAACCGGTGCGAGCGGTTCCGAAGCGGCCGGCGCCGCGCTCCTTCCCCACGGGGCGCTATCCAGCTCGAGCCCGTCCGGCGGCGCGGCCGCCACGTAAAAGGCACCGCGCAGAGGACACGTCCATGGTCGCGACGCTCGCGCCCCGCGTGGGTCCGGACTCTCGACCCTGGAGCGGACGAGGACGTTCACGGCACCGAGGCGCCGGAAAACTCGCCGAAAGACAGTAGGCGCGATTGGGATCGAACCAACGACCACTACCGTGTCAAGGTAGTGCTCTACCACTGAGCTACGCGCCTGTTGCTGCTGTTGAAGCCGTTGAATCTACTGCGTCGTTTGCCGCGGCCCGAAGGGCCGTGCCCGCCGGGCGGTCGACCTCGCCGTGCGGCGACGTCGAGGTGCCGGTGAGCTACCAACCCAGCGCCCACCCGTCAAGCACGAAGACGCAGGAGGCCGCAGAAGACTGACGGAGCATCCTTGCAGGTCACACCGAAAGTGACTATGACGCACCCGCTTCGGTGCCGTGTCGACGGCGGGCCGAGCTTCAACGTCGGTCGTCGTTCGCCCTCCCCGATCTGGGTTGGGGCGGAAGGCCCTCAGCCGGAGATTCCAGAGTGCACTCTTCGCCCCTCTTCGCAGCACAAACGAGCCCCATCCAGGGCGAGCAGGGCAGCAACGCCGCGCCGACGACCACGAGCACCTCTCAGCCCGAGGGCGCCGCGCAGCCCAGCGGTGGCATGGCGGGGTGCATGGGCGGCCAGGGGATGATGTTCCTCATCCTCGTCCCGATGATGTTGTTCCTCTTCATCAGCTCTCGGAACGCCAACAAGAAGCAGAAGGCGCTCGAAGCCGGCATCAAGGTCGGTGACCGGGTCATCACGAAGGCGGGCATGGCGGGCAAGGTGACCGAGGTGGGCGAGCGCTTCATCAAGCTCGAGCTCGCGCCCGGCGTCCCCGTCCAGTTCCTCAAGACCTCCATCGAGGGCATCGACACCGGTGACCCGAAGAAGGAGGAGGAGAAGAAAGAGTCCAAGAAGGACGACGTGAAGGACGCGAAGAAGGACGACGCGAAGAAGGACGACGCGAAGGACATCGAGAAGAAGGAAGCCCGCGCGTGATCTAGCGCGGAGCGGATCGCCTTCGGTCCGCGAGCCCTCGCGTCCCCTCTTCGAGAAGAGCGGTCGCCCCAGCCGACCCCCTTAGAGCCGATGATCTACAACGTCTTTCAGTATTCGCTCGCGTTCGTCGCGCTGCTCACCTTCGGGATCTCGTTCCTCGTGAAGGCGAAGCGGGGCGTGCTGATTTGGGCGGCGCTATCGGCCGCCGCTGGGGGGATCAGCGCCCACTACCACGTGTTCTGGGCGTTCGCCGTGTTCACGATGATGGTCCCCTGGGCGCTCCTCTGCGCGGGCGACTGGATCGATCTGAACTGGCGCATCCGCGCGGGCCTCGTCCTCTTCCTGGCGATCGCGTCGGCCCTTTGCATCTACCCCACGTACGTGGACGAGCGGTACGACTCCCCCGACCGGGATCGCTCCCTCACCGTCGAGCAGCAGGAGGCGATCGACGCCAAGGCCCGCGCGGGGGACATGGGGTTCCCGAGGTTCCTTCGGTCCAACATCCCCTTCCGCCTCGTCCGCGGCCTCGATCTCAAGGGCGGCCTCCGCCTCGTCTACAACGTCGACGTCCAGACCGCGATCCGCGAGAAGCGCGATCGGACGCACGAGCAGATGTACAGCTCGCTCGCCGTCGCGTACGGGTTCACCAAAGACGGTGAGGTCGCGAAGGAGTCCGAGAAGGACAAGCTCGACGGTCTCGTGAAGGTCGAGAAGTCGAAGGACGAGGTCGGGAAGCTCACCGTCACGTTCACGGATCCGGCCGACAAGGCGAAGATCAACGACGAGTTCCTGAAGCGCTACACCGACTCGTTCGACATCGACAAGACCCAGCCGGCGAGCGTCGTCTTCCGCATCAAGCAGGACGTCGAGGAGACCACTCGGGAGAAGGCGGTTCAGCAGGCGAAGGACACGGTCCACCGCCGCATCGACGGCCTCGGCTTGAAGGAGGCCGCGGTCACGCCGAGCGGCGAAGACATCATCGTCGAGGTCCCCGGGGACGACGAGCGCCAGTTCAAGCAGGTCGAAGATCTCATCGGTGAGACGGCCCGCCTCGAGTTCAAGATGTGCGACGACGGCGCCGACTTCTTCGCGAAGGTGAAGAACGACCCGGTCAAGTCGAAGAGCTTCCCGAAGCAGCTCACCTTCTTCCCGGCCGACGTCCCCCTCGGCGAAGGCAAGGGCAGCCGAACGAACCAGATCCCCGCCTACATCAAGGGGGACGACGAGACGATGGATTCGGCGCTCGTCGAGTTCAAGAAGTGGGTCGCGACCCTCGAGATCCCCGATCAGCGCAGCGTCGCGTACGGCAAGCACTACGGGTACGACGCGACGAAGGACACGCGCGTGGAGGACGGCTGGGAAGCGTACTACCTCTACGCGACGCCCGCCGTCACCGGCGAGATGATCACGGACGCTGGCGCGCAGCCGCAGAACGACGGCGGCATCACGAAGTGGATCGTCGCGATGAACTTCAACAGCGAGGGCGCCGAGCGCTTCGAGAAGGTCACGGGCGATCACGTGCGTGAGCGCTTCGCGATCGTCCTCGATGGCAAGGTCGAGAGCGCTCCCGTCATCAATGGCAAGATCGGCGGTGGCTCGGGCATCATCACGATGGGCGCCCCGGATCTCCAGGGCCAGCTCGAAGCCGCGAAGAAGCTCGAGCTCGTGTTGAAGTCGGGCGCGCTGCCGGCGCCGATCGTGCTGTCGAACAAGCAGGTCATCGGCCCCTCCCTCGGGACGGACGCGATCCTCCAAGGGATCCGGGGCGGAGTCGCGGGCGGCGCGCTCGTCCTCGTGCTGATGGTGCTGATCTACTCGCGCGCCGGCCTCATCGCGAACATCGCCGTCATGTTCAACCTGATCCTCCAGGTGGCGATCCTCGCGATGCTGAACGCGTCGCTCACCCTGCCCGGCATCGCGGGCCTCGCGTTGACGATCGGCATCGCGGTCGACGCGAACGTCCTCATCAACGAGCGTATCCGTGACGAGTTGCGCCTCGGCAAGAGCGCGCGGAGCGCGGTCGAGATTGGGTACGACCGCGCGTTCACCGCGATCCTCGACGGCCACGTGACGTCGTTCCTGTCGGGTCTCATCCTGATGCAATACGGCACCGGTCCCATCAAGGGCTTCGCGGTGACGCTGATCGTCGGCGTCGTCGTCAGCCTCTTCACGGGCGTGCTGTGCACGCGCCTCATGTTCGACTGGGCGGTTCGCTGGAGAAAGGTCAAGAAGCTCAGCCTCGGCTGACGCGAGAAGCGCCATGCACCTGATCAAGCCAGGCACCCGCTATGACTTCATGGGGATGCGCAAGTACTTCTATGCGCTCTCCGCGATCCTCCTGGGCGCGAGCATCGTCGCGATGGTCGCCCCAGGCCCGAACTGGGGGACCGACTTCAAGGGCGGCACCGAGGTCGAGCTGACGCTCCAGAGCGACGCAGTCATCGAGCCGGGGAAGGTTCGCGAGGCTGTCCAGTCGAGCGGCTTCGCCGCGCCGGACGTCATCGCCGCGAAGGACGCATCGAACCGCTTCCTCGTCCGCGTACAGGAGGTCAGCGTTCTCAGCGAAGGCACGAAGGAGAAGCTGGCGGGCGCGCTGTGCGGCACGGACGAGGCGCGGAAGGATCTGGAGCGCTGCCCGGAAGCGCTTCAGCCGCTCGAGGTGAAGGTCAGCAACGGGGGTGACAAGATCACCGCGCGCTACAAGACCGCCGTCGACCTCGACAAGATCCGCGCTGCCGTGGGCACCGTGTCGGAGGTCCAGATCCGCGACGCCGAGGGCGCGGTGAAGATCGAGAACGAGGCCGAGAAGAGCGGCCTCGGCGCCGACCCGTCCGCGAACACGACGTTCAAGGTGGAGGTCGCCCTGAAGTCGAAGGGCGACCAGATCATCGACGGCATCACGTCGAAGCTGAAGGTGTCGACGGATCCAAAGAAGACGACGATCAACTGGATCGGCGCGAAGGCGAGCGATCAGCTCCGCGACAACGCGCTGAAGAGCATCCTGATCACGCTCTTCATCATCATGGCGTACATCGCGTTCCGCTTCGATCTGCGCTTCGCGCCGGGCGCGATCGTCTCCCTGCTGCACGACGTGCTCATCGCCATCGGGGCGATGTGCGTGACGCGGAAGGAGATCACGCTCTCGACGATCGCCGCCATCCTGACGGTCCTCGGGTTCTCCGTCACGGACACGGTCGTCGTGTACGACCGCATCCGCGAGAACCTCGGCAAGCACCGCAACATGAGCTTCAGCGAGATCGTGAACCTCTCGGTCTCGGAGATGTTCGGTCGGACCATCCTCACGAGCGGCACCGTCGCGCTCTCGATGGTGTGCTTCCTCATCTTCGGCACCCAGGTCATCAAGGACTTCGCGTTCGTGCTCTTGGTCGGCATCGCCGTAGGCACGTACTCGTCGATCTACGTCGCGGCGCCGCTCACGGAGTACATCGATCGCAAGTTCTTCGCTGGGAAGGGCAACCAGCGCGTGAAGGTCCAGCGCACGCGCTCTCAGAAGCAAGCCGACTCGGTCGTCTGACGTGTCGGCCCTCACGCGAACGGTGCGGGCCGCGCTCGACGCGCGTCCCCCCGTTCCGGCGGAGCACCTCGACGCGTGGCTCGAGCCGAAGCTCGCGGATCTCACTCCACCGGACGCGATGGCCGATCGCGACGCGTTCACCGATCGGGTGGCGTTCGCGCTCGGGCGCAGTGAGAAGATCGCCGTCTTCGGTGACTACGACTGCGATGGGATCACCGCGACCGCGATCGTGACGACGATCCTCCGCCAGCTCGGCGGGGACGTGTCACCGCTCTTGGCGACGCGCACGGAGGGCGCCTACGGCTTCAGCGAGCCCGCGCTCGCGCGCGTGAAGGGCACGGGGGCCACGCTGCTCGTGACGTGCGACTGCGGCTCGAGTGACCATCCCCGGATCCACGCGGCCGCGAAGGCGGGCATCGACACGCTGGTGATCGATCACCACCTCGTTCCGTCGGAGCCGCTCCCCGCGCGAGCGTTCCTGAACCCGCACCGACCGGACTGCGGCTTCCCGTTCAAGTGGCTCGCCTCGTGCGGCCTCGCGCTGAGCCTCGGCGCCGCGCTTCGGAAGAAGATGGCGAAGCCGCTCGACCTGCGGCCTCTCTTGGATTTGGTCGCCATCGGGACGATCGCGGACGTCGCGCCCCTCGTCGGGGACAACCGAGCGCTCGTGCGGGCGGGTCTTCGCGTGGTCGCGTCGGGCGCGCGCCCCGGGCTTCGCGCGCTCGGGGACATCGCTCGCATCCAGGCGGGGGTCGGCGTCATCGCGGAGGACGTGTCCTTCCGCATCGCGCCGCGCTTGAACGCCCCCGGGCGCCTCGGGGATCCGGACGAGTCTTTGAAGCTCCTCCTCGCGGACGATTTTCACGTGGCGTCCGCGATCGCAGCCTCCATCGAGCAGGTGCAGCTGCGCCGGCGCGCGCTCCAGGCGGAGATGGTCGAGCAGGCGTTGAAGGACTACGCGGAGGGCGCGATGGAGGGCCGCTCGGGCATCGTGCTCGCGCGCCAAGGGTGGCACCCCGGGGTCGTCGGGATCGTCGCGGGCCGAATCGCGGACACCATGAAGAAGCCGACGATCGTCATCGGACTCGAGGGGGAGCACGGCCGGGGCTCGGTGCGCGGCCCGAAGGACTTCCCGCTCTACGACGCGCTCGTGCTCGCGAAGCGCGAGCTCGTCGGGTTCGGCGGCCACCAGGCGGCGGCCGGTGTGCACACGCGCGCGGATCGGATCGACGCGCTGCGGATCGCGTGGGACGAGGCGTGCGCGTCCCTCCTCGCGAGCGTGCCACCAGCGCCACCGCCGCTCGAGGTGGTGCTCGATCCGCGCGACGACCCGCGCGACGTCGTGCGGGATTTGCTGCGGCTCGAGCCGTGTGGCGAGGGCAACCCGATGCCGCGCCTGCGCTTGCCGAAGGCGTTCCTCGCGAGCGCGAGGGATCTCAAAGGGCACCTCAAGCTCGAGATCGACTACGGCGGTCGCCGCCTGAGCGGCATCGCGTTCTCCTTCGGTCACCGCGCGGACGAGCTCAACGGTGCGATCCGAGATATCGTCGGCACGCTCCGTCCGAGCGCGTACTCTGGGGTGGAGTTCACGGCGACGGACATCGCATGAGCACCGAGAGCACCGAGCCCGTCATCACGTTCCGCGGAGTGAAGAAGGCGTTCGGGCCCAAGGTCATCTACCGCTCCCTGAACCTCGACGTGCACAAGGGCGAGACGCTCACGATCATGGGCGGTTCGGGCGTCGGCAAGAGCGTCATGCTCAAGCTGCTCATCCGCCTGCTCGACGCGGATGGCGGCGAGATCCGGTTCCACGGTCGAGACGTCACGCACATGGGCGACCGCGAGATCGCGGACGTGCGAAAGCGCATCGCGATGTTGTTTCAGGGTGCGGCGCTCTTCGACTCGGTCACCGTGGGGGAGAACGTCGCGTACGGCCTGCACGAGCATTTCCGCAAGGAGATGAGCGCGAGCCAGATGAAGGAGCGGGTCGAGTGGGCGCTCTCGCTCGTCGGCCTGCCCGGGATCGAGGCGATGCGCCCCGCCGATCTCTCGGGCGGCATGAAGAAGCGCGTCGGGCTCGCGCGCGCGATCGCGATCCAGCCCGAGGTCCTGCTCTACGACGAGCCCACGACCGGCCTCGACCCCATCAACACGGAGCGCATCAACCACCTCATCAACGGCCTGAAGCAGGCGCTGCGTGTCACGAGCATCGTCGTCACGCACGACATGAAGAGCGCGTTCACCGTCTCGGATCGCATGGCGATGGTGCACTCCGGGGAGATCATCCTGTGCGGTGAGCCGACGGAGTTCCGCAACTCGCAGGACATCCGCGTCTCGGACTTCATCAATGGGGTGGCCCCTGTCAACGAGGACGTCGACACGCTCCTCGGTGCGTGAGCGATCCTTTGGAGCCACGCTCGCGACCGGCTGCTAAGCTAGGCCCGTGAGCCAAGCGCGCCGAAACACGACGGTTGGCATCTTCGTCCTCCTCGGCCTCCTGCTCGCCGGCACGACGATCTTCCTGATCGGCGACGAGCGTCGCTTCTTCTCGGCGAGGAAGATCTACCGCACGAGCTTCGCGGACGTGGGCGGCCTCAAGGCGGGCGCGCCCGTGCGCATGGGCGGCATCGACATCGGGCAGGTGAAGGAGGTCGGCTACGACAAGAAGGCGCCGACCGACACGACCGTCTATGTGACGTTCGACGTGGTGGCGAGCGAGATCGGCCGCATACGGACGGACTCGCACACGCGCATCTCCACGAAGGGTCTGCTCGGGGACAAGCTCGTGGAGGTCACGCGCGGCAGCGACGAGGCGGAGTCCCTCCCCCCGAACTCGTTCATCACGAGCGAGGTCGCGGGCGACATGATGAGCGAGGTGACCGAGGTCGCGCGCAAGGCGAAGAACGTCATGGAGAACGTCGAGCGAGCCACCGCTCCGCTCTCGAACGCCGAGCTCCACGCGGACATCCGCGGTTCTCTCGCGTCCCTCAACGCGATCCTCGAGAGCGTCGCCAAGGGCGACGGCTACGTGCACCGGCTCCTCACCGATCCAGCGGAGGCGGATCGGTTCTCGCACACGCTCGAGAACATCGACAAGGCCACCGTACAGCTCACGGGCCTCCTCCAGGACACGCGCGCCGTCGTGAACCGCGTGCAGGTCGGCCCGGGCTTCGCGCACGAGATCCTCTACGGCGCGGGTCCGCAGCCGCAGATCCAACAGTTCGGAGACGCGGCGGCGGAGATCGCGCTCACGCTCCGCGGGGTGCGTGAGAACGAGAGCCTCGCGCACGATCTCCTCTACGGCGGCAAGGGTGACACCGCGCAGGCGGTCGCGAACATCAACGCCATCACGGGTGACATCAAGGCGATCGTCGCCGACATTCGCGCGGGGAAGGGCACGATCGGCGGCCTCCTGGTCGATCCGAGCATCTACGAAGACGCGAAGGCGGTGCTCGGCAACGTCCAGCGCAACGACGTGCTCCGCGCGCTCGTGCGTTTCAGCATCAAGCAGGACGAGCAGAAGCCCGAGGTCGAGGTCGCCAATCGAGGTCACGCCGCCCGCGGGCGGCGTGATTCAACCCACGACGGCGTGAATCAACCGATGTCGACGGTCACGGTCGCGTCGCACCTCACGCCGCCGGTCGGGATGTGGACGTTCGGATCGGCCGTCCCACTCCATGTGATTCGGATGCTGAGACCGTCCTTGAAGAACGGGCGCAGGTTGTCGAAGTAGAGGACCTGCATCACGCCGATCGTGTCGCCCTTCGGGAAGTTGCCGCCCTTCACGAGGGGAACGGACGGGCCGCCGGCCGGATCGGTCGCCTTGCCCTCGAGGTTCGTGATGAACGTCAGATCCTTGAAGCCCGCGGGGCCTTCAGCGCGACGCGCACGAGCGTCGCGGAGTCGTCCGGCCCCGCGGGCGAGTCGATCGAAATCTCGGTCCATCCGCCGAACTGGCCGTTCACCGGTTCGATGAACACGAACGCCTCCACGGTCTTCTCTCCGACGATCGCGGCACAGCCCGCCAAGGACGCGAGCGGTCCAGCCGCGAGGGTCGCCGCGGCTCCCTTCGACGCATAGCCCCCGAGCTCTCGGAGGAAGGAGCGGCGGGACGAGGCGCTCGATGGCGTCACGGGGGATGCGATGCGGCTTGCGGGACGTAGGAGCTTCATCAACCTGCCTCGTTCGTTGCGACGAGCGCGTCGAGTGCGCCCCGTTCCATTCGATGAGCGCGCCGTGTCGCTCGTTCGGCCGCGGTCCTCCGCAGAATTGCGGTCTCTTGGATGGATGGCGCCAGGGCCGCGATTCCATCTGAGAAAACGATACGATCTCCTGACGGATTGGTTGCGGCATTCAAGCTCGAGATCACCGTCTTGAGCAGCGTTGAGGGCCTTGCGGCGCGTCTCCCGCACGCCTATACGCGACGCGTCATGCCGGGAGACTCAGGCCACGGGCCAGCATCGTTCGCCCAGCGCGTCCGAAGCATCGCGCCGAGCGCGACCCTCGCGATGGCTGCGCGGGCTCAGCAACTCTCGGCGAGCGGAGTGAAAGTCTACCCCTTCAGCGTCGGCGAACCCGACGCGCCGACGCCCGCGCACATCATCGAGGCGGCGAAGGCGGCGCTCGACAAGGGGGCGACCCGGTACACGGCCGTCACCGGCACGGCCGAGCTCAAGGCGGCGATCTGTGAGGCCACGGCGCGGGAGCGAGGGCATCGCCCCAAGCCCGCGCAGGTCACGGTCTCCGTAGGCGCGAAGCACGCGCTGTTCAACCTCGCGTGCGCGCTCTACGAGCCTGGCGACGAGGTCATCATCCCCGCGCCCTACTGGGTCAGCTATCCCGAGCAGGTGCGCCTCTTCGGGGCGACGCCGGTGATCGTGGAGACGTCGGAGGCGGAAGGGTTCCGCGCGTCCGCCGAGGCGATCGCGAAGGCGGTGACGCCGAGGACCAAGGCGATCATCCTCTGTACGCCTTCGAACCCGACGGGGTCGGCGTACACGCGCGCGCACCTCGAAGCGCTCGCGGACGTCTTTCGGCGCGGCAACTACTACGTCGTCGTGGACGAGATCTACGGCGACCTCGTGTACGACGGCTTCGAGCACGTGTCGCTCGCCGCCGTCGCGCCCGACCTGGGCGATCGACTCGTCATCATCGACGGGGTGAGCAAGACGTACGCGATGACGGGGTGGCGCATCGGCTGGAGCATCACGAGCACAGCGCTCGCTTCTCAGCTCGCCACGATCCAGGGGCAGAGCACCACGAACCCCGCCGCGGTCTCTCAAGCCGCCTCCGTCGCAGCGCTGAACGGTCCCCGTGAGAGCGTGATCGCGCTGCGCGATGGGTTCGCGAGAAAGCGCGTGCTCATGGTGGAGGGCCTGCGCGCGATTCCCGGCGTGAGCTGTAGGATGCCCGAAGGGGCGTTCTACGCGTTCGCGGACGTTCGTCAGCTTTACGGGCTGCGACCGTCCGATCAGCTCACCCTCGCGGACGACGGCGCGATTGCCTCCTGGTTTCTCGACGAGGCGCACGCCGCCAGCGTGGCGGGTGGGCCCTTCGGCGCGCCGGGATACATTCGATTCTCGTACGCCTGCTCGGACGACGACATCCGAGCGGGGACCGCCGCGATCGCCGCGGCCGTGAAGCGTGCGCGCGGTGGTTGACCGACGATCGACCTTGTTGTAGCAGTCGTCTCGAAGTTCGGGCGCATAACTCAGCGGTAGAGTGCATCCTTCACACGGATGAAGTCGCAGGTTCAATCCCTGCTGCGCCCACCCCGCACCTCACCCGGTCGTACTCCCTTCTCCTCGCCGATCGCCCACGCGAGCGGTGCCGCCCGCGAGACGGGGGTACCGCTGAGCGAAACAGGCGCCGTGAGCGACACGAAGACGGACCCCAACTTCGCGCCCCTCCTCGCCATCGGCAAGGCCGCGCGCCAGGCCTGGAAGCCGAGCGCGGCGCTCACCGCGAACCAGGCCGTGCTTCGCGTGGTGCGGTTCGAAGGCCATTTCTCGCAGCTCCACTCGCACGACGTGGACGAGTGCTATGTCGTCCTCGACGGGGAGCTCGTCGTGGAGATCGAGGGGGAAGCATCCTCCCTCCTTCGGATGGGCGACGCATACGTCGTCCGCGCGGGGACGCGCCACCGCCCTTACGCCCTTCCTGTCGCGACGGTCCTCCTGATTACCTAAATCAGCGAGCGTGGCGGTTCGTCTCTCCGATCTCTCGTGATTCACGATCGGGCCCATTTGGAGCACCGATCTCCTGTGATTCAAGACAGGTCGGTGCGCTCGTCTCACCGCTGTGACACACCCGCGAACGGTCGGCGGAGCTCGGCGACGCGAAAGATGCGATCAAGCCGTGGGGAGCGCCGCGAGGCACGCGTCGCGATCGATCGGCACGCCCACCGCCATCAACCCGGGGAGGAACACCTCCGGGATGAAGGACCGATAGAGCTCCTGCTCCTCCTTCATCGAGCAGACTCCGTGCGCTGCGAGCCGGGCATCGTCGTTCGTCACGTCGACCGCCGCCGCGACGTCCTCCGTGCCGAAGAGGTTCGCCGCGATGCCCTCGATGTACCGAGGCACCGCCTCCGCGACCATCGCCTTCGTCTTCGGATCGGCGGACTTGAACGCGTGCGCGAGGTACGCCCACCCGATCCTCGCGTGGACGATCTCGTCGGACAGGAACACCGTGAGGACCCCCTGCACGACCGGATCGACGGCCCGATCACGCAACATCGCGAGCTCGGTACACGCAAACGTCTCCCCGAGGCACGACAGGAGGATCGCCGATCGGCAGGCCTGCGCGACGGCGGTGAGCTTCGAGTCCGCGGGGAGGTTCGAGATGTCGCGCGGGAGCTCGGGCCGGCGCCCGCCATAGACCTCGACCATCCGCACCGCGAGCTCTGTGTGACGGAGTTCGTCGATGCACACGCGGTGACACACGGCCACGAGATCCACGGGCGCTCCCGCCGCGATCAGATCGAACGAGAACGTCGAAAAGCCGGTGATCGATCGGTACTCGGTGGGGATGCGCTCCCCCCAGATGCGCGCGAGCTCCGCGCGAACGTCGGCGTCGAGGCTCGGCGCGTGGGTGGCTTCCCAGGGGATTGGGCGGTGAAAGCCACGCATGAGGCGCGCGTACTCGGTGCGGAGCGGCGTGTCCGAAATCCACGCCGCGGTGTCCGCCGGGAAATACTCGACGAGCTCCTCACTTCGATCGATGGGCCTGCGCTCCCCCCCGGACGAGCCGACGAACTCAGCGACGGCCACGCGCGGCTCCCTGGAAACCTCGCGTCGGCATTGATCCGCCCGTGGGTCCGCGAGGCCGCACGGTCTCGTCCGGGGGCGCCGTGACCGAGGGATCCGGGGTCGCGGTAACGACCGTGTTGGCTCCCGTCGATGCATCCACCACACCGCCCGTGGAGCCGGCGTCGCCGGTCGACCCGGTCCCCTCGAGCGGCGGGGTGGTCCCGCTGGTCGTCTGCCCGCTGCTGCACGCTTGGAGCAGGGCAGGGGAGACCATCGCAGCGCCCATCACGACCGAGCGAGCCACGTCCTTCAGCGGGGAGCGTCCTTGGTAGAGCATCGCCGGATGGTAGCGGCCACGGTCGAGCCTCGCACGTGCAATTCGAGCCCCAGCCGCCCCTCGCCACGAGCGGCCGCGGGGCGCGTCGAGCTCATTCGTCCTCGGGGGACGAGGTCGCGCGAGGGGTGCTCGAGAACGTGCGGATCGCGTGGAGAAAGAGCTCTCCGTACGCGTCGCTCTTCAGGGGCCCGACGCCCTGCACGGTGAGGAACTCGTTCGTGTTCCTTGGGCGCCTCTTCGCCATGTCGACGAGCGTCGCGTCGCTGAAGACGACGTAGGCCGGCACCTTCTTTCGATCTGCGATCAGCTTCCGCAGCAGCTTCAGCTCGCCGAAGAGCGCCTCGTTCTCCTCCGAGAGGCGCGGGCCCGCGGCGGGGTCGGTCTCTTCGGCGTGCGCGCGCCGGTCGTCGTCCAGCGGGCTCGCCACGCGGATCTTCGTCCTCGCGACCGGACGGCGCAGCGGCGGGGCGCCGCATCGATCGCACGCGTCCACGCAGGGCGCGATCTCCTCGCCGAAGTACCCGACGATCGCCTGGTGCCTGCACCCAGCCTGCTCCGCGAACCGGAACATCTCTCGGGACTGACCGCGCAGACGCGCGGCGAGCTCCTCCTCGGTGTTCTCGAGGATCCGATCGTAGGCGAGCACGTCCGCCCAGGAGTAGAACAGCACGCAGTCGCTCGGGAGCCCGTCGCGACCCGCGCGTCCGATCTCTTGGTAGTAGCCCTCCATCGATCGCGGCATGTCGCGGTGGAGGACGAATCGCACGTTGCTCTTGTCGATCCCCATGCCGAACGCGATCGTCGCGACGACCACGTCGACGTCGTCGTCCCGGAACGCGTTCTGCGCTCGCGCTCGCGCGTCCGCGCTCATGCCCGCGTGGTACGCGGTCGCGCGGACGCCGTGCTTCGAGAGGTGATCCGCCGTCTGCTCGGTCGCCTTTCGGGACAGACAGTACACGATCCCGCTCTCGCCCCGGCGCTGGCGCACGATCTCGAGGATCGCGTCGCGCGTCGTCCGCGTGTCGCGCGTCCGCCCGGACTCCTGGCCCTTCTTCACCGCGTGGAGGCGGAGGTTCCTGCGAAAGAACGACCCACGGTGGATCGCGGGGCTCTGCATCGCGAGCTGATCCGCGATGTCGCGCACGATCGCGTCCGTCGCGGTCGCGGTCAGCGCGAGGACCGGCACGCGCGGGAACTTCTTCTTCAGCCCGGCGAGGCTCCGATAGGCCGGCCGGAAATCGTGGCCCCAGTGGCTGATGCAGTGCGCCTCGTCGACCGCGATGAGGCGCACGTCGATGCGATCGAGGATGCGCCCGAACGACGCCCCGATGCCCTCCGGCGCGACGTACACGATCTCGATTTCCCCTCGGAGGACGCGCTCGACCTCACGATCCCGCGCCTCCCGATCCAGGCTCGAGTTGATGAACGCCGAGCGGATGCCGACCTCGGAGAGCGCGTCCACTTGGTCCTTCATGAGCGCGATCAGCGGGGACACGACGACCGTCGTCCCGCGGCCGGAAGGGGCTTCGCCCCGCAGGACCCGCGCGGGGATCTGGAAGGTGAGCGATTTGCCCGCGCCCGTCGGCATCACGGCGATCGTGTCGCGGCCCGCGAGCACCGACTCGATCACCTCGCGCTGACCCGCCCGAAACGACGTGTACCCGAAGAGCGTCCGGAGCGTCTCCTCCGCGTCGCGCGCGCGGACGGCCGCCTCGAGGCGCTGCGCCCTCTGTCCGGCCTGCTTCAACGCGCCGAGGATCTCCGCGTCGAACAGCTGCGGCGCGCGCCTGTACTCGGTCCGCAGCTCGTCGAGCTGCGTGGCGCACGCTCTCACCTCGGCGCGGTGCGGAGCAGCGCTCGGCGCCTCGAGCGGCAGGTTCGCCAGCCGCTCGGTGAGCGCGCGCGCTTTCTCGCGGATGGGGGACGACTCGACGCGCACGGAACACTTGGCTAGCACTCTCGCTCAGCCAATTCCAGCGTCAGGGTGCGGGCTTCTCCCGGTTGTTGATGGCGACGATCGCTCGCTGGATATCGCTCCGGTCGCCGAAGCAGTCGGCGCACGTCGACAGGTTCAAGAACCCACACTTCGTGACGGGGAGGAGCTGCGTCAGGTAGTTGAGGGACCGCTTGTCGCCCTCCTTCTCGGCGACCGCGATGTACGGCTTCCGGTCGCAGCCGTTGTGCGCCTTGAGGTCGATCGCGACCTTCAACGCCGCCGACGCGTTGCCGCGCACGCCCGCGTCTTTCTGCAGGAGGTCCCACGCGCGCGCCGACACCGCGCTCGGCGTGGACGGCGCGACGACGATCTCCCAGAGGAGATCGGGGCCCGACTTGCCCATCATCGACGTCATCGTCTCGAACGCCATGTCCGCGGTCGTCGCTGGGCCGGCGGCGGCTCGCTGGATGATGCGATGCATCTGCACATCATTTGTAGATGCTGGATCGAGCTCGAACAGCCTTCGGACCGCCTTGAGCGCCGGCTCCGTCGACTTCGCGTCGTACGCCGCGGCGAGCTTTCGCCAGAGACGCGGCTCCTTCGGGTACTTCGCGGCGAGCGTCTCGAGCGCCGCGGGCGTCGACGCGGCGTCGAGCTCGGCGTTCGTCATCGGAGAGGGGACGGGCTCCTTCGAGATCGAGGCTACCTCCGCGGTCTTTCCGTCCACGGCAGCGCCGCTCGGTGCAGTGGCAGCGGACCCCTCCGCTCCGCTCTCGCCCGCCGTGTCTGGTGCGCCGCCCCGCGCGACGGATCCCCGCACGAGCGCGATGAGGAGGATCGACGCGGCGAGGCCACCCAAACCAAAGGCCCCGAAGAGGGGCAGGCGATCACTCGCGCTGCTTCTCATTCGAGGCCTTCGTTCACGTCTACGGCTCTCTGGGACCGGCGCTCGAAACGCGCTCCGCCCGAGTTAGATCGGCGGGTAGACCTCGGGCGGCGGCTGCGGGGGCTTCGGCGTCGTCGGAGGCGTGGTGGGCGGCTTGGGCGTGGTGTTCGGCGTCGCCGGAGTGTTCGGCGGCCTGGGGGCCGTGACGGGCACCGTGGGCGGCGCGACCGGGGCAGTGGACTTCGCCGGAGCTGCGGTCGAGGCGACGGGGGCCGCGCTCGAGGTCGCCGGCGCGGCGCTCTCCGTGGCCGGCGTCGACGGCTGCGGCGGGGGCTCGCTCGACACCGCCTGCGAAGCCGTCTGCTTCGAGGGCGACTCCTGGGTGCTCAGCTGCATGGGCGGCATGGTCGCTGGCGGCTTCGCGGCCGAGTTCGAGGCGGTCGGCGAGGTGCCGTCTCCCTTGCTGACCACGAAGTACGCGACCCCGAGGATGGCTGCGAGGGCGAGACCCAGGATGATGAACTTCGCGCCGCCGCCCGACTTCTCGGGCTCGACGCTTCGCGCGGAGACGGGAGGCAGAGCGACCTTCGGCTCCGGCTTCGCGGCGGGTTTCGCGGCGGGCTTTTCCTCCGCGACCGGCTTCGACTCCACCTCGTCCCGGTCGACCTCCTTCGCGGCCGCCTTCGGCGCGACCGGAGAGTCCTCCTCGGGCATGGGCGCGGTCTCGTTGATCGACTTCGAGGCCTTCGGCGCGACCTCGGTCTTCGCGAGGGCGGCGGCGCCGTTCTCCTTCTTCGGCTCGTCCTTGGGCTCCGACTTGGCTTCGCTCTTCGCCTCGACCACCTTGGGCTCGTCCGGCGCGACGTCCGAAAGCGATCCGCCCGCTTCGCTGAGTGCTTGCTGAAGCAGCTCGGCGGCTTGCTTCATGACCGTGCGCTCCTCTGCGGGGCGCTGCTCGGCTGGGGTCGTCGACTTCGGGAAGAAGCCTCCGCTCTCTTCCTTCTTCTCGGGCTCGGCGTCCGCGTGCGCGTCCGCTTTCTTGTCGTCCGCCTTCTTGTCGTCGCGCCCGATCGCGCCGAGGCCGAGCATCGTCGAGACCCGCTTCGCAGCCGGCTTCGACTCGACCTGCTGCTTCGCGCTCTCCGCGAGCGCCGCCACGGCTGCGGTCGCCGCCTCCTTCGCTGCGGCAGCCCCGCCGTCCACGCCGGCGTCGAAGGCGGAGACCTTCCCGCCCTGCGACTCGACGAGCCGCGCGATCAGGTCCTTGTGCTTCTCCTCGATCTTGATGAACTTCACGCCCATCCCGGCCGGGGAGTCGCCGCTCGCTTCCGTCGGCTCGCGCTTCCAAACGACGCGACCGACGCCCGACAGAACGGACTGCTCGTCCTGGATCCGGATCTCGAACTTCAGCAGCGTGCCCGGCGGGAACGGCGACGGCGTCTTGATGTAGATGCCTCCGCGACTCACGTCGTGCGAGTGCTGCTCGATGAACTGATCGACGGTCGCGCTCTTGTAGCGAACGGTCATCGACAGCACTTTTGCCCGGGGATCTTTACGTGTGTCCTGAGCCATCAGGTTCGCTCCAAACGACGTGTGTGGTTTCGGTGGTCGCGCATTCGCCCTCTTTGACTCTCGTCCGCCCGAGGCGTCGTGCGAGCGCGTCCGAACACGATGCGAGCACAGACTAACGTGCTTCGATTGACCATGCTACCGCCCTCGGGCCGCGAGCTCCAAGTGGTGCGCGAAGAAGTCTCGCGCACGCCTCGCAGGGCGCGTGGGGCGCGCTTGTCTCGTCGGGCCGTCTCGTCTACATGTCCTCTCAGGCTCGGGCGCGGCGCGAGCCGAACCTGGCGTGAGAGCTCGAGATCACTTCCGTGCCCACGCCCGACGCAAGGTCAACCTGCTCGCCGGGCTGCACCGTCTCGCCTACGACGGCCGCTCGGGTGAGGCCGTTCGAATCCGCGATCTCGGGCTCGGTGGCGCTTGCGTCGAGCTCGGGGATCGGGCGGCGCCGCTCCGCCTCGACTCCGCCGTCACCCTCGAGGTCACCGCGCCGACGCTCTGGGATCCGCTCGTGCTGCGCGGTCGCGTCGCATGGGTGAGGCCCGGGCGCGACGATCACCCGACCAAGGCAGGCGTGCGCTTCGAGCACACGGAGCAGAGCGGGATTTTCGCGCTCTTCCAGCTCCTCACCGCGCACTCCTTCTAATCGTTGTTACGGGCGGCGTAGAAAGCCCGCCCGTCCGACGCCTGCCGGCCGTCGGGGAGACAATCTCGACGGCACGCTCCGAGAGCGATGTCGCTCAGAAGGCGATGTCGCTCAGAAGGCGATGACGCTCAGAAGGCGATGACGCTCAGAAGGCGATGACGCTCAAGAAGGCGATGACGCTCAGAAGGCGATGACGCTCAGAAGGCGATGTCATTCAGAAGGCAATGACGGGCGCGATCACGGGCGAGAACGTGAAGCCGATCGTCGGGAGCCAGATGCTGAACTTCACCTCGGCTTGGACGCCGAAGTTGTCGACGATCATGTATGTGGCGCCGCCACCGAAGTCGACGAACCCCTGGCCGCTCAGCTCGTACGCGTCCACGAGGATCTTGCCCGGGTTGTTCGGGTCGCACTTCGAACCGTCCACCGGGTTCGTGCAGTTCACCGCGACCGGAAGGTAGGGGGTGTTCTCGCCGACGCCTCCACCGATGAACGCGTGCGGGAAGATCATGCCCTTCTTCACGCCGTCCTTCGCGAGCATCCACCCCGCGCGCGCCTCGAAGTGCACGGGGAGGAACTGGAGCTGCCTGCGGCCCTTCGGCGCGGTCTCCGTGTCCCCGTATCCGAGGAAGGTGTAGCCGATGCGGGCGCCCAGGCTGAAGCCGAGGGGGAGGATCCGGTCGTATCCCGCGAACAGGCGCACGTGCGAGAACCCGAGGCCGCCCGTGATGCTGTTGCCGGCCTTCGCGTCGGGCTTTCCATCGCCGTCGGTGTCGTTGTTCGCGTCGAGCGAGAAGCCCTTGCCCGTCGTCTCGACGAAGCAGGCGTAGTTCGCGAGGCTGTCGTTGATCTCCTCTTTGTTCCCGCCGCAGACAGGCTTGCCCTCGTGCGAGCTGAGCGCCGCGATGTCGAACTGCGCGCTCACCGTGATCAGGTTCTTTTTGCCACTGTTACTCGGTTGCTTGTAGTCCGGGTCCTTCTCGCACACGCCGTTCGAGCAGAGCAGGCCCTCCATGCACTCCTGAGTGGCGTTGCAGCTCACGCCCTCGACCTTGTCCCCGCGGCCGACCAGATCCGTCGGCACCTCGTTCACGCCCGCGCACTTCTGCGGCGGGGGCTTGCCCGGCAAGCTCGGCGGCGGGCCCTTCAGCTTCGCCTTCAGCGGGACCTTGAACGGCTCCTTGAGCGAACCGGCCGTGGCGACCGGTGTGCCGCTGTCGTCGCTCGCGACGATGTAATAGCGGAGGTCGCCGACGCTCGTGATGTCCTTGCAGTCGACCATCCCGCCCCAGCCGCCATCGATCTTGTCGAGCGTGAGCGTCTTCCAGCTGGTGCCGCCGAACCCCTTGTAGCGCGCGATGACCTTCGTCGCGCCGATCTCGTCCGGGATCTCGGCGATGATCGGAAACGGCGTGCTGACCTGCCCCTCCTCCAGCGGAGTGTGATCGAAATCACCCGCTGGGGCGGTTCCCCCGCCGCTGCCGCCCGTGCCCTGGGAGCCACCGCTGCCGCTCGAGCCCGTGCCCGCCTCGGCCTTCGCTTCCTTCATGGCCTTCTCGAACTCCGGCGAGGTGAGGCCCTCGATCGGCTTCACGTTCGGGTCGGCCTTGTACGCCTGCACGAGGTCCTGCTTCGCGGACGCCATGTCGCTCTTGCCGAGCCCGACCACCGCGGCGCGCGACATGTAGATCTTGCCGAGCGCCTCGCCCGAGCACTGGTCGGCGCCGCACAGCTTGATCGCCTTCGCGAGCTTCTCCTCGGCCGCGGGGATGTTCGCCCCGATGTAGTCCTCGTTGATGGCGGCGTCCGCCAGCGCGAGGGCCTCCTTGTCCTTTTTGCCCGCGGCCTCCGCCGTGGAAATCGCGAGGAGCGTCGCGATCGCGGCGAGCGCGCCGGCCAGCGGTCCCCACGGACGCCGAGGGCGGGAGGTGGAGAAGGGGTGCAGGCGGGACGAGGAATCGAGAGGTCGCAGATCCGTCATGGTTTTGTCGGGTTCGTCGAGCGATCCGGCGGAAATCGCGCCTGAGACGCGGCCGCGCGAGGGGTCGACACGATGGTATCGGGCCGCGCGCGAACGGCCGACTATTTAGGTGGTTTGGTCCTCCGCCACAACAGCACAAACACAAAGCACAGAAGCACGCGTCGGCGTCGGAGGTTCCAGCCTCCTGACCCGAACGCGTGCTTCCCATTCGACCGAAACCGGTCTGATCGTACGACGCCCGACCGTACGAAGACTCCGATCAGACGTCCGATGAGACGAGCAGACCTCTGATGAGACCTCTGATAGGACGGAGCGGAGCTACACCCGCCGGAACACGCCGACGACCACGCCGAGCAACATCGTCGGCTTGAAGTCGCTCGCGCGAACGAGGATGGGCGCCATCTGCGCGTTCGCCGGTTGGAACCGAATGTAGTCTCGCTCGGGGTGGTAGTACTTCACCGTCGCCTCGTCCCCGATCAGGGCTGCGACCATCTCCCCCTTCTGCGCCGTGGACTGCTTGCGCACGAAGATGATGTCCCCGGAGAACACCCCCGCCTCGATCATCGAGTCGCCCTGCACGCGGAGCGCGAACACGTCCCCGCCGCCGCGTCCGAGGAGGTTCCGGTCGATCTTGAGGCGATCCTCGACCTGCTCCTCCGCGAGGATCGGAGCGCCGGCTGCGATTCTGCCGAGGAGCGGGATCGCGACGGTCGATCCATCGTCCCCCGCGTCGTTCGCGGGGGCGGCGGCGTCACCGATGCCCTCGAGATCGATGGGGCGGAGCGCGCGGCTCTTCATGTCCTCACGGGTGAGGTACCCCTTCCGCTCCAAGGCGCGCAGGTGATCATTCACTCCGTTGGTGGAGCGGATGCCCATGTGCGCGCCGATCTCGCGAAGCGTCGGAGGGTAGCCGCGCTCCGTGATCGACTCCCGGATGTATCGAAGAACCTGTTGCTGGCGGTCGGTAAGCCCCTGCATGGAGCCAAGGCTACTGAACGCGTGGTTACACGTCAAATTCGTGGGGTGTTTTTTTGCCACGCCGCTGAACAACCCTTGAAAAAAGGCCGTCTCGAGCCGCTCAGCGTCGCGCCTACGTCTTCCGCCGTGAACGCTTGATTCAACCGGTCGGTGCTCTACCGACCGCGCGGCGTGATGAGCTGACGGAGCTCGTCGTGGTCGCTCGACGCGGCGAACGCGTCCTCCGCGGTGACCGCTTGACGCAGGTAGAGCGCGGCGAGGGCCTGGTTCATCGTCTGCATGCCGCTCCCGCTCTGGCCCACCTGCATCTGGGAGTAGACCTGGTGGAGCTTGTCCTCACGGATCAGGTTCCGGATGGCCGCGTTCGGTACCATGACCTCGATCGCGAGCGCGCGCCCCGAGCCCGTCGCGCGGGGCAGGAGCTGCTGCGACATCACGGCGATCATCGTCATCGAGAGCTGGACGCGGATCTGCTGCTGCTGGTGCGGCGGGAAGACGTCGATGATGCGGTTGATGGAGGTGACCGCGGAGTTCGTGTGGAGCGTGGCGAACGCGAGGTGACCCGTCTCCGCGATCGTGAGCGCGGCCTCGATCGTCTCGCGGTCGCGCATCTCGCCGACGAGCACGACGTCCGGATCTTGGCGGAGCGCGTGCTTGAGCGCGACGCCGAACCCCTCCGTGTCCGAGCCGATCTCGCGCTGGTTCACGATGCTGAGCTTGTGCTGGTGCACGAACTCGATCGGATCCTCGATCGTGAGGATGTGGAGCCGCTGCTCGCTGTTGATGAGATCGATGATCGCCGCGAGCGTCGTGCTCTTGCCCGATCCCGTCGCGCCCGTGACGAGGATCAGCCCGCGCGGCTTGTTCGCGATCTCCTTCACGATGGGCGGGAGCCCGAGCTCGTCCACGCTGAGGATCCGGAACGGGATCTGTCGGAACACGGCGGCGACGGCGCCGCGCTGCACGAACACGTTCCCGCGGAACCGGGAGAGGCCCGGCACGCCGATCGAGAAGTCGAGCTCGCTGTGCTTCTCGAACTTGATCTTCTGCTCCTCCGACAGGATCTCGTAGACGAGCTGCTTCACCTCGACGTTCTTGAGCGGCGGCAGCTTGAGCGGGATGACGTTGCCGTCGATCCGCAGCACCGGCGGCGTGCCCGTCGTGAGGTGGATGTCCGACGCGCCCTTCTCCACCATCGTGTAGAGGAGCTGGCGAAGGTTGAATTTGAGGCCCTCGGGTGCTTGTTGCGCCAAGCGATCTCCTTCGACGTTCGAGTGCGCGGGAGCGCTCCGCTCGGGCGCGATCCGCCGCCCGACTCAGTCTCCCATCGTCACGCGGCCGACCTCTTCGACCGTCGTGATGCCCTGCAGGATCTTCTCGATTCCGCTCATGCGCAGGGTCTTCGTTCCGTTCTTGATCGCGGCGGTCTTGAGCTCCGCCGTCGACGCGCCCTGGAGCACCATCTCCTTCAGCGTGTCGGTGAACTTCATGACCTCGTAGAGCGCGACGCGGCCCTTGTATCCCGAGCCGTTGCAGGTCTTGCAGCCCGCACCCCGGAGGAGCTGGGGCGTCATCGCCTGCTGATCCGTGAACCCGAACTCCTTCAGCATCTTGCTGTCCACCGGGTGCGGCGCGCGGCAGTCGAGGCAGATCTTTCGCGCGAGCCGCTGCGCGAGCACGAGGTTCACGCTCGCGGTGATGAGGAACGGCTCGACGCCCATGTTGAGGAGGCGGCTGATGGTGCTCGGCGCGTCGTTCGTGTGGAGCGTCGAGAGCACCAAGTGGCCCGTGAGCGCGGCCTTGACCGCGATTTCCGCCGTCTCGAAGTCACGGATCTCACCGACCATGATGATGTCCGGATCCTGTCGGAGGAACGAGCGAAGACCCGCGGCGAAGTTCAGTCCGATGTCGTCGTGCATCTGGACCTGGTTGATGCCGTGGAGGTTGTACTCGACGGGATCCTCCGCGGTGCAGACGTTGCTCTCGGTGCGGTTGAGATCGCTCAGCGCAGAGTAGAGCGTCGTCGTCTTTCCGGAGCCCGTGGGGCCCGTGACGAGGACCATGCCCCACGGCTGCCCGATGGCCCACTTGAAGTCCTCGAGGGGGCCGGCGTCGAACCCGAGCTTCGTCATGTCGAGCTGGAGGTTCGACTTGTCGAGGAGCCGGAGGACAATCTTCTCGCCCCAGATCGTGGGGAGCACAGACACGCGGAAGTCCATCTCCTTGCCGCCGCCGATCTTCAGCTTGATGCGGCCGTCTTGCGGGAGGCGCCGCTCCGCGATGTCGAGCGAGGCCATGATCTTGAGGCGGCTCGCGATCGCCGCCTTGAGCTTGATCGGGGGCTGCATCTCGTCGAGGAGGACGCCGTCGATGCGGTAGCGCACGCGGAGCTTCTTCTCGTACGGCTCGACGTGGATGTCGCTCGCGCCCTTCTTGATGGCGTTGAGGAGCACCGCGTTCACGAGGCGGATGACGGGCGCGCCCTCCGCTTGCTTCTCGAGCTCGAGGAGGTTGAGATCGTCCTCCTCGAGGGCGAAGTCGACGTCCTCCTCCGCGAACTCGCTGAGCACGTCCTCGTACGCGGCGGCGCCGAGGTTGTACCCGCGGTCGATCGCCGCGGCGATTCCGGTCTCGCTCGAGACGACCGGCTCGACGTTGAACCCCGTGAGGAACTTGATGTCGTCGATCGCGTGGAGGTTCGTCGGATCCGCCATCGCGACGATGAGCGCGTTGCCCGATCGCGAGATCGGGATGCACTTGTGCTTCTCGCACACCTCCTTCGAAACGAGCTTCAGCGTCGCCTGATCGAGCTCGTACTCGTCCAGGTTGACCGCGGGGACGCGGTACTGCGCCGAGAGGAAGTTCGTGATCTCGCCGTCCGAGATGTACCCGAGCTTCGCGAGCGCATACCCGAGGTTGTTCCCGCTCTTTCGCTGCTCCTCCTGCGCTTGTCGCAGCTGCTGGAGGCTGATGAGTTTTTCGCGGACGAGAAGCTCGCCGAGTCGATTGCCTGCCGCCATGTTCGCTCATGGTCACCAAACGCGTGGGACGTCGTCAACGTCTCGTTTAGACTCTCCGCTCGAATGGGTGTCTTCGATCGGATCCGAGGTGTCGGACCGGACGGGTATCGAGCGAGAGCGGCGGAGCGGTTGGAGCTCGCGGGAGACCTCGCGGGCGCGGTGCGCGCGTTCGTCGACGCCGAGCTCCCGGACGAGGCTGCGCGGGTCCTCCTGCTGCGCGCGGACGCGGAGCCCGCCGTCGACCGGCGGATGGCGTTCTGCGTTCAAGCCGCGAAGATCGCTAAGGATCCGAAGATCCAGCGGAAGGCGATCTCGCGCAAGGCGCTCATCCGGTACGACCTCGTGCGCAACAAGTCGAGCGCCATGCGGAGCGAGATCCTCGCCGCGGCGAAGGAGCTCGAGGAGGCGGACGAGAACGAGGCGGCCGCCGAGGCCTACCGGTCGGTGTCGGACAGTGAAGGAGAGATCCGTGCCTTGACCGCGGCGGGGCTGATCGATCGGCTCGAAGAGAAGCTCCGCGTCAGCCAGGCCTCGGCGACGAGCGTGAACCGCGTCAGCATCGCCCAGAAGCGGATCGCCGATCTCGACCGGACCGCGGAGCGCCGGGAGGCGCTCGCGCTCGCCGCGGCGACGCTGCGCGAGGCCGAGGCGGAGGGCAAGACGGGGGACGAAGTGACCGAGCGCGTCGAGATGGCGGCCCGCTCGATCCGCGCGAAGCTCGTGCGCGGGCCCGTCGTGGAGCTCCGCGTCGGGAAGGAGGTGCGGCGCTACGCGCTCGGCGACGAGGTCACCGTCGGCCGCGGAGAGGCGACGATCGTGGCCGCGACGCGCGCGCTTTCGCGCGTGCACCTTCGGATCCATCGGGTCGACGGCGAGGTCGTCGTCGAAGACGCGGGGACGCGCAACGGGACGTTCCTCGCGGGTGCGCGCCTCACCGGCGCCATCCCCGTGGCGACCGGTCTCGCGCTGAAGCTCGGCGGCGAGGTGCCGTGTCAGATCAAGCCCGAGGCGGACGGCGTGCGCGTCGACCTCGGGGGAATGGCCTACTTCGCGCCCCTCGGCGCCCTGCATTTCGGTGCGCTGCGCGTGGAGCTCGAGGGCAAAGGGGGAGACGACGCGTCGTTCCTGGTGCTTCGGTCGACCCACGAGAACCCGGCCTTCTTGCAAGAGTTCCAGCTCGCGCCGACGGTCGAGCTCGCCGTCGGCGACGCGCCGAGCGACGTCCGCAACGGCGCCCCGCTCTTCACGGTGCTGCCCGGAGTCCGCGCCGAGTGAGCCTCTGGCAGAAGTTCAAAGCGTCGGTCGGCCTCGGGGAGGCTCCCGCGATCGACGCGCCGAAGCCCACCGCGGAGGACGCCGAGTTCGAGGCCGCGCACAAGGAAGTCAGCGCGCTCCTCGACGGCGAGCCCGTGGTGGTGCTGGGCGCGGCGAAGCAGGACGCGCGCAAGCCCCCGACGGAGCTCGAAGCGCTCGCGAAGACCGGGCAGGCGGACGGGCCCACGGCCGACGAGGCGCTGAGCATTCTGCGTCGCCTCCGCGGGACCCAAGACGAGACCGCGGCGCTCGCGGCCGCGCTCGCGGTCGAACACCCGCCCAGCGTCCTCCGCGTGGCGAGCGCCGAGATGCTCGCCGAGCGCGGGGAAGAGGAACGCGCCATCGAGGTCCTCCAAGGGGATTCCTCGACCGAGGGGCTCCTCCTCTCCGCGGATCTTCACGCGAACCGCGGTGATCTCCCTCGCGCGATCGGGGCGATCGAGCGCGTGCTCGCGCGAAAGATCGACGCGCCCGGAGCGCGAGAGCGACACCTCCGCTGGTCCCGATCGCTCGGCGTCGCGTCCCGACAGCGGGCCAAGGTCGACGAAGCCACCGTGCTGAACGCGAAGGCGGTCGAAGGTCCGTTCCGCATCCTCCGCGAGGTGGCGCGCGGCGGCGCGGGCACGGTGTACGAAGCCGCCGACGACGTCCTCGGCCGCCGCGTCGCGTTCAAGGTGTACCACGGTCAAGGCGCCGATCGCGCGGTGGTGGAGCGCGAGGTGAAGGTGATCGAGCGGTTCCGTGGGCCCGGCGTCGCGCGCGTGTTCGACGCGTCGCTCGACGACGGCTGGATCGCGCTCGAGTGGGTGCCCCGCGGGAGCCTGCGCGACCTCCTTCGTACGGGGAACGTCGAAGCGCTCCTTCCGATCTCCGGTTGGGCCTTTCCGCTCGCCCGCGCGCTCGCGCGCGTCCACCGGGAGGGGTGGGTCCACGCCGACATCAAGCCCGCGAACGTCCTGCTGCGCGCGAGCGACGACGCGATCCTCACCGACTTCGGGATCTCACGGACCGCGGGGGAGAGCTCGTCCGGCGGCAGCCCCGGGTACCTGTCGCCCGAGCGCCTCGGCGGTGAGAAGGCCTCCCCGCTCGACGACATCTACGGCTTCGGGCGCATCATCGAGGACGTCCTCCAGGCCCTCGAGACACGAGGTGTCGGCGATCCCGCGGGGAGCGAGATGTGGACCCGCCTCGTGCGCATTTGCCTGGGTCCACCGAGCCACCGTCCGATGGATGGCGCGCAGCTCGAGGCGATGCTCCGGCGCTGATCGCCCCTTCTTGAGCGCCCGGCCGAGAGCCGGTAGAACGCGAGGCATGAAGCTCAAGGCAGTCGCCCTGGTGGTCCTCGTGCTCGGGTTCTTTGGCCTCGCGAGCGCCAGCTGCGCTGGCGACACGTGCTCGGAGCTCTACGACGAGCTCGCGAAGTGCAACTTCGGGACGACGTCGTCCTCGTCGACGGGGACCTCGATGGACGATGGCCCCGTGTGCGACGAGACCGCCGCGGCGCGCGCGAAGTGCGTCCTCGATGCGCACATCGACGTCTGCAAGCGAATCACCGACCCGGCGACGAAGAAGACCTACGACGAGTGCCAGCAAGTGACGCCCTGACGCCCATCGCGCAGATCGACCGGCCGACAGGCGACGCCGCGGCACCCGCGGGGAACGCGCCTCGAATTCGCCCGAAGAATCCGGGTTGATGTAGATTCACGCGCGCATGCCTGCGGACGACCGCCTCGCGATCGTAGTGAGCCCGAAGGCGTCGAACCTGCGTGGAGGACAGGGTGAGCTCGACGCGGACGCCATCAAAGAGCGCCTGCAGCTCGATGACGCGGCGTTCTCCGTCGTCGCGCTCGACCCGTCGACCGATGTCGCGGAGCAGCTCGACGCGCTGTTCGACGCGCGCGTGCCCCCCGAAGGCGCGCCCGCCCCGGAGCATTCGGTTTTGTTCTACGCATCGACGGACGTGAAGATCGCGGGCTCGGAGGTCTTCCTCTGCCTGGATCCCGAGTCCCCCGACACGGGCGACTCCCTCCACGACGTGGCCGAGGTCATCTGCGACCGCGCGAGCGGCGCGGTCCTGTTCGTCCTGGATGCCCGCTTCGAGCCGAACGGGGACGAGACGCAGGGCGCGGAGATCGTGGCGGCCGCGCGCAAGGTCCTCAAGGACATGGGGGACGACATCGAGCTCCTGATCGGGGCGCGTCCCGTCTCGGAGGCGGCCGCGTCCTCCTGCTCGCCCTTCACGCGCGCGGTGCTCGAGGTGCTCGACGAGGCCGACCCCGCGATGGGCGTCAGCGCAGAGCAGATCCGGGATCATCTCTCCTCTCGCGCCGAAGCGCTCGCCGCGGTGCGCGCGTTCGCGCACCTCCCTTCGCAGGGGTCGTTCCTCATCGTGCCCGGCCGTACGGCCGTCGAGGTCCAAGAGGGATCGCCCGAGTCCAGCGCGGACGCTGGGGGCCCTCCGAGCGCCGCGCGCGAAGTCGAGACCGTCGTCGAGGCGCCACGCCACGAGTCGCCCGCCCCGCCGCCCGTGGAGGTGTCGACGCTCTCCCTCGCTGCTTCCCAGGATCCCCCACTCGGGCCGGACGCGTTCGACGCGCCGCCCGAGTCCATCACGAAGCCGTCGGCCGTCGCTCCCGCGCCCGCCGATCCCCCGTCCTCGTCGTCGCAGTCGTTCTTCCCATCGACGGGACCCGACGTGGGCACGCTCGTCGAGGACGCACGCAAGTTGAGCCGCGCGCGGGACTTCGAGGGAGCCCTCGCGCTCTACCGCAAGGCGCTCGGTCTCGGCAACGTGAGCAAGGAGGTGCGAGGGCACGTGTACCTCCGCATGGGCTCCGTGAAGGCAGCGCAGTCGAAGTCCTCGGAGGCCATCGCGAACTTCGAGAAGGCGCTGACGCTCGTCTCGGAGGCGGACGTCCCGCGCGTCCTCGAAGAGCTCCTCACGCTCTACCTCGCGGAGAAGGATTACCGGGCCGCCCTCGGCACGCAGGAGAAGATCCTGAAGCTCCTCAAGAACGAGGGCGAGCGGTTCGACGCGCTGATTCGGTTCGGCATGAACTGGCTCGCGCTCCCGGACGACTCGCCCGCCTCGTCCGGGCCGAACGCGATGCAGATGCGCGCTCGACAGATGCTCGAGCGCGCCGAGCGGATCCAGCCGGAGCACCTCGACCTGCTCGTGATGCTGAAGAACCTCGGGGACTCCGAGGGGAGGATCGAGGAGGTCCTCGGCCTGCGGGCGCGCATCGCCGAGGCCACGACCGACCCTGCACAGCGCGCGGCGCTCAACGCGTCCCTCGGGAAGGATCTCGCGAAGCGCGGCCGCGAGGACGAGGCCGTGGCCCTCTACGAGAAGGCGCTCGACGCGCACCCCTCCACGCTCGACCCCCTCGTCGGCATCGCCGAGATCCTCTCCGAGAAGCAGGAGTGGAGCGTCCTCGAGTCGAGCTACCGTCGGATGTTGGAGCGACTGCCGCGCGTCGAGCCCGAGTCGGTGCGCCGCGAGGTCGAGTGGGAGCTCCAGCGCCGGTTGGGGCTCCTGCTCCGCGATCACCTCGACGACCACGAACACGCGCTCCGCGCGTTCCAGGCCGCCGTCGCCGCGAAGCCGGAGGACGCGCACGCGCGCAAGCTCGCCGCCGACGCGGCGCGCGCGACGCAAGACGGGGAGGCGCTCGAGGAGCAGCTCCTCGCGCTCGTCCGAATCGAGCCGCGCGACACGCGGATCTATCGGATGCTGTTCGACCTGTTCATGAAGAACGGGGAGGTGGAGCGCGCCACCGCCGCGGCGAGCGTCCTCATCACGCTGGGTACGGCGCTCGATCGCGAGCGCGTCGTCTACGAGGCGAACAAGGCGGATGGCCCGCCGAAGCTCACGACCGCGCTGAACGAGGAGATGTGGGGCCTGCTTCGTCACCGCGACCTCACGGCCACGGTCGTGGATCGCATCTTCGACGCGGCGGCCCCCGCCGTCGCCGCGGCGCTCGCGGAGATCGTCGCTCGGACGCAGGCCGCTCGCCTCCCCGATCCGAAGCTCAAGGTGGACCTCGCCGCGACCACGCTCAGCGCGGTGCGCGCGCTCGGGTTCGCGGGTCGCTCGCTCGGCCTCGAGCCGCCTGCGGTCTATGTGGACGACGGGTACGATGGCACCTACGCGGTGATCCTCGCGGACCCTCCCGCGTCGCGCGTGGGCGCGTCCGCGCTCCGCGGCCGGTCGCTCCCGCAGCTGATTTCGCTCGCCGCGCGGCACCTCACGTACCACGCGCCCCAGCATCGGCTCCTCGCGCTCTGCTCCGCGATCGAGGATCTGTCGGCCTGCTTCCTCGCGGTCGTCTCGCTCGTGAACAAGGAGGTGAAGGCTGCGCCCGCCGTGCAGCGCGTCATCGAGGAGCTCGCGCCGCGCATCGAGGCGTGGCTCGGCGCCGAGGAGGCCGACGAGGTCGCGTCCGCGGTGACGGAGCTCACCGAGTCGGGCGGGCGCGCGGATCTCCTTCGGTACATCGCGTCCGTCGAGCGCACGAGCCTCCGCGCGGGGCTCCTGCTCGCGGGCGACCTCGGCGTCGCGAAGTCCATGGCGGCGGAGGGACTCTTTCAGGGCGGCTATCGCGACGTCCTCACCCCGGACGAGCGCCTCGACGAGCTCCTCTCGTTCTCCGTGTCGCGGGAGTACGAAGAGCTCCGGGCCCGGACCCAGCGCGAGATCGACTGAGCCGCGCGACCCCGCCACCCGACGGGGCCGGGCGACGAGGGGCTCATGGCTCTCGCATCGCGGGGTAGCCGACGGCGCGCGGCGCGTCGAACGTCTCCTTCACGGTGCGGGGGCTCACCCAGCGCAGCAGGTTGAGCGCGCTTCCCGCCTTGTCGTTCGTCCCGGACGCGCGCCCACCGCCGAAGGGCTGCTGCCCCACCACGGCGCCGGTGGGCTTGTCGTTCACGTAGAAGTTCCCCGCGGCGTCGACGAGGGCGCGCGAGGCGCGATCCACGAACGCGCGGTCGCGACCGAACACCGCGCCGGTGAGCGCGTACGCGCTCGCGTTGCAGGCCTCGAGCGCGCGCGCCTCCTCCGCGTCTTCGTACACCCACGCCGTCAGGATCGGGCCGAAGAACTCCTCCGACATCAGGCGCGCGTCCGGGCTCTTGGACTCGACGAACGTCGGGTGAACGAAGAACCCTCGCTCCCGATCCGCGCCCCCGCCCGCGAGGATCTGGTAGTTCGTGTCGCTCTTCGCTTCGGCGAGTACCGCCGCGAGGCGCGTGAACGAGCGCTCGTCGATCACGGCGCCCATGAAGTTCGAAAAGTCGCGGACGTCCCCGACCTTGATCGCAGCGACGTGCGCGGCCACGCGCTCCACGACCCCCTTCCAGATCGATCGCGGGATGTACGCCCGGCTCGCCGCGGAGCACTTTTGGCCCTGGTACTCGAACGCACCGCGCACCATCGCGACGGCGAGCGCGTCGAGATCGGCGCTCGCGTGCGCGAAGATGAAGTCCTTGCCGCCCGTCTCGCCGACCAGGCGCGGGTACGATTTGTACGTCGAGATGTTCTCCCCCACGGTGCGGCAGATCGAGCGGAACACGGACGTCGACCCCGTGAAATGCACGCCCGCGAGCGACCGATCGGCGAGGCACCGGCCGACGATGTCGGGGGCGGGACCCGTGACCAGGTTGATGACACCCTCGGGGAGCCCCGCCTCCGTGAGCACGCTCATGATGTGGTGCGCGGAGTGCAGCGCGTTCGGTGACGGCTTCCACACCACCACGTTGCCGAGGAGCGCTGGGGCGGCCGGGAGGTTCGCGGCGATGGCGGTGAAGTTGAACGGCGTGATCGCAGCGACGAACCCCTCGAGCGGTCGCGACTCGAGCGCGTTGCGCATCCCGGGCCCGGAGATGGGCTGCTCGAGGAGGTGCTCCGCGAAGTGGACGTTGAAGCGCAAGAAGTCCACGAGCTCGCACGCGGCGTCGATCTCCGCCTGCACCACCGTCTTGCTCTGACCGAGCATCGTCGAGGCGTTCAGCGTCGCGCGCTTCCGTCCCGCGATCATCTCCGCGGCGCGGAGGAAGACCGCGGATCGGGTCGCCTGGCTCGCGCTCGCCCACGCGGGGCGCGCGGTGAGCGCGGCCTGGATCGCCGCCTCCGCGTGCGTGACCGTACCTTGGTGCGCGTGCCCGATGACGCGCGCGTGATCGTGCGGTGAACGCACCGGCTCCGTCGCCCCCGTGCGGATCGGCGCGCCGTCGATCCACATCGGGATGTCGATCGCCTCCGCGGCTTGTCGATCGAGCTCGGCCTTGAGCTCGGCGCGCTCGGCGGAGCCGGGGGCATACGTGAGGACGGGTTCGTTGACGGGCGGGTTCATGGGCCGGTGAGGATAGCTCCCCCCCGACGAGCCGCTGCCAAAACGAGCGCGCTTTGCTAGGTTCGCGGGAATGATGCGCGAGCTCGAGCCCACGCCGCACACCCTCATCGACGTTTCGAAGCCCCGCTTCGGCTCGTTCAGCGGCGGTCTGCCGAGGATCGATCTGGGCTCGACAGGGCGCTCCACGCTCTGGAACTTCGCGCACGAGAAGCGGTGGATCTACGCGGGGGTCGCGAACGAGGCGCACTACGTCGGCGTCGCGGTCGTCTCGCTCGGCTACGCGGCGACGGCGATCGTCTACGTGTTCGACCGCCGCACGGGGCGGATGCTCTTCGACCGCTCGTTCATGGCGCCCCCGACCGCGGTGCGCTTCGAGGACGACGGCCCGGGCGCGCGGCGGGCGACGTTCGCGTTCGGCCGCACCCGGATCGACCTCTCCGATCGGCGCGTGCGGATCGACGCGGGCGACAAGCGCGGCCCCCTCTTCGTGGACGTGACGACGCGCGCGATCGCCGCGCCCGCGATCGGTGCGGTGGTCCCGATCCCGAGCGGCTTCGCGAGCGCGACGGAGAAGCGGCTCTTCGAGGGCGAGGGCGAGCTCGTCGCCGAGAGCAAGCGCCTCTCGCTCGGCGGTTCGCTCGTCGCGCTGGATCACACGCGCGGGTTCCTCGCGAGGCGCACCGTGTGGCGTTGGGCGCTCGGGCTCGGGCGGCTCGCGTCGGGCGAGCGCGTCGCGTTCAACGTCGTCGAGGGGTTCGTCGGTGAGCCCGAGTGCGTCGCTTGGGTGGGAGACGCGCTCGTTCCGCTCGGCGAGGGACGCATCTCGTTCGATCAGCCCATGGGCGAGTGGCGGCTCGACACGACGTGCGGCGCGCTCTCCGTCGTGTTCCGGCCGTCTGCGCTCCACAGCGAGGAGAAGAACCTCGGCGTCGTGAAGTCGAGCTTCATCCAGCCCGTCGGGGCGTTCGACGGCACGCTCCGGGTCGGAGACGAGACCCACGCGCTCACGCGGATCGCGGGCGTCACCGAGCACCAAGACGTGCTCTGGTAGGCGCGATCACTCGAACGCGACCGCCCCCTCTCGGAGCGCCGCGTCGACGTAGTCCCTCATTCCCATCGCCATGTCGGGCGGGAGCTCGGCGGGGTCGAAGAGGCGCGCCTCGCGGATCTCGAGAGGGTTCATCGGGGGGCGCGCCGGTGGGTCGACGCGCGCGCGGACCACGACCGTGACGGCGTGGAAGCGGGGATCCCGATCCGGCCGGCTCCACACGCCGACCACCCGCTCGAACGTGCTCCGCTCCACGCCCGCTTCTTCGAGGAGCTCGCGCGCCATCGTGTCGCGGAGCGTCTCACCCCACTCCGCGGTGCCGCCGGGCAGCGCCCACGTGCCCGTATCCCCGCGGCGGATCAGGACCCAGCGCCCGTCGTCCGCGATGGCGACGACGGCGAGCCCGACGACGGGGCGCCGGAGCACGTGCCGGAGCACCTCCTTCATCAAACCGACGACCGAGGCGGGGAGCAGCGTGAGGGGCGCGAATCGAGACACGCTTCCCGTATACTCTCGCTCGTGCGCGCACGGCATCGCCTCTTGCTCCTCGCGTTCGGCGCGAACGTCCTCGCGTGCAACCCGAAGCGGGATCCCCCGCAGCAGACGCCGACGAGCGGGAGCGTCGGCGCGACATCGGGGGCAGGCGGCGGGTTCACCTCGGGGAGCGGACCGACCTCGACCGTGGGCTCGGGCCCTCAGCCGGACGTTGATCACTGCGCCTGCATCTTCGCGACCCAGCACGACGCCGCGTGCGAAGACTGCGTCGCCGACGAGCAGAGCAGCTCGTGCAAGGCGGCGTGGCAGGCGTGCGCCGCCGACCCCGACTGCGGGCCGATCGCGACGTTCTGCATCCGCGCCGCACCGAGCGACGCCGCGACGATCGACGCGTGCCTCGGCTCCCCCGGGAAGGTGCGGGACCTCCTCGAGGCCTATTTCCAGTGCGTCTGCGACGTCGGCAACTGCGCGATCAAATGCCACGACAAGCTCGAGTGCGGCGGGACCACCGCGAGCGCGTCGAGCGCGAGCGCCTCGTCGGGCACGACCTCGTCGACGGGCGCGAGCGGATCGACGACCGCCGCATCGGGCACGGGCGGTGCCGCGCCCTGAGCGCGGGTGGGGTGCGGAGGAGCGCCCCTCACACAGCAGAGCTCTTTGAGGCGTCGTCGACTGGGCCCGCGCCGCGCGGCGCCCTGTCAGCGATACTCCTCGAAGTCCATCCCGTAGCGCTTCATACAGCGATGCACCTGCATCCGCTCTTTGCCGAACTCGCGCCCCACGGCGGCCACGTTCCCCTTGTGCTGCCGGAGGAGCGCGCGCAGCTGATCCGCCGTCGGCGTCGACGAGGGTTGGATCGGCCGCTCCTGCCGGATCTCGGGGACGGGGCTCGTCGCGCGGAGGTTGAGCGGAACTCCGCTCCGGACGGCGTAGCTCTTCATCGCCTCCTTGATGACGTCCGGTAGGTGCTCCGCCTCGAGGCGAGGGCCGTCCGCGAGCGCGATCGCGCGCTTCAGCGCGGCCTCCAGCTCGCGCACGTTGAACGGCCAGTCGTAGTGCAGGAGCCCGGTCATGAAGGGGAAGGACACCTTCATCTCGGGGCGACCGTGTCGCGCGAGCAGCGCGCGGACGAGCGCGAAGACGTCCTCCTTTCGCTCCCGGAGCGGTGGGAGCTTCATGCTGTACTCGTTCAGCCGCGCGTAAAGATCGCCTCGGAATTTGTTGTCCTTCTGGAGCGCGGGGAGATCTCGGTGCGTCGCGCAGACGACGCGCACGTCGACGCGCTCCGCCGTCGTCGCTCCGATGGGCACGATCTCCTTCGACTGCAGCACGCGCAGCAGCTTCGCCTGCGCGTCGATCGGCATGTCGCCGATCTCGTCGAGGAAGAGCGTGCCCCCGTCCGATGCGCGCACGAGGCCCACCTTGTCTCGGTCCGCCCCCGAGAACGCGCCGCGCTTGTAGCCGAAGAGCTCGCTCTCGAGCAGGGTCGGTGGGATCGCCGCGCAGTTGAGGGCTTGGAACGCGCCCCGCCGGCCGCTGAGCTCGTGTACGGCGCGCGCGAACACTTCCTTCCCGGTGCCGCTCTCGCCGAGCACGATCACGGAGATCTCGGTCTTCGCGATGCGCTCCACGGCGCGCGCGAGGCTCCGCACCTGATAGCCGCCGACGATCTCCGCTCCGACCAGCGGGTGCGGGCGGGAGCGCGGGTCGCCCGTCTCGATCATCGCGCCGTCGATGCGGTACGCCGCGTAGCTCTCCGCGCCCGCCGAGACGAACTTGAAGATCGCGTCACCGACGCGGATCTCATGGAGATCTTCGAGCTCGAGCTGGTCGACGAACGCGCCGTCGACGATGGTCCCGTTCCGGCTCCCGAGGTCCGAGATGATCCACTGCGATTTCTCGAAGCGAATCCGGGCGTGCTGGCGCGAGACCGCGGGCTCGGGCACGCAAATCCCCGCGTCCGACTCGCGCCCGATGATGAGGTCGCTCTCGCTGAGGAAATAGGCAGGGGCGAACTGCTCGAACGCGGGGGCATAGAGGAGGACGAGCCCGGCCCGCGTACCGCGCGGGTTGTCGGGCGAAGCCGCCGTTCCGTAGGCCTGCATCGCGCCTGTGGTCGTGTCGTTCACGCCAATCGGCATCCGGGTCGGAGGATAGCGCGATAGGCCGCGCTCCGCGCAGCGAACGCGCGAGATCCGCTCCTCTCGACGGCGTTCGAACCCGCCCGTGACGCGGGAGCCGCTCCATTCCGCCGCGCCGCTCCCGCGGATAGCATCGCTGCGTGAGCGATGAGCCTGTTCTTCGGGTCGGTGCGGTCCAGATGTCCTGCCAGGACGACCTCAGCGGGAACCTCCGCAAGGCGCGAGAGGGGATCGCGCGGTGCGCGGCGCGAGGCGCGCGCCTGATCCTCCTCCCCGAGAACCTTGCGTACATGGGGACCGAGGAGGACAAGCGCGCGATCGCCGAGGATCTCGACGGGGAGGGGCCGATCGTGAAGCTCCTCTCCGAGGCGGCTCGAAGCGAAGGGGTCTGGGTCATCGGCGGAGGCATCCCCGAGCGGTCCGCCGATCCGGATCGACCGTTCAACACGAGCGTCGCGTTCGCGCCGAGCGGGGAGCGCGCCGCGCGCTACCGCAAGATCCACCTCTTCGACGTCGATATCGCGGACGGTGCGAGCTACCGCGAATCCCGATCGACGAGCCCCGGCGAGACCGTGGAGGACGTCGTCGTGGACGGGTTCCGCGTGCGCCTGAGCGTCTGCTACGACCTCCGCTTCCCGGAGCTCTATCGCCGTGGCCCGGCGCCCGATCTCGTCACGCTGCCGGCCGCGTTCACGCTCCTCACGGGGAAGGATCATTGGCACGTGCTCCTTCGAGCGCGCGCGATCGAGAACCAGGTCTACGTCCTCGCCGCGGCGCAGTGGGGCCTGCACCCCAAGGGCAAGCGCACGTACGGCAAGTCGTGCGTCGTCGATCCTTGGGGAGACATCGTCGCGCAGGCGACGGAGGGGGAAGGGATCGTCCTCGCCGACGTCGAGCGACGAAGAATCGACGAGGTGCGGGCGCAGCTCCCTTGCCTCGAGCACCGCCGGCTCTGAGGGACGCCCGAGCGATCGATCCCGAGCCCTGCTTTCATCGAGCCCAGGAGGTGATCGACGCAGTCCGGACCCTGCTTCCTACGAACCTTTTCGCGGTCCCGGACGTTTTCTCGAGCGCCCGGATCGGAGCACAAGAGCGAACGACTTCTCCCAGTGACATAGCGGTCATGTTTCGTGAACGCTGCTTCACAGTGCGGGAAAACGGGCTCAGCGGATTTCCCAGATAAGCGCAAATCGCAGCACGAATCGAACGTCACCCCGGTTCGGCATTCCCGTTGCTTTGAGGTCTGTCATCGACGCTGCCACCACGGAGGTGGCGCCAGACAACCGAGGAGACCCGCCGTGAACCGCACGCTTTCTTTGAACGAGATTTCCAGTGTCGCCCAGGACTCCGACCTCGATGCGCTCGAGCAGACGGGGATCCGAGCAATCTCGAGCCTCACCGACACCCCGCCCGCGCCACGCCAGCCGATCCTCCCCGCGACGTTCGCGAGGCTCCAGATCGCTCGGGCGCGCATCTGCGAGGCCGCCCGCGCGGGGCAGCGCATCCGAACCTACGAGGTCGCGCTGGATCTCGACATGTCGGAGTTCCACTTCGCGCGCCAATTCCGGCTCGCCTACGATCGCTCGCCGCACGTCTATTACGACGAGGTCCGCGCCGACAGCGCGCGGAAGATGCTCGCCGCCGGCCTCTCGGAGGGAGTCGTCGCGCGTCGCATCGGCTTCCGCCGCCCCGCGGAGCTCCGAGCGCTGCTCGAGAAGCGCACCACCGTCCTCCCGCCCGAGCTTGCCTGACGCCGGATTTCGGGGGCCGACACGTGGATTGATCGCGCGTCGTTCTTTGCTACTTTCGTTCAGTCATGGTCGAGCGGAGGGGCGCTGCCCGCAAGGGGCCTTGGGGAGCAGGGTGGGCCACTATCGCCGCGCTCGTCGCGCTGACCGCCTGCGGGTCGACGCCCGCGGCGACCACGCCGGAGAACGCCCCCAAAGCGAAGGTCACCGGCGCGCAGGCCAAGCTGCAGGGCACCTGGGAGATCGTGAAGTACGTCTCGAAGGAGCCCATCCCCGCCGAGGCGATGCCGCTCCTGGGGTCGATGTTCGAAGACCTCCGTTTCAAGGTGGCGGACGAGCACGTCGAAGTGGACGGGAAAGCGAGCCCCTTCAAAGCGGTCGACGACGACGGAACCACCTTCCGCCTCAGCACCGACGGGATGTTCGACAAGGCGAGCTGCCGCTTCACCTCGCCCGACGAGTTCGAGGTGGACGACCAAGGCCCGACGTGGCCCGGTAAGACGGTTCTTCATCGCGAGAACTAGCGCCCCGATCGAGCTTGAGATCCGCCGTGCGGATCCGACCATCCGCGCTCCTCGCGGCGGCGGCCGTGAGGACGCCGACGAGCTCCGCCTCGTTGCCCGGCCAGAGGTGGTTGACCAAGAGCCCGAGCGCGTCCGGATCGATGGCCAGCGGCGCGCCCCGGAAACGCGCGCCGAGCTCCGCGAGCTGACCCACGACGAGGGCACGGAGATCCTCGGGGCGCTCCGCGAGCGTCGGCAGGACGAGGACCAGATCGCCGATCCGCGCCGCGAAGCGCGGCTCGAGCTCTTCGCGCGCGACGAGGACGTCGAGCGCGCTCGTGGCGACGAGGACGACGTTCGTGTCGTCCGGAATCGCGATGCTGATGTAGCTCTGTACGAGTTTGTGCAGGAGCTGCGGATCGTGAAGGACGAGGGTGCCGCCGCGCGCGCGCGCGAGCGGTGACAGATCCGGATCGCGCCAGAAATCGAGGTCGTTCACGCCGTCGGGCGCGCCCGGGTGGTGGGAGCCCGACTCGACCACCACGAACGGGCGCCCGGGCCGCGCTTCGCTGCGATGGAACGCGGCCGCCCAGGGGACGCCTTGGACGCCGAGCGCGCCGATGAGCGTGAACGTGTGAGGTCCAGGCCTCTCCGCCCAAGCGTCGAGCTCGGCGCGGACACTCCGCGCGGCGCTGCTGTAGCTCGCGGTCAGCGCAGGACGCGCGAGGCGCTCGACGAGGTCGTCCGACGCGCGACCCGCGCGGTGCCTCTCGGCCTCCGCGGTCGCGAGGTTCGACGCGATCTCCTCGCTGCCCTTTCGCGTGACTCGCTCGCGCTCCCAGGACCGTTTGAGCTTCGCGTGCACCGCGACCACGGCCCCGAGCCGGTCCGCGAGGGCGCGCAGCGCGACGACCTCGGCGATCGTGAGCGGATCGGTGCGGTTGGGCATCGCGAACGCGAGCAGGCCGCTCGTCGCGTCGTCTTCGGTGATGCGCACGGCGACCTCGACCTCTCGCTCTTGCATCCACTCCGAGGCGATGCGCGAGCCGAGATTCCGGACCGCGGCCTCCAGCGCCGCGACGCGCCGGAGGACGCCGAGGTGCTCGCGCGCCGCGGCCTCGGCGACCGCCGCCGGGAACGAACTCGCGTCGCGCCGGACCTGCCCGGACCACGCGGCGATGAGCACCTCGTTCGGTCCGGCGAGGAACAGCCGGACCGACCCCTGCGCTCGGCGCGCGAGCGCGCCGAGCGCAGCGTCGAGCGCTGGCTCCGGATCGGGGCTGAGCGCCGCCGTGTTCGCGTCGGTGAGCGTCTCGAGCCAGCGATTCGCGTCCCGGCCGATGCGCATCGAGAGGCGCCTCGCAGCGAGCCCGAGGAGGGCCGCGAGGAGCACGGCGGCCACCGCTGCGGCCGCGGCGTGCGCCGGGTAGCGCGTCGCGACGAACGCCGCGCCGAGCGCGAGGAGCATCGTCGGCGCGAACACGACGGCGGTGAAGCGCGTCCACGCCGCGATCACGTCCGGCGCTCGGGCCGCTGCGGCGATCGAGGAGATCGCCGCCGTCGCGCCGAGCGCGCCGAGCGCGCTCCACTCCGACCGCGCGAGCCCGAGCGCGCCGGCGAGGATCCCAGCGACGACGGCGACTCCACCGAGCAAGATGGGGAGCGCCAGGCGATCGCGGACCCCGAGCTCCAGGCGACGCAGGCGCAGCGTCCGCACCGCGTGGAGGAGGATCGTCAGCGCCGACGCGACCGTCGCGCTCACCGAGGCGAGCGCGATCCCCGCGGAGGGCACGAGATCCGGGTCCGTCGAGAACGCCACGAACCCCGGTAGGGCGACCGCGATCGACCAGATGAACGCGAGGAAGTAGGCCGCGCTGATGCTGCGCGCGGCCGCGGGGACCTCGAGCGCGGACGGTAGGGCGGGCACCCGCGCGATCGCGATGATCGCTGCGATCGAGGTGAGGCCCGCGCCCGCATTTCGGAGCGCGGTCGTCCACGGGGACGGCGCTGCGAGGAGGGTCGCTCCGACGGCGACGAGCCCGGTCGCGCACGCGCGAAGCGCTGCGCGAGCGGCTTCACCGTCGCTCGGAGAGACCTCGCCGTCGTCGGTGAGGGCGAACACGACGACGATCGCGAAGACCGCCGCCGTGAGCGCGCCCACGTAGAGCGGCGCCCATCCGCGGCTCGCGGCAGACGCGAGGGCGGGGTAGGTGACGACGGCGAGCGCGAGCCAGAGCCCTCGACGTCGCCAGAGCGGAGTGGGCGCGACGACCGGGCTCGCGCCGCGACCTCCCTGGGGAGGCGCGCCGTCAGAGGATCGACGCACCGCCATGGCTCGTCGAGCTCACGGCTCCTTCAACGTCTTGATCCAGTCGAGCAGGTCCGCGATGTCGTTCTCGCTCAGCGAGCCCGTCTGAGGCATCTGCGTGCCGCACGCCGGGTTGGGCATGCACTTGGTGAGGAGCAGGCTCTTCTCGGGGCTCGCCGTGTCGACCAGCTTGCCGCCGCACCCGGAGCTCCCCGTCACGTCCAAGAGGCGCGCGCGCAGACCCTCGTCCGGAGAGAGGTCGAGCTTGCCCGCCTTCGTCGTGGAGTCGTGACATTGGGCCTTGGCGCAGCTCGGACCGAGGATGTCCGCGGGCACGCCGGCGAAGTCCTCCGGGTGATCGAGCGAGCCGGGGCAGCCCGTGAGCAAGAAGAGCGACGCGGTCGCGATCGCGAAGGGGATCACACGAGAAAACCTAGAAGACATAGCCAGGCCCCAGCTCGATGTGGACGTACTGGTCGACGGCTCCGCCGGCGACGTACTTGTCGTCGGCGCGTGGATCGAAGTCGTAGAACCACCGGACGTACTCGCCCGTCAGGCGCGCCTCGAAGCCTGCCGCGAGCGGCACCGTCACGCCGCCCGAAAGATCGACGCCGCCGATCGACGAGCCGCGCATGCGCTCGTAGACGCTGCCGCTCGACAGCGCGCCGAGGTAGCCCGCCTGAAAGCCAAGGAGGATGGGCCCAGCGGGGAACGTCGCGTCGAGCCCGCCGCGCATGAAGAAGTACTCGACGCCCGGGGCTTCGTCCCCGAGCGGTGCGGGCGCCGTGAGGAGAAACGCGTCCCGCCCGAACGTGCCGCGGACGCCGAGGACCACCGCTTTGTCGCCCGGCTTCGTCTGCTTCGCGAGCGCCTGGCGGAAGCGGAGGCCGACGTCGAACCGGTTCCACGCGGTCTCGACCTTCGTCCCGTCCGTCGTCTCGGAGCCGAGGCCGAGCGCGATGCGGAAGTCGCCGACGACGCCGAGGCCCTGAATCACGGGCACGTCGAGCATCGCCATCGGGTACACCTCGGCCGAGAGCGCGATCCCCGGGACACCGAACACGTCGTAGTCGCGGAGGTTGCTGGTGAGCCCGTCGGTGAACGAAAAGAACCGGCCGCCGAGGTCGAACCCGACGAACGCGCTCAAGATCTCACGCCCGTGCGTGTTCTTCGGTCGGCCCTCGGATTTGGGCTCGGGCTGGTCGGGCTTCGGCTCGGGCTTCGGCTCGTCCTTGGGCGCTTCCTTGGGCTTCGGCCGCATCGGCGCAATCTCGGGCTCGAGCGCCGATTTCACGCCTTCCTCCAGGCTGTTGTCGACGGGAACGGTCGAGTCGACCGCCGCGTCGCTCGCGCCCGCCTCCACGTAGAGGAGCTGGACCTCCTGGCCCGCGCCCTTCTTCTTCACCCACCCGATGACGAGCCCGTCCGCCTTGAGATCGGCCGCGGCCTTGCCGACCTTCGGGAGCAGCGCCTTGCGCTGCGCCGCGACGGTGAGCGAACCCGCGAGCGGGAGCTTGATCGCGGCCTTGCCGAGCGCCGTCTTCACGTCCTTCTCGGCGAGGATCTCCACGCCCTCGGGGAACGCCGCCGCGATCGTCTTTCGGACGTCGTCGTTCTTTGCGCCCTCGACGTAGATCGCGACCGCGTGGTGCGACTCCGCCTCTTCCGAGGGCGCCGCGGACGCGGCTTGGGGCACGGCGTACGCTCCGAAAGCGGCTGTGGCGAAGCCGACGACGAGAACTCGAGCGAGCCTCCGGAGCACCTGGAACGATCGGGTGGAACGTCGCAAAGCGGCGCATCATTCCGAACCTTCGGGCCGTTGTCGACCTCTTCCCGCCGGCCCGGATCTTTGGCAAGAGAGGACATGCCTTCGGTTCGGGCAGTGCGGGGGGTCGCGTTGGCGACGGTGATCGCCGGCGCGACGGGCATCGGCGTCGCCGCGTGCGGCCGCCCCGCGGCGACGAACGCGGTGGCGAGCGCGAGCGGGTCGACCGCCGCTTCCGCCGCCGCACCCATCGCGACGATCGGGCTGAACTCGACCGCGCAGGCGATGCCCACGGATCGCCCCATGCTGGGGATCAAGGGTTTCACGACGATCGTCTACAAGGAGCCGAAGGACACGTCCAAGCGGCTCGGCTACCTGCGCGTGGGCGCGAAGGTGCCGCGAAGTGAGCAGCCCGTCAGCACGAAGGGGTGTGCGGGCGGCTGGTACGAGATCTTCCCGACCGGGTTCGTCTGCGCCGGCAAGGACGCGACGACCGACCTCGACGATCCCGTCGTGCGGGCGGCTTCGGTGCGGCCTAACACGCACGCGGCGATGCCCTACCGCTATGGCTTCGTGCGCGCCGTGCTCCCGCTCTACCTGAAAGTGCCGAACGCCGCGGAGCAGCACAAGGCAGAGTTCAAGCTCGATGAGCACCTCGAGTGGTACGAGGAGAACAAGCGGGACGTCGACAAGGTCGCGCTCGGCGCGTTCGACGTCCCGCTCGATGGGCGCGGCGTGCCGATCCCGGGCAAGGCGCTCGGGGAGCTCGGGGAGGGCAAGACGAGCGAAGAGCTCCCGCTCGGCGTGCTCTTCGGTGGCACGTCGGACAACGATCCCATCCCCGAGTGGCTCCAGGGAGGCAAGCGCTCCATCCCGAACGTGAGCGACTTCGCGGTGCCCGAGTCCGCCTTCTTCGCCGATCGCGCGCGCCGGTTCACCGGCCTCGGGCTCATCGCCTCGTTCCCCACGGGGGAGGAGTCGCTGAACCGGCGCTTCGCGGTCACGACCGACCTCCGCCTCGCGCCCACGACGAAGCTCAAGCCCGACTCGGGCTCGCCGTGGCACGGCGTCGAGATCACCGATCCGCTCGACGTCCCGTTCTGCTTCGTCCGCGAGGACGGCGCGGTTCGCTGGTCGATCTCGGGCGGCGAGCCGACGCGCGGTGAAGCCCTCACGCACCGCTCGATCGTGAAGCTCTCGGGCAAGCAGAAGAAGATCGCGGGCGAGCGCTACCTCGCGACGCGCGACGGCGACTACGTCCGCGCGAGCGACGTCGGGATCATCATCGCGCCGAAGACCTGGCCGAAGGTCGCGGAGGAGGGTGGCAAATGGGTGGACGTCTCGCTCAGCCAACAGACGCTCATCCTCTGGGAGGGCAAGACGCCCATCTACGCGACGCTCGTGTCCACCGGACGGAAGGGGTTCGAGACGATCACGGGTGAGTTCAAGCTGCGGAACAAGCACATCACCGCGACGATGGACTCGGACGAGAAGTCCGAGATGGGTGGGTCGCGCCCCGTCGCGAAGAAGTCGTCGAGCGGCGACGGCTCGGCCTCCAAGGACGGCTCGTCGGGTGGCGCCAAGAAGGACGGCGGCGCGCGGAAGGACGGCGGCGCCAAGGTCGAGGGCACCGCGCCGAAGGCCGCGAAGGGCCCCGCCGAGCCGAAGGCGAAGATCCCGACCAAGGGCGACGGCGAGTACGGCATCACGAAGAGGCGCGGCGAGGGCCTCTACGCGCTCAAGGACGTGCCCTACATCCAGTACTTCGCGAATGGCTTCGCGCTCCACGCCGCCTACTGGCACGACGTGTTCGGCAAGCAGCGGAGCCACGGCTGCGTGAACCTCGCGCCGATCGACGCGCACCGCGTCTTCATGTGGACCGAGCCGGCGGTGCCGGAGGGGTGGCACGCGATCAACACGGGCGAAGAGCTGGGCGAGGGCACGGTCGTCATCGTGCATGAATGACCGGGCCCGCCGCTCGGTCGGCCGACGCGCGTTCCTCGGAGGTGCGGCGGTCGGCGTGTGGGGGGTCGGGCGTTCGCTGTTTGCCGCTCCCGGGACCGGCGAGATCGAGCTGGATGCGCAGGCCCCTCGGCGTACGTTGATGGAGGGCCGGAGCGCCGTGCGCGTCACGCTCCCGGCGAACGCGTTCGTCACGCTCGCGGTGCTCGGTCCGCGCGACGCGCTGCTCGGGTTCGACGCGGTGGGGTGCGCGGCCGCCGAGATCGCGCGGCGCTCGGCGCCCGCGGAGGAGGACGGCATGCTCCCGCACGTCGTGGGCTTCGCGCCCCGTCCCGCCGCGGAGACGATGCTCGTGTCGATCGAGGCGAAGGCGCCCGTCGAGATCGCGATGACCTCGGCGACGACCGAGGACGCGATGGCGCCGAGCCCCAAGGGCCTCAAATCGGGGGAGGAGAAGCCGCGACCGCTCGTGGTGATCCCAGCGCCCGCGTCGCGCGACGACGGGTACTTCCTCGAGGTCCCCGCGCGCTACACGTTCGCTCGGATCGACGTCGCGATCGCGCTGCTCGGAGCCTACAAGAAGGTCTGGCAGTACTACCGCCAGGATCCCGTCGCGGTGCACGAGATCTCCCAGTGGAACGGGACACGGCCCCGGACGGACGCGGGGAACCCTCGGCACATCAGCCACGTTGGCGGCGTGGACGCGGACATCGCTTTCCCGGCGAACGACGGCGTGGACTCGACCTACCGCGATCACTGCACCCGCGCCGCGATCGATCGCGAGCACGCGAACTGCGCGCCCGGCACCGTGCGAGGGATCGACGTCGAGCGGACGGCGTTCTTCCTCGGCGCGCTCGTCGACGCGGCGCCCTCGCTCGTCACGAAGGTGTTCATGGACGAGGCGTTCCGCGCCGAAGTGATCCGCGTCGCGCCCGATCTCGCGAGGCGGAGCTTCATCGGCGAAGCGGCGCTCGGGTCGCTCTCCGAGGACGGCGTCATCGTGGCCTCGCCCTGGCACACCGATCATTTTCACGTGCGCTTCGGCGGCGAGCAGGGCCGCGCGCCGCTCGTGCGAGACGAGGACTCGCCCGTCGTGGAAGGTGGTGCGGGCGTCGGTCGTCAGCGTGAGTGAGCTCGGCGCGCTCGTCCGCCCGGTGTCCGCGAGCTTCGCGCGGGCGCTGTCCGCCGTCGTCCCGGATCCCCCGATCGACGTGGGCCTCGCCCGCACGCAGCACGCGGCGTACGTCTCCGCGCTATCGCGCGCAGGGGCACGGATCGAGACGTTGCCGGCGCTCGACGAGAGCCCCGACGCCGTGTTCGTCGAGGACACCGCGGTCGTCGTGGGCGGCGTCGCGATCGTGACGCGCCCGGGCGCGCCCTCCCGTCGGGACGAGACGGAGAGCGTCGCCGAGGCGCTCGCGCGCGATCACGACGTCGCGCGCATGCACGCCCCTGCGGCGCTCGATGGCGGCGACTGCATGCGCGTGGGCGACACGCTCTACGTCGGTCGCTCGGCGCGCACCAACGCGGACGGCGTCGCGTTCCTTCGGCGCCTCCCGGTCCGGGTGGTGCCGGTCGATCTGCCCGACCACGTGTTGCATCTCAAGTGCGTTTGCTCGCCGCTCGGCGGGGATCGCGTGCTCTTGGCGGAGGGCTCGCTCGACGGCGCCGTGTTCGGGGGCAAGGAGCTCGTGTTCGTCCCACGCTCGGAGGCGTACGCGGCGAACGCCGTCGCGGTCGGCCGCACCGTGCTCGTCGCGGCGGGGTACCCGCGCACCGCCGAGCGGCTGGATCGGCTCGGCTTCGACGTCGTCCCGATCGAGTCCAGCGAGGCGCGGAAGGCCGACGGATCGCTCACGTGCCAGTCGATCCTCACGGGATCAGATCGGTAGAGGCTCGAGCTCCCCCCAGCTCGGTCCGGCCTTGCAGCCCACGCGGAGGGGGACCTCGAGCTCGTACGCGCGGCGCATCGCCTCCGAGGCGATGCGCGCGCACTCGCGGAGCTCGGCGTCGGGGACCTCGAAGAGGACCTCGTCGTGGACCTGCAAGAGGGGCCGGGCGCGGAGGCCCGCCGCGAGGATCGCCGCGTCGGCGCGGAGCAGTCCGCGGCGCGACACGTCCGCGACCGAGCCCTCGTGCGTGGAGCGCCGCGCCATGCGCTCGGCGTTGGAGCGGATCTGTGGATCGATCGCGCGGAGCCCCTCGATCGGCCAGCGTCGACCCGCGATCGTCACGATGTATCCGCGCTCGAGCGCGAGTCCGAGCTGCTCCTCCTGGAACGCGCGCACGCGCGCGTACCGCCGGTCGAACCGCTCGATCAGGCGCTTCGCTTCGGCGGGGGCGAGGCCCAACTGGAGTCCGAGCGCGCTCGCGCCCTGGCCCGCGAACGTCGCGAAGTTCACGACCTTGCCGACCTGCCGATCCGCTGGGCCGACGTTATCCGGGCGGAGGTCGAGCACCGCGGCGGCGGTGAGACGATGGAGGTCCTCGCCCTGTCGAAGCGGCTCGACGAGCGAAGGATCACCCGTCAGGTGCGCGAGCACGAAGAGACCGAGCTGGCGGTAGTCGATCGAGAGCAGCGTCGTGCCGGGCGGCGCGCGGAACGCCCTGCGGATCCGCGCCATCTCGGGAGTCCGCCCCGGCACGCGACCGAGATCGGGCTGTGTGTTCACGAGGCGACCGGAGAAGGAGCGCGCGGGGTGGAAGGTCGATCGGATGCGCCCGTCCGGGTCGATGGCCGCGCGCAGGGTCGTCACCCACGAGTCCTTCAGGCGCTGCACCTCTCGGAAGCGGATGAGCAGCGCGACGATGGGGTGCGCGAGCTCGATCCGCTCGAGCGCGTCCGTCGCTGTGCTCCACCCGGTCTTGGTGCGCTTCACGATGGGGAGCCGGAGCTCCTCGAAGAGCACCGTTCCGAGCTGCTTCGTCGAGCCGAGGTTGAACGTCTTGCCCGCGAGCGCGTGAACCTGCGCCTCGAGGTCGGCCGCGATCGCCGTGAAGTCGTCGCCCGAGCGGGCGAGATCCTCCCCGTCGCAAGCGATGCCCGCGAGCTCCATCCGGGCGACGGTGGCCGAGAGCGCGAGGTATTCGTCGAGCTGATCGCGTGGGACGTCCGGCTCGAACGAGCGCCAGAGCTGCGCGGTCGCCTCGGCCATGCGCCCAGCGAACTCGCCCGCGCGATCCACGGAGATCCTCGACCAGGGCTTCGTCGCCCCTCCGACGCCGCGAACCGAGGTGTCGTCGGCGAGGGCGCGGTGAATGCGGTGCTTGGCGACGAGCGGCAGATCGTGGGGCGCCCAGTGGCTCGGCTCCGTGAGGTGCGAGGCGCACGCCGTGTCCCCGACGACCCCGCGGAGCGCGACGCCGCGGCGCGCGAGCGCGACGACGACGGCGTTGATCTCGTGGCCGACTTTGACGCGGGTCGCGTCTTCGCAGAACTCACGGAGCGGCTCCGGTCCCGGGAGCGTCGCGCCGTGACCGGCGAACGGAACGTAGATCGCGCGTCCGTCTCCCTGGGACATCGCGAGGCCCGCGAGGGCTCCGCGGACCGGGGAAGGATCCTCCGTGAGCGCGTGGATCGCGACGGGGCGCGCGTCGAACGCGGCGAGCGCGGCGCGCGCGGAGTCGATCGTCTCGCAGACGGTGACGGCGACGGCGTCTCCCGGCGCGTCGCTGCCGAGGAGCTCGTAGAACCCGAGATCCGCGTACACCGCGTTCAACGCCTCGGGCGGCGGAGGCGCGTACGCGAGATCGGCGATCGGGACCGGCACATCGACGGACGCGTCGAGCCGCGCGCGCTCGACCTCGCGGCGGGCTTCGTCGAGGGACGCGCGCAGCATTTTTCCGGGGCGGCCCTCCGCGGCGTCGGCGCGCGCAATCGCCTCCTCGATCGATCCGAACGCCGCGACGAGATCCGTGGCTCCCTTCTTCCCGAGGCCCGGCACGCCGGGCAGCGTGTCGTCGTCGCCGACGAGCGCGAGCCAACCCGCGACCGTGTCGGGCGGCACCTCGAAGCGCTTGCGAACGAGCTCGGGCGTGTAGCGGACGTCCTTGTACGCGTCGTACCACCAGACCCGCGGCTCCACGAGCTGCGCGAGCCGCTTGTCGCTGCCGACCACGACCACGTCGAAGCCCGCCGCGAGCGCGGCGCGCGTGTACGAGGCCACGCGATCGGCGGTCCGGTCCGCCGCGATCGCGCGGAGCCCGTGAGCCTCGAGCATCGCGGGGAGCGCGTCGGCCTGCGGGGCGAGGAGGGGCGGGAGTGAGTCGGTCGGCCGATCCGCGTCCAGGAGCGCGATCGCGGCGTCGGGCTGCTTCCAGGCGAGCGCGCGGCGGAGCGCGCTCGCGCACGCGAAGAGCGCGTTCGTCGGCGCACCGCTCGGGCTCTTTCGATCCGGCGACGAGACCTGGAAGCCGCGTGCGAGCAGGTGGCTCGCGTGGACGACGAGCATTCGGCGGGGCATGGCGCGCCCCCGAGCTCCTACGCGAAACGCGGACCGCCGGCCAAGATCACCAGCCGCACGGCCGAGGGCGCGGCGTCCCCTGGCAGCACCGGGGGACTTCCTCGACGTGCGCGGGGGTCGGGGCTGCGCGTTGCGGACGTGTCTCGTGGCGAGGGCCGCCAGGGGTCGATGGACTCGATCCTCACGCCGGGAGCGCGGCTCTCGGCGCGACGCTTCTCCCGAAGGTGAAGACGGAGCATGAGGCGGTCGCGCGGGCCCCTTGGTGCGGCTGCCGCATCGGGGCTATCCACACGCATGCGCCGACGATGCCTCGGGATCCTGGTCGGAGCGGCGGCGCTCGTCGGCTGCACGCGGCACGACCTCGTCGACGCAGCGATCTCGACCGCGTACCGCGACGACGACCTAGCGGACGCGAGCCCCGAGGCTGCGCGCGGGCGGGTCGTCTTGCTCGCCGGTGACCTCCACTGTCACGTCGCCCCGCCCGACGAGTCGTCCGACGTCGTGCGGGGGCTCGGCGAGACGATCGAGCTCGCGCGTCGCGAGCGCCTCGACTTCATCGTCCTCACGCCCCACGTCGGCGCGCGCTTCTTCCAGACCGCGGAGGGGCGAGCGAGCGTCGCCGCGAGCCAGGCGGAGCTGCGCGAGGAGATCGCGCGGCGCGCGCCGGGCGGCCTCACGCTCGTGCCCGGCTTCGAGTACACCGATCACCGCTACGGGCACGTCGGGGTCTCGTTCGCGAACCTCGATGACGTGCTGGCCGCCGTTCCGCTCCAAGAGGCGAAGGATCGCCCCGAGCGGTTCTTCGAAGAGTGGGTCGCGCGAGGCGGGCTGCTCGTCGTGAATCACCCGCTCGTCACACCCATCGAAGGCGCGATCGTCCCCATGGCGAGGGCCGATCTGTCCTTTCGGCCCTGGACCTCGAAGGCGCCGTTCCCGCCCGAGATCGAGGCCATCGATCGGCTCGCGCGGGGCTTCGAGGTGTTCAACCTCGCGGCGACCGAGCTGCGGGATCGGCTCCTGCTCGGTGAGGCGGAGGACACGATCGACGAGACGTTCGAAGCGCTCGACGCGAAGATCCCCGAGGCGCGCCGCCGCATGACGCCCGTCGGCGGGAGCGACAGCCACAGCCACCACCTCCGCGCGACGACGTTCGCGCTGAGCGCGGACCGATCCCCATCCGCTCTGCGAGACGCGATCGTCCAGGGCCGGACGTGCGTGCGGAGCCGGGCGGCCTGCTCATTCGAGGTGCGCCCCACCGGCGGTGAATGGGAGACGGTCGGCGCGACCTTCGAGGACGGCGGAGACTTCGATGTGCGCGCGCACGGAGAGGCGATCGACGTCTACGTCGACGGCCGGTGGGTCGCCTCGCCCGAATCGGACGAGATCGCCCGCGTCGCGTTGCCGACCGATCGGTGCTCGGTGGTGCGCGCTCGCGTCGACGAAGGGTTCTCCGCTCCCATCTACGTCCACTGCGGTATCCGCGCCGAGGGCGCCCACGGGGACTGACGCATCCCGGCGCGGCGCCATCGTGCCGCGGCTCCTCGCGGCCGTCAGTCCTTGTGCTCCGCGCTCGATTGGCCGGACGTCTCGCTCACGCCGATGGTCGGGTCTCCAAAGTAAACGAGGTGGGACGCCCCGCTGAGATCGTAGTCGAGGCTCTCCCGCGCGCTCACGATCCCGTCGCTCAATCCGCTCAGCTTGACGTCCACCGAGGCAGCGTCCAGCTCGCCGAGATTGCAATCGCTGCTGCCGCTCGCGGAGACCGTCACCTTCGTCGCGGCACCGGTGAGGACGGCGCCGCTGCTGCCGCTGAGATCGAGCGACAGCGCCTCGACGTTCGCGTCACCGTCGATCTCGCTCGCGCCGCTCGCGTGCAGATCGAGCTTCGCGCTCGACTCGAATCCGGAGAACGTCGCTCGCGCGTCCTGCCTCGTGTGGACGCCCGTGAGGCTCGGCATCGACACCTTCGCGTGCACCTTGATCCCCGAGTAGAACGTGTCCCAGGGCAGCTCGACGTGGAGGGCCCCGTCGCTCACGTTCACCTCCAGGTCGTCCCAGAGGTTGTCGTCCGCCGTGACCGAGACCGAGAACGTATCCGCGCGTGTGATCTCGAGCTCGACGTCCTCGTTGATCTCGACGGCGTCGAAGCCCTCGAGCGCGAAGGATTTCGTCTCCGGTCGACCCGACCCCGTCACGCAGCCCATGAGGACGGTGGCGGAGAGGAATGCGGTGACGCGGACGAGGGGAAGGGAAGAGGTCGTTTTCATGGCCAGGAACATCGGGCATCCCCGCCGAGCCGCCATGGGCGCGTCGCGACAACTTATGGGCTCGGGGTGCCACGCCCGCGGACGCCGGGCTTCGGGCGGAGCCGATACTCCGCGGGCGTGCGGCCCTCCCAGCGCTTGAACGCTCGATAGAAGCCCCGCAGATCGCTGAACGCGAGGAGATGCGCGGTCTCCTGGATCGAGAGCGAAGGGTCGTCCAGGTAGCGGCGCGCGAGGTCGCTCCGGACGCGATCATAGACCTCGTCGAACGTGATCCCGCTCTCACCCAAGCGACGCTGCAGCGTGCGCACGCTCACGCCGAGCTCGCGCGCCGCGCGGGCGACCGAGACCTGCCCGTCGGGCAGCGTCCGCACGATGCAGACGCGGAGCCGGGAGACGAAGTCCGCGTCCGGCCGGAGCGCCCCCACGAGGTGCTCTGCGTGCTGCTCGAGGATCCGGAACAGCTGCGCGTCGCGATGCTTCATCGGCAGCGATAGCTCGGCGGCGTCGATGACGATCGCGCTCGTCCGCGTAGCGAAGCGGACGGGGCAACCAAAGAACCGCCGATGGGCCGCGTCGCTCGAGGGCGGCGGAGCGGCGAACGTGATCTCGCGCGGGCACCACGGAAAGCCGAGCGTGGTGCGGAGGCGCGCGACGGTGGTCGCGAACGCGAACTCCGCGGGTGCGAGGAGCCTGGTCTCGCAGCCCGGCGCGTAGCGACGAGCGATGTGGACGGTGTCGCCGTTCGGCTCGAGCACGTGCCGCACGCCCGTGCTGATGATCGGAAAGTAGCGCTCGAAGCGCCGGAGCCCGGCGCCGAGATCCTCGGCGCTGCCGAGCAGGTAGTCCATGACGTCCCAATGTCCCCAGGGGAGGTTCTCGGCGGCGTCGATGCCGAGCGAGGGGCGACCGGTGCGCGCGCTGAGCTCCTCCCAGAGCGCGATCCAGGACGCGTGCGGGAAGCGCGCGTCGATGTCCGTGAGCGCGCCACCGAGGCCGTGCGCCTCTGCGAGTTTGCCCGGGTCGAGCCCCGCGCCCTTTGCGACGCCGAGCACGGCGCGGACGGTCTTGGCGTTCACGGTCGGCGGCATGGGCTCGTGGGTGTCATCCGCTCCGCGGTGTTCTCGGTGTGCTCGCGAACGACGCGCCATTGCGCATCGCGATGGGCAAGAAATACATGAGCTGCGAATCGACGATCCACAAGCCGACGGCCCGCCCCCGCGTGCGCGGGTCACGTCGCCTCACCGCGAAGAAGCGGGACCCGGGGGGCGGAGACGCGCGGTCGCGAGACCCCCGACCGGTTTGAATCACCCTGTATTCACTCGATGCAGGTGCGATCCCCGCGGCATCGTCGCTGTGCCTCCGAGGCCGTCGGCAGCAGCCTGCCGCGCGATATCACCATCCGTGCGGCCAGGGCGCCGCGTCGATCCGATCGCGAAAGAAGACCTCGAAGACGGCCGTGTTCCCGACGGGGTCGATGGGGCGCCCGAGCACGCTCCGCAGCCAGAGGCGCATCGCCCCGCCGTGCGCGACGACGAGGGGGCTCCCGTTCGGCCCGGAGAGGTGCGACGCGCGCTCCATCGCGCGCGCGAAGCGCCCTACGACCGCGTCGGAGGGCTCGGCGTTCGGTGGCGCGATGGCATCGCTGCACCACGCGCGCCACGCGTCGGGGTGATCGCGCTCGCACTCGTCGCGCGTGAGGCCCTCGAAGACGCCGAAGCGCCGCTCCCTGAGCTCCGGATCGATCATCGGCGCGTCCACCCCGAGGGCGGTCGCGACGATGTCCCCAGTGGCGCGGGCGCGCGAAAGATCGCTCGCGACGACGCTCGTGATGCGCGCGGCGCGGAGGGTCGCGGCGAGGCTCGCGGCCTGCGCGAGGCCCATCTCGTCGAGCGGCACGTCGGTGTGGCCCTGGAGGCGACCAGCGGCGTTCCAGGCGGTCTGCCCGTGGCGCGCGAGGTAGACGATCCGCATGCGATGGCGTCAGAAGGCGGGCGCGCGCTTCGGCGCGCGTGGATGGAGGGCGCGGCGTCCGGCGAGGCCGTCGCGAGGGATCCCGAGCCGCTCCCGGAGGTCGCCGATCGTGAGGTCGAGAAGGCCCTCGTAATCGTCGACCTGGAAGAGCGACGCGTTCCCCCACAGGATGGAGGAGGGCCGTCCGCCGCCCTTTCGGAAGGCGCCGAGCACGCTGCGCGGCCACGCGACGACGCCGAAGAGCGTGATCGACCACACGATGCCCATGACGTAGAGGCCCGCGCCGCCGAGCCCCTTCGCGATCTCCCAGGCGGAGATCTCCGCTTCGCCGCGTAGATCCGTGCCGAACCCCGTCGCGACGTGGTGGAGGTCGTGGCGCCGGATGGCGCGCGCGTGGCGCTTCGTGTTCGGGACCTTGAGCGGGATCCCGAAGAACGACGCGTCCGTGAACGGCGCCTCGTAGGCCTCGAGCGTGAAGCCGTTCTCTTCGAGGTACGCGTCGAGGCCTCGGCGCACGGTCCACGACGCGGGGTAGGGACGATCCAGGTCCATCCGCCGATTCTAGGGGCGCGCGGCGTCGAGGGAAGAGGTCCTCGATGCCTCCAGTTCGCAGAGCGCCGCGTGAGCGGACTCAACGGAGGGTTCCAGCGCGGCCGACCACCGCTCGAGATCGTCCGCGGTCGACGCCCCGAACCCGAACGCGAGACGCATGCCGGCGATCCGTCGCGCGATGCCCCGACTCGAGCGGTAGTCGTCGTACAGCATCCCGTCGTCGAGCGCCGCGAGGACGCGCGCGACGCGAGTCGGATCCAGCTCGAGGTCCGTCACGCGCGCGGCTTCGAGCACGAGATCGCGCGCGCCCGCGAAGTCGAAGCCGACGTCCTCGGCCTCGCGGCGCAGCCACGCCCCGTCGAGGCACATCTCGAAGCCCGGGTGCGCGAAGAGCAGAAGGCGCCTCGTCCCGGTTTCGAGGAAGCGATCTTTCAAGGCTCGCTCCCCCGCCTCGAACACCGCGCACCCGTGGAACCATCGGTCGATGTCGTGGTGGTGCGCGACGCCGTCGCCGAGCGCGCGGACGTCGCTGGCTGCGTGGAGGCGCAGCGCGTCCACGGCCGCGCCGCGGATCCGCGAGCGCCGCGGCGCGACCAGTCGAAGGAGATCGGGGAGCATCGCACCGAGCAAGTAGGCCGCGTCGTCGCCCCCGCGGGGACGCTCGCGGAGCGCGAAGTGTCGATGGAGGAGAAAATTCATGGAGGGCCGGGCGCGGTCAGGAGCCGCCCTTCAGCGCGGCGACCGCGCTCGAGAGCGCCTTGTCGACCTCCGGGTACGCGGCGCGGCGCTGCTTCCAGACCCGGTCGAGGCGCATCAGCTCGCTGCGCGGAACGCCGATTTCGGCGAGCGCCTCGGCGAGATCTCCGCGCTCGCGAGCGACGAGGATGCGCGCGAACTCCTTCACCCCGATGGGGCGCCGCAGCTTGTCCTGAGCGTTCACGTACGCGGCGTCGTAGCGGCTCAGGAGATCCATCACGCCCTTGGACGTCTCTTGATCGATGCGCGCCATGTGGGCCTTCTCCACGCGCGCCCAGGTCGCGTCGTCGAGATCGTTCTTGGCGAGCACCCCGGCGCGATCGGCCCCGGGCATCGCGATCGCTGCGCGGATCGCGGCGCAGTGCTCGAGCGTGACGCCCTCGACCTCGTGCCCGTCCGACTTGGGGAGCGGGAATTCGAACGCGTCGCGGTCGGCCTCCGCCTCGGCCTCCTCGAGCGTGCGCGCCTCGACGCCGCGGATGGACATGCTGGCTTGCGTGTCGGTGTGCTCGTCGCGCACGGGCGCGCGGGCGAGCGCCGGGATCACCGCGGCGACCTCTACGGTCACTTCGTCGTCCGTCGCGCGCGGGGGCTTCGCGGGTGGGGTGCTCGCGGGCTTGCCGGGCGTCCGTGGTTCGTCCGACGCCTTCTCGATCGTGGGCGCGGGCTTCGGCTCTCCATGGATCGCCGCGGCCGCGTTCGCGAGCATGAGCCCCGCGCCTCGAAGCTGTGCGTTGCCGAGCTTCAACGCGCCGAGCCGCGACGAACCTCCGCTCGCGAGCGCGACGCGGGGCGGGGGCTTCAGCGCGAGCGGCGCGGGCGGGGTCTTGTCCTCGCTCGCCGGCGGTGTCGCGAGCGGCGCCACCCCGTCGCGCGGGGGGAGGGGCGGCGGCGGGGTCGGCGGGATCTCCGGCGGTTTGAGCTTTTTCGTCCGAACCGCGGGGCGCTTCGCCTCGACGGGGGTCGCGACCACGCGCGGCGGCTGCGTGGGTGTGTCGGTGCTGCTATCGCTCTCGACCTCGTCGAAGCGGTGAGGGGAGCTCGTCGGGATCGCGCGCGTCGGTGGATCCTCGACCTTCGACTCGGGCGCGGCCTCGAACGGAGTCGCCGCGACAGGCCCCGCGAGATCGATCTCCTGGGTGATGAACGCCTTGCGATCGGGGGCGGGCGGTGGATGGGTCGACGGGCGCGCACCCGGAGCTCCGGCGGGGAACGCCTGAGCGTCGGCCCCGCTCGGCGCGAACGGCAGCGCTTCGCCCTGGCGCGGCGGCGGACCGACGCGGCGCTGTCCGATCGTGAGCGCCACCATGCGCGTGGTCTGCCCCGGATCGGCGCCCGACGAAGGGCGCGGCGGTGCGCCGAACGTCGGCGCGGCGGAGCCCGCCCCGGAATCCTGGGGCCGCGCGAACGGCAGACCGCTCCCGTGGTCGAGCGCGCCGATGCGCGTTTCGAATAGGGCGTTCGAGCGCTCCTCGCGCGCGAACGGATCGAGCCGGATCGACACATGGGACGCCGCGTCCGGGTAGGGCGTCGCGACGACGCCCCGGCACACGATCACCGCGGACTCGCGGTCCGCGTCGATCCAGAGCGTGTCGCAGCGGAGCTCCACGTCGACGTGGCTCTGCGTGTGGGGGTCGAAGACGAACCCGCGCGGCATCAACGCGGGCAGGCGCGACGAGAACAGGGAGTGCTCCGCGTGCAGGTTCTCGAGGGTGATCGCCGCGCCGAGCGGCAGGTGATCGAGCTGCTGGTCCACGGGCGCGAGGTTGAAATAGTGGAACGGGAACCCCTCGGGGGGCGGCGGGGGCTGCTGACCGCCCAGGACGGCGCGGACGAACGCCGTCGCCGTGTGGGCGATGGGCCCTGCGCGGAGGAGGTTCGCGCGGTGCGGCGCGTCCGCGGGGACCGCGCCGAGCAGCGCGCTCTGCATCTGCGAGGCGCGCTCGAGGTTCGGCATCGCCGCGCGCCGCTCGGCGGGCGCCGCGTCCAGATCGAAGCCGCGCGGGTTCTCGGCGGAGCGCGCTGCGCGCTCGTAAACCAGCTGCATGCGGCGAAAGGGGCGCGGCGCGCTCGCGAGGATGCGCGTTCCGTCTCTCACCCAGACGCGGTCGCCGGACGCGCGAAGGCTCTTCGCGAACTCCGCGTACCGGACGCGCACGAGCAGGGACTCCACCTCGGGGCCTCGAGCGGGGGCGCACGCGTGGCCGTAGACGAGCAGATCTGCGCGTGGCTTGAACGGCGCGCGCATGTTCGCGTCGAACGCGCCTGCTTGCTCGTCGTCGTAGAAGCGAAGCGGCTCTACGATGGTGGCCTCCGACCCGTGCTGCAGCCGGAACGCGAGCGCGCACGCGATCGTCAGGGAGAGCTGCCCAGGGCGGGACTCCCAAACGAACGCGTTCACTTGGACGGGGGGGTCCACGGGCGCGAGAGAATAGCGCGAGCGGCGCCAATGAATGTCCTGGATTCCGTGGTGGCACCAGCGCACGTTCGCGTGTCCATGAGCCTGTCCGCGCCCGCGCTCACGCGCGCGCTCCCGTTCGTCGTCGCCCTGTCGAGCTCCCTCTCGTGCCGGGCTCAGCCGAAGGAGGTGCGCGTCGCCGCCGCGTCCGATCTCAAGGACGCGTTCAGCGATCTCGGGGCTCGATTCGAGCGGAAGACGGGGACGAAGCTGAGCTTCACGTTCGGCTCGACGGGTCTTCTGACGAAGCAGCTCACCGAGGGCGCGCCGTACGATCTCTTCGCGGCCGCGAGCGAGTCCTACGTGGACGAGGTCGTGAAGGCGGGCGTCTGCGACGTCGACACGAAGGCGCCCTACGCTCGCGGGAAGCTCGCGATCTGGACGAAGGACGGCGGCGTCGCGTCCCTCGCGGATCTCGCCGATCCTCGGTTCAAGCGCGTCGCGATCGCGAACCCCGAGCACGCGCCGTACGGTCGAGCAGCGGAGCAGGCGCTCAAAGCGTCCGGGGTGTGGGGCGCGGTGTCGAGCCGCATCGTGAAGGGGGAGAACGTCCAGGCGACGCTCGCGCTCGCCACGGGGGGGAACGCGGAGGCGGCGCTCGTCGCGTACTCGCTCGTCGTCCACCTCGGCGCGGGCGCGTACGTGCTCGTCGACGCGGCAGCGCACGACCCCATCGATCAAGCGCTCGTCGTCTGTGGCACCGGGCCCGGCGTCCCGGGGGCGCGCGCGTTCGCCGCGTTCATCGCCTCGGAGGAGGGACAGGAGGTGATGCGGACGTACGGCTTCACGCTCCCGCCGCCGGGGCAGCCGTGATCTTGCCAGCGGGCGCGTGGGGGCCGCTCCTCCTCTCGTTCCAGGTCGCGGCGCTCGGCACGCTCATCGCCTCCGTGTTCGGCGTCGCGCTCGCGGCGCTGCTCGCTTCGCGGCGGTTCTTGGGTCGCGACCTCGTGGACGCGCTCGTCTCGGCGCCGATGGTCCTGCCGCCCACCGTGCTCGGTTACTACCTCCTCGGCCTGCTCGGCCGTCGAAGCGCCGTAGGGCATGCCTTCGAGAGCGTCACCGGGAGCTCGATCGTGTTCACGCAGGGCGCCGCGGTCCTCGCGGGAGCGCTCGCCGCGCTGCCGTTCGTGGTGAAGGCGTCGCGCGCCGCGATCGAGGACGTCGATCCGAGCTACGCGGCGGCCGCGTCCACGCTCGGCGCGTCGCCCTCCCGAGTGTTCTTCGCGATCACCCTCCCGCTCGCCTCGCGCGGCGTGCTGGCGGGCGTCGCGGTCGGGTTCGCGCGCGCGCTCGGGGACTTCGGCGTCACCCTCATGATCGCGGGGAACCTCGAGGGGGTGACGCGCACCGCGCCGCTCGCGATCTACGACGCCGTGCTCGCGGACGAGCAGGCGCGTGCGGGAGGGATGGCCGCGGTCCTGACGGCCGTCGCGATCGGAGCCCTCTATGGCGTGAACAAGCTCGCTCAGCGAACGCGCCGTGGGTGACGGGCTCGTCCTCGCGGCCGAGGTCGACGGGCGGCTCGCCGTCGAGCTCGCGTGCCCTCGCGGGATCAGCGTCCTGTTCGGACCCTCCGGGGCGGGCAAGAGCACGACCCTCGGCGTCGTGGCGGGGCTCGTCGCGCCGTCTCGCGGGCGGGCCACGCTCGACAGGGAGACGTTGTTCGATTGCGCCGAGCGCCGAGCCGTCCCAGCCCACCAGCGCCGCTGCGCGCTGGTGCCCCAATCGCTCGCGCTCTTCCCGCACATGACCGCGCTCGAGAACGTGGCCTTCGGCATCCCCGCGCCTACCGCGAGCCGACGTGAGCGGGCGAGGGAGTGGCTCGAGCGGCTGCACGTCGGCGCCCTCCACGCGCGTCGGCCGGGGACGTTCTCGGGCGGCGAGGCCCAACGCGTCGCGCTCGCCCGCGCCCTCGCGTCCGAGCCGCGCGCGCTCCTCCTCGACGAGCCGTTCAACGCGCTCCACGACGCGCTCGCGCGCCGGATCGGGGACGAGCTCGTGCGCTTGGTAGAGGAGCGGCGCATCGTCGCGCTCCTCGTCACTCATGATCGCGCGCACGCCGTCGCGCTCGCGAAGCACGCCGTCGTCCTTCAGGAAGGTCGTGTCGTTGCCGCGGGCGCGCCGGCCGAAGTGCTTTCGTCGTCAGGAGTTGCTTGACATGGCCGTCGAGGTGGGTAAGGTCACGCCGCCTTCACCGTCCCCGCCACGGGGGACGAGATCCCATTGGGGGATCGTCTAATGGCAGGACGCAAGACTCTGACTCTTGCTATCAAGGTTCGAATCCTTGTCCCCCAGCTGAAGAACTAAGTTAGCTTCCGTCACGTTGGTCCCATCGTCTAGCGGTTAGGACATCGGCCTCTCACGCCGGTAACGCGGGTTCGATTCCCGCTGGGATCGCTGTCTCCACGAGTCGTAGCGCTCGGCTCACGCCGAGCGAGCATGACCAGGGTTCGTGCCTCGTCGCCACGAGACATGGTCGCTCGTAAGTTGGACGTCGGGCACCGACGAGGGCGCCGCCTCGCGCATGCGCGGACGGTCCGCTCCAGGACAGGGAGGCGATGCGTCGACGAGCGTCGGAACCGTCGAGGTTCGATGCTCAGCGCGACGCGAACGTCGGAGCGAGCTTCCACGCGCCGGGCACGAGGCGCCGCAGGGGATGGAGGGGAGGCAGCAGACCGACGAGCCGCGCACCGAGCGCGACGGCGTCGGCGTCTTTGAAGCGGGCATGCAGGTGGGTCGCGTGGCCCCAGGCGTGCCGGATGAGCGCGTCGCGGTGCAGGGGGCTCTCGAACCAGTCGTCGTCCGGTACGTCGGGCCCGGGCGACTCGCCCTTCTGTCGACGGATGAGCCACTGGACGCTCCGATCCATGAAGATCATCTCGATGTTGCCGCCTTCGATGAGGGCGCGCACGAGCGCGCGCGTCCGCGGCACGTCGAGGTTTTGGGCGGTCGCGCGCATGTACCAGAGCGGCGGCGTGCGGTAGAAGTAGCCGATATCCGCGTCCAAACCCGCCTGGTGACTCGCGTGTGGGCTGAGTCCACCGCCGTGCTCGCGCGACAAATCCCCGACGAAGAGGCGCGGCGTATCGGGAAAACAGGCCCGCACCTGGCGGACGGCGCGCTCGATGGCGTGCACGGTGTTCGCGGTGCCCCACGCGTACCCCCCGGCGTGCTGGATGGCGTCGCTCTCGGGGAGCTCGATCGCGCCGTAGAGCGCGCCGCGCGCGGGGCCGCCGATCACCGCGGACGCGACGCGCGCCCGCGGATCCGCCACCATCCGCTGGATCTCTTCGTCCGTCGCGTCCGCGCGTGACTCGATCACCAGGGGAGGCTCACGCGGACACGGCGCCGCGCGCGCCTCGGCGGCAGCACCTGCGAGCGACTCGAGCGTCGGCTCGTCACCGGGCGACGCCGGGGACGGCGCCGACGGCTCCGCGTCCGCGACCACCACCGCGACTGTCGGCTCGAGGGTGGCTGCCGCGACCGCGACGCGGCCTTCGGAGCGACACGCCCCGAGAAGGAGCGCGAAGGCCGTCGCGAGGAGGGCGCGCGGCGCCGACGCGCGGAGCGCTTCGTCGCTCACGGAAGAGCTTTGGGGCGCGGGCGCTGCGGCGCGGGGGTCATCTCTTCGCAGGACCAAGCGTTCGCTCGGCACGCGCAGACGCGGGTGGGCGCCGGCGAAGCGTACGTGCACGCGTCCGTGCCCGGGGTAGGGGTGCACGCGCTCCCGTTCCCCGGGGCCTCGATCGGGCAGGGGTGCGCGAGCGCGCTCGGCAGCACGAGCGGGCCGCTCACGCTCGCGCTGATCACGGGAGGCGCGCTGCTTGGCGCCGTCGAGTTCGTCGGTGAGCTCGACGGGGTGACGCGCTCGGGGGTCGAGGACGTACGCGTCGGCGGTCTCCTCGGGGACCCGCTGGTCGGGCCGCACCCGACGACGCCGAGCCCGAGGAGCAGAACGCAGAGCCGAACGTTCGAGCCCGAGAACAGCATGGGCCCCTGTCGCCGAAACGCGCCGCGGGGGCAATCCCGTTCACCCGCGCGCCTCCGCCCACGGTCGAGCTCGGTCGCTCGGAGGGACGGCGCGTCGGCGCGGAGAACGCGGCTCAGAGATCGATGTGCGCCCCGACCTCGAGCACCTGCTCGGGCGGCAATCGAAAGTAGTCGGTCGCGCTCTTCGCGTTCCGCGAGAGGAACGCGAACAGGCCCTCCGCGAGCGCGCCCATCCGCCCGCCGCTCGAAGCGACGAACGTCTCGCGACCGAGCACGTAGAGGATCTCGTCGCCTCGGGCCTCGAGCTCGGCGCGCGCGAGCGCGCGCATCAGATCGGCGTGCACGGTCGGCTCCTCGATGTAGCCGTAGTGGAGCGTCATGCGGTGGATTCCCTTGCCGAGGTCGAGCGACGTGCCGACGCGACGCTCCGGGGGGACGTGAGGGACGTGCTCCAGCACGATGGTGAGGAGGATGATCGTCTCGTGGAGCGCTCGGAAGCGCGCCACGACCCTGCGCACGGCGGGCGGGAGCCCGTCCCCCGAGGCCATGAACACGGCCGTGCCCGCGCAGCGCTGATCGACGCGACGCTCGAGGTCGGCGATGAACCCCTCGAGCGGCTCGGCGCGATCCGCGAAGTGCTGCGCGAGCAGCCCGCGCCCGATGCGCCAGTTGGTCATCACGAGGACGAAGACCACCCCGACCGCGAACGGGACGTAGCCCCCGTCGACGAACTTGAAGCCGTTGGCGACGAGGAACGGGAGGTCGAACGAGAGGAAGAACCCGGTGATGCCCGCCGCCTTCCAGAGCGGCCAGCGCCACGTGTAGCGCGCGACGACGAAGTACGCGAGCGACGTGATCGCCATGGTCCCGCTCACCGCGAGGCCGTACGCCGCCGTCAGTCGGCTCGACTCGCGGAACGCGAGCACGAGGCCCACGCACGCGGCCGCGAGCCCCCAGTTGAGGAGTGGAAGGTAGATCTGGCCCTCCGCCTCGTCGGACGTGTGGCGCACCGTGACGCGCGGGAAGAGCCCGAGCTGGACCGCTTGGTAGGTGAGCGAGAACACGCCCGAGATGAGCGCCTGGGACGCGATGATGGTCGCGAGCGCCGCGACGACGACGACCGCGTAGAGCGCCGCGCCGGACGGGCACATCGAGTAGAACGGCCGCGCGGCGAGCGCTTCCCTCGCAGGGCCCTCGGGCGCGGAGAGGAGGAGCGCGCCCTGTCCGAGGTAGTTCAGCGTGAGGCTCGGGACGCAGACGCTCACCCAAGCGAGGCGGATGGGACCTCGGCCGAAGTGGCCCATGTCTGCGTAGAGCGCTTCACCACCCGTGAGGCAAAGGATCACGCCGCCGAGGATGGAGACGCCGCGAACGCCGTGCTCGGCGAAGTAGGCCGCCGCGTGCGTCGGCGAGAGCGCGCGGAGGACACCCGGCGCCTTCACAATGTGCATCACGCCGAGCCCGGCAGCGCACAGGAACCAGGCGAGCATGATGGGCCCGAACAGCTTGCCGAGCTTCGCGGTACCCCGGCGCTGCACCGCGAACAGAATCACGAGGATGGCGACCGTGATCGGGACGATCGCGTCGTGGAGGCGCGGCGTCGCCACTTCGAGGCCCTCGAGCGCGCTGAGGACCGAGACGGCCGGGGTCACCATGCCATCCCCGAACAACAGCGCGGCGCCGGCGATCGCGAGGAGCGCGACGATCCCGACGCGCCCTGGTCCGGGCGATCGAAGGCGAGCGGGCGCGAGCGCGAGGAGCGCGAGGATCCCGCCCTCGCCGCCGTTGTCGGCCCGCATCAGGACCCACGTGTACTTCAGCGTGACGACGAGCATCAGCGACCAGAACACGAGGGAGAGCACGCCGAGGACGTTCGCGTCCGTGGGGGCGATCCCGTGCGCTCCGGACAGGCACTCCTGGAGCGTGTAGAGCGGGCTCGTCCCGAGGTCTCCAAACACCACGCCGAGCGCGACGAGCGCCAGACCGACCGGGCTCTTCGGCGCGCGCGCGTGGGGGGCGGTGGTCATCGGCGCGGGATGCTAACGCACCACCGACCCACTCCGCCGAGCTCCGCCGAGCGCTCAGGTTCCGGTGGACGAGGACCACGCCGGGGGCGCGTCGGGCCCGCTGCTCGAACCGCCGCCGGGGGCCCAGTCGTGTCCGAAGACGTGGTGCTCCGCGTGTCGCGCGCACCAAAGTGTCTCGCCCTTCGTCGCGAAGCGCGTCGTCGCGCAGTTGGGGCAGAGTGGCTCGATCTCGATCGGAGCGAGTCGCGGGTCGTGCTCCTTCGGCCGGACGACGATCACGGGACAGCCCGCGAGGCGCACGACCTTCTGCGAGGTCGACCCCATCAGGAGTCGCGCGAGCCCCTTACGATTCCCATGAGAACCGACCACCACGAGCTCGGCGTCGAAGTGGGCGGCGGCCCAGACTATCCCGTGGGCGGGCCGATCCACCGCGAGCTCCACCTCGGTGCGCGGGAGCGCCACTCCCGGGTTCGCCGCACCGAAGTCCGCGAGCGCCGTCTCCACGCAGCGCTGGACCTCGACGAGCTTCGTGTCGGGGTGGCCGGGCTCCCGCGCGGAGAGGGGATCCTTCGTGAGGACGGGGAGCACGTAGAGGACGAGTAGATCGGCGCCGGGTCGAGCGAGGGTCTCGCGAATGGCGGTCTCGAGGACGAGGCTGGTCGTGACGTCGAGATCGACTGCAGCGAGCACGTGGCGTTGCATGGTCATGGGGGCCTCCGACGAGTGGGTCGACGTAAGCCTCTTCGAAGCAACGCGCGGACCACGTCGGGCTATCGTGCGTCGGTGGACTCGACGAACACGCCACCGGGGCGACTTTGGAGGACAGCGCTGCTCGTGGTCTCGATCCCGTTCGCTGGGTCCTGCGGCGGACTCGTCGTTTGGGTCGAGGGATCCGGCTCGTCGGGCGAGGGGGGCGGACCGAGCTCGTCCGTCTCGACGAAGTCCTCGACGAGCTCCATCGGGCTCGACTGCTCGGAGGTGGACGCGTTCGACTGCGAGTCGAAGCCAGGCTGTATCTCGGCGTGTCTGTCGACACCGAGTCAGGGCTGCTTTGCGAAGTGCCGCCCGTCGACCCCCGTCTCGTGCGTCAAGACGTGCGTCGACGAGCCGCCGTTCTGCCCGACGGGCTTCGTGCCGGAGGGGGATGGCCTGTGCTTCACGGGCTACTGCATCAGCGCGACCGTCTGCCTCGACTGAAGGGCGCGCCCGAGCACGGGCGCTCGAGGCCTATTTGCCGTCTCCCTGGGGCGCGAGTTTGTCCATGCACCGCGTGGCTCGCTCGAGCGCCGCCGACTCGGCGGGCGTCTCGGAGCCGGGGGCCCGGCGGTCCTTCTTCGCCGCGGCCTCGAACGCGTCCAGCGCGTCCGACGCGCATTTTTCGTCCTTGCAGGCGCAGATGGCGTCCGCGAACCGCTCGAACGGGGACGAGCTCGGGGCGTTGGAGGAGCCTGTCGCGCTGGCGGTCGAGCGGGCGCTCGCGGCCGCGCTCGCGCTGCTGCTCGCCCCGCTGTCCTTGCTCCCACAGGCGACTGCGGGGAGGACGAGGAGTCCGAGGAGGAGTGCGGCGGCGTGTGGCATCGGACGAGTCATTGTGCCAGGCGGACTATCCTTGAGGTCCGAGCGAGACAAGCGCTTGACGTCGGCCCGCTGCAGATTAGGTTCCGCCCGCGCTTGGCAGACGGACACGTCGAGTGCCAGCGCAGGTGGAAGGACGGAGAGCGGACCATGAAAATCAGGCCACTGCAGGATCGGATCGTGGTGAAGCGCCTCGAGGGCGAGGCCAAGACCAAGGGCGGCATCATCATCCCGGACTCGGCCAAAGAGAAGCCGATCGAGGGCAAGGTCGTCGCCGTGGGCAACGGGAAGATCCTGAAGGACGGCAAGGCGCGCCCCGTCGACGTCAAGGTCGGCGACACGGTCCTCTTCGGCAAGTACAGCGGCACCGAGGTGAAGATCGACGGCGAAGAGCACCTCCTCATCCGCGAGGACGACGTCCTCGCCGTCACCAACTCCTGATTCGGCGGAGAGAACCATGAGCGCCAAGCAAATCGTTTATTCCCGCACCGCCCGCAACGCGATCCTCAAGGGCGTCGACACCCTCGCGGACGCGGTGAAGGTGACCCTCGGCCCCAAGGGCCGGAACGTCGTGATCGAGAAGAGCTGGGGCTCGCCGGTCGTGACGAAGGACGGCGTGACCGTCGCGAAGGAGATCGAGCTCCACTCGAAGCTCGAGAACATGGGCGCGCAGATGGTGCGCGAGGTCGCGTCGAAGACGAGCGACAAGGCCGGCGACGGCACGACGACCGCGACCGTCCTCGCCCAGGCGATCTTCCGCGAGGGCCTCCGCCTCGTCGAGGCGGGCCACAACCCGATCGCGCTGAAGCGCGGCATCGACGCGGCCGTCGAGGCGATCCTCGAGTCCGTGAAGAAGTCCGCGAAGCCGACGAAGGACAAGGCGCAGATCGCGCAGGTCGCGACGGTCAGCGCCAACGGCGACACCACGATCGGCGAGATCCTCGCCGAGGCGATGGAGAAGGTCGGCAAGGAGGGCGTCATCACCGTCGAAGAGGCGAAGGGGATGACCACCGAGCTCGACGTCGTCGAGGGCATGCAGTTCGACCGCGGGTACCTCTCGCCGTACTTCGTCACCGACACCGAGAAGATGCGGACGGTGCTGCAGAACCCGGTGATCCTCGTGCACGAGAAGAAGATCTCGAGCATGCAGGACCTTCTCCCGCTGCTCGAGCAGGTGGCGCGCGCCGGCAAGGAGCTCCTCATCATCTCGGAGGATCTCGAGGGTGAGGCGCTCGCGACGCCTCGTCGTCAACAAGCTCCGCGGTACCCTCAAGGTCGCGGCGGTGAAGGCCCCGGGGTTCGGCGATCGCCGCAAGGAGATGCTGAAGGACATCGCGATCCTCACGGGCGCGAACCCGTTCATGGAGGACCTCGGCCAGAACCTCAAGGGCGCGACCCTGAAGGACCTCGGCAGCGCGAAGCGGGTCGAGATCGACAAGGACAACACGACGATCGTCGATGGCGCCGGCGAAAAGAAGGCGATCAAGGGCCGCGTCGACGCGATCCGCAAGCAGATCGAGGACACGACCAGCGACTATGACCGCGAGAAGCTCCAGGAGCGCCTCGCGAAGCTCGCTGGCGGCGTGGCCGTCGTGAAGGTGGGCGCGGCGACCGAGACCGAGATGAAGGAGAAGAAGGCGCGCGTCGAGGACGCTCTCAACGCGACCCGCGCGGCCGTCGAGGAGGGGATCGTCCCCGGCGGTGGCGTCGCCCTGCTCCGCGCGACGAGCGCGCTCAAGAAGCTGAAGTTCGACGACGAGCGCGACTTCGGCGTGAAGATCATCAAGAAGGCCTGTGAGGCCCCGCTCCGTCAGATCGCGGCGAACGCCGGGATCGAGGGCTCGATCGTGATCGAGAAGGTCCGCGAGTCGAAGGACTCGAACGGCTTCAATGCCCGCACGAACGAGTACGAGGACCTCCTCGCCGCTGGGGTCATCGACCCGGCGAAGGTCGTCCACCACGCGCTCTCGAACGCTGCGTCCGTCGCGTCGCTGATGCTGACGACCGAGGCGCTCGTCGCCGAGAAGCCCGCCAAGAAGGAGCCCGCCGGCGGCGGCGGTGGCGGTGGCGGCGGAATGGGTGGCATGGGCGGAATGGGCGGAATGGGCGGAATGGGCGGAATGGGCGACTTCGATATGTGATCCCGCTAGCGGGCACCCACCCCCAACCCCCCTCCCTCAGAGGGAGGGGGAGGAGAGAGGCCTGCTCTAGGCGTCGTTCTCTGGTGACGGAGAGCGGCGCCTTCTTCTTTGTGGGCGCAGATCGGGGGTGAGGCGAATCGGGCTGCGGGGCGATGGGCGCGAGGGCGCGATGGGCGCGATGGGGTCGGTTTGGGCCGGGCGCGCAGGGGTGGGGTGGGGTGGCGAGGCCTGGGTGGGGGGACCGAACTCGGCTGCGCGCGAGATGCAGGTGGTGGCTGAGAGGTTGGAGATGCGATGGGCGGTGGGTGGGGCGCTTGCCTCAAACAGGCGGTCCCCTCACCCAGGCCTCGTCACCCCCACCCCACCCCTGCGCTCGCGTCTTGGCCGGCAGATGCGCGGACCGGGCTGCGGAGCGATCGGGCGAATCGGGCTGCGGGGCGATGGGCGCGGTGGGCGCGATCGGCGCGATGGGGTCGGTTTGGGCCGGGCGCGCAGGGGTGGGGTGGGGGTGGCGAGGCCCCGGTGGGGGGACCGAACTCGGCTGCGCACGAGATGCAGGTGGTGGCTAAGAGGTTGGAGATGCGATGGGCGGTGGGTGGGGCGCTTGCCTCAAACAGGCGGTCCCCCACCCCGGCCTCGTCACCCCCACCCCACCCCTGCGCTCGCGTCTTGGCCGGCAGATGCGCGGACGGCTCTGCGGACGACCGAAGCAAGGACCGTCTCCGTCGCAGGCGTCTGCGGACGAGCGAAGCGAGGACCGTCTGTGCGGCAGGCGTCAGCGGACGAGCGAAGCGAGGACCGTCTGCGCCGCAGGCGTCTGCGAACGAGCGAAGCGAGGACCGTTTGCGCCGCAGGCGTCAGCGGACGAGCGAAGCGACGGTCTGTGGACGAGCGAAGCGAGGACGGTCAGCCGACGAGCGAAGCGAGGACGGTCAGCCGACGAGCGAAGCGAGGACCGTCTGCGCCGCAGGCGTCTGCGGACGAGCGAAGCGAGGTCCGTCTTCGAGATACGGGCGGCGATTTGGGGCGAGAGCCACAGCAGGGCGTGCACGGCTAGGGAGGCGCGCGGAAGCGTGGTCTTCCCACGCTGAGCACGCCGACCGACGTCCGTGCGCGTCCTGCGAAGGCTATCGCCCCAAATCGTGTAAGCTGCGGCGCGGGATGGCGCGCGTCAGCGATACGCTGAATTCGAAGTTCGGGCGTGAGTACGCGGCGGGGGACGTCCTGTTTCGCGAGGGCGAGACGGGGGACGTGATGTTCGTCATCCAGAGTGGGGAGGTCGCGATCTCGAAGAGCGTGGGGGGCTCGGAGAAGATCCTCGCGAAGCTCGGGCCGGGGGAGTTCTTCGGGGAGATGGCGATCCTCAACGGAAAGCCCCGGACGGCGACGGCGCGGGTCGTGACGGCGGCGAAGGTCCTCGTGATCGAGGCGCGGACGCTCGAGGAGATGCTCGCGCGGAACGCGGAGATCGCGCTTCGGCTCATCAAGAAGCTCGCGAAGCGGCTCGACTCCGCGGACACGCTCGTCGAGATCCTCCTCCACCGGGATCCGAAGGCGCGCGTGCTCCTCGCGCTCACGCGGCACGCGGAGGCGTTCGGCGCGCCGGTCGAGCTCCCGTCCGCGGATCCGGCCGTCGAGCCGACGATGGGGGTGCGCGTGAACGTCTCGGTCGCGGATTTGGCGCGCGAGGTCGCGACGGAGGAGAGCGTCGCGTACGAGATGATGAAGAGGGTGGGCCGGCTCGGGATCGCGTACGAGGAGGAGGCGCACATCATCGTCACGGACATCGAGCGCTTGGAGGACTTCGTGGACTTCCTGAACATCCCTCAGCCCAAGGCGCGGCCCGACACGGACGCGCCCTCCGTCGCGGAGCGGGCGGTCGCGGAGGCGACGCGGAGCATCCCGCTCGGGCCCGATGGTACGGAGAGGATGGCGGCGGTCGGGCCGGTGTCCGAGGGGCCGTCGATCGAGACGTCCGAGGTCCCTGCCGACTCCGAACAGGTGGAAGGCTAGCTCGAGCACATGAACCTTTACGTCGTCGGTTGTCATGGTGGTGAGACCCCGAGCCACCGAGCGAGCGCGTTCGTCCTCGACTCGACGCTCGCCATCGACTGCGGGTCGATCACGCGCGGCCTGACCCTCCCCGATCAAGCGAAGCTCGAGGGCTGTATCGTGAGCCACGCGCACCTCGATCACGTGCGCGATCTGGCGACGCTCGCGGACAACCGGTGCCAGCTCGCCTGCAAGCCGCTCGTGATCGGCGGGACGAAGGAGACGCTCGACGCCCTCAAGCTCCACTTCTTCAACAACCGTTTGTGGCCCGATTTTCGAAGATCTCGACGGCGAGCGGACCCGTCGTCGTGTTCGAGGAGCTCGAGATCGAGGTCCCGAAGGTCATCGCGGGAAAGACGGTGCGCGCGGTGACCGTGACCCACACGATCGACGCGGCCGGGTTCATCGTCGAGGGGGACTCGGGCGCGCTCGCCTACAGCGGGGACACGGGCCCGACCGATCACTTCTGGGAGGTCCTCGCGTCCGTCCCGCGCCTCAAGGCCCTCCTCATGGAGGTGAGCTTCCCGAATCAAGAGTCCGGCATCGCGAAGGTGAGCGGTCACCACACGCCGCAGTCGCTCGCCGCGGATCTCCAGAAGCTCGCCGCGCTGCCGGGCGTTCAGCCGGACGCGCTGCCCACGCTCCTCTTCCACATGAAGCCCGTCTTCCAGAAAGCCGTCGAGACGGAGTGCGCGCGGCTCGCGGGCCTCTCGCTCGAGGTCGCGCAGCTCGACGACCAGTTCACCTTCTAGAGCACCGAACAGGTTGAAACCCGAACGAGTGCGCTCGAGTTCGAGGGAGAGGCGCACGCCCGAGGAGCGAGCACCGCAAGACGACTCCTCGTCATCTGAGGAGCACAGCGACGAGGCCGTGTGGGTCTCTCCGAAATCGGGCGCATACGCCGGCGTTTCAACCTGTTCGGTGCTCTCGTCGCTCGACGGATCAACCCGAGTCGTCGTCGTGGCCCGGATCGGTCTTCTCGATGCCGGGGTCGGGCGCCGCGCGCGTCTCGGAGGGGCGGGGGCGGGGAGCCGTCTCGGGTCCGTGCTCGTCGATGCGCGCGAGCGCGACCGTGATGTTGTCGGGGCCGCCATAGACGTTCGCCCGATCGACGAGCTCGTTCGCGACATCCTCCAGGTCGACGGCCCCGTCGACGATGGACGTGATCTCTTCGTTCCCGACGACGCCCGTGAGCCCGTCGCTGCAGAGGAGGTAGACGTCCCCGATCTGAGTCCCCTCGTTGTAGAGGTCGACGAGCACGTCCTCTCGGATGCCGAGCGCGCGTGTGATGACGTTCGTGGGCATGCGCGCGACCTCTTCGGGGGTCATCCACGGCGCCGCGTGGAGCGCGTCGCTCACGAGGGAGTGATCGCGCGTGAGCTGCTCGAGCTGCCCCGCCCGTAGTCGGTAGGCGCGGGAGTCTCCGACGTGCGCGATGGACACGCGCCGCGCGTTCCTCGACAGCATCGCGCCGACGCACGTGGTCCCCATGCCGAAGTCGTTCATCGCGAGGAGCGAGCGATCGAAGATCCGGCGGTTCGCGAGCCGGAGGCCGGTCTGGAGGTAGTTCTCCTCTTCGGTAAGTGCTTCGTTGTACGGGAACGGCCACGTCGCGTCCGCGTCGACCGTCACGGAGAAGAAATCCGCGAGCGTGCTCACGCAGAGCCCGCTCGCGATGTGCCCCGAGGAGTGCCCGCCGAGGCCATCGGCCACGACGATCGTGCGGTAGCTGTCCATGACGAGGATGGCGTCCTCGTTGTGGTCGCGCTGTTTGCCTATGTCCGTCCGGCCGGCGAACCGGATCCGCATCACGCGTGAAGAGAAGCGCGAGCCGCCCGATCACGCAAGTTTCTTCGACGTCGTTCGAGCCGCTCCCCCCACGAACGATCGCGGAGGGACGGGCTCGGCGGGGTGGAGCTACTCGAGCCCGGGAGGCGGCGGCGCCCCCGGGCCCGGTGTGTCGGGGAGGGGCGGGTTTGCGCTCCAGCCGCACGCATCCACCAGGCGCCCGTACGCAGTGGATACGCGACCGTTCGCCGCGAGCACCTCCGCCGCGGCGGGGTCGTCGAAGCGGCCCTCTTGCGCGGCTTTCGTCGCGCGCCGCGCCGCGCTCGCCTGATCGCGCTGCGCCGCCACGTACGCCGACGTCGGCCCTACGAGATCGGCCGCGGTGACGTGGACGGCCTGGATGCGATCGGCGATGTGGTCCATCGTGCGCACGTAGGCCGCGGGATCGAGCCCGTTCGAGGAGACTTCCTCCTGTGTCTCCTTGAGGATGCCATAGAGGCTCCGGCACTCGTCCGCCTTCGAAACACGCGGAACCGTCACGGGCGTCGGGTCGTCGAGATCGCGCCCGTAGTCACGCGAGATCTTCGGTTTGTCGTCGCGCGCGATGAAGTAGATCCCGACCCCGATGAGCGCCGCGAACGCCGTCGCCGCGCCGATGAGCACACCCAGGTTCTTCGTGGGCCTCGCCGACGGGTTGGCCCGAACGACCGCGGCCGGAGCCGCCGGCTGCACGATCACGGGCTGCATCGTTCCGGGCCCCGCCGCGGCTTGCTGCGGCCTTGGGGCATACGCTCCGTACTGCTGCGGTGCGGGGTTCGGTGCGTACGCTTGGCTGTGCGCGTACGCCGTGGGCGCGCGCCAGTCCGGCTGCGGCGCCGAGGCCAGCTGCGCCGGGAGCCCTGGCCCGCGCGGGGCGATGGGCTCGAGCCCGTCCGCGTACGTCGGCCGGGTCGTGAACTCGTCGAGGATCGGCGTCGGTCGGACCACCGCCTCCGTCGAGAGGACGCGCCCGAGATCGGCGAGCGCGAGATCCGCGCTCGCGTACCGCGCCGCCCGCGCGCGCTCGAGGCACCGCGCCAACCACGCGTCGAAACCCTGAGGGACGAGGTGCCCCACGCCGCACGCTCGCGCGCGCTCCGACGCCGGCGGGAGCGGGTCCATGACGAGCTCGCGCAGGATGATCTGCACGTTCGTCGCATCCTGCTGGGCGCCGAGCCAGTAGGGCTTGCCCGTGAGCATCCAGTAGACGAGCAGCCCGAGCGCCCAGAGATCCGTCTCGGGGCCCACGTGGCTCGAGATCTCGGTCTGCTCGGGAGCCATCCAGAGCGGCGTGCCCATACCCGCGGTCCCCGTGGTGAGCGCCTCCGCCATCACCTTCGCGATGCCGAAATCGAGCACCTTCAGCAGGAACGGCGCCCCCGAGATGCGCGGCTTGCAGAGGAAGAGGTTCTTCGGCTTGAGATCCCGATGCACCACGCCGACCGCGTGCGCGGCCGAGAGCGCGTGGCAGAGCTGCCGCGTCACCTCGAGGGCGACGTGGCGTGGCAGTGGGCCCTCGCGCCTGACCCGCTGCTCGAGCTCCTCACCGTGGAGCAGCTCCATCGCGAGCCACGGCACGTTCTGCCCGGGCTCGATGCCCGCCGCGATCACCTGCACGACGTGATCGCTCTCGATGCGCGACCCGATCCGCGCCTCGAGCAGGAACCGCTCGCGGAGCTTCGCGTCCGAGACGAGGGACGGGAGCATCAGCTTCAGCGCTCGCTGGTTCCCCGTCGACTGCTGCTCTGCGATGTAGACCGAGCCCATCCCTCCTTCGTCGAGGGGCCGCACGATCTTGAAGTCGTTCGCGAAGAGCGACCCGGGCTGGAGCTCCGAGTTCATTCGCGGCACATGCTACCACGCGGGTCTCGCTCGTCCGCGTCGGGCCCCCCTCTCCGCCGCCGAGGGATCTCACCGCTCGCCGACGACTCAGTCGTCCTTCTCAGCGAAGTACGCGTCGAGCACATCGCGCGCGACCTCGTTCCCCTTGCGCCACCACTTCTCGTCGTTCGCGAGCAGGACGCTGATCGCCACCTCGGGTTTGCGAGAGGGCGCGAAGCCCGCGAACCAGCTGACGAGGCGCTTCGGGCTCTCGAGCGCGAGCGTGCCCGTCTTGCCGGCGACGCTCACCTTCGGCTTGCCGTCCTTCTCCTCGAACGCCTTCTTGCTCGTGCCCGACTTCGTGGTCACCTCGAGCATGCGCACGAGCTTCGTCGCCGTGTCCTTCGAGATCGCGCGCCCTGCCGAGCTCCGCGTCACGCCGTCCGGGGACCCCGTGATGTGGAGGCGCACGCGCTCCCCGTCGTTCGCGATCGTCTGCATGATGAAGAGCGCCGTGAGCGGTGTGAGCTTCGCATCCCCGAACCCGGCCGCCGCGCGCGCGAAGCCGAGATCGTCGCTCGGGATCTTCACCGAGCTCGTGTCGCTCGACAGGTCGAACGGAACGGAGTCGCCGATCGCGAACGCCTTCGCCATGTTCGACTCCTCCGACACCGAGAGGTGCGCGAGCGCGAGCCGAGCGAACACCCCGTTGATGCTCTTGCCGAGCGCCTTGTCGAACCGCGTCTTGTGGTCCCCGGCGTGGCACCCCGGCTCGACGTCCTCCTTCTTGAGGCGCGTCTCCCCGCCGCCGAAGCACACCTGCTCGCTCGGCTTCACGTAGTGCCCCTCGAGCAGCGCCGACGCCGTCACCACCTTGAAGATGCTCGCCCCCGGGTACTTCGCCTTGCGGACCAGATCCCCCTCGTCCCCGATCGACGCCCAGACGAGGATCCGCCCCGTCCGAACGTCACTCATCACGATCGCCCCCGCGTGCGCCTTCGACTTCTTCAGGATGCGCTGAGCGGTCTTCTGCAGCTTCGGATCCAACGTCAGGACGATCTCGTCCCCGTCCCCGTCCTCCGCCGTCACGCTGTTCTTGCCGACCGTCAGGTGCCGCAGGTCCACCGACGACGACTTCGCGATCGCCCCCCGCTCCCCCACCGCGAAAGTCATCGCCCCCGCGAACCCCGCCGCGACCAACCACCGCGACGCGCGCCTCAAAGACCCAAGACGATGCTCCATGCTCGGCGACGAGCTTCGTCCGCCCACGCGCATGGGGCCAACATCTCCGCGCCAAGCCGAGGCATCTCCCCTCCGCGCCGAAGGCGTCCGCGCCGAGGCGTCCGCGCCGAAGGCGTCTCCCTTCCGCGCCGAAGGCGTCCGCGCCGAAGGCGTCTCCCTCCGCGCCGAAGCGTCCGCGCCGAAGGCGTCCTCCGCGCCGAGGCGTCCGCGCCGAAGGCGTCTCCCTCCGCGCCGAGGCGTCCGCGCCGAAGGCGCCCCTTCCGCGCCGAGGCGTCCGCGCCGAAGGCGTCTCCTCCGCGCCGAGGCGTCCGCGCCGAAGGCGTCTCCCCTTCCGCGCCGAAGGCGTCCGCGGGGAATCCTGGGGGCGAGGGGCGGAGCCCCGTTTGGTGCGGGGGGAGCGCCGAAGGCGCGTGCGGGGGCGGCAGCCCCCCACAGGGGTGTTCGGGCCCCCAGGCCCGAACAAGGGGACGGAGTCCCCCAAATATTACGGATGCACGAAGACGACGCTGCCGGTGAGGGCCTTCACCGCGCCGTGCCAGCCGTAGGGCACCTGCGGATCGGTGAAGAAGAAGAGGCGCCGCGCGTCCTCGGGCGCGAGGTTCACGCAGCCGTGGCTCTTCGGCGTGCCGAACCCGTCGTGCCAGTAGGCTCCGTGGAGCGCGAAGCCCTCTTCGAAGTATTGGACGTAGGGCACGTCGCGCAGTTCGAACTCCTCGCCGACGGTGTCGGAGTCCATCGTCGTGGTGATGAACTTCGTGTGGATGCGGAAGATGCCTTTGACGGTCGCCTTGTGGCCTCCCTCGGAGAGCCCGTCTTCCCCGGTCGACACGATCGTCGCGTAGACGGGCTTCGTCCTTGTCGTAGGCGACGAGCACCTGCTTCGTGATGTTCACGTCGATCCAGCGCTCCCTGTTCGTGCCCCACTTCGGCATCTTCGCGGCGTCGATGCGGCTCGCGTGACGATCGTCGAGCCAGTAGCCGTCCTTCGTTTCGAAGTGGAGGATCCCGCCCGAGAACTTCTGCTTGCCGGTGAGGTTCACGGCGGTCCACGCGTCGATGTCGCCGTCCTCCTTCGCCTTGTCCTTGGAGAAGATCCATTTCTTCGCGCCCGGCTTGCGCACGATCGCGAAGGGGATCTCCACCGTTCCACGATCCTGATATCGCCGTGTGATCGTTGCCGCGATCGGCCGGTAGCGGTCGGCCGACGACGCGCAGATCCGTCGTCACGTTGTAGCGCCGCCCGTCGGAGAGGAAGCTGTCGACGAACGCGGCACCCTGCTTGCGATCGACCTGGCCGATCTTCACGCCGCCGCCCTTCACCTGGCCCGACAGATCCGATCGTCGCCCCGTCCTTCAAGTAGAACGGGATGTCGTCGTCCGTGAGCTTCTGGTCGAGCGCCTCGAGCGCCGTGAACGCGGCCTTCGGCTTCCACTTGTACCAGAGCTCGAGCCCGTAGCTCGCGCCGTCACCTCGTCGGCCTTCCACTTCGCGATGTGCTTCGCGAGGCTCGGCTCGTTCTCCTTGAGATCGGCCTCCGTGGGGATGCGCGAGTAGACGGGGCCGCCGCGCGTCACCGTCCCGTACATGTAAGGGAGCCAGGCCGCTGTCGGGCCGGCGGAACGAGTGCCCTCCACGATCGGATCGGACAGGTCGAGCGTCGCCTTGTCGCCCACGCAGACGAACCCCACCGGCTTGATCGCGCGCCACCCACCGGGGCAGTCCTCGTGGCCCTTGTCCTCCGGATCCGCCTCGACGATCGCGCCCGCGCGCAGGTAGCCGACCTTCTTCGCCGCGGACGTCGCCCGCTCGTAGATGGGCACGAGCATCGCGCGCGCCGCGAGCTTGGTGCCGTCGCCGAGGGGCGGGGGGACGTTCGCGCGCCCGGCGAGATCCACGATCGACGTGCTCGACGGCGCCCCGTCGTGAGACAGCGCGGCCGTCACCTCGGGGCTGTTCGCCGAGCCGCTCGGCACCGCAGCGAGCGGCGTGGACGCCGTGACGAGCGGCGCGCTGGACGCGAGCGAGGGCTCGGTGTCTGCGCTCTTCTTCCCGCACGCGCCGGTGAGCGCGAGGAGGGCGAGGGTGGGGAGGACGCGCGCCGGACGCATCGGGCTCGGGTCTACAACGATCGCGCTGGATCGCAAACTTTCGATGTCGTTCTCGGCTATGGAATCGTCATGCCGAGCCGCGTGATCTCCAGCGCCCTCCTCGCCGCGAGCCTCGCCCTCGCGTCGTCCGCCGTGGCAGAGCGGGCGACCGCGCAGACCTACTCGGGGAGCGCGTCGCGACCGCTCGTCCAGCCGAAGCGCGCGTTCGTGAAGGGCAAGGTGACGAAGGCGGAGTCGTTCGAGCTCGAGAAGGTGCGCGGAAAGACGGTCGAGGGCGTCGACCGGTTCGCGATCGTCGTCGTCGACGACGTGGAGCAGGGCGACCCCATCCCGCTCGAGGAGAAGGGCGCCGAGATCCTCCCGTTCCCCGGGGGCGCCGCCCTCCACTGCAAGAAGTACTTCGCTATGTTCTCCGGCGCCTCCCGCGACGACGTCGCGGCGCTCGTCGGCAAGACCGTCCAGGGCGTCGCGTCGCTCGAGCCGATCGAGAAGCCGCTCGACAGCGAGAGCCTCGCGAGGTGCGTGCTCGTCCCGCCGCTCGACAAGATCGTCCCCGGCGCGAAGCGCGCGTCGTTCAACCTGTGGACGCTCAGCGACACGCCCGGGACGCTCGAGCAGATCGAGCGCGCCCGCGGCCTCTTCGAACCGGACCGGACGGCCGTCCACATCGGCGATCAGACCCCGCTCGACGCCGCGATCACCTACGCGCTCCAGGACATGAAGTCCCGCGAGGCGCTCGAGCTCGCGCTCCGCATGCACATGTACTCCGCGATCCGAAAGAACTCCGCGTGGCGCGACGATCCGAGCAGCTACCCCCTCCTCGAGAAGGCCCTCCTCGAGACCCCCTGGCCGCACGACGATCCCGACCCCTCCCTCGCGGCGCTCTTCTGGCACGCGTCGTCGGGCAACGCGCTCACGAAGGTCGACGAGCTCGCCTCGACGCGGCCGGCGCTCGCCGCCGAGATCCTCCGCGACAACCTGGGCTGGGTCTCGGCGTCGGCGCTCTTCGAGGAGCTCGTCGACGCGAAGAAGATCGACCTCGGCGAGCCGCACGACCTGCGCCGGCTCAGCACCGACGACGCGTTCCTCGAGCGCCACCGCGAGGACAACCCGTCGTTCACGAGCTCCATCGACGACGCGCTGACCGCCTCGAAGGAGCGCCGCGACAGCGGGATCACCGACGGGTGGTCGCTCGTGCGGTGGATCGCGAAGAACAAGAAGACGCCGCGCCACGGGGAGGGGATGCGGGTCACGCTCGTGGGCTCACGGGCGAGCTGCTGCGATCTGCGCGCGCTGATCAGCGACGACGTCGATCTCGACGTGCGGGTCGACTGCGACGCCGAGCAGCACCGCACCTACTGCGGCGCGAAGGACGCGCCCTCCACGCGGACGGTGACCGGCGTCGTGAAGGCGCTCCAGTACTCGAAGCACCGGTTCAAGCCGGGCGAGGCCGAGCGGCCGATCGTGCGCGTCGACCTCGATCGCGCGACGGTCGTCGACGGCGGCGAGATCCCCGCGCCCGCGAGCCTCGACGAGGTCCCGGCGGCGGCGACCGCCGCGCCCATCTCGGACGCGAAGCCCTCGAGCGGGTGCGGGTGCACCACGTCGGCTCACCCGGTGGAGGGGATCGCGGGCGCGCTCGCCCTGCTCGCCCTGCTCGGCGGCGCTAGGCACGCCCGAACCTCACGAGGAGGCCGAGCCAGCCCTGCGCGAGGTAGAGCAGGTTGATGGAGATGTAGACCCAGAAGAAGAGGTCGAGCGCGTCGGCGAAGGCCCAGACGTAGACGTGGCTCGGGTAGTGGTTCAGGAACCGGAGGAACATGAAGACGAGGTTCGCGGCCTTCGCGATCGGGCTCTTCGGCTTCTTCGCCTCGACGGTCTCGTAGTGCGCCTCGACGGGCGTGTCCTTCCCGGTCAGCTCGGGCCGGCGGACGAAGTTCGTGAGGCTCGTCGCGGAAGCGAGGACGAACACGCCGGCGATCGCCGCGACGAGGAACACGTCCTTCGAAGCGGGCGCGAGGTGAGGCCACCGGCCGCCGTGGAACGCCGCGCGGATCCCGATCGCGCCGACGAGGACGAGCGCCTTCATCTCGTCCGTGAAGAGATCGAACAAGTGCCCCGTCTGCGACGCGATCTTCTTGTGGCGCGCGAGCATGCCGTCCGCGCAGTCGAAGAGGTACGAGATCTCGAGGACGCCGATCGCCAGAAGTGACCCCGCGTAGCTCGGCCAGGCGATGAGGAGCGCGGCCGCGCCGAGGAAGAGCGCGAGGTTCAGGATCGTGATCTGGTTCGGGGTGACGCGCGTCTTCGCGAGGATCGCGACGACGAACCCCGCGATCGGGCGCATGAAGTAGTGGTTGAAGACCTGGTCGTTCTTCTTCCGCGTCGCGAGGTAGATCTGCCAGCCCGAGGCCATCCCACGTCGCTATGCGCGACGACGGCTGCGCGGGCAACCTTTCGGCGGAGCGGCGGCGCGCTGCTCAGCCGTCGTCGAGCGCGCCTCGGCTCGGATCGAGGCGCGCAGGGAGCGCGCGGTCGATCCACGCGTGCATCGCGTCGAACGTGTCGACCGCGCCGCGCACGACGTCGTCGAGGGAGGTGCCCCGCTCGATCGCGCGCTCGAGGTGGCTCCGGAACGTGCGCCACATCTCCCCGGTCCGCGGGCCGTAGCCCGTGAAGAAGCGGCGCGCGTTCGACGGAACGACTCCGGATCCGTCGAGCTCGCGCAGGATGAAGCGCCCGCCGAGCGTCGCGCCTTCGAGGACGTACGCGAGTCCCCAGAGCGACGCGCCCCGGATCTCGGGCCCGCCGAAGGACGGCATCGAGCTCGAGAGGTCAGCGGTCCCGCCGAGCGCGTCGAGATCGGCGCGGAGCCACGGCAACTTCGTGCGCGCCGCGATCTCCGGATCGACGTCCGCGCCGCCCCGGAGCGCAGCCTCGCAGGGCTCGTAGAAGATCGACATCGCGAAGAGGTAGCGGCGGTACGCGCCCCGCTCCCGCAGGAACCCCGTCGCGACCGCGCGACGCTCGAGGCGCCCGTGCGCGTCCGCCGTGGAGGTCTTCAGCACCGCCGCGGGCGCGCGCCCGATCGCGCAAATTTGCCTCACTTTCCCGCCTTTGCTTCGCCCCGTGGAGGGCTTATTTCCACCTTCGTTGGGAGCTGATTTCAAGATGACTGCCAACGGTCGAGCCCTCTCCAGCGTGCGCGAGCAGTACCTCGCGTCGGTGCTCGCGGGCGATCGCAGGGCGTCGATGCGCGTCGTCGACGCGGCGATCGAAGCGGGGGCCACGGCGCTCGACATCTACCTCGAGGTCGTCGCGGAGGCGCAGCGCGAGATCGGGCGCCTGTGGCAGGCGAACCGCATCAGCGTCGCGGACGAGCACCAGGCCACCGCGATCTCTCAGCTCGTCCTGTCGCTCCTCTACGCGCGACTCGGTCGCAAGCCCTCGAGTGGTCGCAAGGCGATCCTCGCGTGCGTCGAGGGAGAGCTCCACGACATGGCGCTCCGGATCGCGGCCGACGTCCTGGAGGCGGGCGGGCTCGATGTTTGCCTGCTGGGAGCCAATGTCCCGACGTCGAGCCTCCTCGCCAAGATCGACGAGAAGAGGCCCGACGCCCTGCTGCTCTCCGTCACCATGACCTTCCACGTAGCGGCCGCGCGCGAGGCGGTTCGACGAATACGAGAACGCCACACCAGGCTCCCGATCATCGTCGGGGGCGAGGCGGTGATCGGCAACCCGACGACCTGGCGCGACGACGTGATCGTGAGCCGCGGCAACGCGCTCGACCTCGCGGCGACGCTCGAGCGCGCGCTCGGCGGGGGTGTGTCGTGACGCCGCTTGCGGACGCGTTGCTCGAGTCCGCCCAGGCGCTCTCCGCCGACGTGCACGTCGCGATGTACCGCGACCCCTTTTGGATGGAGCGATTCGGGGAGCGAGGGGCGCGCTTCTCCCGCGAGGACGGCGTGCATCACGTGAAGTACCTCGCGGACGCCCTCCGCTTCGAACAACCGAGCCTCCTCTCCGACTATGCGGTCTGGCTCCGCGGCGTGCTGACCTCGCGCGGCATGTGCACACTCCACCTCGACGAGACGCTCGCATGTCTCGCCGATGCGATCGACGCGCGCGGCATCGAGGGCGCCACCCTCGCGCGGGGTGTGATCGACTCCGCGCGTCGAGCGCTCGCGTACCCCGAGGGCGAGGCCCTCGCGATCCAGCGCGCCGCCGACACGCTCTCCGCGCGGCTCGTGGCCGGGAGCCCCGACGACGCGCCGATCCTCGGCGAGGCCCAGATCCGGCGCCTGATCTCGTACGCGGCCGACGCCGTCGCGAAGGGCGACGACCGCGGGTTCGTCGAGCACGTCACCTGGTTGCGCGACTCCCTCGTGCGGCGCGGCATCGCAGGCGCTCGCTTCGACGCGCTCCTCCTCGCGCTCGAGGAGGCGGGCGGCCCCGAATCGCTCGGGCGACTCTGCGCGCTCGGGATGGAGAGCGCGCCGTGAGCGAACGGGAGGATTGTCTTTCGCGTCTGCGCCGCGAGTTCGCGATCGAGGTCGACGCGGCCGGCGTCGTGCGCTGGATGGAACCCCACGCCGCGGGGCGCATCGACCTCTCGGTCGGACAGCCGCTCGCGAGCGCGGCGACGCCAGGCACCGAGGAGAAGCTCTCGAGGTTCCTCGGGGCCGCCGCGGCGCAGCCCTTGGACGGATGGGAGCTCAGCCTCCTCTGCAAGGGGCGCCCCTCGACGTTGCTCGTCCGGAGCGAGCCTTGCGACGGTGGCCTCGTGATGCTCGCGAGCCTGTGGCCGGAGGAGCACGGCAAGAAGCTCGAGACGATGACCGAGGCGCTCGGCGAAATCGCCGATCTCCAGCGCGCCGCGGAGCGCGACCGGAAGAGCATCGAGGCGCAGCACGCGGAGCTCACGTCCGCGTACGCCGCGCTCGCCGACTCGAACACCGGCCTCAAGAACCTCCACGCGGAGCTCGACGAACGGAACGCGTCGCTCCAGCTCGCGAACGACGTGAAGGCGCGCGTCGTGGCGAACGTGAGCCACGAGTTTCGGACCCCCATCAACTCCATCCTCGGGATCACGCGGCTCCTGCTCGACCGCCTCGACGGTGAGCTCACGCCGGAGCAGGAGAAGCAGCTCCGCTTCATCTACCAGTCCGCCGCGTCGCTCGGCGATCTCGTGAACGACCTCTTGGACCTCTCCAAGCTCGAAGCGGGCAAGCACCAGCTCCGCGCGGAGAAGTTCACGGCCGAGGACTTGCTCGGGGGCCTCCGAGGGATGATGCAGCCGCTGCTCACGAACCCGGACGTCGCGCTCGTCGTCGAAGCGCCCGACGGGTTGCCCGCGTTCGACACCGACAAGGCGAAGCTCTCGCAGATCCTGCGGAACCTCGTCTCCAACGCGCTCAAATTCACGGAGCAAGGGGAGGTGCGCGTGCGCTCCCACGCGACGCCGGACGGTCGCGTCGCGTTCGCCGTGAGTGACACCGGCATCGGGATCGACGAGAGCGATCAGCAGAGGGTGTTCGAGGAGTTCGCGCAGATCGACAACCCCATCCAGCGCAAGGTGCGCGGCACGGGCCTCGGGCTCTCCGTTTCTCGGCGGCTCGCGGAGCTCCTCGGCGGCGCCGTCACGCTCGAGAGCAAGCGGGGCGTCGGCTCGACGTTCACGTTGGTCGTGCCGCCGGTGCACGAAGAGGTCGAGGAGCTGCGCAGCATCGAGCGGCGGAGCGCCGAGGCGGCGCCCGATCAGACTCCGGTGCTCGTCATCGAGGACGATCGGCAGACGCTCTTCCTCTACGAGCGCTACCTACGGAGCTCGGGGTTCCGCGTCATGCCGGCCCGGACGCTCGAGGACGCGCGTCGCATCCTCGAGGACGTCAAGCCGGCGGCCATCGTGCTCGACGTGCTGCTCGAGGGTGACTCGACGTGGCGGTTCCTCGAGGAGGTCAAGTCGAACGCGCGCACCGCCGACGTCCCCGTGATGGTCGTCACGGTGATGGACCGCGCCCAGAAGGCGCGCGCGCTCGGCGCCGACGAGTTCTGGCTCAAGCCCATCGACGGGGATCGCCTGATCCGCCGGCTCACGGAGCTCACCCGGCGCGACACGCGCCCCAAGGTGCTGATCATCGAGGACGACGAGGCCTCGCGCTACCTGCTGCGGCGCCTGCTCGCGGGCACGGGGTTCGAGCTCATCGAGACCGCCGACGGCGCGCACGGCGTGGAGCTCGCGCGATCGGAGAAGCCGAACGTGATCCTGCTCGACTTCATCCTGGGAGAGCAGACGGCGTTCGACGTGCTCGACGATCTGAAGGCGGATCCGAGCACGCGCAACATCCCGGTGATCATCCAGACGGCGAAGGAGCTCGAGGACTCGGAGCGCGAGCGACTGAACCGCGAGACGTCGGCGATCCTGCGCAAGCAGAGCCTCTCTCGCGAGCTCGCGATCACGCGTATCCGCGAGGCGCTCGTCCACGCTGGCGTACCGGCCGCTGCGCTGGAGATGAGCAATGGCGAATGAGCGCAAGCCGCTCGCGCTGAACGTGAACGACTCGGCGCCGGCGCGGTATCTGGTCTCCCGCATCCTGAAGAACATGGACATCGACGTGGTCGAGGCCGGGACCGGCGCGGAGGCGCTCGCGGCGGTCGCGAAGCACCGGCCCGATCTCGTCATCCTGGACATCCGGTTGCCGGACATGGACGGATACGAGGTGTGCCGCGCCATCAAGCGCGATCCGAGCACGGCGTCGATCGCGGTGCTCCAGACCTCCGCGACGTTCGTGACGGGGGAAGGGAAGGCCCGCGGGCTGGATTCGGGCGCCGAGGCTTACCTCCCGCAGCCGTTCGAGAGCATCGAGCTCGCCGCGATGGTGCGCTCGCTCCTGCGCCTCAGGCGCAGCGAGCAGGACGCGCAGGAGCGCGCGCACGCGCTCGCGACCGCGGACCGCCGCAAGGACGAGTTCCTCGCGATGCTCGCGCACGAGCTGCGCAACCCGTTGAGCGCCATCCTCGTCGCCACGAACCTCCTCGAGCAGCCGGATCTGGAGCCCCACCGGGTCGCGCGCTTCGCCGCGACGATCGCGCGGCAAGCTCGTCACCTCGGTCGGCTCGTCGACGATCTGCTCGACGTGTCGCGCATCACGCGGGACCGCATCCAGCTCGCGCGGCAGCCGCTCGACCTCATGGCCGCGATCCGGGACATCGTCGCGGCGCTGCTCCCCGCGGTGGAGCAGCGCAACCACCGGCTGACGACGGAGCTCCCGGATCACCCGGTGATCGTGGACGCCGATCCGACGCGGATCGAGCAGATCGTCTCGAACCTCCTCAGCAACGCGCTGAAGTACACCGAGGCGGGCGGCCGCATCTCGATGACGCTCGCCGAGGTCGAGCGCCCGGAGGGGACTCGCGCGCGCTTCACGATCGCCGACACCGGCGTCGGCATCTCGAAGGACAACATCGCCTCGATCTGGGACCTGTTCTATCAGGTCGACACGAGCCTCGCGCGCACGCAGAGCGGCCTCGGCGTGGGCCTCACGCTCGTGCGACGACTCATCGAGATGCACGGCGGCAAGGTCGGCGTGAAGAGCGACGGGGTCGGCCTCGGGAGCGAGTTTTGGTTCGAGCTACCCATCGTGCAGGGGGACGCCGCGGCGAAGGACGAGGGATCGGCCGCAGAGAATCCCCAGCACGTGCTGCGGATCCTGCTCGTCGACGACAACGCGGACGCCTGCGACCTCTGCCAGATCGTGTTCGAGCGCAAAGGCCACTTCGTCGAGACCGCTTACGACGGTCAGGAGGGGATCGCGAAGGCCCTCGCCGGTGAGTACGACGTGGCCGTCATCGACATCGGGCTGCCGATCGTGAACGGCTACCAAGTCGCCGAGCGTCTGCGCGCGGAGCTCGGCGACAAGTGCCCCGTGCTCATCGCGCTCACCGGCTACGGTCGGCCCGAGGACAAGAAGCGCGCGCTCGACGCTGGCTTCACGCACCACCTCTCGAAGCCCATGGACGTGGACCAGGTGCTTCGGCTGTTCAACCGCGTCTCGAAGCCCGACGAGGCCGAGGCGCGAGCCGGTTCGTAGGCCAAACGAGTCTCGGTCGTGGCGCGTCCCCTTTCGCGCCACGCGAGTCCGCCTCGACCGCCGACGCTACTCCACTTTGAGGGACTTGCACGTGCTGAGGAGCGGTTCGTTCGCCTCCATCAGCCACACCCAGCAGCGGACGGTCACGGTCTTCCCCGAGACGTACGCCTCGAGGCCGTGGTTGTCCTCCTTGCTCTTGTAGCGGAGCCACTTGCCTTTGCCGTCGGCCGTCTCCCCTTCGGCGATCTTGATCTTGTCCTCCTCGAGCTTCGGATCCTGCTTCTCGACGCCCTCCCATTGGAGCTCGATGTCGTCGAGCGACCCGCAGCTCAGCGTGACGCTGCCCTCCTCGCTCGGCTCCTTCGCCTTGCAGCCCTCCGGGACGGAGATCGTGAAGTTCGGCTTCTCGTGCTTGTACGTCTTCATCGCTCCGGCGGGCTTCGTGTCGTCGGACGGCTTCGCGTCGGACGGCTTCGTGTCGTCGGACGGCTTCGAGCTCAGCGCCGGCTTCCCGGTCGACGCGGTGGACGCGTCCTTCGCGCTGGCCGAGCCCTTCGCGTCCGCGGTGGCCTTGTTGCCGCAGCCAGCGAGGAGCAGGGAGAGAACCAGGGGAACCGAGGCAGATCGCAGTGTCATCGGGCGACGCTCCCACGGCCCTCCGCCAGTCGCAACGGTGAGTCAGGGCGGACAGGTGAACGGGATCGGGTTCGCGAGGAGTGTCCCGCACGTCGTCTTCAGGGACGCCGCGGAGCCCGGATCCTGGTTTGTCGCACGAACGTCTCGAGCAGCGACTCGCGCGACTTCCGCACCGAGGCCGCCGCGTCGGCCATCGCGGGGCTGCCCTTCGAGCACGCCTCGATGTCGTCCGCGAGCTTGGCGAAGTGGTCGAGCACGCGGTCGCACTCGTCGACCCCCGTCGCGCTCGGCGGCTTCGGGGGCTCGCAGTTGCACGCGCGCATGCGCGTCCCGTCCGCGCTGCACGTGCGGACGCCCGTCGCTTCGTTCGGGCACGCGCACGGCTCCGTCTCGCCGGGCTCGCACTTCTTCACCGGGGGGCGCCGCGCGGTCGCCGTCGGAGGTGTCGTGAGCGCGATGTCGGCCGTCGGCACCGCCGCGTCCTGCGCGGCGTCGGCGCTGCACCCGATCGCCCATGCGGCGAGGGCGAGAACGGCCAGCCTCTCGTGCCCTTTCATGACCGAGCCGAGGGAGTCATCGCTACTTCGACTCGCCCCAGGTCACCTCGGACGCGAGGCACGCCTTCTCGAATGCGTCGATGTCGAGCACGTAGGGCATGTCGAGGCGCACGCTGCATTTCACGTAGAACGGCGCGCCTTCGTGCCAGAGGGTGACCTCGAGCTCCTTCGCGTCGTTGCCCTGATCCGTGACGACGACCCTCGCGGTCGCGTTCGGCTTCTCGTCTTTCACGACCTTCGCGTTCGCGTCCCGGAAGCGGGTGATCTCGTCGCCGATGATCTTCTCCCACTCGGCCGCGGAGTGCGCCTCACACACGCCGCCGCACGTGTGCGAGATCCGGTAGCTGGTGCCGAACGCCTCCTCGGGGCTGTACGAGTCGCCCATGAAGTTCTCGTGCTTCCAGCCCTTCGGGATCTGCGCCTTCGTCTTGCCCTCGTCGACCGTCGCGGTCTCCCAGTCGACGTGAGCCTTCTTCCGCTGGAGCTCGACGCACTTCGGATCCTTGCTGTCCTTCTTCATCGCGCACTCGAGCTCGTCGTCCGGAGTGGCGATGCACTTGTCGATCGCCGCCTTGCGGTCGGCGTCCGTCATCTTCTCTTCCTTCCCGAACGCCTTCGAGAGGGCCTCGACCATCTTCGCCGCCTCATCGACGATCTTCTCGCACTTCTCCTTCTTGGATGGCTTGCACCCGACGAGCGTGGCGCAGGCGAGCGCGAGGACGGAGAGGAGGGGGCGTGCGTGTCTCGAGCGAACCATCCGCCGGACCATACACGCCGTTCGCGTCAGCGACAGCGCCGATCGTCGAGCCCGAGCGCGCACGCGCGCGCGCGGAGGTCCCGAGCGCGGCCCTCGCTCGGTGTGGTCGCGCCGCGGCCGACGGCGAAGACGTCCGAGAGGCTCATGCAGGCGAGCGCGTCCGCCGCGTCGCACGCGCGCTCGCGAAGATCCACGGCCCGCGCGTCCGCTCGATCCGCCTCCTCGGCGTTCGTCGGGGACTCGCGCCGCAGGGCGACCGCCAGGCTGTCACAGCTGTCCGCGTCCCCCATGGTGCAGCCCTCCCGGTACCAGGTGACCGCCGCGCCGAGGTCCTTGTCGTGGGAGCCGTAGCCCGCCTCGTACGTGTACCCGACCAGGAAGCACGCCCCCGCCGTGCCCGACGAGCACGCTCGGGACGCCTTGCCGAACGCGTCGTCGAACATCGCCGTCCGCGCGTGCGCGAGGCACTCGATCGCGCCCGACTCGGCGCACCTCTCCCGCTCGTCCCGGTAGAGGAACGTGAACGCCTTCTCTTCGCAGGGCACGCTCGCCTGCTGCCGGCCGCAGTGCACCGCGAGTTCGAGGCACCCCTGGGCGTCGTCTCCAGCGCACGCTCGGAGGAGCAGGGTGGTGATCTCGGGGTCGAGCCCCGTGTCGAGGCGATCTTGGAGCTCGTTCGCGCGGTGCGTGCACGCGGCGGCGTCCCCGGAGCTGCACCGCGCGTCGCACTGAGGACCGTTGCATCGTGGAGGCGGGGCGTGCCCCGTCCCGACGGCGAGCGGTGGCGGTCGCCCACACGAGACGAGCGCTACCGCGAGCCAGCCCACATGGATCCGCCGCATCCGGCAGAGGATGAACGATCTCGACCGCCCGCGGTACCTCGTCGCGACCTCGCGCGGCGAGCGCGCTCGACGGGATGTTTCCGAGAGAGCGCGCGGGCGCGCGGTTACGGCGCGGTCGCGCCCCGGGGCTTCAGGGCGAGGAGCGAGCGGATCTCCCGGGGCTCGAGGCCGGAGCGCTCGCCCGCCGCCGCCGTCGCGAGCTCGACGACGGTGCACCGCCCCTCGCAGACCGCTTCGCCGCGGCGCTTCGCGGCGAGCAGATCGCGCAGCTTCGCGTGGTACGCGGCGACCGCGACCATCCAGGGGAGAGCGACGCCGGAGGAGGCGGCGCGCTCGAGCTCGTGCGCGCGCCGATCGATCTCGTCGAGCGGCAGCCGGTCGAGCTCCTTCAACGCGCCGGGGAAGCGCGCTGCGAGGCGCTGGTAGAAGGCGTTCTCGTGAGGAGGCTCGCCCGCCGCCTCGCGGCGGCGCATCGCGCCGAGGGTCTCGTACTTCTCGGCGAGCGCGCGGAGCTCCTCGGCGTCGACGATGCTCACAGCTCCGCCGCGGGGAACGCGAGCACGTCTCCGATCGCGGATCTCCCGGTGACCAGCATCAGCAGGCGATCGAGGCCGAGCGCGTTTCCGGAGGCTGGGGGCATGCCCTCCTCGAGCGCCTCGAGGAAGCGCTCGTCGATCGGATAGACGGGGAGCCCTCGACCCGCGCGATCCCGCTGGTCACGCTCGAGGCGCTCGCGCTGCTCCGCCGCGTTCGTGAGCTCGACGAACCCGTTCGAGAGCTCGATCCCTCCGACGTAGACCTCGAACCGCTCCGCGTACCGGGGGTCGTCCTCGGCGAGGCGAGCGAGGGAGGCCATCTCCTTCGGGTAGCGGTGGAGGACGACGGGGACCGCGTGCTTCGCGAGCACGGGCTCGATGTCCTCGACGAGCCGGCCGAAGAACGCGTCCTCGTCGTCCCGCGCGAGGCGCAGCATCTCGTCCTCGCCCACGCCCGCGAGGTCCCGGAACGCGTCCGCGACCGTGATGCGATACGGCGGCGCAGTCACGTCGATCGACCGCCCGTCGACGACGATCTCGCTCCGGTCGAGCGCGCGCGCCGCCGCGCGGATCACCTCGGCCGTGTCGGCGATCATCGCGTCCATTCCCGCGAACACGCGGTACCACTCCAGCATGGTGAACTCGGGGTTGTGGCGCCCGCCGACCTCGCCGCGCCGGAAGCAGCGCGCGAGCTGGAAGCAGCGGGGGACGCCTCCGGCGAGGAGGCGCTTCATTTGGTACTCGGGGGAGGTGATGAGCCACCGATCCTCGAGGCTGTCCACGCGGTACGCGTCGAGGTGGAGGTCGAGCCCGGGGCTCGGGACCATGAGCGGCGTCTCGACCTCGACGAAGCGCTCGCGCTCGAAGTGGGCGCGGATCGCCGAACACACCCGCGCGCGGTCGACCAGCGCCTTCGCGACACCGCGATCGCGGAACCGGAGCGTCTCCCGCTCCGCGTCGCCTAGGAGGTGGGAGAGCACCTCGATCTGCTTGAGCGCCCCGTCCGCGAACGCCGCCTCGACGACGACGTGCGCGCCATCGGAGAGCGCCAGATCGGTGACCAGATCGACGGCAGCGAACGCGTCCGAGAGCAGCGCGCCCCCCTTCGACGCGATCACGCGACCGCCCACGCGGACGCGCTCGCCCGCGGGCAAATACACCCGCCGCTCCCGCGGCCCGACGAGATCACACGGCGAGAGAACCTGTCGCGTCACGTCGGTCACTTTCGCAGAAATGACGCGGAAAAACCGCCAAGGACGCCAAGAAGAAGGAGAGAAGTCCTCTCTCCTCCTTCTTGGCGCCGTTGGCGGTTTTCTTCTTCTTCTTCTTCTTCTTCTTCTTCTTCTCTCGCGCTTACTGGAGCGGGTTCAGGTTCACGAGCCCGTCGATCGCAGGGCCGTTGTAGAAGTCCTGCACGCGCCGCATGTCGCCCTTCGCGACCGCATACGCGACGGCGGCGCCCGCGGCCGCGCTGTTCGTGTTGCTCTGCTGGTTCGGGATCGTCTTGCCCGTCGTCGGGTCGTAGCCGTCCGTCGACCCGTCGGCCTTCACGCCGCCGAACCAGCCCGTCTTCAGGAAGCCGTTGCCCATGGCGAAGAGCCAGTTGGAGTTGTTCGGCGTCCCGTCCGGCCAGCCGCTGCGGTCCCGCGGATCCTTCGGCGTGTCGCCGTGGACCGTGAGGACGATGCTGTCCGAGAGGTTGCGCGAGCTGCACGCCGGATCCGGCGTCGCCTGGCAGTCGTTCATGAACTCGTCGAGGATCTTTCCGAGCGACGTGACGGTCATCTGGAGGTTCGCCATGTCGCCGAACGCGCCGTGCGGATCGTCGCGCATCGCCGGCAGGACGACCGCCTGCGTGAGGCCGAGTTTGAACGCGCGGACCGCGGTGATCATGATCTTCGCGATCTCTTGCACCTTGTTCGGCGTGTTGCCGACGATCCCGTAGCGGTCGAGATCGTCCTGCGTCGGCTGGAGCTGCGCCGCGAGGTTCTTGCCGAGGAAGTTCGCGCTCTGCTTGCCGATGCGCAGTCCCTTGAACTCCGTGGGGCGCGCCGCGGCGCGGTTCAGCCCGACGAACGCCTTGTAGTACGCCTCGAAGAGCGCCGCGTCCTCCGGCACCGAGAGGATCTGCCGCGAAGCCGCGCTGTTGAAGAGCTGCACGAGCCCGTCCGCGTTCGCCACCGTCGTCGGGTTCGGGGCGCCGGGCGCGCCGCCGAAGTTGAGCGGGTTCACCGCGATGACCGGCAGGAGGGAGGGCGTCGCGCGCTGAATCGCGGCGACGACGGCCATCATGCTCTGGTTGTTCCCCACGACCGCCGCCGATCCCGGCGTGGGCGTGTGCGTCTGGTTTTGGCCGGCCATGAAGCCCGTCATCAGCTTCGTCTTGCCGTAGTCCTTCCACGGCGCCTGCGGCCCGAGGTAGAGCGGGCGGTCGCTCTCGGCCGCCAAGCCGCCCTGCCCGAACGCGTGGTACGAGAAGTTGTCGTTGTTCGACTGCGCGATCTCGACGTGGGGCCAGAGGAGCTGGAACCACGCGAAGCCGCCGTCCCCGGCGATGATGTGCACGGAGCGGTTCGTCGCCGCGCAGCTCGCCGCGTCGGCCATCGCCACGCCGGCGCTGTCGCTCAGGTAGTTGAGGAGGCCGGACCGCTCGATGCCCAGCGCGGCTGCGGCGGTGGCGCTCCACTTGATGAAGTTGCGCCGAGAGGGTCCCTGCAGGTTCTTGAGGCGTTCGATCACCATGGTCGTCTCCTTCTCACTCGCAGGAATGGGCGGCGCTCAGCATCGCGGCGACCGCGATGGCTTTGCCCTTGTCGACGTTCGATGCCGTCGTCACGAGGTTGTTGCAGATCGCGACGTGCTCGGAGGTGGCGGGCTTGCCGATGATGCAGGTAATCGCATCTTCGTTGCAGGTGTCGTCCGCGTTGAACATCTCAGGGCCGGAGCCGTTCACCTGGCACGCCGGGGCGTTCTTGATGTTCGCGATGATCTCCGGCGCGGCCTGCACGAAGATGTCGAACTGCTTGGCGGCGCCCGCGGCCGTCCACACGATCGCCTCGCCCGCGCGAGCCGCGTAGTTCGCCTGACCGAGCGCCGTGCCGCCGCCGTTCAGGAGCTGTCCCGCCGTCGGCGGCTGGCCCTGTCCGGCCGTCGCGCTCAGGTCGACGCCGAGGTCCGTGAGGATGTTGCGGAGGGTGGCGATCTGCATCTTTTGGCAGGAGTGCATGCGCGTCCGAATCTCGGGCGGGCCCTCCTCCTGGCGCTGCGCCGCGATCTCCCACGGGTTGGTCCCGTGGTCCTCGGGGCTCAGGCTCGCCATGTGATCGAACGTGTTGTCCTCGTTGCCGACGCCGTTGCCGTCCTGGTTCTCGATGTCGTTCGGGTCGGTGCCTTGCCCGTCGGGTTTCGCGCTCTTGTCTTTGCCGAGCGTGGTCGGCGGGTCGACTCCGCATCCCGAGAGGCAGCCAGCGAGCGCCGCGAGGGCGGTGCCGAGGACAGCGAGGCGGCCGTACTTTGCGATGTTGGATTTCATCGTGGGTCTCCTTGCGTCCTTGATCAGAACTTCGTGAAGTCGTCGCTGAGCAGCATTGCCCGGAGCGTCGCCTTGAGGTCGTAGCCGTCCGTCTTGAACTTCGACTTGTAGGTGTCGAGGACCTCGTCCGGGACGATCGCGAGGTCGGTGACGATGTCTTCCTTCGACATGACGAAGTTCCACATGCGCGCGACGGCGCACTCGGCCACGTCCGGGTCGGCCGCGATCGCCTTGCCGAGCGCCGGTGCGTCCGCGACCTCTCGCCGTAGCGCCGCCACGCGGTGGTCTTCTCGGTGGCGGGGAGCTGTGCGTGCGCTCCGTCGATGGGTCCGGTGTTGCGGCGTCTGCACCGAGATCTGGCCCTGGAGGTCGCCGTTCATGTCGAAGTTCCCGAAGAGCGGCGCGATGTGGTTGATGCTCGTGTGACAGTTCGCGCAGACGACGGACTGCGTGTCGAGGAAGTTGATGGGCGCGCCCGAGATGGACTTGAAGTCCCACGGCGAGGTGAAGTCCTTGCCATCGACCTGCGTCGGCTTCGAGACGACCTCCGCGGGGAACTTCGTGCAGACGAACGTCTCCTGGACCCAGCGCACCCGGCGGAACGCCATGTTGCTGTAGAACTGCTTCATGACGCCCGGGTTCGTGAGGACACCCGCGTGCGTGGTGACGCCGTTCTGGCAGTCGCCGTCGGCGAACGTGTTCGTCGCGCCGTCGAACGTCGGGCACGTGCCGCTCGACGCCGTGAAGAGGTTCATGAACGGCTGGTCCTCGACCATGATCTTCGCCGCGAGCACCGGAGCCGCATCCATCTCCGCGTCGCCGCCCATGCGCATCACGTCGCGCCAGTACTTCACCATCCGGGCGTTGAAGCGCGGATCGGCGACGAGCCCGTCGACGGCGGTCGTGTACGCCTTCTTCTGATCCTTCGCGCCCGCGAGATCCTTGATCTGCTGGAGCGTCGGCAGCGCCCGCACGAGCTTGATCGAGGCCGTGCGGAACGCCTCCATGTAGTCCGTCGTGCGGTCGTCGAGCGCGGTGTGCTCGGGGGCGCCGCCGCCGGTCCCCATCGAGGAGCCGCTCGAGTTGTTGCCGCTCCCGGTGGTCGCACCGTTGCCGGTGCCCGCGCCGTCGTCGCCGTCACCGCCCGAGAGCTGCGAGGGCCCCCCCGACTCGCACGCCGCGAGCAGGAGGCCGAGTGGCAAAACGAGGAGGGTGAGCTTTCGTCGCATGAGCTTCCTGCCTTTCATCCAATACGAGCTTCGGTGGGGCGTCGCGGGTTTCGAGCCGGCCTACTGCTCGGCCTGGATCCAGAGGGAGACGTTGGACTTGAAGGTGTCGAACTGACCCTGGTTGCCCCCGAACTTGAAGGGGTGGGCGGCCGTGCCGCCCGGGTCGGTGGTGATGAAGATTTGGCTGTTCGGCGCGTCGGCGGGCTTCACGCGGTTCCTGATTTGACCGCACGCGGCCGCGGGATCCGTCATCAGCTTCGACATGTCGACCGCGGCGTTCGCCATCGCGTTGCCGCCGCCGTGGCACCCGAAGCAGCTCGTCTGGAAGCGACCCTGCGCGGACGCCGTGAACTCCGCCACGTCCTTGCAGCCGCCGCCGGTCGCCGTGCCCGTGCCGCCCGCGCCGCCCGTGCCACCGCCGACGGTGTAGGGCTCGACGGTCTCGAACACGATCGAGAGCTTCGCCTCGTTGACCCAGTTCGTGAGGAGCACGGTGCCCTGGCCGAGATCGCCCGACTCGTTCTTGTCGTAGTAGGCGTCGACGCCGCCGAAGTTGTCGACGGGATCGGGGTCCGCGTCCTTGTTCTTCGGGTACACGACGAAGAGGGGGTGAACGATGTGCACGCCGGTCTTGGTCGTGCTGTGGACCTGCACGTCGGTCAGCTCGAGGGTCTTCTCCGTGAGCTGATTCGCGTTGAACGTGATCGCGACGCCCTCGAGCTCCTTGTCGAGCGGCGTGAGGTAAATCGCGTTGAACCCCATGATGGGGGCGACGGGAGCGATCGTCGGCTTCGCCATGTCGATCGGCGCGGCGATCGCGGCGCCCTCCGCCGTGAGCCAGTTCACGATCCGCGGCATCAGCGTGGTCTTGAGATCCGCCGCGTCGAGGTTCTTGCCGTTCGTGTGCGCGCCGCTGCCCGAGACGGGGTAGGTGAGGAGGAGGCTCTTGCTCGGATCCTTCGTGATGATCCCGGGCCACGAGATCACGCTCTGGTAGCGATCCGGCTGCGCGAGGAACGGGCGATCCGCGAGGCCGCCGGGCTGGTGGCACGACGCGCACGCGGCGACGAAGTCGGCCTCGAGCTCCGCGAAGAGCTCCTTGGGATCGGCCGCGGTCATGCCGCCGCCCGCGCCAGTGCCGGTCGTCGACATCGATGTGCCGGTGCTGCTCTCCGTCCCTCCCGAGAGCTGACCCGGCTGCGTCGTCGTGCACCCGCCGTTCGCCGACAAACCAGCGATCGCAGCGGCTGCCACTCCGAGAGCGATTCTGCCCAGAGCTACGTTGCGAGTTCCGTTGGCCACGATGACCCCTTGTGCACGGCGCGGGCCAACGCTCTCCCTTTCCAGTTTCCCGCGTTTCATTGGATGGCTCCGATGTGTGCAAACGCGTCGGCGTTGCCCGATTGGATAACTCCCGATCCAGAACACTGATCCATCGGTTCTCCAAAACGCGCGGCAAAGAGTGAAGAAAGAGCGGCGTTCCCGCGCGCGCGGCGCGGTTCGCGCACGAGGGCCAGGGTCCGAGAATACGGACAGGGGGCGCGACTAGGGAAGCGCCGATTGTCGGAGCGCCCTCACGTCCGACCGCGCCTCCTCGATCGATCGACGCAGCGCCTCGGGGGTGGAGACGGGCGCGTCGCACGCAAAACCCCTACAAACGAAGGCGTTCGGCGAGTCCGTGGGCTTGCCTTCGAGCAGCGGGAGCGACGACGCGGCCCGCGCCCGCGCGAGCACGAACGAAGGGAGGAACGACTCGGCGACGACGCGCTCGAGCGCGGACGCGACCTCGCCCTCCCCGACGATGGCGATCTCGATCGGGGGCTCGAGCAGCGCGTCGACGACCACCAGGGACGTCGCGAAGGCACGCGGGGCGCGGCGCATCGTCCCGCCGTGCGCGCGCAGCGCAGCGATCGCGCGCGCTTCGTACTCGCCTTTGCCGAGGTGCGCGCCGACGCGGACCAGGGCGCGCGCCGCGACCGCGTTGCCGTTCGGGATCGCGCCGTCCGCCCCGTCCGCGGTCCGCGCGACGAGCTCCTCGTGATCGTTCGCGGTCAGGTGGAGCGCCCCGCCGTCCGCGCCGCTGAAGTCCGCGACGATCCGCTTCACGAGCGACTCGGCGCGCGTGAGGTGCGCCGCGTGCCCCGTCGCCTCGTAGAGGTCGACGAGCGCGTCCGCGTGGAACGCGTAGTCCTCGAGGTACGCGGCGAGGTGCGCCTTGCCCGCGCGGAACGTGCGGAAGAGCCCGCCGTCGGGCCGCGTGAGCTCGCGCTCGATCATCGCGGCGGCGCGCTCCGCGCTCTCGATCCAGCGGGGCTCGCCGAGGACGCGCCCGGCGAACGCCATCGCCCGGATCATCAGGCCATTCCACGCGACGAGCACCTTGTCGTCGAGGAGCGGCGGGACGCGCCTACGCCGCGCCTCGTAGAGCTTCGCGCGGGACGCGTCGAGGTTCTCGCGGAGGCCGAGCGCGGTGCCGCCCCAGTCGACCTCCTTCATCACCTCCTCGATGGGGCGCGGCGTGCGCAGCACGTTGTGGCCCTCCCAGTTGCCGTCCTCCGTGACGTCGTAGAACGCGGCGACCCTCCGGGCGTCGCCCTCCTCGAGGAGCTCCTCGATCTCCCGGAGCGACCACACGAAGAACTTCCCCTCGACGCCCTCGCTGTCCGCGTCCGTCGCGCTGAAATACCCGCCGTGCTCGCCCTGCATTTCGCGGAGCACGTAGTCGAGCGTCTCGGTCGCGACGCGCCGGAACGCGGGGTCGCGCGTGACCTGGAACGCCTCGACGTACGCGTGCGCGAGGAGCGCGTTGTCGTAGAGCATCTTCTCGAAGTGCGGCACGTGCCACTCCTCGTCCACCGAGTAGCGCGCGAAGCCGCCGCCGACGTGGTCGTACATGCCACCGCTCATCATCCCCTCGAGCGTCTTCGTCGCCATGCGGAGCGAGTGGGCGTCGCCCCGGCGATCGCCGTGGCGGAGGAGGAGCTCGATCGTCGCGGACGGGGGAACTTCGGGGCGCCGCCGAACCCGCCCCACGCGGCGTCGAACGACCTCGCGCACTGCTCCGCGAACGCGTCGATGAGCTCGTCCGCGAGGGGGCCCGGCGCGCCCGTCGCGGTGTTCGCGCGGACGGCGCGCGTGAGCTCCTTCGATTGGTCGACGACGACGTCGCGCTCTTCCCTCCAGGCCTCGGCGAGCTTCGTGAGGACCGTCTTGAACGAGGGCTTCCCGTACCGGGTCGTCGGCGGGAAGTACGTGCCCGCGAAGAACGGCTCGCGCTCGGGGGTGAGGAAGACGCTCATGGGCCAGCCTCCGCCACCGCTCATCGCGACGGTCGCGGCCATGTAGATCTCGTCGAGGTCGGGGCGCTCCTCTCGGTCGACCTTGATGCAGACGAAGTGCTCGTTCATGAGGCGCGCGGTGTCCGCGTCTTCGAAGCTCTCGCGCTCCATCACGTGGCACCAGTGGCAGGCGGCGTACCCGATGCTCAAGAAGATCGGCTTGTCCTCCGCCTTCGCGCGCGCGAGCGCCTCGGGGCCCCACGGGTACCAGTCGACGGGGTTCCCCGCGTGCTGGAGGAGGTACGGGCTCGTCTCGTGCTGCAGCCGGTTCTTCTCGTGCGTCACGCGAGGCACCGTCCGTCATCGCGCGTCTCCACGCAACCTTCACACCCTGCACGGTCCGTTCACTTGACCTTTCCGTGCGGATAAAACAGGTTGCGGACCAGCCCTAGCCCTTATGGAAGCGACCTTGCCCGAACGCCCCGCGAAGAACCCGGTTCAAGACGAGCGCGCTGGAGGCGCTCCCTCCCCGCGCGGCTCGTCCGCGCCGCTCGCCGAGAACTCGAAGCTGAGCGGGTGGGGGAGGCTGCCCGCGCCCGGTCGCGAGACGTTCTCGGAGGATCTCGCGAGCGCGACGAAGGGCGCGGTCCTGTGCCGCGGCCTCGGGCGATCGTACGGGGACAGCGCGCTCCCGCCGCCGAGCAACCCCGTCGTCCTCACGACGACGCTCGCGGATCGGCTGCTCGCGTTCGACGAGGGGACGGGCGTGCTGCGGGCCGAGGCGGGCGTGTCGATCGAGCAGCTGAACCACCGGCTCCTCCCGCGCGGCTGGTTCGTCCCGGTCACGCCGGGCACGCAGTTCGTCACGATGGGCGGCGCCGTCGCCGCGGACGTGCACGGCAAGAACCACCACGTCGCGGGCTGCTTCGGCGAACACGTGCGCGCGCTGAAGATGCGGCTCGCGAGCGGCGAGATCATCGAGGCGACGCCGGAGGCCACGCCCGATCTGTTCTGGGCGACCGTCGGCGGCATGGGGCTCACGGGCCACATCCTCGAGGTCGAGCTCACGATGAAGAAGATCCGCTCGCCCTGGATCCAGCAGCACACGCAGCGGGTCGACGACATCGACCAATACATCGACGCCCTGAAGGACGCCGCGGGGAAGTTCCCGTTCACGATGGGCTGGATCGACTGTCTGTCGAAGGGGAAGAAGATGGGGCGCGGCATCCTGATGGCCGGGGACTGGGCCGATCCCGCGGACGCGCCGAAGCGCTATCCGAAGCCGCAGCCGCGGATCACGCTGCCGTTCGAGCTCCCGAGCTTCGTGCTCGGTCGACCGTCGATCCAGGCGTTCAACTTCGGCTACTACTGGAAGCACCTGCCGCGGAAGCGCGAGGGGATCGCCCACTGGCAGACGTTCTTCTACCCGCTCGACATGATCCTCGAGTGGAACCGGATGTACGGCCCGCGCGGGTTCACGCAGTACCAGTGCGTCGTCCCCGAGTCGTCCGGGCGGGGCGCCGCGCGGCGCGTGCTCGAGCTCCTCACGAAGCGCGGCGGCGCGTCGTTCTTGTGCGTCATCAAGGACTGCGGCCCGGAGGGCCGCGGTGTTCTCTCGTTCCCGATGAAGGGGACGAGCATCGCGCTCGACATCCCCGTCCGGGACGATACGCAGGCGCTCGTCGACGCGCTCAACGAGAAGGTGATCGAGGAGGGCGGGCGCGTGTACCTCGCGAAGGACTCGTTCACGCGGCCCGAGCACTTCCGCGCGATGGAGCCCAGGTACGATCGGTTCGACGCGATCCGGAGGAAGTGGGATCCCGAGCTCCGTATTCGGAGCGCGCAGTCGATCCGCCTGTTCGGCGACCGCCCCTGATCCCGCGCATGCGCCCGAGGAAGCAGACGCGGTCGTCGCGCCTGGTCGAGATGCGCGACGGCGTCACGCTCGCGATCGACGTGACGATGCCCGCGGATCTCGCGCCGGGGGAGCGCCTCCCCATCGTCCTCCGACCGACGCGGTACCACCGCGCCGCGGCCGTCCGCGGGCCGCTCGATCGGTTGCACTTCGCTCGCCCGTGGGACCTCTGGGGGGCCGCGCGGAACAGGTTCGTGCAAGCGGGGTACGCGTGGGTCGACGTGGACGCCCGGGGCAGCGGGGCCTCGCGCGGATCGCGGCCGTGTCCGTGGTCGCCGGACGAGGTGATGGACGGGAAAGATCTCGTCGATCGCCTCGTGAAGGAGCCCTGGTCGAACGGGAGGGTCGGCGCGCTCGGGATCTCGTACGACGGCACGGCCTCCGAGATGCTCCTCGTGAACGCGCACGAAGCGGTGCGCGCGGCCGCGCCGATGTTCTCGTTGTTCGACGTGTTTCGGGACGTGGCGTTCCCCGGGGGGATCCACCTCGCGTGGTTCACCGAGGCGTGGGCGACGTACAACGGCCTCTTGGATCGGGATCGCTTCGACCTCGCGCTCGCGAAGGTGGTGGGCTTGATCGCGCAGTCGAACGTCGCCGGATCGAACCTCGCGCCCGAGGTTCGGACGCGCCTCGCGCTCGCCGCGGAGACGTGGCTCCCCAAGGCCGTCGCGCCGGTGGTCCGCGCGCTCGTCCGCGGCGTGCGCCGGGTCGAGGGGGCGCGCATCGAGGACGCGCTCGCGGAGCACGCAGCGAACGCGAACGTGCATGCGTTCGCCCTCCGGATGACGAGCCGAGACGACCGCGGCCTCTCGGAGGCGCTCGGCCCCGATGCGACGATCGACACGTTCAGCCCGCACCACTACGCGCGTGAGATCGCGTCCTCCGGCGCAGCGCTCTTCGGGATCAGCGGCTGGTTCGACGGCGGGTACGCGCGCGCCGCGATCGATCGGCACGCCGCGGTCCGGACGCCGGGCAGCAAGCTCCTCCTCGGCGCGTGGACGCACGCGGGCAAGCTCTTCCACGCGCCGTTCGCCCCGCCGACGCCCGCGGCGTTCGACTTCACGAGCGAGCTCATCGCGTTCTTCGACGAGCACCTCAAGCCCGATGCGCGACGCGCCCCGCTGCCCACCGTCCGGTGGGCCTCGCTCGGTGATGGTGTGGAGGGGACGTTCCGCGAGGCCGAGGCGTTCCCCCTCTCGCCCGCCGCGCGCGCCACGTGGAAGCTCGGCGCGGAGGGGAAGCTCGTCGCGCCCGGGGCCGAAGCGAGCGGCGTCGCGGCGTACGCGGTCGATCGGACCGTGGGCGCCGGCTTCCGGTCGCGCTGGCGAGGGCTGCTCTCGCTCGTCGCCGCGGACATCCCCGATCGCGTCGATCGGGATCGGCGCTGCCTCGTGTTCACGAGCGATCCGCTCCGCGCGGCGCTCGACGTCGTCGGGCTCCCTCGGCTCGCGCTCACGATCCTCCCCGACAGCTCGGACGCGCACGTCTTCGTGTACCTCTCGATCGTCGCGCCGAACGGGCGCGTCGCCTACCTCACGGAGGGCATGCTGCGCGCGCTCCACCGCGGCGCACCGGACGCGCGCCGCAGCGCGCCGCTCGATCGCTCGTTCGCGCGCGCGGACGCGGCGCCCCTCGTCGTGAACGAGCCCACCGAGCTCGCGATCGATCTGCTCCCCGTCGCCGTGACGATCCCCGCGGGGCACCGCGTCCGCATCGCGATCGCGGGCACGGACAAGGACCATTTCGCGGCCCCGCCGCACGACTATCGAGAGCTGCGCGTGGTGCTCGGGACCTCGCGCTTCGAACTCCCGCTCGCGCGGGCCGACCAGGAGCACACATGAAAGCCGTCATCCTCGGAGCAACGAAGGGCATGGGGCGCGCGCTCGCGCGCAAGATGGCGGCGCGCGGGGACCAGCTGTTCCTGCTCGGGAGGGACGCGGACGACCTCGCGCGGAGCGCCGCGGACCTCGGCGTGGACGGGACGCCGCCCGCGGGGTTCGCGATCTGCGATCTCGCGGATCACCGAACGTTCGACGCGGCGCTCGACCAGGCCGCGAGCGCCCTCTCGGGCTTCGACGCGGTGATCGTGACGGCGGGGCTCTTCGCGACGCAGGAGATGCTGGAGGAGGATCCCGCGCTCGCGGCGCGGGTGCTCAACGTCGACTTCACGGGCACGGTGCTGTTCTGCGAGGCCGCGCGCAAGCGCCTCCTCGCGGCAGGCGGGGGCACGCTCGCCGTGTGGAGCTCGGTCGCGGGCGAGCGGGGGCGCAAGCCCGTCGTGATCTACGGCGCGACGAAGGCGGGCCTCTCGCACTACCTTGAGGGGCTCGACCACAAGTTCCGCGGAGCCGGCCTCAAGGTCGTGTGCGTGAAGCCGGGGTTCGTGAAGACGGGCATGACGGCCGGCTTGAAGGCGCCGCCGTTCGCCGGCGACGCGGACGACGTCGCCGCGCGCGTGCTCGGCGCGATCGACCGCGGGGATCCCGTGATCTACGCGCCGTTCGCGTGGGGCCCGATCATGACGGTCATCCGCGCGCTGCCCCGCTTCGTCATGCGCCGCGTCGGCTTCTGACTACCAGCAGCTCGTGATGTTCGAGTCGAGGTCCACTGGCAGGTAGCAGTGGTGGTAGATCGTGTCGCCGGGCGCCACGCCGAAGTTCTCGTCCAAGCAGCTCCCGTGGAGGCCTCCGGGGGACGTCGGGCAATCCGTGTTGGTCGTGCAGGTGTCGGGGAACGCTTCGTCGAAGCACGCGCGCATCCCGTTCGACAGGCTCGCGCAAGCCCAGGTCGAGCCCTTGCTCCCGCAGTCCTCGTCGTTGATGCAAGGCGCGCAGAACGTGGGCGTGGGGGCCTTGCACTCGCCGAACTTCGGCACGCAGTAGCCGTTCGTGCACGTCGCGTCGCTCGCGCAGTCCTTCGCCGTCGCGCAGTCGCTCGCGCACGCCTTGATGGCGCCGACTTGGACGCAGCGCTGACCGGGTTGGAGAGAGCAGTCGAGATCCGTCGCGCACGGCATGCACGTCGAGCGCTTCACGCAGGACTTCTTGAGCAGACAGAGCGAGCCCTCCAGGTACGTCGCCCCGTCCGTCGCGAACGCCGACGGCGCGATGCAGGGCTCGGCCGTCGTCCCGCAGAAGTTGTTGTCCCCCTTCGCCGGGCTCGTGCCGCAGATCCCGTGCGGATCGCGGACGAGGGCGCACGCGTAGCCCCCGGGACAATCGTCGTCCGTGGAGCAGTGGTCGCGGGTGCAGAAACCGTTCGCGTCCCCCGGAGCGGCACCGGTGCACCGCATCGGTTTGCACTCGTTCGCGGGGCACGCGTCGCCCACGTGGCAGAGCTCTCCGTCGTAGCTCGCGCCGGGCGCCGCGCAGCGACCCTTCTTGCACGCCGGATCGATGGCGAAGACCCCGGCGGCGTCCTGCTTGCGGCAAGCTTCGGCGTCGGGGACGCACGCCGCGGTGTCACCGCCGCAGTTGCTGGCGCCGCACGGCTCGCCCGAAGGGCACACCGTGATGCCGTCGCACTCGTTGCCTTGCTTGCAATCCGCGCCGAAGAACTCGGACTTGCCGTTGGTTTGGCAGACATTCACGGCGGCGCCGCCCTCGTCCCGCGTCGCGGTGGCGCAGTCCTGTTGGCCCTTGGTGCAGTCTGCGTGCGAGTCGCAGACGAGCTTGCACGTGTTGACGACGCACGTGTTCTCCCAAGTCTCGCCCGCAGGGGGCTGGAGACATTGGTCGGAGGTGCATTTGCCCGTGCAGGCTCCGTCCACGATGACCCCGCCGGGGCAGCTCCCTGCACCCGTCGACGAAGCGGTGACGGAGGCGGTCGTCCCGCTGTTCCCGCCGCCGCCGGTCGTGCCGCTCCCGTCGCACCCCGCGAGGACCCCGCCGACCATCATCCACACCCAGACGCGCGCTGAAGAAGCCAAACCCAACCTCCCGCCGGGACGATCCACGTAGCGCGCCCCGCTCGTTGGGGCCGCGCTGCCCGACGCCTGCCTCGTGACCGTACCACTGCGCGCCCTGGAGTGGTGCGTCCTGGTTTTTCGGGCGTGTGATTTCGGTGAAGACGGGATAACCTCTCCTCTATGCGCGCTCCGCGAACCACTCTTTGGGCTCCGTCGGCACTGGGTCTTTCTGCGCTGGGCCTGGTTGCGGCGCTCTTGAGCACCGGATGCGACGTCGACGTCGATCAGGTGGACGGCTCGAAGACGCCGGCCCCGACGACGCCGGACTTCCAGGACGGTCAGGGCCAGGCTCCCGCTGCGCGGTCGGCGTACCCGACGGGCCCGTTCGGCCTCAAGGTCGGCTCGATCGCGCCGAACTACCAGTTCTTCGGTTACCCGAATGCGGTCGCCGACAAGAGCGATCTGGTGAAGATGCAGCTCGCGGACTTCTACAACCCGACGGGCGAGGGCACGTTCCCGGAGGGCTCCCCCTACGGCGCTGGCGAGCCGATGCCCAAGGCCCTCGTCATCGACGTCGCGAGCGTCTGGTGCGGCCCCTGCAACCTCGAAGCGAAGACCGAGTTGCCGAAGAACTACGCGAAGTACCAGCCCATGGGGGGCGAGATCCTCTCCGTCCTCGCGGACGGGGGCACCCCCGGCAAGCCCGCGTCGCCCACGAACCTCAAGAACTGGGCGACGAAGTACGCCTCCAACTACCCCACCGCGATCGATCCATCGTACTCGCTTGGGGCGCTTTTCGTGCAGGACGCGTTCCCCC
>JAXLYP010000009.1:0-336542 GCA_046351395.1 Polyangiaceae bacterium
GCCAGACCGCCGGAAGAAGTGGGCGGAGAGGTCAGCATTCCCGTGGGCCCCTTCATGAACGACTTGCAGCCAGCGAATGTACACCTCGCCAAAGGTGCTGCTGACGGTGTTCTTGTCTGCAAACGGCGGGTTCCCGACGAACGCATCCATATACGCCGCCCGGTTGACTTGCCCGTCCTCCAGCGGGTCGGGCCGCTCCGCGTAGAACACCTCCGGGAACTCCAGCATCCAGTGGAACACCGGAATCTGCCTCCGGATCTCCTCCTGCATCTCCCGGAGCTCATCCGTCGGCGGCCCTCCCGCCTCGAGCCACGCCCGCACGAGGTCAATCCGCCGGACCCGCTCCTTCTCGCGCTCCTTGTCCTTCTCCTTCGCGAAGAACGCCCCGACGATGACGTCTCCAACGAGCCGGACCCGGTCCAGCGCATCCTGCGCGTCCCAGAGGAGCCGCTCCTTCTCCTTCTGCTCGACCGCATTGTCCTCACCGAGCGCGAGCTCGCTGATCTGCTGCCGGAGCGCGATGGCCTCGTCGAGTGCGGCATCGAGCTCCTTGGAGAACAGCTCCATCTGCTTGCCCGGCTTCCAGTGGCCGGCGCGGATCTGGTCGAAGTCGAGGCCGACCAGGGAGTCACCGTGCCTCAGCGCGTGGTCGAGGAACGTGAACGGGAGATCCTTGGCGAGGGTGACCAACCACAACGAGAGCTTCGCGAGCTCGACGGCGGCGTCGTTCTTGTCCACGCCGAAGAGGCACCTCTGGGCGACGACCCTGCGGGCGTGGAGGAGCGGGTCGCCGTGCTCCTTGGAGACGGCCTGGATGGTGCCCTCGCGGGTCCAGGCGGCGACGACGTGATCGGCGAGGAAGCGGCACGCCTCGACTAGGAACGCGCCGGATCCCATCGCGGGATCGCAGACCTTCAGGTTCAGGATGCGCTCGGAAGCGGGGGTGTCGCCCATGACGGCGAGCAGCGGCTCGAGGGTCCTGCGGACGATCGGGGCGGACAGGCTGCGCGGGGTGTAGTGGGAGCTCGTGCGGCGGCGCTCGGCGCCAGGCTGGAGGACCAGCTGGCCAGGGCGTGCCCGGGAGAGGCTCGGGTCGGTCTTGTTCGAGAACCGCGTCAGGGCCTCGATTGTCGGATCGGCAGCCAATGTCTCTGACTGCTTCGCGCTGAGGCCGATGGTCTCCTTGATCCACTTCGCGCGGCGCGCGGCGGGGACCTCGGCGATCTCCTCGACGGTCATCCACAGGCGGTTCGGACGCGTGCAGATCGCCTCGTGGGCGACCGCGACGACGTGGTAGCCCATCAGGGCCTCGTACACGCTGCCGATCTGCTCGACGTCCAACGCGCGGTACGAGAGGCGCTGGCCCTCGAACATCACGAGCTTCTCGAGCACGCGAAAGACCGTCTCGTCGTCGACGGTGGGGACGCGGACATTGCCGCGCGACTCGGCGTCGACGATCAGCGCGCTCCCGGCGGGTCCCCAGCCTTCGAGGAACGGGTACGTGTGCGGATTGAACAGCGACCCGCGTCGCGGCGGCATGCGGAACGCGCCGTGCTCGGCGCCGAGGTAGATGGTGCGGAACAGCGCGACGAGCCTCGGCCACGCGCCGAACCGACGCGACATCGAGTCGGGGTACGCGCCGTGGTCGGCCTGGAGCTCCTCGAACAGGCCGAGCACGGACAGGTGGCTCGAGTAGAGCGTCTGGTCGACCGGGAGCAGGCCGCGGTCCTCGGCGTAGAGCACGAACACGAGCCGCAGCAGGACCGTGAGGGAGGCCCTTGTAGAGGTGGTCGCCGCCCTGGGCGAGCGCGTCGTCGATCAGCGCGCGGCCATCCCGTTCGGACGCCGACTCGAAGCCGCGGAGCAGCCACTGGAGGCGTCGAACACCTGGTCGGCGAGGTCGTTCGTCACGTTCGCCTGGCGCTTCCGGCTCTCGGCGAGGAGCGCGGGTAGCGCGCTGCTCCGGTGTCACGCCGAAGAACCGGTTCGCCGAGAGCAGCATGATGAACGCGTCGAGGATCGGCTTTCCTCCGCGGGCCATGTCCTGGATGCGGAACGTGATCGACCCGACGACTCGCCGTGGGGCGCGTAGACGAGCCGCACGACCTCGCGGTTCGTGAGGAGGCCGATCGGCACGCGACAATGGCGGAGGAGGCGATCGAACTTCGCGGACGGAGGATAGTCCACGTCCCCGTCACGCTCTCGAACGGTCGAGGTCGAGGGCCAGGCGGCAGGTCCCACACGAGGAGCTCGTGACGCGCGCTCCTCTCCGGATGTTCTCGGGTGGTTTGCGGAGCGTGAGCGTTGGGCGCAGGGTCTGGTGGCCCTCCGGGACGTAGAGCGACAGCGCTTCTGGGATCGCCTCGCCACGATCGAACGACTCCGCGTGAAGCCCGAGCACGATGGCGGAGGAACTCGTCGAGGTTCGGATCGCGAGCACGCCGCTCTCGGCGTCTCCCTCGGCTGCTCGAGGAACGTGCGATGCACCTCCGGCGGCTGGCGCTCCATGCACTGCGCATCGACGAGGACCGGGATCGAGCCACGAGGCCCTCGATCAGCTTCACCATCCCGAGCCATTGCTCGTGGGATCCGCTTCTCTGTGTTCGAAGAGGCGTCGCTCACCCGCGTGTCTCCGGCCAGAGGAAGACACGAGGAACCGACGGGCTCGAGCCGTCGGAGCGCGACCTTGTAGAGGGAGCTTCGATCTGCGCGGAGCTCGGTCTCGATCTCGCGCTCGATGGAGGAGGAGCCGCGCGTCCATGTGCGCCTTCTCCTTCTTGAACTGCTCGGCTTCGCGCTTGTCGAACTGGAACACGGGCTGGTCGAGGCCGACGCGGCGGTCGATCTCGCCGAGGATGTCCGCGCGCTGGGCCTGGAGGATCCGCGGAGCGCGTCCGCCTCCTCGGCGCCGCGGATGCGCAGCTTCGTCTCGGCCTCGAGCGCGTCACTGTCTGCTTCGACGCGGATGTGCGGCCAGAGCGCAGCGAACGCCAGCGGCGCGGACGCCGCGAGCTTCGCCTGCACCGTCGCCGACACGGCCTCGAGCGACGGTGCCTCGGCGAGGACATTCTCCAGCTCACGGATCGCCTTGCGATCCGCCTCTTCGGCGAACGGCTTCAGGTCCTGCTCCTTGCCGTCGATCCAGCGTGCCGCGACCGAGACCAGCTTGTCGTGGAGGCGGGTCGCTCCGGGACCGAATAGCGAAAGGCGCCCGAACGCGATCACGCGCACGAGGGCGTCGTGGCGCGTGCGCACGACCGTCACACGGCTCAGGTCATGGGCGCTGTACCCCTGTGAGATGAACCGGCCGAGGAGCCGCCGCACGAACGGGTGGTGGAGGTGGAGATGCGAGAGCGCGCTGTTCATCTTGGCCGGCGGCCGGAACACGACGGGATTGGGTGGCTTCTTCCGGTAGTCCCAGAGCGGCTCGTCGCGCCCACGCGCCGGCCGGAGCGTGTCGAGCGTCTCCTGCCACGCTTGTGGCAGCGGTGGGATCGTCCACGCCTCGGCATCCTCCGTCTTCACACGCTCGAGGCGCCCCGCTCCTGTGAGCTCCAACCCCACGTCGATCGCGTCACGAAGGAGGAGCGGATCGAAGTCCATGATCTTCGCGGAGCGGTTCAGGATGTCCCCGGCGTCGTCGATCTCTTCCTTGAGTTTCGCGAGCGCCTCCGCGCGCGAAGGATCCAGCTCGCGCTCGACTGTCTGCTTGAGCTCCCCCGCCGATTCCGCGGCGTCGAGCTTCGCGCCGGTGTTTGCGTCGATCCCGGTGGCGAGCACCTCATCGAACCGTTCGAGGAGGACGGAGCCGATCGAGCCGAGCTCTCGCTGGATGACGTCCACCTTCGTGACGAGCTTGCGGAGGACGATGTCCTCGGCGCGGTCGGGATAGACGAAGTAGTGACACCGCACCTCGGGTGCAGGCTGGAGCGTCCTGTCGATGCGGCCGTTGCGCTGCTCGATGCGCGCCGGGTTCCACGGGATGTCGAAGTGGAAGAGGTCCGCGCAGTGCCCCTGGAGGTTCACGCCTTCGCGCGCCGCGTCCGTCGCGAGCAGGACGCGCACCGGGTGATCGCCGGGCGGTGAGTTGAAGGCGCGCTGCACCTCGTCCCGCTGCTCATCGCCCATCCCGCCGTGGAGCTCGAGGATGCGCTGGTCTCCCTGGTCGGTCCCGTCGAACGCCGCGGTGAGCAACGTGCGCAGCCAGCGCTTCGTGTCGCCGTACTCGGTGAAGATCAAGACCCGACGATCCGACCAACGCCGCTCGCCCTTTGGCGCCTTCGGGTTCGCGCCGCCGAACGCGACCGCCGCGCACTGATGCTTCTGGATCCACGCGAGGAGCGCCTTGGCCTTCGCGTCGGGCGCGCCGCGGAGCTGCGCCGCGGTACGCAGCATGCTCGCGAGGAGATCCTTCGCGTGTGCGCTCGTCGTTGCGTCGCTCGGAAGGGCGAACTGCGACTCGCTGCGGGCCGCGACCTCGGCGTCCACATCGAGCGCCTCGTCGTCGTCCCCGTACTCATCGTCGTCGTCGGCGGCGACCGACGCTCCAGCGGAGGCTCCACCGCGTGCGGGGTCGTTCACGCCGCGCTCGTGTGCCTGGAGGGTGCGGTAGAAGGCCTCGACGCTCGAGAGCAGCCGCTTCTGGAGGTTGATGAACACCAGCGCGCCCTGCTTGCGACCAGGCTTCACGAGCGCGGTGTACTTCGCGAGATCACTCGCGAGACCGAGCTCCGGGGAGGTGACGTCGCCGACCGCGAGCTCGACGAGCGTGCGCTTCGGGAACTGCTCGACGCCGAGCCGACGCAGGTCCTCCTTCAACCGCCGGACCATCACCGTGTCGAGCTGCCTGCGTCCCCGCACTGGGACCCCGCGCGTGAACCGTTGCGGATCCAGGAGCTCGAGCAGCGCCGAGAAGCTGTTCGAGTGGCCGTTGTGCGGCGTCGCGCTGAGGAACAGGCGGTTCTCGAACCGGGGGGCGATGTCGCGCACGACGTCGGTGATCCGCGAGTCCACGGCGTAGCGGCTCGCTCCGGCGGGCGCGGCGACGTGCGCCTCGTCGAGGATGAGGAGGCTCTTCTGCACCCGCTCGCCCACATGCTGGAGCAGCGGGTCGCGGTACTCGGGCCGGCGAAGGATCGGGTGGGACACGATGAAGCGAGTGTGCGTGCTCCACGGGTTCACCCCGAAGCCGCGCTCCTGCCGCCGACGCGCGATGAAGCGACGGTTCACGACCTCGAAGTAGAGGCCGAACCGGCGTTGCATCTCGTCCTTCCACTGGAGGCAAACGGACGCCGGGCACACGATCACGATGAACGACACGCGCTGCCGGAGCAGCAGCTCCTGCGCGATGAGCCCCGCCTCGATGGTCTTGCCGAGGCCGACGTCGTCCGCGATGAACACGTTCGCCCGAGGCAACGACAGCGCCTTCTCAAGCGGTGCGAGCTGGTGGTTCATCAGCTTGATGCCCGCGCGGAACGGCGCCTGGAAGAGCCGCGCCTCGGTCGCGGTGACGCTGTTCCACTTGAGCGCGTGCAGGTACGCCGCGAAGTGCCGCGGTGGGTCGAGCTTGTTGGTCGTCCCGAGCCCGTGCGCCTCGGGCTGCAGCACGCGCGCGCCGAGCTCGAGCTCCCAGAGCACCTCGAGAGCCCGTCCCTGGTGGTCGTCGTCGAGGCATACGAGGCGCACCCGCGTCGCCTGTCCTAGCGCCGGCGGCGCGGTGACGTCTTCGACGAGCCACTGCCGATGCCGCACCTGGACGATCGCGCCGACACGCGGCACGTAGATCGGCGCGCGGTTCGGTGTGAAGAGGGCGTGCGGAGGACCGACTCGCCAGACCCGTGCGCGTTGAGCAGTCGGGCGGCGAGCACCGGCCGTGCCCGCGCGGAGTCGTCGAGGTCGTGCGCGCGGCATGCGGCCTTCAGCTCGTCCCTCGAGAGGGAGCCAAGGAGCTCGCGGAAACGGATCGAGTTCGCACCGACGAGCGCGTCCACCTGCGCCTCGCGCGTGCTAGCTGCGGCGACCCCGACGGAGAACGTTCGCCCGAGATCGAGCAGACGCTGCTTCGAAAGCGTCAGAAGCACGCTGCGTGTCGAAGGTCCCCCCATGGAGCCGGCAACTCTACCTGACTTCACCTCTCCTCGCAGCTCCCTAGTCGTGGTGAGCGCGTGCTGTCGAGCTCGGCGCCGACAGTAGCAACTACGGCCTTCGCGCGAGCGATCGCGAAGCGTGAAGGGACCTCGACTGGTCCACCCATTCGCGAGCCGGGGGTACCACGCCGAGGGCCTCCGCATGAAGACGAGGCGCGTCGCATCCTGCCGGGGCCGCCTGGCGATCGCCATTGCTCCGAGCAGCCCACGGCTGGATGCGTACACCGTGAAACCCATCGAGTGCGTCGTCTCCGGGGGCGGCCCCATCCTCGTCATTCCGAGCGACCTATCGCCGCTCTGGCGAGGCACGTCTCCGCCCGTCGGCGCCGCCGTGCCGCCCGGCTGGACGTGGGGCACGGGGGGCGTCGTGTGCGACTACGATCGCGCGTGCGACGACGTCGAAGACCCGTTCGACGTCGGCGCCACCGTGGCGGGGACGCTCCCCGTCGGCTCGGGCCGCGCGCTCGTCCTCGATGGTGAGCTCAGCACCGCGGCGCTCCCCTGGGGAGACGGCGTGATGATCGTCCGCACTCCCCCGTTCGACACGGAGGAAGCCGCCCGTGCGGCGCTCGCGACCGTCGACCCCGCTGCGTTCTCGACCTCCGCGCACGTGCTCGAGACCTCGGGCGGTCGCCTCTTCGTCTTCGACTCCGCGTACGAGGGCGCTGCCGCCGCCGCGGACATCGGCGCCGACGGCGGTGTCCTCGACGTGCCCCTCGCGCCCGGTCGATACCGCGTCGATCACGCGGCGCTGCCACACTCCGCCGGCGGCACGTTCGCTCTGCTCCGCCTCTCGCGCCAGCCCTGATCGCGACCTCGGACACTCTCCGGCGACACGGGAACTCAGGCCGCAAAGTCCGTCCGCCGGGCCGTCGTGCTAACGGTCCGCGCATGTCGCCCGCGTGGTGGTTGCTGCTCCCGATCGCCGTCGGCGCGAGCGTCATGGGGGCCTCCGGGGCGCCGCCCTCACGCTCTCTCGTGCAGCTCGCGAGCGGGGTCGCGGGCGCGCTCCTGGCCGTCGCGATCGCCCGCATCCCCAAGCTCCCCGCGCGCGCGGGCGCGCTCCTCGCGGTGGCGGGCGCGCTCGCGATCGCCGCGCCCCTCGTGTTCGGAGCGGACATCGAGGGCGTTCGGCGGTGGGTCGAGCTCGGTGCGTACCGCGTCCACCCCTCGATGCTGCTCACCCCCGCGCTCCTCGTGTTCGCCGCCTCCACGATGGCGCGGCGCCCCTGGGCGGCGCACGCGCTGCTCCTCTCCCTCCAGACCGCGCACGTCATCTCCCCCGACGCGGGACAGGTCACCGCGGCCGGCCTCGCGGCGATCACCCTGAGCGTCGTCGTCGATCCGAGACGCAACGCGTGGGTGACGCCCGTCTACGCCGCGACGATCGCGTTCGGGTGGCTGCGCCCCGACCCGCTCGGTGGCGCGCCCTTCGTGGAGGACATCTTCACGCGCGCGTTCGCGCTCTCTCCGATCGTCGGTGCGATCGCCGTCGCCGCGATGGGAGCGAGCGCGCTCTGCCCCCTCCTCTCCCTCCGCGGCGGTGAGCACTCGACGGCGGGGCGCGCGATGGCGGCCGCGCTTGCCGCGTACTTCGTCGCGCTCGCGATCGTCCCGTGTGTGGGCGAGTTCCCGGTGCCGCTCCTCGGCTTCGGCGCGTCCCCCGTGATCGGCGCGTTCCTCGGGGTCGCGTCCTTGGAGCGCGCGCGCAAGCTGCGACGCGACGCGGACGCGCTCGCGCGCGCGTCGACCGACACCGTCGCCGGCGCAGAGCCGCGCGAACCTCACGCACGCCACCGAGGGCGGTGGCTCCCCGCGTTCGCCCCGCGCCCGCGCCCCACGAGTGGGCAGGCGAGCGAGAGCTGCAGCGCGAGCGCTTGAGCGGGAGCGGCTCGGTCGGCATCCCCGGCGCCCGAGCCTCGCGTGGGTGGCTGCGGGCGTCGTTTCTTGGGGCTCTCGACGAAGGCGCGCCGCGCGCGCTGTCTCGTCGGTACATTCACGGTCGTGAAGACCGCGGCCGCCCAGCTCGACACGTTCCTCGCCGAGTACACGACCGAGATCGCGCGCCAGGCGAAGGCCGCGATCGCCAAGCTCGAGAAGCGCTTCCCCGGCGCTCACCGGCTCATCTACGACAACTACAACGCGCTCGTCGTCACCTTCGGGACCACGCCCACGCCCAAGGGCATCGTGTGCTCCCTCGCGCTCTACCCAAAGTGGGTGACGCTGTTCTTTCTCCGGGGCTCGACCCTGCCCGACCCGAAGAAGCTCCTCGTCGGCAGCGGAAAGACCATCCGCAGCATCGTGCTGAAAGATGAGGAGTCCCTCGACGAGCCCGACGTCGTGGCGCTCCTCGAATGGGCCTTCGTGGACACCCCCTCCGTGCGCGACAAGAAGCCGCGCGGCGAACTCGCGATTCAGTCCATCTCGCCGAAGCGTCGACCTCGGAGGCCGCCGGAGAAGGCGGAGAAGAAGACGGCGAAGAAGTCCGCCAGCGCCAAGAGCCCAGCGACCACAAAGCCGCCCGCGACTCCGAGGAAGCCTACGACCCCGAGGAAGCCCGCGGCGAAGAAGGCTACGGGGAAGACGCCAGCCGCGAAGAAGCCGACCGCGAAAGCGACCAAGACGGCGCGCTGACGCGATAACTCGATCGAGCTCGGCGCCGCGCGACCTCGACCCTCGCTTCGCGAGCTCGACGCGCCCGTCGGCGATCGGTCGCGCTCGCGCGGCCCACTCTCGATCGCGTCCGCACCCGTCTCGTCCGCTGGACGGTCCGTTGGATGGTCCGGCGGACCGCGTGACGGCCGGCGCGCGCCGCCCATGTTCAGAAGACGCCTTGAAAACGCGGTCGATCGCGGTGGCATCGCGGTTGCGCCGGGTCCCTCCCGAACCCCACCCACGGAGACCCGCTCACCCATGAACTCTCTCGTCCGCCCCGCTCGCACGTTCGTCCTCTTCGCCTCGCTCGCTCTCGGCTTCGTCAACGGCTGCTCGCTCGACGCGGAGGGCCTCGACGACGTGACGGAGGAGAAGACCGGCGGGGACGAGACCGGCGGCGCGGGCGGCGGAGCCGCGGTCCACGTGTCTCGCCCCCGCGCGACGAGCACCGGCAGTGTCCGCGAGCTCTCCAGCACGGGCAGCGTCGACGAGACCACCAGCACGGGCAGCGTGGACGAGACCACCAGCACGGGCAGCGTGGACGAGACCACCAGCACGGGCAGCGTCGACGAGACCACCAGCACGGGCAGCGTCGACGAGACCTCCAGCACGGGCAGCGTGGACGAGACCTCCAGCTCGAGCGGCGGGGAGTCGACGGGAAGCGGCTGCCATGGTGGCGAGTATGGCGAGGATCCGGAGGGCAAGGAGCGCGAGGGTCGCGGCGAGGAGCGCGAGGGTGGGGGGGAAGAAGCCGAGGGCTGCCGCCGCGGGTTCGACCATCACCGTCACTGCGACCACGACGGCGACGACCGCGGCGACGACTGAACGAGATCGTCAGCGCAGTAGGGGCTTCAGCGCGGCGACGAGCTCCGCGGCGCTCTGGAACCGGTGCTCGGGAGCCTTCGCGGTCGCGCGCGCGAACCACGCGTCGAAGCCGGGAGGCACGGGGCCGCGGCTGCTCGGGACGGGCATCGGCTCGGCGCAGATCGCGAGCACGAGATCCGCGATCGTGCGCGCGCCGACTGGGCGCGCACCGATCAGACACTCGTACGCGATGACGCCGAGCGCCCAGAGGTCGCTGCGATGGTCGACGGTCTTCGCGCCGCGCGCCTGCTCCGGGCTCATGTAGTAGGCGGTGCCGATGAGCGCGCCGGTCCTCGTCGCGAGGCCGTCCTCGTGGATCCGTCCCTGGATCTTCGCGACGCCGAAATCGAGCACCTTCACGGTCTCGTGGGGCACGGTCGCCGGGTCGTCCGACCCGTCGGCGTCCCGCGCGAGGAACACGTTCGCGGGCTTCAGGTCGCGGTGCACGATGCCCGCAGCGTGTGCTTTGTCCATCGCCTTGCCGAGCGCGCTCGCGATCGGTCGGAGGGCGGCCGGGGAGAGGCGCCCCTCGCGCTTCAGCCGAGCCCGCAGGGACTCGCCCGAGAGGAGCTCCATCACGAGGTACGGCGTCCCCTCGCGCCCCCTCGTCACGTCCACGCCGAGATCGAACACGCGGACGACGTGCGCGCTCGTCAACGCGGCGGCGGCGCGCGCCTCGCGCTCGAAGCGCGCGACCCTCTCCTCGTCGGCGTCGTCGCCGAGGATCAGCTTCACGGCGTACGGCGTCTGGAGTTCGGTGTGCTGCGCGCGCCAGACGGCGCCTGTCCCCCGGAGGCGAGCGGAGCCTCGAGCACGTCGCGCTCGCCCACGATGTCACCCGCGGACCACTCCCTGGGGCTCATGGGCGGTGCGACTCCACGCGCACGACAGTACACGTTCACGGCATCCCGCGTGCTCCCGTGCGTGCTTGGAGCGCGCTCGGCGGACGGACTAGACTGGCCGAGTGGCGCCACCGTCCGACGAAGACGCTCTCCTCGCGACGCGAACCCGGCAGCGCGCGCCGATCTCCGCAGAGCCCCTGATCGCGCGCACGTACGCGCTCACCATCCTCGGCCACCCGGACGCTCGCCGCGTCGGCGAGCGCGCCGTGCTGCCCGGCCTCGACGCGCGAGAGAGCGTGTCGATGTCCCGCCTCTCGCCCACGTTCGCCCCGCCCAAGGGCGCGCCGGACGGGGGCCGGCCCGGGCCGCCGCGTCCGCTCGCGGACGGCTTCCTGAGCCGCGACGCGCTCGCCTCGATCGAGGCGCGCGACGGCGGCCTCGTCGTCTCCCGCGGCGCCGGAAGAGGCATCGTGCGCGTCCAGGGGGAGCCGCTCGACGCGGCCCGATCGCTCGGCGACGAAGCGCTCGACGCGGGGGTCGTGATCGAGCTCGAAGATCGGGTCGTCCTGCTGCTCCACCGCGTGATCGCCGCGTCCGGTCGGGCGTCGCCGCGGTTCGATCTCGTCGGCGACAGCGACGCGATGCGGCAGCTCCGTCGCGACATCGACCGGCTCGCGCGCACCGAGCTGCGGGTGCTCGTGCGCGGCGCGACGGGGAGCGGGAAGGAGCTCGTCGCGCGGGCACACGCGCGGCGCGTTCAGCGGGGCCGTGTCGGACCAGGACGGACACTTCGTCGCCGCGGACGGCGGGACGCTGTTCCTCGACGAGATCGGCGACACGGACGTCGGCGTCCAAGCGATGCTGCTCCGGACGCTCGAGACGAAGGAGGTCGTGCGGGTCGGAGACCGACGCCCGCGCAAGGTCGACGTGCGCCTCCTCTCCGCGACGGACGCCGATCTCGAGTCCGCGGTGTCGAGTGGGCGCTTCCGCGAGCCGCTCCTCCACCGCGTGGCGGAGGCGACGCTGCGCGTCCCGTCCCTCGCCGAGCGGCGCGACGACATCGGCCGGCTGCTCGTGCACTTCGCTCGCGCGCTGCTCTCGCCCGAGGAGCAGGCGGCCCTGCTCGAGGACGAGCGGAGCGAGCGGCCGTGGCTCTCCTCCGCGCTGGTCGCGCGCCTCGCCATGGCGCCGTGGACCGGAAACGTGCGGCAGCTCCAGAACGTCGTCCGGCAGCTCGTCGTCCAGGGTCGGGAGGAGCCGACCCTCGTGATCGGGAAGGAGCTCGACGGGCTGCTGAAGGCGGCGCCCGGAGCTCAGTCCGACCGCTCGAGCCACGCGCGCACCGCGCACGACGCGGCGGGGCATCAGGAGGACCGCCCGACGACGAAAGCACGGCGACCCCAGGACATCACGGACGACGAGATCCTCGCGGCGCTCGAGCAGACGGGCTTCCGGCGCGCCGCCGCCGCCGATCGGCTCGGCATCGCCCGCTCGTCGCTCTATGCACGGGTCGCGTCGAACAAGCGCCTCAGCCGCGCGCGCGAGCTCACCGCCGACGAGGTCACGTCGACGCTCGAGAAGCACGGCGGGGACGTCGTCGCGACCGCCGCGGCGCTCGAGATCTCCCCCCACGGGCTCAAGCTCCGCATGCACGCGCTCGGCCTCGGCGATCCACGCTGATCAGCGAGCGGCAACGCGAGGTGCTTCGCGAGCGGGTTGTGGAGAAGATGACGCTTCAAGAGATCGCGACGGCACGGGGCGGCGTGTCGACGAAGACGGTGCAGCGTGACCTGGACGTCGCGCTGGGCGCGCTCGACGAGACCTTGCGCGAGGCGGGGGTCACGTCGTCTTTGCTTCGCTGAGCACTCGAGATCGACAAGCCCGCGGTGGACATCCATCGCGGTGGCTCCGTATCCTTCAAGGGTGGTGGCGCGTCGAGTCCTCCGGGCGGGTTGGGTCACTGCACTCCTCTTGACAGGTTGCAAGGGCGAGGGGGGCGGCTCTCGCGTCGGCGAGTCGTGTCAGAAGACCCCGGATTGCGCGGGTGCCGCGCGATGCGTGAACCTCACTTGTGTCATCGACGGTACGCCAGCACCACTGCCGGTCCAGACGTCTCCGTACGCACAACGTGTAGGTGGTGAGACGCGCCCTCCAACGCCACCACCGCCCCCAAAGGACGACCCCGTGTTGCATGGAAACGCGGAGAGCGGGACTCCCGATCCGGACGCAGTACGGCGCGAGGCGGAGCGTCACATGGAGTCACACGCGCTGACGGTAATGCGAAAGTGCCACCCCTTCGCGGCCAGGTTCAACGGGGCCGAGTTTATCAGCGCCGAAGCGTCGAGGTCGGGGTCGGCCGTCAGTCAGTACGACATTCAGTACCAGGGCCTCACCGAACTCGGAGACGAGGCCACCTTCCACATGCGGGTGGAGGAGTCTTTCGATTTCTACACGGGCGAGACGGCGGGCGTACGCGTCCTCTCCGAGACTTCGACGGTCAAGTGCGGGATGGCCATGCAAGCGTTGGGGGAGGTGCTGCGTGCGCTCGACTGAAGGCCGCTGGTGGGTTTGCGCGCTCATGCTGCTCTGCACCAGCTGCACAAACAGCGATGCGAGCAAGTCGCGTGCAGGTGAGTCGTGCACCAAGACCGACGACTGCGCGGGAGGGGCGCGCTGCGTCGCGCAGATCTGCGTGATCGACGGCGCTCCAGGCCCTGTGACCCGAGCGCCCGCGACCTCAGGGCCCCAGACCTTGGAAGAATTGGCGCGCGCCATCGTCGCGGGGCTCCGGGCGCCGGCCACTAGCGACTACCGCTCGCTCGAGTTGCGCGCACTTGCGATGACCGGCAACGACGTGGATCAGCTCGTCGCAGCGCATCCGGAGATCGGGCCGGTGCCCGAGTCGGAGCGCGCGAAGCTGCGCGGCTTGCCCGAGGAACTCGACAAAAGCTGGCGCGAGGTGCGCGCCAAGTTCGCCGACTACATGAAGAACGCCGACCACATGGAATTCGTTCGCCTCTCCGCTGGGAGAGTGGAAGTCGACCACGGTGTCGAGCGCGTCCGTCCCGATCTGGGCTTTGTCGTGAGTTGCGACGGGAGGGAATTCGAGATTGGGGTCGAAGGCGCATCCCACGCTCCGCGCGGTTGGGTGATCACGGCGGGCCCCATCGACGCGCGATGAACCAACGCACGGTCGGCGACCCGACCCGTGCCGATCGAACCACGCCGGACCCCCTCGGCCACCCCTCCCGCGTGGTCGACGCTACCGGATCCAGGTCACCGACCTGCCCGGCGCTCACGAAACCACGCCCGACCCGGGCGGTGAGCGGATACAAGGACATCCGACCTGGCTTTTCCGTCCGGCGGCAAGCCAGGCGCGGCGGAACGCGGTGCCGAACGTCGACTTCGCTCCGACGAACGTGCGCATCGGGCGGCCTTGGGCAGCACCTGAGCCCTGGAATGGCGACGGAGCGGCGGCGAGTCCGAGCGAGGACGGATCGGTGCCGCCGCGTCGTTCTTCGAAGGCGCGCGTTCCAGTCAGCCGAAGCGAAGCCTGAGCTGACCTTTCGGGGAGGGCTTTTGATGCAGAGGTGGGCGGGCGGCGAGGCGCGAGCCGAGCTCTGCCTCTGCTCTGGTTCTGGATCTGCTTCCGCGGGGTCCACGGGCCGGAGCCCCGTGTGGAGGCCGTGCTTCGCGAGGAGCCTCGCGATCGCGCCCGGCGTGGTGGCGACCTCGACCCAGCGCATCTCCGCGTTGCACCCCTCGCGAGCACTGTCGTGTTCACCACCGGCGCGCTCCTCGTCTTGGTATCCAATCACGTGTCGGTGGCGTCGGCCGTCCGGCAGCAGCACCGGACCCGCACGGCGGCCGTCGCGCAGTCGCACGTGCTGACGCAGCTGCTCCCACAAGCGATGGACGTATTCGCTCCCCCATCCGGTGCGGCGCGCTCTCTCTCGGACGAGCTCGGCCGAGCGTCGCGGACTCGACAAAGCGACGGGATGCGATCGTCCGCGCGCGCTCACTCCCCCTCGGTGAACACGGGCTCGCGGACGAACGCCCGCATCTTCTCGCGGTTCGCGCTCAGCCAAGTCGAGGCGCCAGGGCAGTTCGCGTCGAGCCAGTCGACCGCCGCGCGCTCCTCTCCGAGCAACAGTGACACGCCGAGCACGTCGATCGCGTTGGGGACGACGCATTCGGGAGCGCCGCTGCGTGGCGGCGCGCCGAACGGCCGCTGCGCGTCTTCGCGCGCCGCGCGGAGGCGATCGGGATGGTCCTCGGTCGCGTCGCGCCAGCGTCCCCGATCGAGCGTCAGGACGAGCGGCCGGGAGAACTCCGCGCCCTCGAAGTAGCGGCTCACCGTCCCGACGATCTCGGCACGGCCGTCGTGATCGAGGTCTTCGACGCCGACTTCGCCCTCGTCGGTGCGGACGAGCAACCACCGCTCCACGCCGTTCGCCGTCGAGCGGAAGAACGCGTCCTCGCGGTTGCCGTGCGCGCCCGCGGCCGTCGCGACCCAGAGCTCCTCTGGCGGCGCGTGGTCGAGCTCGACGAGCTCGCACCGCTGGACGTAGTCCCCTTCGATCAGTGTGCGCGCTCCCAACGCTCCCGACAGCTCCACGCGGCGCCCATCGTCGCCTTCGAGGAGCGTCACCCCGAGGGGTCCCCAGGAGAACGTCGAGCGCACCTCCTCCCTCGGCGGCGCGCTCGGTCGCGGAGCGACCTCACGCCCTCTCGACGCAGCCATTGGCGCCACTTCGCCGTCCGAGGAGGGCGCTGACGAAGACGTGTTCGTCGCGGGCTGCCCGCACGCGAAGAGCGCGAGCACGGGGACAGTGCCGACCCTCCAGTGCACACATCCCTGTATCCCGCCGCCGGCTCCGCGTCGAACGTCACCGGACGAGCTCGACCACAGTAACCCCCCCCGGCGTTGAGATCCCTCGCCCGTCCGGTTACCGTGAGCGAATGTGGAAAGTCGCGCCCGTGGTCTTGTTCGTCTTCACCGCCGGGTGTGGCGTCGATCAGGCCCGCTGCCACACGAGCATCGATGCCCGCACCCGGGGCGACTACGACCACGGCCAGCCCGCCGACCTCGAGCGGTCGTACGCGTGCGCGAGCGCTTGCTACGACCTCTACAGCGGCGACGACTGGTCGTTGAAGGCCAACGCGATCCACCCGGTGTGCGTCGAGAGCTCGCTCATCTCCGCCGATCGCGATCCCACCGCGACGAAAGACGTCCGCGAGGCCTGTGAATACGGGTCCGCGGTGGCGTGCAAGTGGCTCGAGCAGCACAAGCAACAGATGGAGGATGCCGAGGGGGCGAAGCTGCAGCGGGAGAAGGACGAGCGGGAAAAGGCCGAGGCCGCCGAGCTGGCGCGGCCTAAGATGACGCTCGCCGAGGCGAACTCAGCCGTCGCCCGCGTCGGCGATCAGCTCGTCCGGGAGGCCCCGTCGAACGGGTATCGCCTCGACCTCGACCAGACACTCGACGTCTCCGACGGTGGCGGGACCATCCCCTGGAACTACTCCGCTGGGGCGCAGTACCGCGTCTACGCGATCAGCGGACACACCACGACGTTCTCCGCCCGCCTCGGGGGTGTCGGTGTGACGTCCGTTTCGTTCTCGTCGCGCTCTCTGGACGGGAGCGTGTTCGTGCTCGCGGCGGAGCTGCCGATTGATCCCGACGTCGGATCCAACATCCAGATCTACGTGACCGACGCAGGCGGTGATCAGCACCCGGTGCGGGTGCTCGTGTTCCGGTCGAACTGACGCCTTCGCGTCCCTCCGTCGTCGAGGGGGGCGCGGTCGCGCCGCGGCGAACCCCGTGGCGCGAGTTCCGGGTCGTCTGGCGTGATGCGCTAGGTCGAACCCCTCGGTGAGCACGGCGACGTTCGTCATCACCTGCGTCTTGCCCGCGCGAATCGGCGAGCGCCTGCGCGCGTGTGTCCGCATCCATCTCGCCGTGGACGAGGCCTGCGGGGACGCCGATCGCGTTCAGCGCGCGAGACAGGCTCCACGCGTGCTTCACGGTCAGACAGAAGGCGATCGTCCGCCGACATGCCCGCGATGGAAGTCGTAGCCCTCGTGGGGTCGGCGCTCGACGACCCCCCGGCGCCGTCCACGTGGAGCGACTGCCCCTCACGGACGCCGGAGTTCGGCGCTCTGCTACGATCAAGCAGGATGAAGAAGAAGGCTGCCAGCCGGCCTCTCTCGTCGGGCTGCACGAAGAAGCAACGCGCGCTCGTTGCGGTCCGGTCGTGCGCGTCGGCGGTGTTGCTGGCGTCCGTCGCTTGTGACGCACGCGGCTCACGCGCATCGCTCGGCGCGCTCGGCGAGCCCATCCTCTGCGAGGCTTCGTCCAGCGCGCCCGCCCTCATCCGCGATGTGCCTGCGGATTCGCCGGTCGACGCGCCGTCGTCTGTGCCCTCCGCGCCCGCTTCGCGCCCCAGTGCGCGGCGTTTCATCGCGCCGCAGCCTCCGCCTCGCCTGCCGGGCGTGCCTGGTTGTGATCGCGCTGATCCGCTCTGTCCAATGTGACAACCCCGCAGATCCCAACCCAACCCCGGCAGATCCCAACCCGGGGGGGTGGCAGTAGCAGCAGCCGAGCTTCACCGCGCGGCGTACACCACCCTATCGGTCGCGACCCAGATCGATCCGTCCCTCGCGATCGCCGGGGGCGTGATGAACGGTGAGCCATCGGGCGTCTCGAGGCGCGTCATCACGTCCCCCGTGGGCGAACGGATCTCGAGCGCGGGCCCCGTCGCGAGCGCGACCGCTCCATCAACGAACGCCGTCGCCCGGACGCGCCCGCCGCGCACCTCCCATGATGTCTCGCGGTGTTCGATCGCGGCGAACCCGTCGCCCGCGAGGTACACCCGGCCATCCCCGCCGTCGATCGGCGGCTGGCGCACCGCGAAGTCGACGCTCGCCCTCGAGCGCGACTCCCCCTCTGCGCTGAACAGCTCGAGCTCGGTGCTCCAACCTCCCTGCGTCCCAAGGTCGACGATGCGGCTCCCGCGCAGGAGCGCGATCCCGCCCGCCACGCCGCTGATCGCGTAGCCGCGCGCATCCCCGAGCGAACGCTTCAGGTCAGGGACGAGCGGCACCCAGAGCTCCGGGAAAGGCGCTGCCGCATCGCCCTCCCCGACCGAGAAGTCCGGCGGGAAGCTCGCCAGGTAGTCGGCCGCGAGCACGAAGACGCGCCCCTCCTCCGTGACGAACGCGTCGCGTGCGCGGTCGTCGATCTTCCCGCTCGCGAGCATGCCGGGCGCGTGGAGCGAGAAGCGCGCGATCAGGCCGATCGTGTCGCGACGCTCCCCACCCTGGATCGACTGGACGACGATCCACCGCGCGCCGTCCGTCCAGGTCGCGAGCGTCGTCTCCTGTTCGGTGTAGGGCAGCGCGATCGGGTCCCCGCTCCATGGGTGAAACGACTCGCCGTCGAACGCGCCGTCCGCGGTGAGCATCCGCGCGCGCGCGCCGCGCTCGTCCAGCGGTCGCGGTCGCCGCGGGGTGGAGGGTGGGAGGAGCGCGAGAGCGCCGCTCGAAGCGAGCGCGAGCTGCGCGCCGCTCGGCGAGGCGAGCACGAACTCGCGCGGCCCGCTCGCGCCTCCCGAAACCGGCGTGAGCGCGCGCGGCGTGAAGCTCGGGATGTCCACGCGGGAGCTGTGAAGCGCGTTCGCGTAAGCCGTGGTGTAGCTCTGCATGGAGACCTCGGGGCGGGCGATCACGGGGCGCGTGGACGTCATAGGACCCCGTTCATCCAGATGAACCGCCAGGCCCGCTTCGGGGACGGGTCCTTCAGGAGCGCGGCGACCTCCGCCTCGAAATTCGAGCCCGGGATCTCCGACTCGCCGAGGGGCGCGTCCAGGCTCGCGGGCGCGCCGGTCGTGGAGGGCGCGCTCGACTCCATGCCGAGCGCGTAGCGGACGAGCGCCCACGTGCACTCTGCCGCCTTCACGTGGAGCACCTTGGGCTTCGCCGCCTCGAGCTTCAGGAGATCGTTCGCGACCGTGGAAGCGGCCGGCTCGATGAGGAGGCGGACCGCCGGCGCCGGCGCCGTCTCGGCGAACGCGTAGCCGAACTGGAAGAACACGAGCGCGCGTGGAAACGGGAGGCCGTCGCCGCGGAGCGCGAACGCTGGGATGATCGAGTTCGGGCCGATGAGCGTCTGGATCGCGCGACCCGCCGCGATGAGATCGGCCTTCGTCGCCTTTGGCGCGGCCTTGAGGTCGAAATGCACGCGCGCGAGGACCAGCGCGGTGAGCGGCGTGTCGCCCGATCCCACGAGGTCCGACGAGCTCCCCGCGACGCCGCCCGCGGCGCCCTCGTCTTCTCCGAGCTGGTAGAGGAAGAGCTCCACGCGCTTGTGCTCGTGCATCACGCGCCGGTCGACGGGCATCCAGGGATCGGCGGGGGCTTTGAACGGCGGCGTGGCGGGCAGCTTGTACGTGAGGCCGCCCGTGTACGTGCTGCTCGCGAACGGCCAGTGCTGCGGGACGAACGTGCGGTTTCCGAGCGCGCCGGCGAGCGCCGGCTCGTTGTTGAGGGCATGCGCGTGGTGCCACAGGTAGCGGAGGCGCGGCGAGCGCATGCCTTCCATCAACCCGATCCTGTCCCCGACGAACGGACGCGCGGGGCCCCCGTCGTTCAGGGGCTGGTTGATCGAAGGAAGCACGTCCGACTCCTTCGTTCCCTCCAGGTACTCGTCGGGCAGCCCGAGCATGTGCCCGAACTCGTGCGCCATGACCGAGCGCGTCGTCGGGAGGCCGTCGAGATCCTCCGCTTCGCCGCCGGACGCCACCGCGTCCCCCACTTGCAAGTGCACCGTCGAGGTCGCGCTGTCCGCGTTCGCGCGGATCTTCTTGTGAAGGAGGATCCGCATGCTCCCGCCCTTCGGCTTGTGGTGGTGGCCGAAGTAGTAGCGCGTGAGCACGACCTCGCGGAGCGGCTCGTCGAGCGGGACGAGCGCGTACGCCTTCTTCGCGAGCGCCGGGGACGACGGGTGACCCGCGCTCCAGCGCCGGGCCGCGTCGTCGAGGTTCAGAAGGACCGCGTCGACCTCGGTGAACGTCAGCGTCGTCGGATCCTTCTCGGTGTCTCCGCGATCGACGAACGACGTGAACGTGATGACGAGGTGCGTGAGCTTCACGAGCGACGTGAGGTAGACCCAGTCGTCGATCACCGTGTCGATGAGGTGCAGCTGGTAGCGCCCTTTGCCGTGGAAATTGACCGAGTCTTTGATGCGGACCCCGGTCTGCCGCCGGTCGACGCGCTCGTGATCGTTCGCGATGGCGACGCGCGCGCCGAGGCATTTCGTCGTCCCCTCCGGGCCGGTGCGGCGCGCCTCGCGCATCGAGAACATCGTCCCCTCGTAGTGGAAGAGGCGCGTGAGCGTGGCTCGCTCCCCGCCCTCCACCACGATGTACTCGGGGCCGTAGAAGTAGTTGTCGTCCTTCTCGAGCTCCACCGTGACGTGGGGCAGCCCCGCGAGGGGGGAGCGGATGATGAGCTGTTGATCGAACACCGTGACGAAGTTCTTGTCGTGCGAGAGCGCGACGATGTTCTTCTGCTCGTCCACGAGGAGCGTGTCGTCCAGGTGGAAGCGCAGCGGACCTTCCCGCCAGGTCGCGCGCACGCGGATCGGATCCTCCGGATCCGTCACGACGCCGTCCCACTCCTCGAGGACCACGACCTTCTTGAGCTCGCCCGTGTTCCGGTTCGAACAGCGCATGCCGTGGCTGTGCCAGTGCGCGGGCAGCCGGTAACGGAGGCGCAGATCCGGCGAGACGGTCCCGACGGTCTTCACGGTGCGCGGCTCGCTGTCGAGGATCATTCCCTCGAGATCGACGACTGTCTGTTCCGGCAACTCGAACACGTACTGGACGTCCTTCGACTGCTCGACGAGGCGCTGATGCACGACGTAGATCGGCGCGAGCTTCTTGTTGCCCTCGCCGAGCGGCGCGCTGTCCATCGTGACGCCCGCGCCCACGACCTTGCCCGTCTTGTCCTTCGCGAACACGACGATGCCCGGCGGGACGACGCGGGTGTGGCGCGCGGCGAGATCGAAGTACTGGAACGCGATCCACGTGGTGAACCAGTTGAAGTCCACCTGGAGCTCCCACGGCTTCGACGGCGTGCCGTGCTTGCCGAGCAGGTAGACGAACGCGCGCTCGAGCAGGTGACCGTCCGCGCCGAGATCGGTCGTCGGGAACTCTTTGCCTGGCGTCCCGTCCGGCTCGTTCACGCCGGCGACGACCTCGAAGCCGCTCGTCGAGAGCTTCGCCTTGGAGTCCATCACGACGAGCCGGACCAGGCGCCGCGTCTCGATGTCCTTCGGCTTCGGCCCGGTCACCCAGGCGCTCGAGAGGAGAGGCCGCGGGGTGAGCGTGCTCGTCGTGTCGATCGCGTCGAGGTCGACCCAGATCTCGTTCGACGCGAGCTGCGCGTCGCCCGCGAGGATCGGCCGCCACGCGAGCACCCATCTCGATTTCAGATCGCCGTCGAGCGCGAGCGTGATCGTCGAGAGGCCGGTCCCGTCGCTGTCCGACCCGAAGAGGATCGCGCCGTCGCCGGCCTTGGTGAGCGTCCACGTGTGGGGCGGGAGAGCGCGCGATTTCCCGCCGATCGGATCGAGGAACGTGCCGCGCACGAAGAGCGAGGGCGGCGAGAGCGTGTTGACGCTCGTGGTCCCGTCTGCGGTGCGCAGGGCCGCCGCGTTCGTCTCGACGACGGGGGCCTCGTCCTTGCGATCAGGCTCGTCTTTCGGTGGATCGGCCATGGTCAGCTCACGTCGTGCTTCGTTCGGACCTTCTCGCGCACCCCGTCGTCGAGGGTGCCCGTGGGCGTGTCGCCGATGGATCGCTGGAACGCCATCACTGCGCGCTCGGTGTTCCGATCGGCGTGCTCGTCCTCCCGGCCCGCGCCGAACCCGAGGTTGTTGAGCCGCTCCTTCACGCCGCGCACGCGCTCCACGGGGCGGAGAGCGCCGAGGTCCAGGCGCCAGACCAGATGGAACGGCTCCGGCGAGTCGTCGAAGTACAAGGCGAGCTCCGCAGCCATCGCTCCTGGAGCGATGGGGTGCTCGATCACCATCGACTTCGGCATCGCGCGCGGGGCCTCGCGCGTGCCGCCCTCCGGGACAGGCGCGCCGTCGACGGTCAACACGTAGCGCTGGGGCTTCATGCGATCCAGCCGCAGACGGAGGGACGTCGGCGCCGTGACCGCGCGGAACCGGTGGCGCGCCTCGGTGTCACGCAGCTCGACGCGCCGCTTCCGATCCACCATCACCTGGTCACCCTCCGCGAGGACGTTCGGATCCGCGCGAAGGGCGCGGAGATCGCCGTTGTGATCGTTGTCGTAGACGGTTCGCCACGACCGGAACCGGTAGCGCGCGGCGATGCTGGAGAGGCAGTCGTTCACGCCCGCGCGGTGCGCGAAGGGCGCGGTCTCTTCGCGCAGGTCGCCCTCCTGCGAGGGACCGTTCGCCGACCACTCGCGGCCGTCGAGCTTGGGGAACGTCACGTCGCAGGGCCCCGAGGCGATCCCGTCGACGCGCGCGAACCCGCGATCGTCGAGCGTGCCGGATCGGCGCTGCCCATCCGACGGGGTGATCTCGAACGGCTCGCCCGCGAGCGGCGCGCCGGTCTGATCGACGAGCACGATCTCGATCCACGCGCTCGGTCGCTCTCCCGGCTTTGGCTTCGGCTGGACCTTCGGGAGCTCCGCCGGGCTCAGCACGGCGTGCGCGCGGATGGCCCAGGCGACGAGCGTGCCCCGTTCGAACGCCGCGCGCAGCGGGTCGAGCAGCGCGTGGAACGGCACGCCCGGCGGCTCGAAGAGCGGCTCCCCGAATGTCGCCTCGTGGAGCGCTCGCAAGAGATCGTCGAGCTCCGGATCGAGCCCCCAGCCATTCAGATCCTGAATGGCCATCGCCGGAGGGAGCGGCGCGTACCACGGCTCCTCGTGCTCCACGCCCTCCGGGAGGACCCACTCGCGCTCGGCGAACCCCGGGAAGCCGAAGCGATAGAGCCAAGGGTGCATCGCGCGCCGAGTCTACGACGGCGCCCGCGACAGCGGCCACGCGATCGGTGTCGCGCGCGCTGATCTAGACTCTCGCGATGTCGTCCCCGAAGAAGCGCGCTGGGAAGAAGCCCCCACCAGCGCCGGCGCCAGCGCTCGCCGACCTGCCGCTCGCGCCGGCTCCGAGCGGACCGGAGGTGGACGCGTTCTGGGCGATGATCGCTCGCATCGAGACCGTCGCGAAGGGGGAGCTCGCCGCGTCCTGCAAGGCGTTCCGCGGGAGCTCGAGGCGCTCGACGACGACGCGCTCTCGGCGATGACGAGGGAGTTCAGTTGCGCGATGGCGCGCGCGCTCGACTACGAGCTGTGGGCCGCCGCTTATGTCCTTCACGGCGGCTGCTCGGACGACACGTTCTGGGACTTCCGCGCCGGCCTCGTGGCGCTCGGGCGCGATCGCTACGAGGCGGCGCTGCACGATCCCGAGACGCTCGCGAGCGTCCCCGACGTCGTGGAGCGCACGCTCTTCGAAGGCTTCCAGTACGTGCCCGAGCAAGTCCTCGAGGCGCGCCGCCTCCCGCTCGAAGCCCCGCTCCACGGCCCAGGCGGCGTGCGGCCGACGCGCGCGCGCATCCCGGAAGAAGCGCGCGACGCGCGCTTCCCGAAGCTCGCTCGGCGGAGCTGACGTCGTCGCGCGGGTCTGCGGATAGGACATCCGACCTGGCTTTTCCGTCCGGCGGTAAGCCGGGCGCGGCGGAACGCGGTGCCGAACGTCGACTTCGCTCCGACGAACGTGTGCATCGGGCGGCCTTGGGCAGCACCTGAGCCCTGGAATGGCGACGGAGGGGCGGCGAGTCCGAGCGAGGACGGATCGGTGCCGCGGCGTCGTTCTTCGAAGGCGCGCGTTCCAGTCAGCCGAAGCGAAGCCTGAGCTGACCTTTCGGGGAGGGCTTTTCGGGGAATGTCCTCTGGAACGTCGAGGTGGGCCCGCGCCCCCCCACTGTCTGCGCCGAGGGTCGACCACGTCGACCTGGCCTACGATGCACGTGGCGGAACCGGCTATGTTCGACTCGACGGGCAAAGGAGCTTCGACTACGTCCCGAGCAGTTCCATCTGGGCCATCGACATGGACGGAAGGGAGCGCTGGAACATCGAGGGGGAGCCGCAGCCGAAGATCGCGTTCGGGCTCGGCGGCGATCGCATGTTTCTGGATGGATGGTTTCGCCTGGATGCATCCAAATCTCCGGCCGCGACGCGTCTCGGATCGATCGATCCCGGGTTTCTACACGATATCGTCGGCTTGGAAGGGACCGTAACCGCCAGCAATGCCGACGGATTGCTCGTGGTCGGGCGTACCGTGGCCGACGCGCTGCACATGGATATTCGTCGCGTCTACCACGCCATTCAGGTTGGCGCCGAAGGAGCGCTCCATTGGGAGGTCACGGCGCCGCCGGTGCAACACTTCGACGAGGGCATCGCCACCATTTGCGCGGACGCGGTCTACGTCACCTGGGGCAGATCGTACAGCACGGTGGCGCCAGAGGCGTTCCGCGTGCTCCGGCTGCGACGGGAGGGGATGGCCAGTGCCGCCTGGGAGTCGGCATCCATCACCGCCTTCAAGGCCGATGGACTCGGAGAGATCGCCTGCTTCCCCACGGAGCCATCGCCGTCGACGGCGAGTTTTGGGGCGACGGATCGCCTCCGGACAGGACGTTCGGCGCGGCCAACGCGCCGAAGGTCGTGGGGATACGGCTGTTCGATCCTGCGACAATCCCATGGGCCCCGCTCGCCGAGGCAGCGACCCAAACTGAGTGAGCGTTCGCAAGGTGGCAACAACTCTGAGGTCCCTCGAGAGGTTGCTGGTCAGAAGGTCTCGCTTGGCGAGTTCGAGTTCTCGCTCCGCCCCGACGGGACCTGCGGCGACGGCTTGATGTCGCGGTGGACGATGTGGAGGCGGTGGGCGCGCTCGATCGCGGCCGCGATCACGCGTCGACGAGCTGGCTGCGGACGGTCGCGCCCGTGAGCGGCGACAAGACGATCCACTTCCGCCTCGCGGTCTACGACTCCCGCGACGGCATCCTCGCCACCACGACCCTCGTTGACAACTTCCGCTGGATCGCCGCGCCCGGCGTGAAGGTCGGAACGACCCCGTCCCGCAGCAGCTCCGAGCACGTCCCGCGGCGGCGAGCGACGGTTGGATTCCAGATCCGAGGAGTGGCCATGAAGGCATCACGATCGAGATCCAGGAGGAGATCCGAGCGAACGCGCGTGAGACGGGAGCGAACACGCTGAGACGGTCGACCGACTCGACAAGACGATCGACCGGCTCGATCCGTCGGTCGAAGAGCTCGGCCAGACGAACCCGCGCGTCGATGGCTCGCGCGGTGGCTATCGAGTCCGAGATCAGGACCGCGATCACCGAGGTCGCGAGCCACATCCGCGACATCAAGCACATGCCGCGCGCAGTCCTCTCGCGCGACGCGCGGCCGAACCGTACCACTGCCGGGGCGACCGACTTTCCGAGGCGGGCGTGCTAGTTCTAGCGTTGCACGATGAAGCGCCTTTTTCTTTGCGCGATGGGTCTCGCGATGGGTCTCGCGGTGGGCGTCGCTGCTTGTGATGACGCGAGCAGCGGCAGCAGCGGGCCCGAGAGCGTGATCCACGACGGCATGGGGTGGCGCACCGTCGCCACGACCGATCCCCCGAGCGCGGACGCCGGGCACTTCAATAACGACACGCAGCCGACGTTCGCAGCGTTCCTCGGCGACGTCGGGGGCCGGATCCACGCCAAGATCGTGGTGACGGCCCTCGGCGCGAGCGCGCCTCCCTTCGACGCGGGGTGGCTCTCGTTCGCGGCCGAAGGCGAGGACCACGTCGAGCAGTACGGCTCGCTCCCCGAGCTGGGTCAGCAGGCGGGGGTGCTCGACGTGGGCACCCATGTCTACACGTGGACGGACGGCCCGACGCTGCACCGCCTGCGCTACGTGGCGGACAGCCTCGAGGACACGGTCGTCTTCGAACCGACGGGTATCCAGTCTTTCTCCATGCTGCCCGTCGTCGGTGACGTGAACCGCGCGCTCGACGTCGTCACGACCCAGTCGACGGACGCCGAGGCCTCCGCGATGTACCTCTTCAACGCGCCCGTCCTCTTCACGAAGGCACACGACGCCGCGATGGGCTCCCAATACGCCGTCGATCGGATGGAGCTCGTACGCCCGCGCGACGCGGACGCGCACGTCCTCGCTGGCGACACGATGGCGACGTACGACCCTCCCGGCGGCCCGGCGTACGTCTTCCAGGTCGGGGCCTTCGGCGGCGCCGCGCCCACGCCCATCCCCGTCCTCCACGTGTTCACCCCCTCCGCGGATCCGTCGAGGACGTTCCCGCCCTACGGGACCCTGCGCGCGGTGCGCACGTACGAAGAGGGAATTACGCTCGGCAGCAAGCTCGAGCTCCTCGAGACGCCGTCGAACGCGTGGGTGCTCCTGACGGACGACGTCGTTGGGACGTGGCGCCTCCTCCGGTTCGATCGTTCGACCGCCGAGCTCGGCCTCGAGTTCTCGATCCCGAGCCCGGTCGCTGCGCCTTACGAGGTCGTGAGCAAGGCGATCACGGACGACGGCACGCTCTACGTCAACGCGCGTACGCCGATCGGCGGCGTGCGTGATCGCAAGGTCCTCCGGATCGTCGGGGGCGCCGTGACCGACCTCTGGAGCGCCGGGTTGCCGCGCAACCCGGACTCGTTCGAGATGGACGGGCTCTACTCCACCGGCGCTCGCGTCTACCTGGCCGTGCGCGATCAGCTGCCGTTCACGTTCACGAACGACGAGCGGACCTACAGGGTCGCCCGATTCGGCTTCATCACGCCCGATCTCGACGCGGTGAAGGCGCCGCCGTCGCCATCGCCACCGCCGCCCGCGCTCGGACCGCCAGCGTGCAATCCGATCACGAACGTGCCCTGCGCGGCGGGCGAGGCGTGCGACGTGGGACCGAGCCGCAGCGGATTCACCTGCGCGCCCATCGGAGCGTCCGGCCTCTGCGAGTCGTGCGATCCGGAGGGCGGACCGTTCTGTGGCGTCGGGCTCACGTGCAGGCGGCGCTCGATCAACGGCATGGCGGGCATCTGCGAGCACCTTTGCTGCACCGACGCGGACTGCAGCGCGACCCCCGGCAGCAAGTGCCTCTACATCCCCAACACGCCGCTGGGCACCTGCACCTCGTACGATGGGTTCCAGTACCTCTCGCAGTGCACCGGGATCCCGAGCGTTGCCATCTCGGGCGGCGCCTGCGTGCCCTGACCAGCGCGTCCACGACGGCGGCGCGGAGGGAACGTCCGGACACGATCCCAGCAACTCCACGCCCGCCCCTGCGGGGCCGGTGGACAGAACTCCGCATGTCGTCGTCCCGCGCAGGCCGAGGAAATCTTCGAACCGGGGTGATCGAACCCCGCCCTCCGATGCGAACTTCTCGCTGCGCGATGGGCATCGATCCCGCGCCGTTCTCGCTGCAGGTCCCGCGCCGCGCCCGAAGGCTGGACTCGAGCGCGCGGACACGACTGTCACGATCGCGAGACACCCTACTCGAGGATCCCGCACCGCAGAACCTCGTCGAACTCGCGAGCGACGAACTTGGGCAGACCGCCGTGCTCGTCCGCGCGCTCGCGAAACTCCGGCCAGTGCGTCGCGACTGTCTGGTAGAGGACAGTCTCCTCGGCTTGATGTCGTCGATAGCCTTCGCCGGCAGCTCGTGCGCGCGCTGCGTGCCCCACGGAGCGCGCCGATGGCGAGCAGCGTGCCCGATCGCCCGACCTTCGCGATGTGGCTCAAGAGGGCTTCGGGATGCACATCCTCGAAACGGCGACCCCTGACGGATTGGCGGAATTGGGTGGCGGCCGACAGCAGCAGTCTTCCACGCCGCGCGGCGCGGCGCCCGGAGCTCAGTCCGACCGCTCGAGCCACGCGGGCACGCGCGCGGCCTCGGCGATCCACGCTGATCAGGCGTCGAAGGCGGCCGCGAGCGCGTCCGACATCTCGCGCGCCGAGCCGAAACGGGCGTCCGGCGAGCGCCGCGTCGCGCGGGCGAACCAGGCGTCGAGCGAAGCCGGGAGGCGCGGGTCGATCGAGCTCGGCGGCCGGATGGGTTCGGTGACGATCGCGATGAGCAGATCGACCGCCGTCGCCCGTTGGATCGGCAGCTCGCCGGTGAGGCAGTGGAACGCGAGGACCCCGAGCGACCAGAGGTCCGACCGGGGATCGATCTCGCGCGTGCCGCGCGCCTGCTCGGGGCTCATGTAGTGGCCCGTCCCGAGCACGGCGCCGGTCGTCGTGATGTCGTCACCGGCGAGCATCCCGTCGAGGATCTTCGCGATCCCGAAGTCGAGGACCTTCACGACCTCACGCGGCCGCGCCTCGAGCGTCCCGAGGGCGCCGACGCGGGCGGTGCTCGGAGGGTCCTCGTCGATCGCGAGGTGAACGTTGGACGGCTTGATGTCGCGGTGGACGATGTGGAGGCGGTGGGCGCGCTCGATCGCGGCCGCGATCTCGGCGAACAGCCCGACGAAGATGCGCGGCTCGATGCGCCGCTCGCGCTCGAGGCGCGCGGCGAGCGACTCGCCGGAGAGGAGCTCCATCGCGATGTACGGGGCCCCGCGATCGACGCCGAAATCGAACACCTCGACGACGTTGCGGCCGCCGATGGCCGCGGCCGCGCGCGCCTCGCGCAGGAAGCGCTCGTGGTGCGCGTTGCTACTGAGCTCGCGGGCGAGCAGCTTCAGCGCGAACGCCCTGCCGAGCCTCACGTGCTCGACGCGCCAGACGACGCCCATGCCGCCGCGCCCGACCACCTCCTCGAGCCGATAGCGACCCGCGACGACGTCCCCAGCGGTCCAGTTCGTGGGCATCCCACACACACGCTATCAGGCCGGCGTCGACGCGACCCACGCGCGCGAGCCGTAGCGAAAGCCCACCCCACGCGTCCGATCCATGGGGCTCGAAGGGATCCGCGCGCGGCACGGCGTCGAGCTCTCCGTGTGGCCCTCGTGGCGCGCGGCGATCCACCGCCGTTGTACATTGGCCGGGTGAGCCTCCGAGAAGCACAGAGAACGCGCCGCCGCTCGGCCCCGCCGACGACCGGGCGCGCGCGCGCCGTGCTCGGGGGCGCCGCGCTGATCCTCGGGAGTGCGTGCTCCAGCGATCCGCGCACGCACCCGACGGCGAGCGAGGGCGCGGCGGCGCCGACGCAGGCGGCGTCGACCGTCGAGCTCGCGCCTTCGGAGGTGCGGGGTGGGCCCCTCTTCGTGGACGACGACGGCGCGGCGTTTCCGGCGTGGGCCGTCTCGCTCCGCCGGTGGTCCGCCTCGTATTGGTCGAACGCGTCCTCGAGTTTTCGCGAGCCCCGCACGGAGGAGGCGGCCTGGTCGCACTTCGCGGGGGACGTCTGCAAAGGCGTCGACGTCTACGTGAACATGGTGAACGCCGGGAGCTGGTCCGACGCGGGGAGGACGGTCGGCCGCGTCATCCACGACGCAGACAAGCTCCGCCCCGCCTTCGCGTGCGGTAAGGCGCTCGGCGCATCCGTCACGGGGTACGTGTACAGCTTCGTCGCAGCGGGGCAGGACCGGTCGTCCTCGATGCTGCATGCGTTCGCGATGGACACTGCACCCACGATCCCACGCGCGAACAAGGTCCCGGACGACGTCGGCTTCTCGGAGGCCTGGTGCGTGCCGGATCACGAGGGCCCGTGTAGCGACGCGTCGAAGTTCTTCGCCGAGCTCCGCCGAGGCAGACAATGGGTGACGGGGACCGTCGCGTCCGGTCGACAACTCGCGGGCTTCCTCGGCGCGACCGGTCCTCGCACCGCGCATCCGCGCGCCGCGGAGCTCCAGGATCTGTCGCGATCCGTGGAGTCGTTCTTCGCGGCGCAGGTGGGGGTGGCCGAGAGCTTCCCGGTGGAACTGCCCCGCGCGCTCGGCGCCCATTTCGAGGCGATGCTGGGCATCCACGAGGAGGCGTTCAGCGTCGCGCTCCTCGACGCCCTCGCGCGAAGCTCTGCCATCTACGCGCTCGGGGACAACCTGAACCCCCGAGGCGGCGCGTTGCGCGTCATCCTCAAGCCCGCCGACGCGTCGGACGTCGGGACGTTGCTCGAGGCGGCGCGCACGTGGCGGACCGCCGCTCGCGCAAAGATCGCCGACTTCGATCCCCCGCCGCGCGGCTCCACGGAGGACGAGCGAGCCTATCTGCGGCTCTTGCATGTCTGGGCCGTCCGCTCCCTCGAGGAAGGGACGATCACGAGCGACGCGACGACGGTTCGAATGGAGTTCCAGCGCCGCATCGAGCCCCAGGAGGCGACGATCGTCGAGCGCGTCGCCGAGCTGAACGCGCTCCGCGCCGAGCGCGGCGCGGCGCTCGTCCACGCGCTGCTCGACGGGACGAGCCCTCCCGCGTCGCTCTTCGAGGGGATTGGGGGCCCCGCGTTCGAGGAAGCCGTCGCCAAAGCGCGCTGAGGTCGCGCCGCGCGGACCCCGGTCGTGGAGATCCGCCGAGACGCCGGGCGATTGGCGGTCAGTAGCGGGTCATCGAGGACGTGAGGATCACCGTCCGCGCGCCCTCGGGGATCTTCGTTCCGTCGTGATGCGGTCCGGGCGCGTCGATCGGCATGACACTGCCGACGTCCTTCGTGTGCTCGGGATCATCGCGCCACACCACCTCCCCATTCTCTGTCCGCTGCCCCGGGCCAAACCGCTCCTCGAACCACGCGACCACCTTCTCCGGTGGGTCGCTCGTCACCCGCGCGTGCCACGTGATCTCCCCGACATTGGCGGTGACGTGGCCCCACGTGAACTCCGCGCTCCCCGGGTAGACGAACCCAGCGAGATCCAGCGGCCTCGCTGCGGCCGCGGGCGCGGCGCTGGCACTCTCTCGGGCCGAGCCGGTCGGCGCCTCGGGGGCGTTCGACGGGCGTGGCTCGCCGCACCCGCTCGCGACGAGCACGGACGTGGCGGCCGCGACGAGCATTCGTTCTCCGGGCATCGACGTGCCCGCAGCCTACAGCACGGTGCCGTTTGAATCACCGAGTATTCCCGCGATTTCAGGGGCGATCCACACGGCCTCGTCGGGGGCTCCTCAGATTGGCCGCAGCGGTCTTCCGGAGCGCGCCTCGGGCGCGCGGCTCCCACCCGGACGCCCGCGGATCGACCCGGTGACTCAAGCCGAACGATGCTCTGGCGGCCACACTCACGGGTCTCGTGAGACCATCCCACTCGAGCCGCTCGGTGCGCCAAGCCATTGGGCGCTCGCGCGGTCGAGCGCGTCGCCGAGCTGAACGCGGGCTGGTCGACGGGAAGAGCCCTCTCTGCGGCGCCACTGTCTGCTTCTCGGGGGGGGCGCCATCACCGCCACGCGCTCGCGAGGACGACATTCCACTGCGTACTGACATGGGCTCCCGCCCGTGGTGACGACCATTTTGCGTGACCAGCTCGGCGAGGGCGTCGCCGCCTCGCACGAGAGCGCAATCCGGTGGTTCGGCAAAGCGTGCTCGCTGGGCGAGCCCTCTGGATGCTCCCTCCGCGGCGGCGCATCCCCGTAAGGGGACGCACCGCCCGCCCGCTGCCGCACCTCACCGACCCGCGGGCGCGCGGCGCCGCGCCGCGCACGCGATCCGGTACAGCACGAGCGCGCCGATCACCGCGCCCGACGCCGCGTAGAGCCCCGTCAGCGCGTGCGCGTCGCTCCCCGCGAACACCCCATGAAGGAGCGCGCCGACGTACGCCACGAACGACGTGGCGTGGAGCGCTCGCCACACCTTCGCCCCGATCGATGCGCGCCACCCGAAGCTCGCGTGGACGAGGACCATCGTGTACGCGGCGACGACGCCGAGCCCGACCGCGACCGGTCGGTAGGAGGAGAGGAACGGCACGAGGACGTCCAGCGCGTCGAACCGCACGAACCCGTCCGTGAGGAGCGCGACGACGTGGAGCGCCGTCGCGCCGAGCGCGGCCGCGGACAGGAAGCGGTGCGCCTCCACGCTGCGCGCGCGGCGGATCGCGCCGTCCGCGACGCCCGTCGAGACGAACAGTCCGAACGCGACGTCCAGCGAGAGCGCGAGGAACGCCGTCACACCCGCCGCGCGCGACGTGAGCCACGCCGCGGATCCCGAGAGCTTCGGGAGCACGTCGGGCGCGACGCCCGCTCGCGCCCCGATCGCCGCGAGCACGAGGAGCGCGACCACGCCGAGCGCGACGCCCACGCCTGCTGCTCTACGCATGGGCCACCTCCCGCACGTCGAGCGCTCCCACCCACGCGAGCGCGCCCTCCTTCGGCACGAGCACGGCGCCGATCGCGTCCTCGGCGCGGAGGAACGCCTCCCCCGCTGCGCGGCCGAGGACGAACGCCGTCTTCGCGAGGACGTCCGCCTCCTCCGTCGTGCGCGCGAACACCGTGACCTGGAGGAGATCGCCCGCGGCGCTCTCCCCCGTGCGCGGATCCACGAGGTGGTGCAGCCACGCGTCGCCCGCGCGCCACCGACGCCGGTTCGGCGCGCTCGTCGCGACCCCGCGGTGCATCACCGCGACGACCGCGACCGTCCTGCTGGCGTCGCGCGGGTCCTCGATCTCCACGAGCCACGGATCGCCCTCCGCCGTGGTTCGAAGGAACGCGTCCCCTCCGGCGTCGATCGCGCCCACCTCGCCGAGGCGGCGCGCCGCGACGTCGACCGTGCTCCCCTTCACCATCCCGCCGAGATCGATCCGCACGTGCGGCGGGCGCGTCACCACGCGCCCCTCGACGTCGAGGCCGACATCCAAGAACCGCGCGACCGCTCCCCGCCTCCGTTCGCGCGGACGGAGGGGCCCGTCGAGCGCGCCCGGCGCGAACGACCGGTCGTATCCGAGGTCGATGAGCGCGCCGCCCACCGCAGGATCGAAGATCCCGTCCGTCCGCTCGACGTACCTCCTCGCGCGGACCAGCGTGTCGAACAGCTCCGGCGACGCCGCGAACGGGCCCTCCGCGCGGTTCAGCGCGGAGAGCTCGCTCGTCGGGAGAAACCGGCTGAAGCGCCGCTCCGCCTCGAGGAACGTGTCCGCGACGTCGATCGCGATCGCGCGCTCGTCCCCGCTCGCGATCACCGTGACGTCCGTGTTCATCGCTCGAAACGCGTGCATCACGAGCTCCTCGTGCGGATCCGATCCGGTCGGGCCGTCGGCACGCGCACCGGCGTCGAGCGCGCCGCGACCGGGGCGTCCCGACGACCCCGCTCCGCGAGGCGCCACCCCGCGGGGAGGGACACCGCGGGGCGCGCCGTCGCGGGTAGCTCGTCGATCCACGCTGTCGATGGCCCAACCGCGATCGGAGCGCGCGCGGCCGGCGCGCTCGGGGCGTCGACGGGTACGTCGAGGACGAGCCACGTGAGAACGTAGCCCGTCGCGAGCAGCGCGACGAGGTAGGGCCGCAGATCCACGCCGCGCGCGTCGCGCCCGTCCGAAGGGGTGTTGCGTTCAGTCGTCGTCATGATCGTCCTCCTCTCCGTCCTCCCCGTCGTCCTTCCCCTCGCGCCGGTGCTCGCGACCGCGCCGCTCGAAGTCCGCGTGCGCGACCTCGCGCTCCCGTCCTTGTGCTTCGGCGACGATCCCTTCGCGCGGGGGCGGGGGGAGGGGTGCGTCCTCGACGACGGGGACGAGCACCGTCCGCGGGGTCGGCTCGGTCGTCGTGTCCGCCGCACCGGACACCGCCTCCGAAGGGGCATCCCTCGGCGCGTCCGCCATCGCCTCCTCCGAGAGGCGTTGGAGCTCGCGCGCCGGCACGGGAGGATCGGTGATCGCCGCGGCATCGCGCCGCGGGGTGAGGTAGCCACCGAGCGCCGCGACGGTGACCCCGATCGCGAGGGTCAGGGCGGACGTCGCGACGATCACGGGCAGGGCGCGACGGGGACTGGGCTTCTCTTCCTGGGTCGGCATGGTTCTCTCCTTGGGTTGGGATCTCGACCCGGACGCTCTCCACCCCGACCCGCTCCCCCCAGCGTCGTGACTTCGCCCGTGGGGCAGGAGCACGACGTCGGGATGAACGAGCGGGGGCTCCATGGTACGAACCTCCGGTGTCCCGAACCTGGTCGCGACCCCTCCGTCCGGCCATCCTCCGTTCGTGATGCCCTAGGAGTTTCGGCACGTTGAGCGATCCGCACCCCACATCCGACGGACGGCTCCTCACGGGTGTGATGGTGGGGTTCGCGCTCGTCGCGCTCCTCGCGGCGCTCGATCTCGTCTCCGATCTCGGCGAAGGAATGACGCTCGGGCACGCGCTCGCCGAGGGCGGCGTGTTCCTCGTCGGCCTGGTCGGTGCCGTCCTCGTCGCGCAAAGGATGCGCGGGCTCGTCCGCCGCGAGCGCGCCGCGCGCGAGGAGGCCGACGCGCTCGCCGCGCGCCTCCATGCCACGGAGGCCGAGGCGGCACAGTGGCGCAGCGAGGCACGCGAGCTCATCGCGGGGCTCGGGGAGGCGTTCGACCGACAGTTCGAGCGCTGGGCGCTCTCACCCGCCGAGAAAGAGGTCGCGCTCCTCCTCTTGAAAGGGCTCAGCCACAAGGAGATCGCAGACGCTCGCTCCATCACGGAGGCCACGGCTCGGCAGCAGGCGCGCGCCGTCTACAAGAAGGCCGGGCTCACCGGTCGCCACGACCTGGCGGCGTTCTTCCTCGAGGACCTCATGGTCCCCGTGACGCGCGCGGTCGGGGCCTCCGCGACCGAGCGCCGCTGAGCCCGCCAAGGCGCCGAGGACGCCAGCCGAGAGGTCACTTCTCGTCTGCTTGGGCGCTTCTTTCTAGGCGCTCTTGGCGGGTGGATCCTCCGGATGTGCCAGAATCGCGCTCGCTGATTTGGCGCCTCGCGCCGGTACTACGCCGGAATTAGGCCGACAGGCTCGCGCTCGCGGCGACCGAAGGCGAGGCCGGCCTCTCCTCGAGGCTCCCGACGGGGACGACGCCGAGGTCCCGGCGGATCCCTTCGAGGTTCTTCGTCCACAGCTCGGCCCACCGCGTCCCGAAGAAGGGCTGCGCCTTCTTCCCGAGCTCGTAGCCCGCCACGATCGCGTCCATCCGCGCCGTGCGCTCGTCGATGCGGTAGAGGGTCGTGTTGAGCAGCCCCGCGGCGAGCAGCATCGCAGACAATCCCGCCGGGAACTGCGCGTAATAGAAGGCCTGCAAACCGAGCTCGCCGGGCACGTCCGTCGCGAACCCAGTCACCACGTGCCAGATGTCGTGCGTCTCGTAGAGGTGGGCGCTCAGGTACTGGTATTCCGTCTTCGCGGAGAGCGTCGGGATGGCCGCCGGATCGAGCCCTTGGCGCTTCATGTGGAGCGCGAACTCACGGCCGAGCGAGCCCTCGGGCATTCGCTCCAGCCAGTCGAGATCCACGCGACCGAGGCGCGGCATCTCGCGGAGCGCCGCGGCCGCCTTGGGGTCCGCTCGGAGCGAGGCGAGGATGGGGTCGAGGATCTTCGGGTCCTCGAGGTGCTCGCGCAGCTCGAAGACCTTCCCCAGCTGGTTCGGGTCTCGGACGATCTGGACGAACGCAACGGCAGCCTGTGCGACTTTCCACGGTGCGAATCTCATGGCAGGGATAATGTGAGCGACCGCTCATATTGCCAACTCGCATTCGGGAGGCCCCGTCTCATGCCCCAGAAGATGCTCACGACGGCCAGAAAAAAGCCCGCGCAGGAGCGCTCGAAGGCGACCGTCGACGCCATCCTCGACGCGACCGCTCGCGTTCTACGCAAGGACGGCTACGACCGGGCGAGCACCAACCGCATCGCGGAGACCGCGGGCGTCAGCATTGGCTCGCTCTACCAGTACTTCCCGAGCAAGGAGGCGCTGACCGCGGCGCTCATCGACCGGCACCGCGCCGAGGTGATGGAGATCTTCTACGAGCGCATGCGCGAGATCGGCGAGCTCCCCATGCGGGAGGCGATCCGCACGATCGTGAGGGCGATGGTCGACGTGCACGGCGTCGACCCGGCGCTCCATCGCGTGCTCTCCGAGCAGGTGCCGAAGGTCGGGCGGCTCGGCGCGCTCCTCGAGGACGTCGAGGTCAACGCGGCGAGCGTCGCCAAGGTGTTCCTCGAGTCGCGGCGCGCCGAGCTCCGGGTGCGCGACATCGACGCTGCGGTCTTCGTGGTCGTCCACGCGGTCGAAGCCGTGACCCACCGGGGCGCGCGCTACTACCAGAGTCGCTTCGCCCCCGACGTCATGGTCGACGAGGTGACCGACCTCGTGCACCGCTACCTCGTGAAATAGTCCTCGCCCGCCGCGGTGAGCGGTCGGGGCCGCCGCGACCGATCGCCGCTCTGTCCCATCACGGCGCGCGCACCGCGCCGTCCGGCTCCTCTCCGCAGGTGCCTCGCGGCGCACCCGCGGCGACCCACGCCTCGAGCACGGAAGCGTCCCCCGGTCCCGCACCACCGCCCGGCGGCATGGTCCCCTCGCGGATGCGCACCGCAGCGCGCGCCGCGTAGGAGAGGCCCGCGTCGGTGTGCGACGGGGACGTGAGCTCCTCGTAGTTCGTGAGGCCCATGGGCGCGCCCGAGACGGGCGGATCCGAATGACAGCTCACGCACGTCGCCTCCATCACGCGCGCGACGTCGCACGGTAACCCCGTCGTCGCAGGCCTCGGCGTCACGTCCGCGCCGTCCGATCGCGCGCACGCCGATCCGAAGCTCGCCACGGCTGCGCACACCGCGAAGCGCGCGACGGCAGCGAGCCGCGCGTCGGCGGCGAGCGGCGAGGGCGACGCGGGGCACCTCATCGGCGCGAGCGTACGACGGGCCCCGCCGAGGCCGCTACGCGCACCCGCGGGGAAGCGCCAGGTCGTTCGAAGGTGCCGCTATCCCGCGCGCCGACGGTGGAGGTAGAGGCGCTGCTCCTGTCGATACTGTTCTACGACCGAAGCCGCTCGCTCGACGCTCCCTCCCGCCAAGAGGAGCCCGTCCTCGTACGGCGCGAGGCCAGCGCGAACCCGCGGAGCGCGGAGCGCGGGTGCGCTCATCCACACGTCGGTCGAGGGATCGTAGACCTCGTGACTCTCCGTCGGGTCGCCCGATGCGATCCGACCGCCCACGAGGTGGACGCGGCCCGCTAGGGCGACCGACGCAGCCTCCGCGCGCGGCGCCGCGAGGCTCGCGCGCGGCCTCCACGCGCGCGCGACCTCGCTCCGCGAAAACCAATCCAGCGCGGCGTTGCTCGTGCTCGGGTTCGAGTCCGCGTCGCGTCCGCCGATCGCGTAGGCGACACCACCCACCGAGACGAGCGCGAGCGCGGTCCGCGGAGCGAGCAGGGCCGGACCGTCGCGCCACGCCCCCTCTGCGCCCTCGTCGGCGAAGTAGACCCACACGCCGTCGACCACGCGCACGTCCCCGTGCGCGTGGCTCGTCCCTCCGGCGATGAGCATGACGGAGCTCGTCCCCTGTTCGAGCGTGGCCACGCCGAAGTCTGTCAGGCCCGGAGGCAACCGGCTCGGCGTGTACGTGTCGCTCCAGCGATCGTGATCGGGGCTGTAGAACTCGTAGCTCGTGGGCTGCTCGCGCTGGGCTGCGCCGCCGATGTAGTAAATCCGACCGGCGTAGACCCCCGCGCCGAAGCCCCTTCCTCGCTGGACGTCGGCGCGGCACCGCGGGGTCCACCGCTCGGTCGACTCGTCGAGGCGGAACAGATCGCCGCGCTCCGTCAGCGCATAGAGTCTCCCTTCACAAAGCAAGAGCGCGATCTGGAGGGTGGGATCGACCGGGAGCGCGGGCCCCTGCGTCCATCTTGGGCCGGACTGCTTCGCGTCCACGTACCAATCCGTGGTCTCCCACCCGGGGGGTGAGATCCTGGAGGGCGACGGCAGGAGGAACCCTGACGGGATGTTCGCAGCGCCCGTGTCCCCGAGCGGATCGAACACTCGCCTCAGGTCCTTCGTACGCACGCGGCGGGAGCTCGCATCGATCTTCGCGAGGCGCGCGAGCCGGTGCCACACGCCGTTCGGCGGCTCGAGCCTCGGCTCTTGGGTGGAGCCGCCGTCCGGCTTCTCGCGCCGCTCGTCGGGCCACTCGATGCCGCCAAGGGCGGTCCGCGATGGGAACGCCCAGAAATCGCCGCGCTGGAGGCGGCCCTGCCGCGCGAACCAGACACGAATTCCGCGCTCGAGCTCGAGCCATTCGCCGGCCGCGACGAGGCGCGTAGTCTTGGGCCACTCCTTGTCGATGCGATTGTCCCATCGCCGAAGCAGCCAGGGCCGCGTCCATGCGTCCGGCGCCTCAAGCTCGGGCGAGAGCCGAACGCTCCTCCCGTCCGCCTTCACGACCTCTGCGAACTGAGGCGCCGCCATGAGGAGCCGCGTCGCTGCGCTCTCGAGCGTCACGATATCGCCTTCTTGGAGAGGCGCTCCTCCCGCCCGAACCTCGTTCGCGAGGGAGATCTCCTTGCCGACGCTCTCCACCACGAAGACATCCAGTCCGTTGTTCCGCGACCAAGTGAACGTCGCGGTCCGGCGAAGCCTCGTCCCCACCTCGAGGATCACGGGCGTGCTGAGCTCCAGGGTGAGCACGCGCTCCGCGACGTCCACCTGGCGGACCGCTGCGAAGACGGCACGAGCGACGTCGGCGCCCTCCGCGTCGCGCGGACGGCGGCCGAGGATCTGGACGATCTGTCCGGGTTGCGGCGCGAACCCGAGCGGTCCCCAGTCGCGCACCGCCACCCTCGAGGCGCCCAATGGGCTCGGCATCGCGCTCACGACGAGCTCGTCGAGCGGGCTCGGCGGCGGCGCGCCGCCGACATAGGGCGCCCCCGGGGACTGGATCTCGACGCGATAAAGGAGGTTCTCGACGGGCTCACTCGCGCGATCGTCGCGACACGCACGCATCCGCGTCTTGCCGTCGTACCACCGGACGAGCTCGTCCCAGCGGTGCTCGAGATCGCGGGAGTCGCCTTCGTCGTTCGCCTCGATCGGCAGGCATCGAACCTGCCAAACGCGGCGCTCGCGCACGGTCGTGTCGAGGCCGCCGAGCGCGGGGTCGCGGAGGGACTCGTCCTCGAGCGCGGAGACGATCTCGTCCCAACTGTCCAAATACGCGAGCGACGTCCCGACGGGGATCCGAGCTCCGGGAAAGTACGGTTGGGCGTCGAACGGGACGGAGCGAAAGCACTCCACATCGGCGCCGTCCACGTAGTACCGGCCCGCGCCTATCCAAAGCTCGCTCGCCGGACTCGACGAATCCATGCCGACCAGTCGCCCGCGGCGTTCGCTCGACGCTCGGTCCACGACCGCGCCGCCGTCCGCCTCGTCGAACGTGAAGTCCCCCGCGTGCTCGAGCGGCGCGCCTCTCCGCGCCGCCGCGCGCAGCGACACGCGATAGATCGCCCCTGCGAACGGCGCCGCTTGCGCCGGGCCACCACCGATGAAGAACCGAAGATCTCCGTCGGGCCGCACGTCCTCCCCACCTGCGCCCGCCTCTTGGAGGTCACCGCTGCCGACGCGCCGACCGTCGACGAGGATCGCGACGCGTTCCCCGTCCGAGCGAACCTCGATGTGCGCCACGCGGGACGGCAGCGGCGTGTCGCCCACGAACGTCCGCCCACCGATCTCGAAGACCAGCGCGCGCTCGTCGTCGACGCCGAGCCGGTATCGCGAAGGCTCGCAGGCGCACAGCGTACCGCTCGCATGCACGCCCGTCGCGTCGGCGGTCACCTCGAGCGAGAAGGGTTGGTCCCGCCGCAGGTCGAGCGGCGCGGCGTCGTGAATCTCGGCGTAGACGTGCGGCCCCCGCGCCGTCGGTCGATCGCGCGGCGCGACGGCGAACCCCGGCGCGCCGCGAGGCGCGCCCTCCGGGCCCACCACGTCCCGCGTGAGCGCTCCGAGCCGGTGCTGGAGAATGTCGACTTGCTGGTTCCAGTCATAGTCGAGCTGCACCCGCCCTTGCTGCATGAGCACGCCGACGTAGCCTTTGGAAGGTACGAACGCGATACGCGAGAAGTCACCAGGCATCGATTCTCTCCCCCTCGTCAGGTGACGAAGTTGACTCCAGCTCGAAAGCCAATCCGAAGGAACTCGGCGATCAACTCCTCGTCGCGCGTGTCCAAGTCGCCGAGCGACTGGCCAGCGAACGCGCCGAGCTGCCCGCCCGAGCTCCCACCCTTCGAGACGGGCTCGGGCGAGTCGAGAGAGACTTGCGCGTAGCCCGGTGCACCGAAGCGCGTCGAGACGAACCGCGGCGAAGCGTAGGGTGATGCGGGCGCCCGATTCTCCGGGTACACGTCGTGCGTGAGCGGCAGGACCGACCCGGGCGGCAGCCAGCTGAACTGGACGTATCCGGGTGTCGCCCGTTGGACGCGGAGTGGCCCCGTCGAAAGGATGTCCGTACCCCACTCGAGGCCGCACACGTCGGTCTCCCCAAAGAGGGTGACGCGCTCGAGCGTCGTCCTGGGACCGAACCCCGACGGCGAACCCGCGATCGCGAGGCCCCCGCACGCATCGACGATCGAGCTCGCGATATGGAGCGCGGGCAGCGCCGAGCTCACGCGGAGGGGGCCCGTGATGCAGCGATCGAGCGCCAACATGCCGCTCGCGTCGCGCGCGCTGTCTCCGCTCGGCCCGCGCACGACGATGCTCGCCTCGCCTCGATAGGGAAGGAGCGTCGTCGTCGTGAGCGTGAGCACGACCTCCGGCGAGCTCAGGAGCGCCCCGTCCACGAGCAGCCCATTCAGCTCGAGGCTGCCCCCGCGACCGCGGCGGTCGACGTCGATCACGCCGCGGATCAAGGGGCGCGTCCCGCCGCTCGCTTGCAGGACGAGGTGACGGCCGTCGAGCTCGAGCTCGAACACCCCCTCCGGGCCATTCGGGCGGCCGAGATCGTAGGCCGCGCTGTCGGTGATGGTCACGATCGCCCTCGGCCATGTCATGGGAGAGCTCGCGAGCCACGCGTCGATCGCGGCCGTCACGGACGTGAAGACTCCACTCTTCGAGTGTCTATCGCTGAGGAGCGCATGCTTGCCCACGAGGGCGGTCCACGTCCCCCCCGTCGGCGGGGTCGCGACCGTCGGTCGCGGGAAGGGCCCCGCGCCGATGTCCGCGCTGAACCCGTACGCATAGTCCACGAGGACGGTGGGCCGGTCGATCGCGTCCACCGCCGGATCGGGCTCGAAATAGAACCGCCCGAGCTCCGGGTCGACGAGCACCTCGACCGCCGAGGGCCGCTGCCCATGGGGGCAGAGGATGGGGCGCGGCGCCGACCAGTCGCTCAGATCCGCGGCCAGCATGCACGCCGGGGCGACGTGACGGAGCTCGCGCGCGCCGGGGAGACGCTGCCGGAAGATCGCGAAGCCGACCGCCGTGGAGGTGCCGGGCTCCGCGAGCCGACAGGCGAGGACCTCTCGACGGATAGGCTCGGGGTAGCTGCGCGGGGCCTCGTCCGGCGAATGGGCGACGAGATCGTCGGCAGGGGGGTTGAAGAGCGGCGCGTCCCGCCCGGAGGGATCGAACGTGTAGCGGCGCACCCCGACGCGCGCCGGTTCGGCGCTCTGGACTGGAAAGCTCGCGAGGCGCCAAAGGTAGAGGGCGACAGCGTTCGGCATCGCGGCGAGCGCGCCCGGGTCCACGGCGCCCTCGAGCGCCGACCGAGGCGCGCGGACGTCCACGGTGTGAGCGGCGCGCGAGAACGGCGTTCGCACCCAGAGCGTCTCGCGCTCGGGTCGAACGTCGAACGTGCGGCCCTTCCCGGGCAGCGGCGCCCGGACGTTCTGCGTGAAGGAGAGCACGTCGATCCCCTCGATCGCGAGCGCCGGCGCTCCCGTGTAGTCAGCGACCGCGTTCTCGAGGGCGAGCACCGTCCCCTTCCTGCGGCGGTAGCCGATCATGTTGGCTACGAGCGCCCGCGTCCGCTCCACGGTGGAGACGTCGAGCGCGTGGTCCCCGCTCTGGATCATCTCGGCGATGTACGGGATGACCCACGGCTCGCAGGTCTCGATGAACCAGTTGTCGTAGGTCTGTGCGAAGTTGGACGAGAGCACGTCGAACTGCTCTTCGAGCACTCGCGCGAAGGCGCGGAGCGGCTGCCCGATCGCGTAGTCGCGCGTCCGGTAGATGCGGGGGATCAGCGAGTAGAAGAGTTCGGAGTTCGACATGCCTACGAGATGACGAGTTGGTCGAGTTCGAGGAGAAGCAGCTCCGCGTCCTTGAGCGTCGAGCCGTCGAATACGGGCGGAGACGCCTCGAGCCGGGGGTTCAGGACGTCGGCTTCCCCGACTCGATAGAGCGCGTCGAGCTCCACGGCCACGACCCCAGGGACGTCCTGGAGGGTGCGGTAGATTTCGGCTTCCGTCACGGCTTGCGCGAAGTCCCGGGCGCGGAATCCGAACGCCTCGGCGAGAGCGTCCTCGGCGGCGGCGATCACGGCGTCTCTCGCCTCACGCGTGAGGGTCGTGGAATGGAAGACGAGGCGCGCGCGCAGCGCGAAATACACCAGCGAGAACGACCGGACGACGAATTGCGCGCGGGAGCGCGCTTCCATCGGGCTCACGGACTCGATCGCGCTCGTGAAGAGCGCGAGCGCGGCCGCGTCGAGCGGAACCTCCGTCGCGTCCGCGACGGTCACGACGTGGAGCTGGGCGCCGAGATGGCCCGGGCCCGAGCGACCGATCTCGAACGTGGCGACCTTCGTGACCTCGGGGAGCGCCGCGAGCAAGTTCGTGAAGTCGGTCGACGTGACGACGCGGTCCAAGGAGGTGACGCGCGCCGTCGCCGCCGGCCGCGCCGCATCGTAGGGTTGGGCTGCGCGTCCGTTGGCCGCGGCGAGTGGATTGTTCACGCTGAGGACGCCGAGCGGGATGTTCGTCAGGACGACGATGGTCCCAGCGAGAACATTGCCGTCTGGCCCGGCCCCGTGTCGGTACGTGGCGACGATGTTGTTGATGCCCGTGGGGGGCCGCGCGCCCGACAGCCCGTCCCCGAATCGGACGCAGGTCACTCCACCCAGGTCCTCGATGAGCTCGTAGACCCTGTCGGAGGGGCCCGCCGCGGAGAGGGAGTCCACTCGCGTCCAGGGGACGCCACTCACCGAGACCCGTATGTCTGCTTCGAGTCGCGTGGTGCCCGGGACGCGGACATACGTGAGCGGCCCTGTCGGTAGCGCGAATGTTTGGTTGCGCGCGGACTGGTTTCCGTTGCCCAGCACCATGTCCTTCAACGTCTCGCCATTCGTCGCGGCGACGACGTTCCCGAAGATCTTCACGGTCGACTTCTGGAGCGGGTCGAGCTGCTCTTCCACCGTGACGACCGTCCGGTTCGTCGGTTCGTCGAACTCGGCGCTCTCCACGGTGACGAACTGATGGGTCTCCCCGGAAGACATGTCCGCGACCAACTCGATCAACGGCTCGAGCTGCGTGAGCTGCTCGACGCGTCCGGCGCGCTCGATCGTGAGCCGCATGCGCCGTGGACCGACCACCATGGGGAGCCGCTCGATGCAGCGAAGATCATACGCCTCCGAGCCGGATCCCGCATCGATCGCCCGCGCTCGCGTGCCCGTGACGAGGAGCCGTCGGCCGTAGGGGAAGAGCGGGATCTGGCCCTCGATCTCGAGCTTTCTCCCCCAGAGGACCTCGCTCGGCGGGATCGATCGCCACGCCAGCGTCAGACGCGTGGGCGCGACGAGGGCGGTCGCGGTCCGGAGATCGAACGACCGAAGCCCAGCGCTCTCGTCGGCGACGACGCGCGTGATCGTGCCGCTCACGCCGAACGCGCGTCTGAACACGCTGAAGACAGCGCCCGCCGCGTAGCGCCTCGCCTCGATCTTCCGCGGGTCGAGGGAGTCGGGCTGCATGAGGACGAGCCACGTGTCGGGCGCGAGATCGCCGTAGACGAGATCGAGATCGATCTCGGTGGACGGTGCGTGCTCCGTTCCGCCCATGTGATAGTCGGGCCAATCGCGCCTGGGCCCAACACCGACGAGCGGCGCCGCGCTGACGAGGCGGAGGTCGCCGGTGGGCGACAGAAACGCCGCGGCGACGACGCGATCGAGGTTGCTCGACGACGGGTCGAAGTCGGGGTCGACCGGCAGGCGGAGCCCGTCGTCGATCGCAAGCCACGTGACGCCTCGATCGTCGGAGCGAAACACACCGCCGTCTGCTCCTGCGCTCACCGCCGCGAGCAGCAGGTCGTCGCGCGCGACGCTTGCGGGTGCTGGGTTCGGGAGCGAGAGCGGCGTGATCGCGTTCACCGAGGACGCGCTCGGGAGCCCCCCTTCCTCGACCTCGCCTGTCGTTGGCCAGTACGTGAGCAGGCCTTCTCCGGCCGTGCCGAGCAGGACCGCGACGCGCTTGGGTTCGGACGCCGTGGGGCGTGCGACCACGCACATCGAGAGGATCGATCGCGCGCCCACCTCGGCGACGAGCTGCCAGCGGGGTGCATCGGCGGTGCGCTCGTAGAGGCCCCCGTTGGTGCCGAGGTAGAGCCTGCCATCGGGCGCCTCCGAGATGCACCACGCCGTGACCGCTGCGGGCGGCGTGAGCTCCGCGTCGGGGGGACTCGTCGCGGCCGGCAGGCCCTCGTTGAAGCCCGCCCAGACGACGCCGCTCGAATCCGAGGTGTAAACGCCAGCATCGGAGCACGCGAGGAGAACCAGCTTTCGCGCGTCGCCTTCTCCGCGCCGCGTGATGAGGATCGCCCGGACCGCCGCGGGCGGAAGGTTCGTGTTGACCGCCTTGAACGCTCCGTCTTTGCGCTCGAGGACGATCCCTCCGCCGCTGATGGACTCCCACGACGTGCCGCGATCGACGGAGCGGTACACCTGACCTGCGAGCGTGCCCGCGACGAGCCCGAAGGCCGCGTCGTACGCGAGGCTATAAATGTCACTCTGGAGCAACCCCTGACTCGCTCGCTGGAAGCTCGCGCCCAGGTCGACGCTCGAGAGCACGCCGTCGGCCGTCGTCCCCGCGAAGAGTTCGAGGCCCTGCGCCCCGGAGGCGGGGACCGCGAGGAGGCATCGAATGTCTGCAAGGACATCCGGGAGCGACCTTTGAGCGGGCCGCCAAGCACGGTTCGCAGTGAGTGTCGCGTCTGCGATCCAGAGGCCCCCAATCGGAACGCCAAACCCGAGCTGATCGGAGAGCGTCAGGTCGCGCCAGACCGCGGCGTCGTAGCCGAAGAGCCTCGCCGACTGCCGGAAGAGCCGGAGCTCCGGCGTGTAGAGCGTCGGCCCGAGGGTCTCTGCGGAGCCCATGTAAGCGACCGACCACGAGAGCGTCGTCGTGTTCGTCGCGGCGTCTTCGGCGACGCTCTCGGCGCGTACGACGAGCCAAGTGTCCGCGCTCGGCGCCGACGGTTCGAGGCTGCCGGTGAGGAGGAGCAGGCTGCCGACGCCGATCTGGAGCCCGGTCCCCTCGAGCAGACAAACATGGTCCGCGAGCGGGATCGACGGGGGCGACGGCGGCGTAGGCGACACGGCGAGCGAGAGCTCGTTCCACTTCGTGCAGCCGTCGAGATCGTCGCGCGTCTCGAAGACCTGCGGCATGGGCGGCGCGCCGCCTTGCGCGTTGCCCGGCGTGGGGACGCTCTCTGTCCCCGAGCCCTTCGGGATCGTGACCATCAGGTCGGGGTGATCCGACGGCGTGAGCTGGAACACGAGGTCGACGTCCGCCGCGATGGCCGGCCGGGGCGCATAGTGGAGTGATTGCAGGAGGGACAGCTGCGCGTGGCGCTCGGTCGCGGTGCCGACGAACGCCTCGTTGAAAAGGCGCTCCTGATAGAACGCGAGCACGTTGCAGACGGTCGCCCAAGCCGCGAAGATCTCGAACCCGAGCGCTCCCGACGCGGACGTGTCGAGCTTCGCGAGGGGCCGCTGCCCGGCGAAGGGCCCGTCCGGGAGCGTGACGATGGGCGCGGCCTCGAGCATCGCGTCCAGGAAACTCTTGAAGTTCCCTACCTGATAGTTGATCTCCACTTGCTCCGGCGGGTTTCCCCGTGGGGTACCCCAGATGCCACGGGCGATGCGCGGCCTCATCGCCGCCCCCGTGAGAGCCCGGCCGACGTTTTCGGCTCGGGTGTGTCGGGTAGGAAATCGATGTAGCCGCGCTCGGGCGCTCCCGGATCGCTCGACACGCGGACAATCTGGTACGGGGCGACGTGGATGGCCGTCTCCCGCGTCCCTCCGTTCGCGCCGACCCGACTCATCCCGCGCAGCGTGACGTTCGCCACGCCGAAGACGTTCATCGCGCGGGCGAGGATCTGGCTCGCGTAGAGGGACTCGCCGAAGCGCCGAGCGTCAGGCCAGAAGAAGCCGACGAGCCCATCGGGAAATGCGCTCGCGGAGAAGACCCGCTGGAGACGTAGGAGCAGATCGGGCATCGAGATCCCGCGCGCAGGGGTGACACCGACCTCGATCGCGAGAGAGACGTACTCCGCATCACGGAGCTCGAGACTCACGCCCATGAGGCGCCGCGGCTCGAGCTCGGCGGCGAGGCGGGCGCGGAACGCGGGCGACATCGGCTCGCCGCCGGTGAGATGAATCCAAACGATGGCGGTATACCAGGCCCCATTGAAGAGGAGCGTGACGGCCGCGCCCGAGACTCCGGGGAACGCGGTCGCCGCGGCGACGTAGTCCGCCTCCACGACCATGCGCAGCTGTTCGTTCGGACGGGTTGGCGCCGCGAGCCGCGCGGTCTCGATGCGCTCGGCGTTGCGCCCTCCGAGCGCCGGGAGCGGAGCCGTAAGCCCGCGGACCTCGGGCGCATCGGCTGGGCGGTCCAACGACAACGCCGTCCCGGCGCCGATGTTCCCCGCCGCGCCGTGTCCTGTGCGATGGGTGGCGCGGAACGCCGAGCCCGGCGCCGGGCGCCGGCCATAGACGTCGTCGCCGAATCGGATCCGGACTTGGGTCGGCGCGTCACTGTCGACGACGAACAGTCGCGCGTAGCGATCGCTGTCGAGCAACGTCCGCGCCGCCGTCCACGTCGCCCGTCGGGCGAGGAGCTCGTCGATCGACGGGTCGTCGGCCGAGGGCCGCGCGGAAGGTCCACCCTCGACGGGCGAGGTGAGCGCGAGCGTCAGCGCGGCGCGCGTTCGTTCGCCGTCTTGCGTGAGCGCGAACGCGGCGGGCTCGCGGAGCGACCGGTCGTAGGAGAACGGGGTGGTGTACGTGAGGTCGGCGATCTGGAGCTCGAGCTCCGCCCGCCGCTGGGGGCCCAACACGAGCAGGCCCGATTCGACGGTGGTCCGCCCGTGGTCCGCGAGGACGTTGTTTCCGAGGACGACGGTGAGGCTGGTCTCGACCGCACCGCCGCGGGCTCGCCTGACGGGAAAGGCGGCCGGTAGCTCGTCGGCTTGGAACCACTCGACCTGCGTGATGGGAACGTCGAAGAGGGGGTCTTTGCCGCGTTTGGGCGGCGTGGACAGGCGTACCGCGTGGGCGCGCGGCGAGCCCTCGTCCGGCCTGTCGCGCTGGAAGACGAGGACATCGCCGGCGGACAGACTCTCGAGTGTCCCCACCAGGGTCGCGCGCGTGGCGCCCCTCGGCAACGCATAATCGGCGGCTCCCCACGTGTAGATTTCACAGACATTCAGCGCCGGGTGGAGCGCCGCGTCGTGCATCGTCTCGAAATAGGTGGGCCGACTCGCGCCCGGTCGCCCGCGCGCGGCACCGTCCGCGCCCGCCATTCCCGCGATGACGAGGGTCTTCGACGGAAGCGTGACGGGCCTCGTCACGTCCACGTGGACCCAGAGCCTCGCATTCGCGCCTTCGTCGAGCGCATAGTCGAGCAGCACGGCGTGCCGCTTGACCGATGTCCTTAGGCGCGCGGAGGCCAGGTACGCCTCCGTCGCGACGTTGTCTTGGTAGTCGGAGAGGTAGTCGCCCGCGTAGGCGAGGAGCTCGATCAGCATCACGCCGATGTCGGCCTCGCCGCGCTCGCGCCAGGTCGGCACGTGCTCCGCGAGGTACTTGAGCATGAGCACCTTGAAGCTCTCGTAGTCCTTCGACAGGTAGTCGATGTCCGTCGGCCATCGCCGGTCTTCGGGATCGGACGTCCCGCGCACGAGGGGGAAGGGCGAGCTCGCGGGCAGCCGGAACGACGCCGCCGAGTAGATGCGGTCGAGGCTGGGGATGCCCGAGAGTGAGAGGAGGTACGTCCCCTCGCTCGCGAGCTCCTTCGCGCCGCCCCCACAATCGATCATCGAGATGTCGACGAAGAGTTTGGTCGGCTCGTGCGGCGCGTAGTCGACGGCGTCGACGCGGAGCCCCGTGTGTCCGTCCCCGTCCGGCAACGTGATGCGGACGTTCCTGACCTCGACCCCCGGAGGGACAGCGCGTTTGTGGCTGGCTCCGTGCCCCGCGGGCAAGAACGCGAGCGACAACCGGTAGCGGCCTCGGCCGCGATCCGACACGTTCACGAAGTCGAGCCCCGTGAAATAGGGGCTTCGCGCGATCATCTGCGCGCGCACCCAGCTGTGGTGGCCCGGCGCGGTCGTCATAGCTGAAGCGTCACCGTCTCGGTCGTCGGAGTGTCCGCAATGGCGTAGGTGACGGAGACCCGCAGCGCCTCGCTCTCGCTCGTGACCGTCACGGCGACCACGGTGATGATGGCGCCGAGTCCTTGCTGCAGCGCGCGGATGACCTCGGTGCGCGTGCTCGCGACGAGCGCCGTGTCCGACCCTTCGAAGACGCGCTCGAGCAGACCCGAGCCGAACGTCGGCAGGTTGACGCGCTCCCCGAGCGCCGTGAGGAGCGCCTGCTCGATCATCTGGGCGACGTGCTCGGCGTAGCCGACCGTCCGGAGGCGGCCGCCGCCATCGATCTCGAGCGGGAAGTTCAAGCTGGCGCCGTGACGATCGAGGGGGATCAACTTCGACATCGGACCTCGCTCAGCGCGCCTGCACGCGCGGTTGGAACACCGAGGGCATGAGCCCCGTCCCCGTCGGGATGTCGACGGCCGTGCCGCCTTGGATCACGAACGGTATCCCCATCCCGGTCGTCCGCGTCGCGGCGCGTACCCACATGCCGGTGACGCACGGACCAATCCCCGCGAGCGGGATGAAGCTGCACCCCGCGACGAGGTAGGGCGCGACCTGCAGCGTGGATGGCATCATCATCGCGCTGACGCGGGGGTAGGGAACGCTCGGTTGCGCCATCCCGCCGTGCACGCACTGAACGACCGCGCCTACGTGCAACATCTCGTTGGGCATCACTTCACCGTCAGCGCTGTTTTGTTGATCGCCACCTGCATCACCTTCGCCTCCACCGACGCGCCGCCGTGGGTGATCGATGCTCCCTGCGCGCCCACCTGGGCTTTTCCCGGGCCCGACGCCTGCTCGATCGCGGTCGCGTTCACGTTGATCGTCGACGCGCCCGACTTCACCGCCACGGTCGAGGCGCTGACCCCCACCTTCGACGCGCCCCCGTTCTTGATGTCCACAGTCTGCGGGGTGACGTTGATCGTCGAAGGCCCGTGCTTCGTGAGGATCGCCGAGGGCTCGATCGTGATTGACGGCTCACCGAGCGAAATCGCGATCTTCTTCGGCTCGAAGGTTGCCGTCGCGGGCGGGAGCTCGATGGTGATCTTCGTCGGCGTGAGGGCGACCTTCGCGATCGAATTGACGTCGAGGAGGATCCCCGCCGCGTCCATCTTGATGTTGAGGGGCGTGCGGACGGCGGGAGGGAGCGCGGTCACCGTGATGCCTCCCGTCGACGGTGTGTCGTCCAATTCGACGTTGAGGTACTGCGTCTTCAGGATCTTCTTCAGCGGCTTCTGCGGTGGCAGTCCCCCCGGGACCACCTGGGGGCCGTCCCAGAAGCAGCCTGTCCAGATCGGATGCTTCAGGTCCCCCCCCTCGAACTCGACCCACACGTTCGCGCCGACGGGCGGGACGGCGTAGAAGCCGACGCCATTGCCGGCCCACGGCAGGCACGGCAACGCCCAACCGAGCTTCAACCCCGGGAAGTGCGCGACGCTGACCTGGAGGCGCGCCTGCCCCATGGGGTCGAGGTTGTTGGTGACTTGTCCCCTGTATTTCCCGAAATGCAACCCGCTCGCCATCAGGGTGCCTCCTCACGCGTCAGAACCCGAACGGCACCTCTTCCAACCAAGTCCCGAGCCCGCCGCGCGTGAGCACGAAGTTCTGCTTCATGCCCCCGCGCTCGATGGTCGTGGTGAGCTCTTGGACGAAGTAGACCCCGTCGTAGGTGTTGCCCGCCCCTCGCACCGTCACGCTCTCGTAGCATCGCAGCAGCTGCCCATACCGAAACGGGTCGAGCCGGCCCGTCGCCTGGACGACGGTCTGTTGGGAGAGCGTCGTCGTGATTTGGGCGCGCGTCAGCGCCTCGGGCAGGTTTCCGCCGACGACGAACTTGCGGAGCTGGAGCCGCCAGAAATTCGGCGCCTGCACCAACACGGGCGGCCGCTTCGCGTACGGGTCGCTCGGGATGAGCGCGGTCTGGATCGGGAACTGGCGATTGAGGAGGCCGTCCAATACCCTTCCGCCGATCGCGAACGGCTGCATCACGTCGTAGGTGAAGTTCATCTCGTCGACGTTCGTCGCGCTCGCCTGGGCCACCGTGAGCGCGGGCTGCGGGAGAACACCCACGCGGATGTCGGGCCCCCAATAGGCGACGTTCACGGTCGGCAGCGGCGTTGGCTGTACGCGGAAGACATAGCCGTACTCGGCAGCGAGCTGGTTCAGGTAGGCGTAGTCCGTCCCGTGTTGGAGGGGCACCTCGACGAGCGGGTTCGGCGGCGGATACGGCGGGATCGGGGGGATGGGGAGCGGCTTGAGGCCGAGCTCGGGGTAGGTGAGGACGATGAACGCAGCGATCGCATAAGGCGGCATCGCCGGGAACTCTCGACTCGACTCGTCCAGATCCATGCGGACCGACACGTCCTCGCCCATGAGCGTGATGTGCGCCATTCCGTCTCGGCCGCCGGAGGGTGCGAGCTGCTGATGCGTGACGAACCCGTCGATGAGCACGTTTCGAAAGCCATTCACCTCCGCCATGACGATGACCCGCGTCGTCGGGTCGAGGGGCGAGAACGGCCCCGCGAGGAGGGCGTAGTCGTCCTCTGGGAAGGCACGCCGCTGGACGAGCAGGCTCAGCTGGAAGGCCGAGCGTCCCTGGCTCTTCTGGCGCACCTCGACGCGATCGACGGCGTTGATGATCGCCGCCGAGACGGGGGTCGGGACGACCCTCCCCATCCAGAGCTCGAGGCGGGCCGATGGCACTAGACTCCACCACGCGCGATGACCCTCGGAATGGCGATCTCGTTTCCGGCGGTGCGCGTGAGCTCGAACGGGTCGAGGGTGGGGTTCACGTCGGCGATTCCCCAGAAGGCCTGTGGGTCGCCGATTTGACTCGCGGCGATGAGATCGAGCCGGTGGGGGATCTCGACCCGCACGACGGATTTCACGTTGTTGGGATCGATGAGCGGCACGCGTCGCGCGGATGCGTACGCGATGCGCTCGCCCTCGGGCGTCACGTAGACCCGGACTGGATTTGCGCTGTAGCGGCTCGTGGGCAAGAACATGGGCGGGTCCTCTCGCGTTCAGACCATCTTGGCGAGGTTCTCGAGGGCTTGTTGGTAGGCTTGGAAGAGGCTGTAATTTTCGTTGCTGGGGTCCACGTCGGACCACGTGACGGCTTGGAGCTCGAGCGACACGCGCGCTCGGATGGGCGCGAGGTTGGGCGCGAACAGCTCCTCTACCGCGGCGTATTGCGTGACGCGCACCGGGATGGATCGGTTGTCGCCCCAGACGAGCTGCACGATGGGCGCGGTGTATGGCGCGACCTCCATCACGCCATCGTTCAGGCTCGACGTGACCTGCTGCACCGCGGTCGCCGAGGGGTAGAGCAGCGTGGTCTCGAGGAGCGCGAGCTGGGGGAACACCCCGTACTCCTGCGCGACTTTGTTCTTCTTGTTGAGCTGGTCCGTCGCGTCGAGGAGGATTTCGATCGAGATCGTATAGAGCGGCGCGTTCCCGTAGTTCACCTGCGTCGAGTGATCGTTCTGTCCGCCGCCCGACAGCTGCGGGACGAGCCTGCGGGTCATGGTCTCAGGGTTGAACTGAAAGTAGATGGTGCGCGCAGTGAGCTCGCCCGGGAGCTGAATGCGAAGCGCGCCCTGTTGGACAGTGGGGCTCAGCGGGCTCGTGCTCATGTGCGGTCGAAGCTCCGGTTGCCCGCGCGCAGCGGCTCGGTGTCTCGGTGCGCGAGACCCGTGAGCTTCCGGACGATCGCGGCGGCGATGGCGTCGGCGAGGAGCGCAGGCGCCCATGCATCGCGCGCGACGTACTCCACCTCGTCGATCGTGATGGGGGCACCGGCCTCGACCAGCGCGCGCGTGGCAGCGTCGAGCCGGGCCACGACGCGCTCGGAGACGAGCCGCGCGACGCGTCGGCGCTCGACCTCCGAGGTCAAGGGGAGCACGAGCTCGTCGATCGAGAGTTCGATGATGCGCGGGCGGGTCGTCATGAAAAGGCGCCTCCTGGCATTGGCCGGCCGAGCTTCTCGTACTCGGCGCGCGCCGCATCGAGGAGGTGGCGCATCTGGATGCTCTGGCCTTGTTCCGCCGCGAGGAAGGCCCCGCGGAGCGCCACGTTGCGGATGTTGCCCCCGGCGAGATCGAGGGCGGCGAGTGCCTCTACGTCGATCGCCTCCCGCCGCGCCGGAGGCGGCAGCGCGCGCGCCCAGATCTGAGCGCGGCTCTCGCGGGTTGGGAACGTGAAGTCGACGACGAAGCGAATTCTGCGCGTGAAGGCGGTGTCGATCGCCTCTCTCAGGTTCGTCGTGAGGATCGCGAGCCCCCGGTACGTCTCGACGCGCTGGAGGAGATAGGCCACCTCGACGTTCGCATATCGATCGTGACTGTCTTTCACCTCGCTGCGTTTGCCGAAGAGCGCGTCGGCCTCGTCGAAGAGGAGCACCACACCACCGGCCTCCGCAGCGTCGAAGATGACACGGAGGTTCTTTTGCGTCTCCCCGATGTATTTGCTGACCACGGAGCTCAGATCGATCCGGTAGAGGTCGAGTTCGAGCTCTCCCGCGAGCACCTCGGCCGCCATCGTCTTGCCTGTGCCGCTCGTGCCCGAGAAGAGCGCGCAGATCGCGAGCCCGTGGGCCCCGTCGGGGCCGAAACCCCAGTCCTCGTAGACCTGCGCGCGGTGCCGCACGTGCGCGACGATCTCGCGGAGCGTGCGCTTCTTCTCCTCCGGCAGCACGAGGTCGTCGAACGACGCTGTCCCCTGTAGGCGCTGCGCGAGATGATCGATCTGGGCGCGCGTCGCGGCCCGGCACGCGTCCCAGAGCGGGCGCGCTCCGGGCTTCGAACGGGCCGTGAGCGCCCTCCGCGCGACCTCGTGGATCGCGCTCGGGCTCAATCGGAACTGCGCGACGATGCGGCGGATCTCCTCGTCGGCCGGCGCGCGCGCGCCGAGCGAGCGGCGGAGCAGCGAGGCCTGCTCGGCGCGCGTCGGCGGAAGGACGTCGAAGACGGACATGGGCCGACTGGGCGGGGCCACTTGCTCTCGGGATGAGACCAAGAGCGTAGGAGTGCGGACACCGCGCTCGCGGGCTTCCGCGCTTCCGCCGAGCGCGTCGATGAAGCTGGTGAACGCAGAGAGGCGTGGCTTGTCGTCGCCCTCGATCCAACCCTCGAGGAGGATGGGCGCGCCCCGAAGGAGCGCCTCCCGCTCGACGAGGCGAGACAGCCGTTGGAGCTCGCGACGGTCGGTCGGGAGGGCGGCGCCGTCGACCACGACGACCGCGCGCGCACCGACCTCGGCGGCCGCGCGCGCGACGACATCGCGCGCGCCCGCGCGATCCGCCGTGACGAGCGCGAGGACGCACGGCGTCTGCGCGCGGGATGGCCTTTCGTCGGGACTCGGCCAGGCGGCGACGAGCTTGGCGGCGACCTCGCCCGCGGACGCAAAGTCGACCTCGGCGGGCTCGGCGATCGTCACGATGCCTTCGAGCTCTTCGGCGACACCCCCGGCCCCCAGGAGCTCGTGGAGGATGCGACGATCGACTCGGATGGGCGCATCGACGAGCCGATCGTTCGGCGGGATCTCGACGAGGTGCCAGTACCTGAGCGGCTCCGTCGGCGCCAGCACGGCCCAGTCGGGGTCGGGCAGGGCCGAGACGGCGAGCCCGAGTGTCGGCGCCTCCTGATCACGTCGCGCATGCATCCGGGCGAGCGACGCGCCGAAGGCGCGCGAGCACTCGGCCCCGGCAGCGAGGAGGAGCACGTCACGCTCGAACGCGGTGAGGGCGAAGGAGTTCACGAGTCGTTGGAGCGGCGTGGTGTCGCGGTTCCTCGTCGGCTCGTCGCTGGCGGGGGCTCGATGCACGCTCGGCCGCCCCTCTGTCGACGGATCGAGTGGTGCGAGCAGCTCCGCGAGCCGTCGGAGCTCGTCGGTGAGCGCGCGGAGGCACTGGCGTCGCGTTGCGGAGCTCACGTCGTCCCTCCCACCCGGACCGAGGGCCCGCTGAACACGCCGTCGGTCCGCTCGAGCGGAGAAGCGCAACCATCGATCGAGATCTGGACCAGATATTCCCCCGGGCGAACTTGGTCCAGTGGGAATTCCAGCGATGCGGTGGGGCGCGACGCGGGGACCCACGGGATCGACGCGCTCTCCGCACCCAGCTCATTGGCGCGACGGGGAACGAGGAGCGCGATGACGGTCTGACTCGGGCTCACGTCGATCGTCATCGATGCGTGGAGCTTCCCGTCCGCCGCGCGCGGCGGCGCTGCGAAGGTCGGCAGGAGCGAGAACAGGGCGGGCTCGGACAGTCTGAGCGCGGGGCCCTCGCCGAAGGCGAGTTGCAGGGCGACGGCCCCCGACTCGAGGCGCGCCTCGCGAACGAGCGCCGGGTCGAGTTTGATGTGGAGCTCGCCCTGCCCCACACGAATGGCTCCGCTCGGCGTGTTCGTCCTGATGCGTGTGCCATTGAAGACCACCGCGCTCGGCCGACCGAGTCCCGAGCCGAACTCCACGACCACCGTCCCTCTGGGCTCGGCGCGCAGCGGTGTGAGGGACTGGATGGAGGGGACGCCCGCCGCGGCCCCGGGGTTCACGTCGGTGGCGGGAAGGGACGCGCTCGCGAGGACATCCGCGTCGATGAGGACGACCGACGCGTGGTAGACGACAGACAAGTGGAACTCGGCGTGATGAAAGAGCCCCCACAGGTTCGCGAGATCGTCGAGGCTCAGACCGACCGGGTGAAACTTGATCCGGTCGGCCTGCTGCGCGAGGTTCGAGCGCGCGAGGAAGCTCCGCCAGCGCGCGTTGTAAGGGTTCCGGATCGCCGCCTCGATCAGCTGCGGTTCGAGCACTGCGTTCACGTTGAGCGCGTTCGTCACCGCGGCGAGGAGCAGTTGGCTGGTGAGGAGGTCGTCTTCGCCGTAGAAGCTCAGCAAATACCGAACGTCGATCGCCGCGCGCGGCCGATTGAGGAACGAGCCGTCCGCTGAGCGAAGGGGAAGCTCCTGGTTCCGCCAAGCCATGTTGGGGCCGACGTCGAACATGTAGATGTTGATGCCGCGCGCCTTCTCGCGCTTCGGGATGACGTTGGGCGGAAGGAAGCTGAGGTGCACGTCGTCCAGCCCAGTTCGCTCGAGCTCGCGCGTGATGATGTGCGCGAGCGAGGCAGTCGCCGCCGCGATGGCCGTGTAGTTGCTCACGAGTTGCGCTCGCGCTGATGGAGGTAGTCGTCGAGCCCCACCACGGGCCTCGCCGGGCTCGGGCGACCTCGGGGAGGTCGCGTCGCGAGCGGCACGACCCTGCCAATCTGGACGCGGATCGGTGGCTCCTCCGGGTCGGGACGCCCAGGCCGAATCGGCTCCCTCACGTCCCTTTCGGCCATACCGCGCGGGCGCAGGTCCCCACGTACGTCGGGCTGCGACCGTGGGTCGCCGCTCGTGTGAGGTGTGGGGTAGGTGGCCGTCTGGGACTCCAGACGAGGCGAGTCGAGCTTCGCGGAGTCGATGCTCGCGCAAGCGCGCACGACCGAGGTCATGCCGCGAACGGAGGCCACGGTGTCGAGCTGGTCGCCGTCACGGTGGTCTCGTCGCGGCCCGATCGACCCCTCGCTCGCAGCAGTGGTGGTGGGCTCGGGCAGGACGCGCGGCGCCGGTCGCGACGCTTCGTGCGTGGCGCGCGTCGCCATGGGGCGCGCCACGTGCGCGCCTGCAGCCGTCGTCGCAACGGCCGTGCTCCGCGATGCTCCGGGCGCGGCGCTCCGGTCGAGCGGGGGAGCGTCGTGCGTCGCGTCCGCTCGTGGACTATCCCTCGCAACGCGTCCGGACGCGCTTGGTTCGGCGCGCGCGGTGTTCGAGAGGGTTCGCTGCGCTCCTGAAGAGCCGTCCGATGGAAGCCGCGGAGATTGGGGCGCAGTCTCCGTGCCTGTCGTGGCCACGCGGGTTGCGCGCGTCAACATCGCGTCGGCGTAGTGGGCCCGAGCGGCCGAGGCTCCCGGCCACTCCCGTGAACCGCTCTCGGGTAGGGTTGCGTCGAGGCGCGGTGAATCGATGAGCGTGGGCAGCGCCGGGAGGTTGGCGCGCTTCTCGGCGCTCTCCGGTTCGCCCTGCGCTCCTCCAGCGACGACGGGCGGTCGCGACACTGGCTGCGTGGCCGCGGGGGCCACGGTTCGCTGCGCGTACGCGACCTCCCGCCGCTTCGCCGGTCCCGTGCGATCGTGGGCGTTCGTTGCGTCGACTCGAGGCTCGACGTCCGTCGATGGCGGTCGCGCTTCGCGCTCGATCGCGTCGTCCGGCGGACGATCGCCGCGCGAGCGGGTCGCTGCTCGAAGTGCAGCGCTTGACGTCACAAACGCCGGCGATGGCCCCCCACTGGATCGCCCCAGCGGTCGCGCCGCTGGGGAGGAGTCCGCCCGCACCATCTCTCTCTCCGTGGACGCGGGGGCCGCTTCACCCTCCACACAGTCGATTCGCTCCGCCCCGCCGGTCACCGGCCGACCCGTCTTGAGCCGCCCTCCCGCCGGCCCACGGGCGGATTCGCGGCCTCGATCGTCGAGAGCGCGGTCGGGCGGGTGGAGAAGCGCGCGCCCGACACCGTCTCGCCGACGGTCCACGGACGGGTGTTCTGCCGCCCGGCCGGGCGGCCGCTCGCCGAGGGCGTCCCGATCCTCGTTCGTCGACCTCCGCGCGTCGACCTCGGCCCGTCGCGCGACGATGGCAGCCGCGCGGGAGACATTCCGAACCGACGAGTCGTTGTGGCTCGTCTGATCATCCAGAGCGGGTGCTGTCGGCGGAGCCGCAGCGGACGGGGGTGTGCCCGCGGCGCCACCGACGCTGCGCGCGGAGGTTCCCAGTCGTACGGATTGGCTGCTTGTTCCACGCTCGCCTCCCCATGTCGGCCGCGCGTCTCCGTCCACCAGAGCCGGCCATGAGGCCTTCGGTGGAGGAGGGCCGAACTCACGCCCGAGCGGAGCCAGAGGCTCCCTTGGAGGGGCCACCCGTCGGCTTGCCGAATCGGGGCCGGATCTGGGAACGATTGGCGGGCTCGTGCCCTCGAGTTCCACTTGAAGGTCGCCGACGCGATCCGCGATGCGAGGGTCGACGACACCCGCCATCGCTGCGGTGGCCGCACCCTCCGTTCCCACCTGGGGGAGGCTGGCGCGCACGATGGGATGGTCTGCGGGGCCACCTTTCACGCGCGCGTGATCGAGCGGGCCTCGAGCCCGCTGCACGGGCCGCTCATCGGTTTCGCCCGCCGCCGCGCGGCTCGACGCGCGCTCGTCGCTCCTCGGGTTCGGCGCGGGCACGGGCTCGAGCCGAGCCTCAGGCGCGCGATGTGGCCCGTCGGCACCCATGCCCGTGGGCGCAAGCGCGCCTCCCGCGGAGGCCGTGACGCTCCGCGGTGGGCTCGCGAGAGCGCCGTCTCGACGCGCGACGATGTGGCCCATCGCACGCGCCGCGTGCGCTCCGTCGTCGCGCTCGACGCTAGCGACCATCGACGCGCGGGCCCGCCACGGCCCGCCGCTCTCTTCGTCGCGCGGATGGAGCGGGATGCCGTCCGCTGCGTCGCGGTGGTGGACTGAATTGCGGCTCTCTCCGTAGCGTGGCTGGAGTGAGCGCGGGGCCTCGGTGTCGTGGGGGTGGCGTGAGCCCGGGTTCTCTCCGTCGGGTACGTGGGGTGGCCCCGCGTCCTCTGCTTCGTGGGCTCGTGAGTGGCTGGGGTTCGCTGCGGGGCCGAGGACCGCGCCATCCAGGCTCGGGCTCCCGATTGGGCGTGTCGTCGGAGCGGCCGGCGGGCTCTGCGCGGTCGACGTCTCGCGCGTCGGGGGTGGCGGCAACGGTGGAGCTCCAGCGGGATTCGCGCGGGCCATGGCCTCGTCCGACGGCTGGGCCCCCAACGTGCGGCTCGGCTCCACCAAGTTGGTTCGCACGGATGAGCCATCGCCCTCGAACGCGTCCCGCGGCTTGGGGGGCGCGTCCAGCACCGCTCGTGTTGCACTCGCTGGTTCGATGCGTGCGTCGCAGGATCGGGGGCTGTCGATGGACGTTGGGGTCTTGGCCCCCCCGCCTGGGGGCGCCGCCACCGACGCCACCGAGCCCGGGGTGCGGGCGACCCCGGTGCCGACGTCGGAGGTCTCCGCGACACGATTGTCGGTTTCGATTCCTCGGTCTTCGTGCGTGCCCTGCTCGGGGGCTTCTCGCTGCATGTGTGGAAGCGGCGCGCCGCCGGCCTCGACGGGCTGCCCCTCGGCCGCACCAAGCGCACCTTGCGGTCGGCGCTCGCCCGTTCCTGGCGGCGCGCGAAGCTTTGCGCGTATCGTACTGTCCGCTTCGGCGTTGGAGTTCGGCGAACGCGTAGCGGCAAGTGAAGGCTCTCTCTTCGTCGCCGGCGTGTCGGCGAGTCGCTCGCCGCGCAACGAGTCCGGTCGTCGCCTCTCTCCGGGGTTCCACATCGCTGCATGGAGAATTGGCGCTGGCGCCGACGATCCCTGGTCGCCATGCTCCCTCGGCCCGGCGGGTGCGGAGGACGGACCGCCCGGGAAGACCGAAGCCTCGCGTCCGGCGGAGGTCGCGCCCGCGTCTGGGGGCGCGTCGAGGGTATCGGCTCGAGTCGGCGACATGAGCCGGATGACCCATTCCGTGCGCTCCGCCGCGGAGGCGTCGCTCCGAGCTCCATCTTCCTCGCGCCGATCCCGAACCACCGGTTCGCGACCTTCCGTTCGGCTCGCTGTTGCGCCCTCGCGCTCGTGCGCGTCGTCGGTGGGAGACCGCCACGCCTTGGGGGGCGTGGCCGCCTCGACCCGATCCTTCGCGTCGCTGCGTGTCGAGGCCAGGATGCGCATCGCCAGCGAAGGCTGCCCTGGTTCGATTCCCTCGAGCGGCCCGCCAGGATCGATCCCCCCGACGGCCCAACTCCGACCCTGCGGTTCGATCGCGTCGGTCGATTCGAACCGGCCAGTCGCCCCATGCAAGTCGGGCTGGAGAGCCCGCGGTCCCGCTTCTACCCGCTCCTCGGCTCCGGCGCGCGCGCTCCCTTTCGCGCTCCCTGTCGGCTCCGAATGCCCCGCGATGTCGACGCGCGGCCGCGGTCGCGGCCCAAGCTCGTCTTGCGCGTGCCCCTGCTTCTTCTGGGCGCCTGCCTGCGCCGGCACCTCCGCGGCTGCGGTCGCCGCGCGTGGTGTGACAGCCGCTCCCCTCCACCCGGTAGATGTGGTCGCGCCGCGCAGCGCGATAGTCGTCTCCCTCGTCCTCTCGGAAACGTCCGTGCGAGGCCGCCACTCGTCGAGCTCTTCCGTGGCCGACTGCTCCGAGCGCTCGGGGGGCGCTGCGCTACCGCGCGGATCCCCGGGGCCGCTCGGCTCCCCGCGATTCGTCGGCTCCACGCGCATTGTGCGGCCCACCGACATCGTCGATACCGACCCCTTCGCGCCATCGACGAGCGTGGCCGGCGTTGGGAGCCCCGCGGCGTATGTCGGCTCCGAGCGACCCTCGACCGGGCCGAACGTCGGGGTCTTCGGGACATTCGCGGCCCGTCGGTGAAGGAGCGACTCAGGATCCGGGGAGACTTGGGAGCGACTCCGCGGCGGTACGAGATTCGGGGGCGTTGCGCCACTGGCTGGCTGCGCATCAGGAGGGACCTCGACGCTCGTCGGGGCCGCTACGAGGTTCGCTGACAACGCTCTATCCAGCGGCTCGGTGTCGTGCGCGACCTGGACGCGAGCGGACGCGGCTATGAGATTCGTGGCCAACGTGGGCTGCGCGCCGTGGGCAACGTCCGCCTGATGCTCGAACTCCCCCTGCCTCGCGGGCTCGACGGCACCGGCGCGCTCGCCGCGACTCTCGGCCCCGGCCCGATTCGGCTGGCCCGTTGGGGGCGCGAACGCGGCGCGAATCTCGGGGCCGCTCTCATGTTTGTGCGCTCCGGTCCGTCCGGCCTCCACGCCACTCGCCGGTTCTGTGCGAGTCGAATGCTCCGGTGGATATGTGCGCGCCGTGCTCCCTCGAGGCTCCACGCCATCTGGGGGTTCCGTGCGCCCCGTGGGCTGCACGCCATGGGTGGGCTGCACGCCATGGGTGAGCTCCACGCCATCCACGGGCTGTACGGGAGGCGTGTGCGGCTCGGCGCGATTCGCGAGCTCCCCGCGCGGAGCGGTCGTGGCGGATTCCCCGCGATCGGTGAGCCGTTCCTCCTCCGCGAGCTCGGTCTCACCCGTAGGTTCCGCCGACGCGCCGCCCGGAGTCGGCGCGGCGCGCGTCGAAGACGTCTCCTCGTCCCGTGCGTCGAGGCGGTCCAATGGTGCTGGCGCCCCCGGACGATCCGTCGAGGTGTCCTCGCCTGCGCGATGCCAACGGAGGGATGGCGTGATCTCCGTCGATGGAGTCCTCGCCTCGCCGTCCCGATCTGCGCCCGGCCGTACGTCTTGAAGCTCGGGCGGGATCGGATCGCGTGATGCTCCGACAATGTCTTTGCCTTCGAGCCTCCCGGCGCCCACGTGCGAGTCCGAAGCTCCGGACGACCCCGCTTCGCGAACATCGGTGTCGGCGCCGACGGATCGAGTGCGGGCCAGCTCGTCGCGGTCCGCGACCGACCATGCCTCGTTCGCTCGACCCGTGGCTTCCTCGAAACCCGCCCTATCGGCGACGCGCCCGCCGTGGGGGACGCGCGCTCCATCGACGTGTACGGCGGCGCGGTCGGTCTCGACTTGGGCCGGTATCCCCGCGGCGGGTCCCGACCGCTCGTCGCGGGACATCGCCCGTGGGCCGAGCGTACGGGGGGCGGTCGCGCGCGGGTCCGCCGCTCCAGCGCGCGAAGACGTGGGAGGGCCCTCCCTTCGAGCCTCGGTGACGCTCCGCTGTCGATCGGGTTCTCGCTGGGCGGCGACGCAGTGCTCGCCCCGCAGCGGCTTCTCCTCGATGCTCCGGGGCGACGCACCGAGGTTCGCCGCGGCGTCGGGCTCGTCGCGCGCTCGACGCCCGCGCGCGTCGTCTGGAGGGGCCGAGGAGGTGAGCTCGAGGCCGCGTGCGGGATCCGGCGCGTCCCGATCTCCTTCGGGGACCAGCCACTCCGAGCCGCCATCGCGGAGAAGCTCGGGGAGGGTCCATTCGTGCCGTCCGATCGGGCGGTCGAGGAGCTTCGACTCGTCGGGGAGCCAGTCGATGTCGTCCGCGCACGGGGGCTCCAACTCGAACGAAAGCTCGCCTGGCTCGGACTCCAGCACGATCGGGAGGATCGGTCCGAACAGATAGAGCCTCGCTGGCGTCGCCAGCGGAAAGCCCTCTTGGAGCAACGAGGCGAGCCGCGTCACGAGCTCCCGCCCAGGGAGATGTAGTATTGTCGACGCTCGCTCGAGAGCGCAAGGATCCGATCCTCGTCCCAGCCATAGGCTTGCGCGAGCACGTGGACCTCGCGGAGGGCACGCCGAGCCCGGATGTCGATCTCCGCCCAGAGGAACGAGGCGATGTCGAGATCCGCGACCCAGCGCTTCTGACAATCCGGGCAGGTCAAGTTGAACCGGATCTCGGCCTGGGTGTCGAGCTCGAGGATCGCTGCGGCGACGGCCTGCGAGACAGCGGGCGGCAGGGCCGCGGGAGGAATCGATGCATCGTCGGTGGTGGCGCGCACCACGCAGCGATCGAGGAGGATCCTGCGGGCCGCCTCGCGATCACCCTGGTCCCCCGTCGCAGCGAGATCCCTGCTGTTCGGCAGACGAAACTCGACGCGGACACCGTCACGCTCGAGGGCATGGATCGCCCGGTTCGGGTCGACGCTCAGCGGAGCGACGAGGATCTCGGCGATCGGGACGTTGAACTCGGTCCCCGCTCCGCAGCTCGGGCACCGCGACTCCAGATCGAGCGACGCGCCGATCGTCTGGCTGCGGAGGGCGAGGAGGATGCCGTCGCGCTGTCCGATGCTCAGCTCGGCCAGCGCGTCGACGTCCGCATGGGGCGCCGCCGCGCGAAGCATTCCCAGTGCCCGCGCGACGGGGGTCTTGTGTCGGCCCCACTCCCAAAGCCGGACGAGCTCTCGGGTGGACAAGGATCGCATATCAGCCGAACGTCGCTATTTGGCCGAGAGCTCGAAGCCTTCGTGCTGGAGCGTCAGGGATTCGATCGTCACCACGTTGCCGAGCGCGTCGAGTTCACTGAGCCCGACATACGCGGAGGGCCACGCGTAGTAGATGTTCCAGGTCATCGCGAGGACGCCGGACTCGTTGTAGAGCTCCACCGTCATGTCCCTCCGGAACTCGGCGAGCACGGGCGTGGCCGTCTTCCCGAGCTCGCCTTGCATGTTCGAGTAGCCCCATACGGCGCTCGCCCACTTTTGGAACTCGGCGTTGTTCGTGATCCCTCGCTCCATCGTGATGGGCTGCCAATCGACCTGCCCGGGAAGCATGCGCGGGTTGGGGTCTCCACCCTCCCTGTGGCGAATCGCTTGGACGGTCTTCGCGAGCCCGGAAACTTTGCTCACCCCCGCGACGTAGTCGCTCCCCCACTTTACCCGAAAGAGAAAATTGCGATACGGGTCGAGGCGTTTGCCGCTTGCGTCGAATTGCATACCTTGTTCCTCTCAGCTCGTGGTCGCGGTGGTCTGCTGGAAATAGAGGATGACGAACTCCGCGGGTTGCACTGGAGCGAACCCGATCTGTACGTTGACGACCCCGCGCGCGATGTCTTCGGGGCTGGTGGTCGTCGCGCCGACGTCGACGAAGTAGTTGTAGAACGCGCCTTGGTTCTTCAGCCCGTTCATGAACCCGGTGATTTGCTGCTTGAGAGAGCCCCAGAGCGTCGCGTCGTTGGGCTCGAACACCGCCCACTTGGTGCTGTTCTGGATACTGTCCTCGATGAAATTGGCGAGCCTCCGGACGGACACGTAGGTGTACTCGTCGTTCAGTTGGCTCGACCCGCGGACTGTCCGACTCCCCCACACGACCGACCCGTAGATGGGGAACGTGCGGAGGCAGTTGACCGCGACGGGGTTGAGCGCGCCGTTCTGCGCGTCGTCCAGCCGCAGCTCGAGGCCAGCGATCTGGTTCAGCGTGGCGTTCGTCCCCGCGGGAGCCTTCCAGACGCCCCGCGCCACGTCCGTTCGGGCGAAGAGCCCCGCGATCGCTCCGCAACCGACGAACGTATCGACTTTGTTGGTCAGCACGTTCACCTCGTCGAGGCGGGGGAAGTAGAGCATCGCGAAGCGCTGATCCGTGCCGCCACCCAGCGTCGTGATGTAGGTCTGGGCTTCCTGACGGAGCGCGCCGATCCCCTTCGTCTCGACGACGCTCTTCCACCCCGCGGGCGGGTCGATGATGAGGAACGCCCGGTTCGTCGCGACGTAGGAGAGCGCCTTCTGCCAAACCGGGAGGCTGATGTCCCCAGCGGACGTGTCCGGTGGGATGCAGAGGATGTTGAACGTCTCCGCGACGTCCAACGCGTAGAGGCCATTGCGATCGAGCTGGCTGCCGACGTAGTCGTTGTCCGAGAGCGCTTTGCTGTCCTTCCCGTCCAGGAAGGCGACGGGCCCGAGCGGTTCGGGTCGGCTCTTCGTGGGGCCGCTGGCGAAACGCACATACTGAGACTGGTCCCGGAGGATGGTGGCCAATGACGCCGACGTGTCGGGGATGAGCGTCACGTTCGAGAAGGTCTCGACCGCCTCCGTCGTCCCCCCCGGTGGGAAGAGCTTCACGGTCAGGTTGAAGAGATCCTTCTTCTCGACGGTGACGCCGGGGGGCGCGCTGGCGTTGATCGCGGCGAGCACTTCGGCCGGAATGTCCTCGGGTAGCGAGTAGGTGACCGAGACCCCCGTGCCCGTCACGCTCCCCATCGAGTTCCCCCATGAGCCCACGCTCGACGCCACGAGCTCGAGCGGAACCGGATCGGGGGACACGACGTCGAGCAGCGCGGTGATCGAGTTGCCGACCGAGCCGAGCGCGGCCGCAGCGCGCTCCACGGCCTTCGTCGCCGCCTCGTCGCTGCCCGCGACGAGCTTCCCCACGAGCTCGAAGACCGATTTGCTGGGCGCCAGGCGGACCGCCAACCAAGCCCGATCCGAAATCGTCGCGTTGACGACGAGCGCATCGTACGCGGTCTTCACGCTCGCCATCAGGTCTTGCGCCGTATTCCCTCCAAGCGACGGATCGAACGCCAGGGCGCTTGCCCCCTCGAGCGCGTCCCCATCGAGGCTCGCGGCGACGGACTTCGCCGCGGCGAGGATGACGTCGGGCCCCTTGGCCGCATCCCAGGCCGCTCCCATTGCTGCGAGCACCGCCGCTAGCCCGAGGAGGTATGGGTTGGTGCGCGCCGCCCTGGTGACCACCGCGGCGACCTGGGTCTCGATCGGCAAACGAACGCGAGAAACGGCGCCTGCCGTTGGATCGAGGGCGGCGGCCAGGGTGACCAGGACCTTCGACATCGCGAGGAGCGAACTCCCCGCGCTGCCGCTGCTCACCACGAGATCCGCGCCCTTCACGACCGCCCCTTGCTGTGTGCTCGTGAGCCGAGGCGCCTCGGACGCGCCGCTCAAGACGGCCTTCCACACGTAGGTCGCCACTCCGGCCGCGATCGCCTCCGGGAGGGTCGACGTCTGATCCGAGAGCATCTTCATCATCGCCGAGTCCGGTCCGGCGACCTCCGTGGCCGCTTCCAAAGGCTTGCCTTCGAGCGCGGCCAGAGCCGTCTCGACGGCGGCTTTCACCTTTGGCTTGTCGGCTCCCGACTCGCCAGCTGCCGTCGTCGCAGCGACGATGACCGCCGAGTCACCAATCATCACGTTCGGGCTCGGGCTGGGTACGGAGGCCGGGTAGAGGTCCACCAATCGGACAATCAGCGCCTGACTCCCGCCGTTGTTGAAGAAGTCCTGCACGGCGCGCGGCATCGTGTAGCCCGACGCCTGGCCCCCGAAGAACTGCTGGAACTCGGCCCAGCTGCCGATGCTGACTGGCGTGTTCACGGGCCCCATCACGGCGCGACCCAGGAAGGCGGTGATGGCGGTGGGCGCCGGCGTCACCCCCTGGGCGCCGGCCTTGGGCAGTTCGACGACGTAGACCCCTGGATACGTCAGAGGCGGAGAGATCAGGTTCGCCATGGTTGCTCCTCTGCGGCGCTCCTCGCGGGAGTGGCCGGCGGTACAATCATTCCCCTACGGCGCAAGCCGAGTCAGTGACTCTCGAGACCTGGATTGGTCTCGGGAGCCGCCGGATCAGCGTTCGTCCAAACGCGGGGTGGCGGGCGACGAAACGCGTTTCTCGTGTGCCCCCCAACACGCGAGAGCGACCGTTTCATCAAAAGGAAGAACTTTCAAGAAGAAAGCTCCACTGTCTGGAGAAAGTTCTCGGCTGTACGCGAGTCCCGGGCACAACCATTCCAGTATGCTGCGGCCAAGCTTACGGTGGGTGAGGCTCTCGTGGAGGGGCGAACAGAGGATCGCCGTACAAAGGTTGGTCCGACCCCGCGCTCGTTCGAATGTCGGCTCCGTGACTCGCGGACGTCTGGACCACGGTGCCGAGACCACGGCGGAGCGCGTCTACGTCGACCGCTCCCGCGCGATTCATGTGGAGCGCGATGCGGAACGAGACCTCGCCGGTCCCCTCGTCGAAGATGAATCCGGGGAACGTCAGCTCCGCGTTGAGTCGGTTCGCGAGCCGCACGAGCCCGTCGGCGCGTGCGCCGTGGGTAAGCGTACAGAAGACATGCTGGAGAGCGACGACTCGCGCGTCCGCGAGCCAGCCGACCTCGATCTTTGCGTGGTGGCGCGACGCGTGGGCGACGAGGCTCAGCCACACGCCTGGCTCGATCACATCGACGTCGTACCGCTCCGATCGAAGGTAGGACGCGAGCGATTCGAAGCTCACGATCGCTCCTTCTTCCCGCGCGACGTGGAGCAACCAGTGCGTCGACCTGAACGTCGGCGTGCAGCCGTTCACGGCGAAGACGCGCTGCATCGCCACGTTCCCGGCGCTCGTCGCGTCCTCGTAGGTCCGCGCGCCAGCCTTCGCGAGCGCGATCAGCGTCTCGCGGTGGAGTGGAGCCGCGAGCCGTTTGCCGCGGAGCGCCGGCACGAGGCCGAAGTACGCGAGACAGCCAATCGCGTCGAAGGGCTGGTGGTGGGCGAGGCTCACGCCGATCTCCTCGTCGTCGAGGAGTACGACGCGCCACAAGGGCAGGTTCGGATCGTCTGCGGAGAACGCATCGTGGAGCATCTGATCGAGCTCTGCGGCTGGGTCATCGGGCGTGCGCTCCGCCCGTGAGTCCGCGAACACGCGCCCGAGGAGGGCGGCCAACCGCGCTCTTCCCACAGCGCGGTAGGGGCGATGCGATATTCCTGGCGGCAGCACGGCGAGCTCATCGGCCAGCGCGGTGATGTCCCGGGTGTAGTGCATTTGGCGCTCCACCGCGCTTGCCCCCTGACTGGAGAGCCACGCGGCGAGGTCTTCGGGGGTCTCGTCGTCGCGGAGCAGGGCGTCGAGGTATTGTCCGGGAAAGAGCGCGAGTGCGGTGGCGAACATCCTCCGTGCGACGTGCGCCTCGAAGGGAGGCCGCCCGACCCAACCGAGCACGCGAAACCCGCGCGCGGTGACCGTACCGTGCACGACGGCGCGCGTGAGGCCCCCCGCGGTCGCTACGAGTGCCGCGCGCCGATCCTCGTGGGCCGACGCGCGCACGCGCTCCACGAGATCTTCTGACGTTCCAGGTATGCGCGACAGGACCTCGGCGACGCGTTCAGGGGCGAGGAGCTCCACGTCGACGTCGTCCATTCGTCCCCCCATGTCGCCACCTCTATCACAGTCTGCGCCCGCGCTCCCTCGGGCTTGCCTTGACCCCGCTCGACGTCCGCTGTTAGGCTCTCGAGCACTCGAGGGGGACAACGACATGTTCGGAGTGGTGAGGGCACCCGCTAGCGTTCCGGCGTTCCGGGGGTCGGCCTGGCTTGCCCAGCAAATGCCGAGACGACTTTGGACCACGTCGGGCAGCCGGTTCGTCGCGCCCAAGGTCCAGCGGCGACTCATGAGCTCGAGCGCGGGCGGCGGCGGATCGGACTGGCTCTCCACGATGTCGAACTGGATTCACGACAGCCTCTTCAACGCCACGAAGGCCCCGGCCGCCACCGTGAAGCCGATCGTGGTTCCGAAGCAGATCGTGTCCACGAACGTCGCTCCGAAGCCCGAGCCGAAGGCTCCCGCCCCCATGCCGAGGGAGCAATGGACCGGCTCGCAAGCCGAGTACGACAAGATGATGATGGCCGCTCAGCTCGAGGGGATGCGGAGTCAGAAGGGCAGTCGGTACTTTGGCTCCGGGAAGCACTGGACGCATCTGCCCCCGGAATACGTCTTCAAGCACGGCATCCCTTGGAAGGGGCCGGACTGGGACGCGGCCCGGCACCTGGCGGGGAACGAGCAAAGCGCTTGGCGGGGGATATCCCTGTCGAAGACAGGCTTCGACTTGGTACGTTCGTACCACCCCACGGGGAAGATCTACGGCTACACCGTTCGGCACCCGCTGGGCCTCACACGCCTCGCCGGGTCGGACGCGGATGAGCTGCCAAGCGGTGCGTCGAGCCCCTTCGCCCCGAAGAAGGAGGCGTATGGCGAGGAGGCCGAGGTGTCGTTCCCGTCGTACGCACCCGCCTACTCGATCGAGAATGCTCAATCGCACGACGCGGACGGGGGCCTTGGAGAGCTGTTGAAGAACGAGTCCTACTCGGAAGACAGCATCATGCAGGCGCGCAAGGAACTCGACCTCAAGTAGCGCGCGACCCGACGAGGCCTTCGCGGAAGGTCGAGAGTGGCGCGTCGACCTCGAGAAAGGAGCCCGCATGTCTCAACGGAAGGCGTCCCCTCGGGGCCAGAAGTCGACGCGTGAACGAGGTGAAGCGTCGCCGTCGCTCGATCGCTCGAGCAGGAGCACGCGCGCCTCGAACCCAGCTTCGGTCCGCGTGGACGCGCCGGCCCGCTTCGCGCGGCCGAAGCGGAAAGCGGAGCAGCAGGGGGGGCGCGGCGAGGAGGCCGACGACCCGCGCGACCCCGATTTCGTCCCGATGGTCGAAGACGAATCCGATCTCACCGCCGCTGAGAAAGAGATGAATCGGCGCGGCGAGTCGATCGACATGTCCTCGACGGACGTCCGGGTCCTTACGAGCAACGTCGCCAAGTACGCGGCCTCGACCGACCAGCGAACGAAGCGCCAGAAGACCGAGGCGCTGGGCGAGATCCTGGACGCGACGAACCCGACCGTCGCCGTGTTTCAAGAGGTGACCAACGCGCCTCTCTTCGGGAGCGATCTCGAGGCTCTCCCCACGGGAAAGGGGGGCCAGCGCGCGTTCATGGAGGGGCCCGCATACGAGGCGAACACCTACCACGAGTCGTACCCGTACATGGTCGACACCGCTCGTGTGCACCAAAAGCCAAAGCTCAGCGTCGTCGACCCCAAGACGGGTAACCGCCGGCCCTACAAGGCCCCGCTCAAGTTCGGAAAGAAGCACGGGGGGACTCCCCGCCCGACGACGATGCTGGAGCTCCAGGTGCAAGCCGGCCGCTACCCGTTTCGTCCGCCGAGGAAGGACGACATGTCGACGGGGGAGAATTCGGCCACCTACGAAGAGAGTCACAAGAACCTCGCGCACCGCGAGCCCGAATATGCGCCCATGTCCGTCGTGAATGTCCACACCTCACCGTCGATCAGCACGATCACGGAGCAGGTGAAGCAGATCCGAAAGACGATGGATGGCCTGCGGGGCGACGGACACAACGTCGTAGCGGCGGGCGACTGGTACATGCAGGAGAGCGCGAAGACCCAGTGGAAGGAGCTCGAATCGAGCAAGGATTGGAGCCTCGCTGCGCCGGCTCAGCGCACGAACTTTCCGAGCAAGGGCGAGGGGCAAGTGGCCGACATGTTCGTCGTGGACCGTGAGAAGTTCCAATCCCCGCGAGCGACGCCCATCGCTCCCCCCCAACCGGGCGCGAGCATGGAGGACATCGTCGCTCCGAAGACCGACGCCGAGCTCCGCGAATGGACGAAGCGCGGGATCGATCACGCGCCCGTGCTCCTCGACGCGACGCTCACCCCCTCGCCTGACGATCTCTGAGCCGGCGACGGCCCCATCCGAGTGCGATATGGAGCTGGCGGCGCCGCCCCATTGAGCATCTTTTCGGGTCGAGCGTTCGCCGCTCGACCCGCGCGCGCACCGGGTGATAGACCGGAGAAGCGCTCGTCCGATCCGGCCGACGCGCGCGCTGGGAGGGGGAACATGAGCGGCTTGATTGGCTACGCGGATTTGCACTGCCACCCGATGGCGCACCTCGCGTTCGGCGGGAAACGGAGCTCGGGCAGCTCGTTCTTTTGGGGGTCGTCGACCGAGCCCATCGACCAGGCGCTCGCGTGCTGCTCCAAGCTCACGCACGGACTCCTGAGCCTGCCCGGCATCGTCGACCCGCACCACGGATGCGGCTGGGACGAGTTCACGGACTGGCCACGGCACGACACGCTCGTGCACCAGCAGATGTACATGGACGCGATCCGCGGAGCCTTCGAGTGCGGCCTCCGGTTGATGGTCGCGAGCGCCGTGAACACGGAGATGTTCGGGGATTACTACGACACGAAGCACCCCGCGAACACGAGCGACGACGCGGCGATCACCGCGCAGATCGACGCGATGAACGCCCTCGCGGAGAGGTGCTCGGCGTGGATGAAGGTCTGTTGGGGCGCGGCCGAGGCGCGCGCGACCATCGCGAGCGGCAAGCTCGCGGTCGTCCTCGGCGTGGAGGTCGACAGCATCCTCGGCGGGCCCGCGCGCTGGGGGTCGAGCGTCGACCCGACGCGCGTCGATCAGATCGTGAACCGCTGGTGGGCGAAGGGGGTCCGGCTCATGAACCCGATCCACCTCGTCGACAACGCGATCGGCGGGACCGCGATCAAGGACGACCGGTTCAACATCTCGAACCACTATCTGCTCCAGAAGTACCCCACGGCCCTCCCCGAGCCCCACTTCTTCGAGGCGGAGGCGGCGAGTGGAGATCTCGCGGACGTGCGGTTCCTCCTCGGCGCGGATCCCGCGAACAACCTACTCATCAACGCGTACGGAAAGGGCTACCCGCTCTACATCAAGAAGCTCGGCAAGACGGGGCACGCGAACGCGCGTGGGCTCAGCGCGGTCGGGTCGACGTTCCTCGAGTCGATGATGAAGCGCGGGATGCTCATCGACGTCGAGCACATGTCGAGCCACGCGCTCGACGCGGCGCTCACCCTCGCCGAGCACCGGGGCTACCCGCTCGTGTCGTCCCACACGGGGTTCCGCGCGATCGCCGCGCGGCGGACGGCGGGCCAGGCGCCGCTGTCCGTACCGGGGTGCGCGACGGAGGCGATGCGGAGCGAGGCGCAGCTCCGGCGCCTCAAGGATCTCGGATCGATCGTCGGGATCTTCGGTCACGTCGGTCGGCTGGCGGGGCTGGACGCGGACACATCGGCCAATTGGGCGAGGGCGTACCACTACCTCCGCAACTTCGGGTTCGACAAGATCGCGATCGGGACGGACATGAACGGGTTCGCGCAGGCGCCCGGGCCGCGATTCAAATCGGGGGCGCTCGGGCTCACGCACATCGATCCGCACGACGGCGTGCGCGCCCTCCGGTACGGGCAGGACGTCATCCCGTTCATCCAGAAGACGCTCGTCGAGAGCGCGCTCGGCAAGCGAAAGTACGACTACAACACCGCGGGCCTCGCGCACTATGGGCTCCTGCCCGACTTCACGATGGACGTCGCGCTCCAGCTCCAGGCGCCGGACACGCTCGAGACGTTCTTCCACTCCGCCGAAGCGCTCGTCTCCGTTTGGGAGAAGTGCGAGAGCCTCCATTGATCCGGCCGGTCATCCTCCTCGCGCTCGCGGCGCTGCCGAGCGCGGCGCTCGCCGATGAACCGGCGGTCGACATTCGTCCGATCGACTTCGGCGAGCTCACGTTCGGCCTCGGCGGGCTCGGGCGCTTCGACGCGCCCGCGGGCAGCTCCGAGCTCCTCGCGGGGGTGACGCTCGCCGCGTACGACCTCCCGGGCTGGCGGTTCGACGCCGGGAGAGTGGGCGTCCTCGGCCGTCCGTCGCTCGGGACGAGCGAGGTATACGGGGACGGAGTGAAGATCGACTGGATGTTCTTCGGCCATTCCAGCCAATCCGGGGGCGTGTGCGTCGCGGCGCCGAACCTCCTCTGCGACGAGGACACCGGGATTGTCGGGTTCGGCGCCGAGGCGGGAACGTTCCACATCGTTCCTCAGCGGGATCGGCGCGAGGTGCGCGTCGTGGGAGGGGACGTCGTCCTCTCCCCGACCCACGCGTTCGACCCCGACTGGCCGAAGCACCGCGTGATCGGGCGCGTCGGGGCGACGCTCGACAGCATCGCGCCCCATGGGTTCGACAGTCACACGTGGGTCGGACGCCTCTCGGTCGGCGTCGACGGCGGCGTGGCCGCGGGCCCCGTCGACCTCGAGGCGAGCGTGCGATGGCGCCCGAACTTCCTCGCCTTCGCGGACGACTTCGGGTTCGAAGCGCGGGTCGACGTGCTCTCCCGCCTCGCGTGGGACGCGTTTCTCGGGCGCGCCAACGTGCGCGTCGGAGGCGCGATTGTCTATTCGCGCTGGTCCGATCCGACGTGGGCGTTCGGCGCGGATCGCGTCGACGGGGCCGTCGACTCGTTGACTGTGCGGCTCGTGCTCTCCCCGAGCATCTACAGTGTGCTGCGCTGAGAGCGGGGCGGGCCGGACTCTCCGATGATCAGCCTCGGAGGAGGCGATCGAGCGCGCTCCGGAGCTCGGTCGAAGCCTCCACTCGGCGCTGCCACACGCGCCGAAGGCGGAGGAGGGCCCCGAGGGGTATCGCGAGATCGCCGATCGCGCCGAGGAGGCCGCCCGCGCGCTCCGCGCGCTCGAGGCGCGCGAGGTGCTCGAGCCCGAAGGGCTGAGCGGTGATTTGCTCTCGGCGCGCGACGTACGCCTCGTCGACCTGGTCACACTGAAACGCGGCCTCGGGGCGCTCGTCGTCTTCCCATTGGGTCCACGCGCGGCACGCGTCCTCCCATTGTTCGGCGGTGAGCCCGTGGGCGGCGAGGACGGCGTCGCGCGCGGCGCCGGGCTCGTCGAGCTCCGCGGTGATCGCCCCGAAGCGATCGACGCGCACCCCCGCGAGATCGGCGAGCGGCGCGGTGGGACTGGGGCTCGCCGCCTTCACGGTGCTCGGCGGAGCGGCGGCGCTCGTCGCCGTCGGGCGCGTCGACGGATCCGAAAGGAAGGGCCAAACCACGGACGAGCCGTGCGGGATGGAGAGGGTCGAGCCCGCGTCGTCCCGCGAGTACGGCGTCGGCGGAGGGGGGTGGGCGGGCGCGCCGATCTGGAACGGAGTGGCTTGTTGGAGCGCCGCGCGTTGCGCGTCCGTCAGGCTCAAGACGGCCGTCGTCTCGGTCACGTGCGGGGGCCGAGGCGCGCCCTCGGGGGCCGCCGTCCCGCCGGTGGCCGGCGCGAACGGCGTCGCGGCACGGAGGGCCGCGAGCTGCTGCGCGCTCACGCCGAGCTGGACCGTCGAGCCCGCGTCGATCGCAGGAGCTGCTTTCGCCGTGCGCCGTGGGGGAGGAGGGGGGAGCGGCTCTTTCGAACTCGCCTGGAACGGGAGCGTTGCGCCGGCCCGCACGGCGGCGCGCATGTCCTCGCCGAGGACGAGCGTCGAATGGGAGGGGAGCGGTTTGGGCGCGCTCTTCACGGGGCGATCGTCCGCGGACACGACGGAGCGCCGGGGCGCCCCGTCCACCCATCGGAGCTGCACGAGCCAGCGCACGGAGGATGGATCGACGGCGCCCGGGGGCTCGAAGTCCGCGCTCCAAAGGAGCTCCGCGGTGCGCGCGGTGGCGTCGACCGCGAGCAAGTCACCGCTGAGCTCGAGCACCACGCTTCGCTCGCCGACGGACGCCGTCGCGGTCACGCGGAGGCGTGGGAACGACTGTGTGATCTGGGGAACGGACGGATCCAAGTGGTGGAGGACGAGCGTCTCCCCGCCCGTGAGGTGCGCCGCGATGGCGACGGCGGGTTCCGCGGAGTCGGATCGGCCAAGGTGCCATTCGCGGCTCGGCTCGCTCGCGGCGAGCGTCACCTCGTCGCGCCGGTCGAGGAGAAGCTCTTTCCCGCGGGTGAGCGTGAGCCCCGCGGTGAAGGGAGCGTCCTGGGCGCGCGCGGGTCGAGACGCGCGCCCAGCGCAGACGATCTCGGCGCCCGCGCGACTGTCGCGCCACGTCGGGTAGGTCGGTTCGGAGGGGAGATCGGGGGCGACGATGGTGAGGATCCCGTCCTCCCCGAACCGCCAGCTCGTCTGCACGACGACGGTGAAGTGGCCGCTCGCGCCGGACGTTCGGTGCACGACCCCCGCACGAAGCGGCCCCTCCACGCGCACGACCTCTGCTCGAGCCGGAACCATCGACGCTCAAGGTACCGCGCGCGCGCACGGAGAGGGACCCCTCCGTGGCGAACTCGAGCGCCTTACGAGCGGAACAGCGTCTCGAGCTTCGAGGCGGGCACCACCGCGTACGTACGCGACTCAGAGCCGGAACACGAACCATCGATGCATCGGGACGATGGCGATGGGTCGCGTCATGGAAGACCTCCGGTCCCGTCGTGGGGCTGCGACCTGCCCCGGTGGCATCGCGGCGCCGCGCCACACGAACGCGAGTACGCTGCGGTCGTCGTGCGCGCCCTCCGCTCTCTCGCCGCGTTGTTCCTGCTCACCGCCGCGTGCACGTCCGGCGACGAGGACGCCACGGGCGGGGCGGGTGGGAGCGGGGCGAACGGCTCGTCCAGCACGGGCACGCCGCCGATGCCAGGCCCGATCAGCGGGCCGATCGCGCGCTACGACTACGTGATCGACGTCGACACCGACGCGGCGGTGTCGACCGTGACGATCGACGTCGCAGCGCCGGGCGGGGACTGTGTCGATTTGGAGTCGGCGCTCGGTCCGGCGGGCGCGGTGAAGTGGAACCAGGAGGACGCGCTCGTCGCCGAGGTGAACGCCGGCGCGTACCACGTGTGCGGATCGCCCGTCGCGCCGGGCCCGCTCGCGATCCGGACGCCGACGACGCTCGTGAAGAAGACGTTCTTCGGGCTCGACGTCGGCCTGTCGAAGAAGAAGGACATGGCGGGCGGCGACTTCACGTACGCGGTGAGCTGGGTCGGCGGGTGCGACCTCTTCGGACCGTGCGACGACGACCCAGGGGCGCTCGCGTCCGCGCCTCTCGAGCCGGCGAGGCTCGCCGAGTTCCACTTCGACCTCGCGCACGGCGCGGGCACCACGGTGCTCTGCCCGGGCACGATGAGCGAAGGGCCGATGGGGACGCACTGCGATCTCGTCGGCGCACCGACGTACTCGGCCGTGGGTTGGGCCGCGGACACGAAGTGGGTGCGCAAGCCCTTCATGACCGCGAGCGGCGTCGAGTGGGTGTTCTACGAGGTCCCCGGAGGCAACCTCGCCGGGTCGCTCGACCCGGCGACGATGAAGACGTTCTTCGACTGGATCGTCGGGCTGTTCGGGCCGTTCCCGTATGGCAACGAGCTCCGCTTCGCGGCCGGACCGACCGCGTGGCTCGGCTTCGAACACCCGGCGAACATCGTGTTGCTCGAGGATCTCGACACGACGGCGACCGACTACGCGGACGCGGTGACGCACGTCACGATGCACGAGATCACCCACCAGTGGGCCGGCGACCGCACGACGCTCGCGACGCCGCTCGACTTCGTCTGGAAGGAGGCGACGAGCGAGTACGTCCCCTACGTGTTCGAGGACGAGCACCTGCCCGCGGGGGTCGCCGACGCGTCGCGCGCGTACTGGCGCGCGATCGCCCTGCTCGCGACGTACTTCCCTCGGCCGACGGACACGCCGGCGCCCGCGGTCTCGAAGTTCTACGGAGACGTCTACGGACCGGGGCCGATGGTGCTCTACATCCAGCTCGAGCCGCTCATCGGTCGCCCGACCGTCCTCGCCGGGCTGAAGGCGTTCCTCGCCGAGCCGGGGGTGCGATCCGTAGACGATCTGCGCGCCGCGCTCGAGGCCGCGTCGGGCAAGGATCTGAAGCCCTACTTCGACGCGTGGGTGTTCGGCGCCGGAGAGCCCGAGTGGCCGACGTTCTCGATCGCGACGACCGCCGCGGGCAACGAGGTCACGGTGACGCTCACGCAGGAGAACGCGTCCGGGAAGATCTACCCGTGCGTGGTGGAGGTGGAGGTCGCCGGCGCGACCGAGACCGCGCTCGCGACGATCGACTTCGGCCTCGATCCGAAGAGCACGTCGGCGAGCGCGAAGGTCACGCTCGCCGAGCCGGTCGTGACGACGAAGCTGGATCCACGAAACCGGCTCATCGCGCGGCTGAAGGCGGCGACCCCGCTCGCGAAGCCGACGCCGAAGCGCGTGTGGATCTTCTGACCGTCGAACGGCCAGATTCCCCTCCCGCGTGATCAGCGCAGTCGGAGCGTCAGGCGCTCGGGCGCCTTTCCCGCGGGCGGTGGGTCGTCCTGGACGAGCTGGAGGTCGACGTCGGTGATCCGGCCCGATTCGGTTCAGGCGATCACTCGACCCGGTCCTCGATCGCCGGGAAGTCCGTCGGATCGAGCGCGGCGCCGAGCTCGTAGATCGAGCGCGGTCCCTGGTTCGCGCAGACCCCGCCGGCGAACGCGTACACGTCCGCCATGACGGCCGCTCCGAGTGCGTAGATCGCCTTGATCGGCGCGGCCACGACGACGGTGCCGTCGGGCTGATCTCTGAGCAGCGCGACGGTAGGCTGGTCCCCGCAGAGCGCGTCCCCCAGGAAGTTCGGCGCCACCCGCGTCGTGCACGCCGGATCCGAGTACCAGGACAACCCGGGGTTCACGTCGACTGTGCGTGGGAGGCATCGGAGCTCGTCGACGTTCTTCAGCTCACACGCCTGCTTCGTGGTCGTATCGGCGAACGTCCCGAGTTCGAGAACCGCGGTCGCCTGGCCCTTCGGCGTCAGCGTGTCGAGCGCGATGCGACCGGTGCCGATCCGCGCGTGCGCGAGCGCCGGGAACGTCATTGGATCCACCGTCGTCGTGGAGGCACGGAAGAGGCAGGGACCGAAGGTCACGGCTTCGCAGGGGGCGCCGTCGATCATCGCGTACGCCTGCGTCGGCGCAGGGTCGACGCGGACGAACGAGACGCTCGACGCGCAGCCCTCGGTGTCGACGTGAACGGCGACCGACGGCGACTTGCACTCGGTGGACCAGCAGGTGAAGACGCCGCTGTCGTCGCCGGTGCAGTCGGGCGTCGTGAAGTAGGCCTCGACGTCGTCCTGCGTGTTCCATGGGACGCACGCGTCGACGCCGTTCGCGGCGGTCGGCCCGCCGGCCTCGACGCATCGGATCCCCGTCGCGTGGTCCTCGACGCGGACGACCTGGCTGGATCCGTCTTCGCCGCGGGCGACGATCGCGTCGAGCGCGCCGAGCCGAACCGTCGAGGTGGTCATCGGCTCGAGCGCGTCCTCCGCGGAGGTGAGATCGAACGCGACGGAGCTGTCGACGGTCTGCGGGGCGCACGATCCGTCGCCCGCGCGGACGTACGTCGCGGCGTTCGGGTGGGCGGGGCCGACCTTGAAGACGCGGTAGGTCTCCTCGTCGCCGCACTCGTCACCGGTCGTGACGATGATCCAGTCGGAGGGCGGCGCGCCGACGAGCACCGGCACCGTACAGCCCGGGTCGTTGAACAAGGACGTCGGGCTGCCGTAGGGGACGCAGCGGTAGCCGACGTCGGTCTTCCGGATCGTGCAGTACGTGTCGAGCGCGTCGTCGTGCCAATCCTGGAGCGCGACCGCGCCGCCGCCCGCGTCGAGGACGTGCGCCCGGAGCCGCGTCCCGCTCGTGTAGTACGGGACGGGCGAGGGAGGGGGCGTGACGAGCTCGGGATCCCCGCACGCGGATCCCGTCGCGACAGCGCAGACAATCAAGCACGGAGCGACCGACCACTTCGAGCGAGCGCGCACGACTCGAGGCCATGACGCGGCCCGAGCTCGGCCGCAAGCTCCAGATCCTGACGCGCCGCGGAAACGAGGTGCGCGACTCGGACTGCTCCCCCAACGAAGAGTCGCGCGGAGCCACATTGCGCTCGTGGCGACGCGCGGCGTGCACCGAGCTAGCATGGAACTCGCTTTGGGGGTCGCGCCGGAGTCGCTGCGGCCGATCGGTTAGGGCGCGGGCGACACAGGCTTCCCGGCGAAGAAGTCTGCGAACAGATTCGGGTGGGCAAAGCCGGAGGTGGCGCTGAGCGGCTCGAGCTTCGCGCGAAGCAGGTTCACGCCGCGGCGGGCGCGGATGGGGACGCCCTCTGGGTCGGCGGGGTCGAAGACGAGCTCGTCCGTGATGGGACCTCTTCCACCCGGCCAGATCAGGCGGCGCCCGTCAGCCACCCGGTAGCAGACCAATCCCTGGTCGAGTCCGGCCCACACGAACCCGCCGCCGGGCGCGACCGACACGAGCGATGACTTCAGGTCGAGTGGCAGCTTCACCTCGTGCTCGAACGTCGCTGTGTCGACCAGGATGACGTCCTCGTCCCGCCGCATCACCACGTAGTCGCCGTCGTCGCTCGAGCCCGTGAATCCCTCCAGGCCCTCGAGGACGCGCAGCTCCTTGCCGGTCGCGCGATCCAGGACGCGCGTGTTCGTCCTGCCGAGGGCGAGGACGAACGGCTTGTCCGCGAGGAAGATCGGGACCTCGTTGCCTGTGACGCGCCATGCCCGCTTCGGCGTCGCGAGCTCATAGAGGTCATCATCAATGAAGAGGTACGCGCCGTCGGGGGAGAACTTCAGCCACGACGTGTTCTTCAGGGTGCTGACCGGGAACGTCACGTGCGCGTCCGGATCGTCCAGTCGATCGATCCGGATCGAGCCACCGACGGCGTTCGTGCTCACCTGCGTCGACGCGGCGAGCTTGTCGGCGCCGTCGAGGACGAACGCGGCGTCCGAAGAGAGGATCGGGAAGCCGCGCTGCTTGCCATCCGCCCCGACCACCAGCACCTTGCTCCACGGACCAGTAGGCGCATTGACGAATCCGCTCGTCACGAGGTGGGTTCCCGCGGGCGATGCGTTCCACGTGTAGGGCTTCTCGATGGGGGAAGGGATGCTCGACCGCGCGAGCGTCGCGGGGTCCACGATCTCGAGGCTGTCCTTCCGCTTGGTGGGGACATAGGCGCCTCGTCCGCTCTCGGAGAGCGCGACGCCGATCGTGACCCTTCCCGTCGCCACGTCGATGAAGCTCGGCACGCGCGAAGCGTAGCCCTGGTCGACCGTGAACCCGACGCGGCCCGCGCCGCTGTGGGTCAGGTCAGCCTGGCGACAGTCCTCGCCCATGGACCAGGTGACCTTGCGCTGCTCGCGGTCCAGGAGGGCGTCTCCGAGGAGCGCCCGCTTCCCATCCGCGGCGAATGTGATGCGGTACGAGGACACGTCGAAGTGCTCGACCACCTTCAGGGTGTTCTCGTCGATGAACGTCGTGCCGGCGTCTCCTGTGAGCCCGACGAAGCCGGCGCGAACGTCGACGCTGCTGACGCCCTTGACGAGCGGGCCGTCGACGATGTCGGTGAGCTGGAGGGACGCCCGGTGGAGCGTCACGTCGTCCACCCTGCTCGTGTCGCCACCGCACACGATCAAGACGTGCTTGCCATCGCTCGCAAAGCGCGCCTTCCCTAGCCTCGGTCCATAGTCGTCGCAGAAACGCGCGTCGTGAAGCACGGCCCCGCTGCCTGCGTCGATGACGTAGACGTGCGTGCCGATGTGCGTGAGGAGGAGATCGCCTCGGTCGTTGAATACCCCCTCGCCATCCGCGTCGACCTTCACGCTGCCGAGTGGCTCGCCGAGCGCCGAGAACGTGGTGAGCTGCTTTCGCTCGCGCGACCAGGCCACGACGGCCCCATCCTTCGTGAACGCCGCCGCGCTGTGGTCCCCCTTTGCCGAGAGCTCGACGCCTTCGTGCGTGTCGGCGTGAATGAGCGAGAGCGCGACGCCCCCCCAGTGCAAGAGATCCGCGCCGCGCGTCGCGAACCTTGCGTCCTGCCTCTCGACGCCGACGGACATCGTCGTCACGACGTCATGCTCGAGGTCCCACACGCGGCTCGTGGGCGTGACCTTGCCGGGCACGAACTCGTGCGGGCAGTCGACGACGAAGAGGTGCTTGCCGTCGCCCGAGAAGACGGCCCTCTTGGCGCACCCGGGCAGCGTCCCGACGACGCCATTCGAAACGCCCGCGAGCGTGTCGACGAGGAGGGTCTCCCCCGGGCCTGAGTAGGCGACGAAGCGGCCATCGGGGCTGATCGCCGCGTCGACGGCGGGCAACGTGGGCTGCTGCTCGACGAGCACGACCTTGCCGCCGCTCGATCCATCGGAAGCCCCCACTGTCGCGCTCGCGCTCGCGCTCGCGCTGGCGTGGGGTATCGAGGTCGACGTCGTCTTGCTGCTGCAGCCGAGGAGGGCGAGCCCGAGGGCCACCCAACGCGATGAACGTCTCACGCCGGCGAGGTTCGCACGAGGATCCGGCATCCGGAAGCCCTCACGGCCCCTGCGTGCGCTTCGCACGCACGAGCTCGTCGAACCGCAAACGCAGCGCCGGATCGCTCGTGATGCGGCCGCCCCATTCCGTCGCGACGGCTCGGTGCGACTCCTCGGTGAGGCCGAAGCGTGTGAGCACGCTGGCACGGTCCGGTGTCGCCGCGAGCGCGACCGTGAGCTCCACGAAACGACCGAGCGCGGGTCAGGATCGTCTCACCGTCTGGACCGCCGACATGGACGGGCGAGCGTTCGTCGCAGACAGTACGCACGAGCTCACCGATCGCGGCTGCGATGCCTGGCTGCTCGGCCTCGCAGCTCGCGACGCAGGGCCCGCTCCTCCACCACGAGACCGTCACCTCGGGCCACACCCTGAGGATCCTTCACCGCTCGACGGCGTTCTCGAACTTCAGATCCGACGCACCCGTCCCCGACGACGAGGTCGATCTGTTGTGGCTCCTGCGCGACGCGGCGGGGATGAAGCGGGCATTCTGGCGGCGCTCACGTCTCGAGAACATCGACCTGCCCTCGGTGTGCGTCGAGATCGACCAGATCCCCCCCAGTGTCTTCGATGCCCCGATGGCGTTCGCTCCACCCATCTCCGCAGTGGCGTGGCTCGAAGGAGACCTCGACGGTGGTCGCGACAGGTTGGGCTATCTCGTCGTCGGTCCCTGGGCCGAGGACGCCTCTGGGAGTCGAGGCCCGACGAAGGGCCGCGTGGATTCCATCGCGCACGGCTTGTCCGCGCCCGAGCTCCTCGACGTCGTGTGCGAGCTCCTGGAGAATCGAGCCTACGACCATCGAGCCTATCTGCTGGGCATGAACGAGCGTGGCGAACGGGGTGTCCTCGAGGTCGACCTCGGCCGGCGCGGCCCCCGGACGCGCTTCACGGCGATGCCCGGGGCGACCCACGCGACGAGCGCGGCGATCTCCGCGGCGACGATATCCGCTGTGTCTACGCCACGACCGAGGACGGCACGACGCGCATCGTGTCGGCGGGCCTGGCAGCGGGTCCGTGGGAGGGGCGTGCCCCGTCGGTTGCGCGCGAGGTCGAGCTCGCGCGCGAGGCGGGGCGCTGTCTCGGCGTCTACGCCAGCGCGACAGGCTGGGTCTCATGGCTCGTGCGTGACGGGTCGACGTTTCGCGTGAGCGCGGCCAGCCAATGCAAGGACGGCCCCCCCAGATACATGCAGTGCCGCGACTACCCGAGCACCGACCTGCTCGGCGAGGCAGGCGCCACGTCGGATCCCATCAGCGTCACGCCGACGGACGGGAGCCTCGCGCTCCTGTTCGAGACGGAGAGCGCATGGGTCGTCCTCGCGCGCAACATCTCCTACGCGTTGCCGAAGGCGGACACTCCATCGCCGAGCGCCCCGTGGATCGTGGCTGGCCTGTACAGCGACGGGGTCTGGCTCCTGTTCCCACGCGATGAGGAAGGCTTCAAGGCGGTGAAGGCTCCACCGCTTCCGCGCCGTCCGGCCTGACGGGGATCAGCAGCCGTGCTCGGCGCCGAGCCTCGCGCGGGTCGTCCCGTCGATCTCGGCGGCCTCGGTGGGCGCCACCTGGATGCCCAAGGCGCGTCGGAACGCCTGGAGGGCGCGCACCGTGGGCTCGTCGACGACGCCCGTTCGAGCGCATGCGAACCCGAGGTTCGAGAGTCGGGCCTGGACCCCCGACGTCTCGGTGAGCGGATCCAGCGCGCCGATCGACAGGCGCCACGAGAGATCCTCCGCGCCGTCGTCGTGCAGCACACGGAGCGTTGCGAGCGTCACGGAGGGTGGATCTGGCACTCGACGAGCCCGTTGCCCGCCGTCCGCTTGCCGTCCTCCTCCGTCACCCGGTGCGCGCCCGCCTCGAGCGTGTAGCGCCTGTTCCCGAGCGGCTTGAGCCCCCGATCCTTCACGACGAGACGGAGCCGGACGAGCGTGCGCACGCGCGTCTTGAACGTGTGCCTCATCTCCGTGCTCCGGTGCTCCCAGCGGACCTCGAAGACGGGGACGAAGAGCTCGTCCCCCGGGTTGAGGATGTCCGGGCTCGCGCGCTTCGCGAAGAGCGCCGCGTTCGCCGGGTGATCGTAGATCGTGCGCCAGCTCCGGAAGCGGTGCGATGCGCGACGAGCGCGACATAGTCGCCCTGTCGAACCGTGTACGACGACGCAGGCCCTGCGGGATCGGACTCCGTCGGCCCCCACTCTCGCCCGTCGATCTCGGGGAACGAGACGTCGCACGGCCCGGACGGGATGCCGTCGACGCGCGCGAATCCGCGCTCGTCGAGCACCCCGTTGCGAGGTTGGCCAATCGGGAGGACGAGCGCGTACCGCTCACCTGCGGCCGGAGCGCCGCTGTCGTCGAGGAGGACGATCTCGATCCAGGTCGTCTTCGTCGGCTCGATCTCGGGCTTCGGCTCGACCTTCGCGACCCGGGCTGGCGCCAGGACGGCGTTCACGCGGAGCACCCACGCGACGAGCTCGCCGCGTTCGAACGCGCCGGCCAGCGGACCCATGAGCGCGTGAAACGGCACGCCTGCCGGCTCCTCGAGCGGCGCGCCGAACGCGGCCTCGTGGAGCTCGCGGAGCGACTGTTCGAGGTGTGGGTCGAGGCTCCACGCGAGGAGATCTTGGCAAGCCATGCTCGCGGGCAGCGGCTCGTACCAAGGCTCGTCGTGCGCCACGCCGGCAGGCAACACCCACTCCCGCTCGGCGAAGCCGGGGAACGAGAAGCGCTGCATCCAGGGGTGGGAGCTCATCGAGCGATCTCCCCCCCTCCGATTGGAGCACGCGCGGCCGTCCGCTCCCACCCCCGCTCGGGTCACAGCGGTCGGATGGAGGTGGCGATCGCAGGATGTCGTACCTCAGTGATGAACGAAACGAGCTCTCGGAGGCCTTCGCGCGCGCCGTTCACCCCGGCATGCAAACCTATCTCTCGGCCCGCCGGAGAGCGTCGAATGGGTAATGGAGCGCATCGGACGCGACGAATCCCGCGCCTTCGCGACTTCGGACGTTCCCCTGCCCTGGACCGGACAATGGCGAGTCACAGGCTCGCCTCCCATGGGCCGAGCGGCCTCGCCACTCGCCCATTCCGGCCTGTTCGGTGAAACCCAGCGCACCCGCGCGCCCGCCCCGGACCTCGAGGACCCGCGCGCACACGATGGGGCTGCGCGTCGCCCTCCGCGCGCCCGATGGGGTGAAGCCCCTCCTCGTGCGATAGACTGATGTGACCGCGTCGTGCTCGTCACGCATCGACGGCCGAACGCGGGTCAGGGATCGTGCCTCGTTCCGTCGTTCACTGGGCCATGTTCCGCGTCGTGCATCGCCATCGGCTGCATCCGTCCGCCGCGCTCTGAGAGAGAGGGCGCGGCCTCACGTGGGCCATGGCCGAGGAGCAAGGCAACGGATTGTGAATCCGTCGACGCTGGGTGCGAATCCCGCTGGCCCACCCAGGTACGCTCGCCGCGCGCTCGGCCCCGATTGTCTGGGAGCGGTGACCCATACGACGACCGTTGCGCCACCGCGTCCCGCTCCGCCAACGACAGGGACCGCGCGGGCCACGCGGCCGTGAGCGCACGCGTCGACCCCTCGCTCCGGCCATGTCGGCCCGGACCTCACGTGCCCCTCGGCTCGGCTTCGCGGGTCGACGGTTCCGTTGCCGGGGAGGGCCAGCGCTGATTATCGCTCGAGGACCGGGCGCGCGTCCGCCGGCTGTGCGAACCTTCTCGGGTGATGGGAGGGTACCGCCGACATCCGCCGCGTGTCTGGTCGGCGGTGGCCGTCGCGCAGCGCTCCGCGATGCGCTTCTTCTGGGTCCTGCTGCTCCCCATCGTCGTCGCTGTCTGGTACGGGGCGCTGGGGGGCCGCGGGAGAGTCAACGGACCGCTCCTTTACGTCGCCGCGTTCGGCACCGTAGGCGCCATCGTCGCGTCCGTCTTCGGGAGCGTCTCGTGGAAGCGGTCCTATGGCACGTTCGAGATGGATGCGGCCTCGGCGCGCGTCGAAGGGAGGGTCATCGCGGATCGACGCGACGTCCGACAGGTGTTCCGACCGCCACGCGCAGAGCGCGGGTGGATCGTTCACCGCCGCTGGTACCAGCCGCCGCTGCGCCTCGATTTCGAGGAGCGGGAGGACGACGAGCGCCTCGGCCAGGAGCTCGGCGAGTACCTCGGGACGCCGCCCGCGTGGGGCGCTTCGCCTTTTCGCGTGCACATCTGGATCGCCATCCTGGGCACGCTGCTCGCGGTCGCGCTTCCGTTCTTGACGACGGCGCTCGTCGGAAAGCCATCGATGTGGACGCTGCTCGAGATCGCCCTCCTCGCGGGCATCGTCTTCTGCCCGACGCGGCTCTCGCTCCAGCGAGGCGAGCTCCGCGAAGCCTGGCTTTGGGGCGTCCGCCGCGTCGCGCTCGACGACATCGAGCGATACGACTTCGTGAAGATGGATCACCAGAAGACGCCGTCGTTCGCGCTTCGTCTCCATCTCCGCGGCGGGCGCACGCGAAGGTTCGGGATCGGCATCGCCCCCGAGGATCACCGCGTCGTCGATGCGCTCCGTCGCGAGTTCGAGCTTCGGCAAACCCGGATCCGGCTAGGAACGCCCGCGCCCGAGCCGGTCGCCACGGACGCGCCCGACGCCGACGTCGAGGATCGAGCTCTGGGGCGCGGCCGCGCGACCTCGACCGACTCGTGAAGCATCGAGATCCCATCCACCCGCCCGGCAACGGGCCTTCCTGGAGCTCCGAGAGGTGGGGCTGCCACGGCCGACCGAGGAGGAGACGGCCCGTCGATCTCGCGAGCGTCCTCGTCCACGAAACCGGGCGCTTCCTCGGCCTGCAGCACAGCCTCGACGACACGGCGACGATGCGGCCGTTCTACGACATGGGATCGACCGAGCTCCGCGATGTCGCGCCGGACGACGTCGCGGCCATCTGCGCGCTCTATCCGCCCGATCCGTCAGTCGACGAGACCTGCAATCCGCTCGGCCGACACGGGTTCTCGCCGGACTGCCTGGCTGCGCAGACGGAGGCCGACTGCGCGTTCGCGGTCGGTGATGCGCCGGCGTCGCTCGGCCCTTTCAGCGCGATCCTGTGCGCGGGGATCGCGCTCGTGCGGCGGCGGCGATCCGCTGCGACGTGATCCAGAACCGCCATTTCGACGTTGTCGTCGCGACGGATCCCGGGCCCGTCGTGGTCGAGATCCCCCACGCAGGCGTCGTCATCGACGCCGACGCGGCGCGGTTCACCAAGATCCCGAACGAGGCGAGCGCAGCCGGCGCCGTCCTCTCGGACTCGGACGTCGGCGCCGACCTGCTGTGGGAGGGCTCCGAAGCGCGGCGGGTGACGCGGGTCGTCGCGCGCGCGAGTCGGCACGTCATCGACCTCAACACGGAGCCCATATTCCCGACGCCGTACGAGGAGAAGATGCCGGACGCGATGCGCCAGATCCGTCATCGGTCACAATGCGGGGTGGCGTGGTGGGTCGATCCGCTCCCCCGCGCCGAGCTCGAGCGCCGCGTTCGCGAGGTGTTCGATCCGTACCACGCGACCGTCGCCGCTCGATTGGACGAGGCGCGCGCCGCGCACGGGTTCGCCATCCTGTTCTCCGCCCACACGTACCCGGCGCGCGATGGCGATCCCGACGTCGTGATCGGGACGCGGGACGGCGCCTCGGCGAGCTCGTCGCTGCGAGACGCGATCGCGAGCGCGCTGCGCGCCGCAGGGCTCGCGATCGCGCTGGAGCATCCATTCCCGGGCGCCTACTCGCTCGCGCGCCACGCGCGACCGACCGAGCGAGTGAGCGCCCTGCAGCTCGAGGTGCACCGCGCGCTCGCCCATCGCGCGGACGTCGCGTCCGCGCTGGCGCACGCAGCGCGCATCGCGGCCGAGGCGGGCGCTGCGACCGGTTGACAGCGCTCGCTGCGCGCGGGGCCCATCGACGAAGGCAGGTGAATCGGATAGTCGAGCGGTTGACACGTCATCTACCGCACGAGACCATTCGGCTCCCTCTCACCGCTGGAGTCCCCGATGGCGCCACCGCTCCTGTTCTCACTCGAGTGCGAGAAGCTAACCGACTTCGTCTTCGTCGGGTTCCGCGGGAAGGAGCAGATCTCGCGGCCGTACGAGATCGACTTCTACTTCACGGTCCCGATCGGCACCTCGGTCCGCGAGGCGGTCGGCGAGCGCGCGACGATCCTCGGCGACCGAAAGGGTGAGGGAGAGCCGTTCGTCCTCCACGGGGTGATCGCGAAGATCAGTCTGGTCCATCAGGCCGCTGATCGCGCGCTCTACCGCGGCCTGCTCGTCCCGCGCCTATGGCTGCTCCAGCACTTCTGGCGCAGCTTCGTGTTCACCCAAAAGAAGCTCCACGAGTTCCTCTCGGACACCCTCGAGGCGGGCGGCCTCGCGGCGGACGAGTTCCGCTTCGACGTCGACAAGGGCCTGCGCGCCCCGGAGGAGTTCGTCGCGCAGTACCGCGAGTCACACCTGGATTTCTTCCATCGATGGCTCGAGCGCGAGGGCCTCTATTACCACTTCGAGCACGCTCGCGGCGCGAAGTCGGAGGTGCTCGTGATCGTCGATCACAAGAGCCACACCGAGGCGTTCCCCGGCGGAGGCCGCGTGCGCTACGTCCCGCTCGCCGATCCCGACGCGGCGTCCGCCGAGTCCTTGAACCACCTCGAAGCGGACATTCGTTGGCTCCCGAAGACCGTTACGCTCGCCGAGTACGACTACGCGAACCCCTCGCTCGCGCTCAAGTCGAACAGCGACGTCACGGCGAAGGGCGTCGGGGCGATCCGCGAGTACGGCTACCGGGCCTTCGTCGATGGCGATCTCAAGCGCCTCGCGAAGGTGAAGGCGGAGTCGATCGGCTGCAGAGAGGACACGCTCCGCGCCCGCGGCGGAGCGCTCGGGCCGCGCGCCGGGTACAAGCTCGCTATCGACGGTCGCCCCGACGACCTGCAGGAGGAGTGGCTCGCCGTCGACGTGGAGCACGCCGCGGCGATCGCGGGCATGACCCCCGAGACCGCGCGCCTCACTGGGCTCTCGGCGAACACCGTGTACGCAATCTCGATCCTCGCGGTCCCCGCGAGCGTCCAGTACCGCGCCCCGCAAGCGACGGCTTGGCCACGGATCTACGGCTTCGAGAACGCGCAGATCTGCGGCGAAGCAGACAGTCCTTACGCGCAGATCGACCCGGACGGCCGCTATCTCGTGAGGTTCGAGTTCGACACGAGCGATCTGCCCGACGGCAAGGCGTCGACCCGCGTGCGCATGCTCCAACCCCACGGCGGCGAGAAGGAGGGCTTCCACTTCCCGCTCCGGAAGGGCACGGAGGTGATGATCGCGTTCCTCGGCGGCGACTGCGATCGGCCGTTCATCGCGGGCGTCGTCCCGAACGCGCACAAGCCGTCGGTCGTCGGCCAGCGCAACCACACGCAGAACATCATCCGCACGGGGTCGAACAACCAGATCGTCATGGAGGACGAGGCGGGCAAAGAGTTCATCTTCATGCACACGCCGAACGCCCAGTCTGGCATCTACCTCGGCGCCCCGGCGAAGAACCACTCGTCCGTGTACACGGGGGAGACGAAGAAGAAGATGGGCGGAATGGCGAAGCCATCGAGCTCGTACCCCGGCAGCGACATCGACGTCGCTGACGAGCTCTTCACCTCACTCCACACGACGAGCGAGAACTACGGAAACTGGGTCGGAGGAGACTATTGGGAGGAGGTGGACGGCTCGAAGAACGGCTTCGTCGGGAGAAACACGTTCCTCGGATACAAAGGCAAATATCAGATATGGGTCGGCGGCGCGACCTCCGAGGTCTACTTCGACACACGCGACACGAAGACCAAGAAGGCATGGACGGACACCGTCGAGTCGGGTGGATTGACGCAATCGATCAAACCCTTCTTGCACCAGACCGTCGAGGGTAGCGGTTGGCAGAAGGTCAAGACGAACTGGGACCACAAAGTCGATGGAAAGGCGTGGGACGACTATGGAGAGTGGAAGACCTCGGTGCAAGGCACCTGGAACTCCCAGACCGGCGACTGGACCCACAAGTCGCCCAACGTGACGTGGACGGTCGGAACCAAGGTCGAGATCAACGCGCCAACCGTCATCATCAAGGGCGTCTCGATCGAGAAGCACGTGGAGTCGTGGTTCGAGGCGCACCACGTCAAGAACGAAGCCTATGTTGGCAAGAATGCCGTCGGGGTCGAGAAGTTCGACGGATGCGCGCTCTCGATGGCGGTGACCGCAGTGAAAACGGAGGGCACTGGAATCGCGCGAGCCTTCACGGCCTTGAAGATAGAGAACACTGGCATCGCCAAGGCGACGACGGCGCTGAAGATCGAGGATACAGGCTTCAAGAAAACAATCAATGGCGGCACGGACATGAAGGAGGGGATGCAATTGTCGAACAGCGCACTCCGGCTTCTGCAGCACGTCTTCTGTAAGGTATGAAGGTTACGAAGCCAATGAGCTGGGGTCCTCATACGCCCCTTCGAGCAGAGGCGACGCGTCGACTTGCACGTGGCTGTCCTGCTCGGCCTCCGCCTCGAATCTCCGAGATCCCTGGAGGTCCTCCTCGCGCGGACCGGACGCGGCGTCCGGCCCACCCCAGCGGGGGAGCTCGTCCGCGTCAGGACGTTCACCGAAGCCGCCGAGGTCGCGGCGGAGAGCGAGCTCGCCGTGGTCCTCCCGGCATACACCGCGTCGCGCTGCATCGCGGCGGGGGTCTTCAGCGCCCGTCCTCCGGCACGAGCTGGCGGAGCTGCCAGGCTTGCAGGCGCCGCGCGCTCGTCCCGGAGGGTCGGATCGACCTCGTAGGCGAAGGCGTGAGCGCGCTCCTCGCGGGGCGCTCACGCTGCGGTCCCGGCGCGGGCGCGGCCGCTTTTCAGGGCGCCACGTGTACGCCGTGCTCGTGAGAACGGCGCCGTCGTTGCCGACGAGGTGCACGACCTCGCCGCTCGTCGCGCTGATGCCCCAGCTCGCGAACAGACAAATGTCCGGTCCGTCGGGCAGACAATCCTGCGCCGTCGCAAGCTCGGACTCGCCGCCCTCTCGCCGCCATTCCGGGGGTCGGGTGCTGCCCAAAGCCGCCCAATGCGCACGTTCGTCGGAATGAAGCCGATGTTCGGCACCGCGCTCCGCGGCGGCTGGCCTGCGGTCCGACGGAAAGGCCAGGTCGGACGTCCTATCCGCTCGGACGTCCTATCTGCCCCCGAGCGAGAGGAAGACCACACGGTCGAGCGAGCCCATCGTCGATGGGTATCACGTCGCAACGCGCAGAGGTCCTCGCGTCGGGTCGCCCGCGGCGCGCCCGTCCGCTCGCTCAGAACCCGCCAGCCGGGAGCCACCGGTAGCCCCCGTCCTGAAGCACCATATCCGAGTTCTCGTACGCCCATTCGACGCCGGGTGAGCGCGCCGTCGGCGCGACGAACGCCGCGGACCACTTGAAATACAATGCGCGGGCGGGCGCCGCCGACCACGAGCAGAGCCGCGCGCCCACGGTCTCCGTGGTCGCTGGCGTCCAGACGCCGCGTGCCGCACCGCCGCCGTCCTTCGAGCTCGGGGCGACGCGGGCGCCGCCCGACAGCGTCGCGCCGGCCGCGTGGACGGAGATCCCTTCATCTCTGCACGTGAGCACGAGCCCCTCCGGCGGGGTCAGACAGGGCATCGACGCGGGGTGCGGTCGAGACGCGAACACATACTCGATGTCCTTCACTCCGCTGGCGGCCCTCGGCGTCGGGCTGAAGTAGGACACGCGCACGGCGTCTCCCCAGATCGCGTCGTCCTGCTCGGCGCCCGTCAGACGGAGTCCCCGTCCTGTCGCCGTCGACGTCTGACAGTAAATCTCCAGGTCGGATTGGATGGCATTCGAGGACAGGATCCATGTGAGCCGCGTGGCGGTGCGCGACAGCATGCCCACGATCGTCTGGCGGAATACGCGTCGTTCGAGCTTCGGCGGCCGTTCCCATACAGCGCTCGAGCTCGGCGCAGCAACCGAAGGCGAGGGCGCGACGGATCCGTACGAGGCCCCGGACGGGCGGGGTGTGAGCGACACCGACGCACTCGGCGCAGGCGCGCTCGGTGTGGCGGACACCGTGGCGCTCGATGTCGGGCCCCGGCCGTCGTCGATCCCGCCACAGGCGGCCCCGGTCGCCAGGACCACGGGAAGGAGCACGGTGCGCCCTCGCGCGCTGGACCACGCGGTCGTCATGGCAGGTAGCTACGCATGGTGTCCCGCACGACCTGGCAAATCCAGTTCAATCCATTGTCCCTCGCCCACTGGAGGTTTTGCCGCGCCACGACGAACCGCTGACCCGGGTCGTGCTGGATGATCGAGCACTCGGAGTACACGTCCGGACCCGACTTCAGCGGCCCCAGCCCCACTTTCGTCCCGGTGACCTTGAAGTCGCTCGGCAGCCCCGCGTCGATGAACGTCTCCGGAGCCGCGAGCGGCGTCGCGAGGAGGCGAGCATCTTCTCGCAGCTCTTCGGTCCAACGAGCCACCGCCAGCTCGTCTGCACGACGACGGTGAAGTGGCCGCTCGCGCCGGACGTCCGGTGCACGACCCCGGCACGAAGCGGCCCCTCCACGCGCACGACCTCTGCTCGAGCCGGAACCATCGACGCTCAAGGTACCGCCCACCCGCACGGAGAGGCACCCCTCCGTGGCGAACTCGAGCGCCCTACGAGCGGAACAGCGTCTCGAGCTTCGAGGCGGGCACCACCGCGTACGTCTCGCCCGCCGCAGGGACGGGAAGAAGAAACGTGCCCGCTTCCAACTTCTTCGTGACGCAGCGATCGCCGGAGTCGTCGAGCGTATAGAGGACGAGCGTGTCCTGTTTTCGGTTGTGGAAGAGGACCCCCGTCGCGCGATCCAACACCAATCCGAGGTCCCGTTCGCACGCCGCTCTCAAGCGGTCCGGGCCCCAGCGCATGGAGATGGGTGCGGGGTAGATCACGAGCCTTTGCACCGTCCGTGGGACGAAGAGACCGAACATGACGGATGTGTTCGCGCATTCGCGCCGGCTGGGCAAGAGCGCCTTTCACGCGGCGGGGAGGGAGCGGTCATATTCCGTCCCATCCAAGGCGGCCCCACGGGTCTCGGGTCGCCTCGGTGAGTCAGAAGCGAGCGTGCTGTGCGGCGCGACTGGAATCCTCCGCGTGGGGGGCCTCGTCGTGCTCCACCGCGCTCATGGCGAAGCTCAGGTCCGCGGATCCAGAGGCGAGCTCGGGGGTGCGCGCGAGCGCGCTACGAATCACGTCGGCGAGCCAGCGCGCCTCCGACTGGTGTGAGATCCCGCTCGAGAGGGCGATGGGAGTCCCGTCGGCGCGCCGTACGGCGACGCTCCACACGGCGTCATCGGTCGAGCTCTCGAGGATGACCTCACCGAGCTCACGGAGCGCGTAGAGCTCGCCGCCGATGCGGAGACCCTCGGCGTCGAGCTCGAACACGACCCGCTCGCGAAGTTGCTGCACGCTCTTGAACATGACGGGGAGCACGGCTCGTATGCCGAATCCGGCGAGCGCAGCGAAGAACAACCCCATGAGCACCTTCGAAACGGCGGGCCCGAACGTCCAGTCTCCTCCGCTCAGGAACACGGCCGCCGCGCCCATCGCGATGGGACCGCCGGCGAACAGGAGGAGGATGAACACGATGAACGCGACGCTCGCGATCCGTCTCCAAGCCGCCATGGTCGCGACAATCCGCGTCGACCCGGCCGAGCGATAGCCCCCGCGAGGCACGGCATCGACGCGCACCTCCAAGGCGCCGACCCGGCGGGGACGCGGTGACGTTCGTTCCACCGATCTCGCTTGCCCCAGCTGGCGTGAAGACGGAAGCCGCACACGGCGCTACGGCGCGGGTGACACCGGCTTGCCGCCGAAGAAGTCCGCGAAGAGGTTTGGATGGGCGAATGGCGACGACGCGGAGAGGGGCTCGAGCTTCGCCTGAAGCAGGTTCCCCCCGCGGCGGGCGCGGACAGGCACGTTCTCCGCGTCGGCGGGGTCGAACACGAGCTCGTCGGTGACGGGCCCCTTTCCACCCGGCCAAATGAGGCGGCGCCCGTCGGAGACGCGATAGCAGACGAGTCCCTCGTCGAGGCCGATCCAGACGAACGCGCCCCCCGGGGCGACCCGGGATCGGCCGACGGAGAAGTCCCGTCGAGATGGCGATCGCGCACTTCGATCCCGTCACCGAGTCCGCGCGCGCCTCCAGGAGGAAGCTCGTCGAGGTCCACGGCACCTGAGATCGCGCGCTCGCGGACCATTCATTCGCCCCGGATTGGGGCGATTCACACGACGCGCGAAGGCCGCCGCAGCGCCGCGTCCAGCGGGATCAGGATCAAGCCGAGCAGCGCCAAGAACGGCCACAGGCGGATGTGATCCTTCGTGGTCGAGGGCTTCAACTCGGCCTTCAGGCTCGGCGGATCCATCGTCCCGTTCGCCTTCGCTGCGAGCTCCTGCAAGAAGTCCAAGTCGGGCGCGCGGTGCCGGTGCTCCTCGCTCGTCGGCGCCACGAATCGCTGCTCCGCGATCGGCTTGCCTGCCTCGTCCAACACCTGGAGTGTCTGCACGCCCGCGGGCGGCACGTCGAGCTTCGTCTCGTAGAGACCCGGCTCTTTGGCGGTCAGCGTGAGATCCTTCGGCCCCTTCGGACCATTCAATCGGAGCTTCACCGGCCCCTCGATCGTCATCCCGCTCGCGTCCCGCCGCATCACGCGCGCGACCGGCGACGACCCCGAGAAGTCCACCTCGAGCGCCGTCCCGTCCCCCGCGTGCGTCCGGAGCGCGAACCGCGCGACCTGCGTCCAATGGCGGTTGAACCCCGACCAGTCCGCCCAGTTCTTCGCCCAGCGCGTGCCCGCGTCGCTCGTCCAGACCACGACCTGCCCGAGGCCATAGCGCCACGTGACCATCAACGGGTCTTTGTCCGGCGCCTCGAGCAGGACCTCCGCCGTCTTGCGCGCCTCGAGCTTCTGGTACCCCGTGAGGGCGGGCGCGCTCGCGTAGTCCACGCCGTCCGTCATCCGGTGGTGCGTCGTCGGGATAGGGCGGAAGTCTTGCTCCTTCACCGACGAGTCCACGAGCCGGTCCGTCTCTTCCACGAACAGCGCCTTCAGGTTGTTCGCGTCGTTCGTGATGTAGAACTTGCCGCCCCCGTGGTTCGCGAGCTCCCGGAGGAACGCCGTGTCCGAGTCGCTCTCCTCGCCGATGCCGATCACGCTCAGCGTGATCCCCTCCGCCTTCATCTCGTCCGCGAGCTGGTGCGCGTGCTTCGACCCGTGCGGATCGCTCTGCTCCTCCGAGTCCGCCGTGTCCGCGAAGAGGAGCATGTGGCGGAGCGGCGTCGTCGCGTCGAGGAGCGCCTTGCGGCCCGCGAGCATGCCCGTGAAGATGTAGATGCCGCCCGAACCCGTTCGGAGGCTCGTGATCTTGCGATCGAGATCGAGCGCCTCCGAGACGGGCTGCACCGGCACGTCCCACGTGGGCTCCGTGTCCACCGTGCACACGCCCACCGAGTCGAACGGGCGCAGCATTTGGAGCGACGCGACGACCGCCTCCGCGGCGATCTCGAGCTTCGTCTTCCCATTGACCTGCTCGCCCATGCTCGCGGACTTGTCCATCACGATCGCGACCGTCGCCGCGGGCTCGATCAGCGGATCGACCGGGTCGAGCCGGACCGGGAGCACGCGCGCGATCGGCGAGCCGCCGTACCCGCCATTGTCGAACGCGCTCGGCCCGCCCAGCACGATGAGGCCGCCGCCGCCGTCCACCCAGCGAGACAATCCATCCAGCAGATCGTCCGACATGCCCCGCGAGCCGACGAACGCCGTCGCGGGCGCGTTCGCGAGGATCACCAGATCCAGATCCGGCGGGAACTCCTTCGGGTAGTTGCGCTGCTCGAGCGTCCGGAGATCGATCTCCATCCCCTCCGCCTTCAGCGCCGCCGCGAGGAGCTCCGCGTCGTGCATCGCGTTCGCGAGCATCAACACCTTCGGCTTCGTCCCGACGAGGATCGTCGACCCGTTCGACGCGACCGGCGTCCCCTCGTCCTTCACGATCTCCGCCTCGATCGGGAGCTGGCCCTCCGTCGCCGAGAGCTCGACCGAGTACTGGAACGGCACGGTCTTCTCCGTGTTCGCCGGGATCTCCACCTCCGTGGTCTGCGCGATCTTCCCGCCCACGCGGAGCACGAGCTTGCCCTTCCAGGGCTGCGCGCCTCCGTCCACCACCACGCGCCCCGAGACCGTCGCCCCCGGGCGCACGAGCGGATCCTCCACCTCCACAGTCGCCACTGCCGGATCCGACCGCTCCGGCGCCACCGTGACGACGTGCAGCGGCACGCCGTGCGCGTGGCTCGCGATCACGCCCGCGCGCCGCTCCCCCGCGTTCGTGCGCCCGTCCGAGACCAGCACGATCTGTCCGCTGTCCCCCGTCGGGATGAGCGCGCGCGCCTGCTCGATCGCCTTGCCGAGATCCGTCGTCCCGCCGTGCTTCCCGCGCAGATCCGACGGCAGTGTCCACCGCTCGCCCGGCATCACGGCGATCGTCGCGTCCCCGTCCGCGAGCACGAGGCCCGCGCGCACGTCCGTCGAGAGGCCCTTCTTCAGCGCGTCGACCCGCGTCATCGCCTCCGCGAGTTTGTCGTCCGAGATGCTCTCCGAGCGGTCCACCACGAAGATGACCCACGCCGCGTCCTTGCGGCGTTGCCACCGCGGATCCGTCAGCGCGAGCGCGATGGTAGCGAGGACCGCGCCCCGCACGACCACACCCCGGATCCGCTCCTTGCGCGAGCCCCAGCGGCGCGCGAGATCCACGATCACGACGACCGCGACGGCCGCGAGGAGCCACAGCGCCCAAGGCGCCCCGAGCGAAATCGGTCCGAGGTTCACGCGATCTCCCCTGCGTCTTCCGCGACCTCGGCGAGCTTACGGCGCCGGCGCTCCTCCATCCACGCGCGGATCCGCCGCGCGATGTCCCGCCGTGAACCCACGAGCCCCTGGAGCAACACCTCGAGCACGACGAGCCCGAGTGCCACGTAGAGCGCGATGCGCCAGAGCGGCTGCGCGATCGCCTTCGGCGGCCGGCGCTCCTTCACGTTCTTCCCCTCGAGGTCGACCGGCATGATCGTCGACTCCGCCGCCGAGAGGACGCCGCTCTGCTCGCCCACCGTCGCCGCGCTCCCCGACCACTCCACGAGGTTCGCGATCCAGTTCACGAACCCCACGCGCAGCACGAGATCCGACTCCGCGGGCTTGAACCCCACGAACACGATCTCCCGGTTCTCCTGCTTCTCGATGAGGGCCATCGCCCCCTGCTCCGTCTCGACGAGCGTGCGCTGCCCGTCCCCCGGCTTCACGACCAGCGAAGAGTCCATCCGCACGCCCTGGAAATCCACATAGCGGAACAGCGGATCGTTGAACGCCCAGCGCACGATCTCCGGCTTCTCCACCTTCGTCGCGGCGCTCCCGCTCTTCAGCCCGACGACGTCGGGCGCGAGCCCGAACGCGACGACGTGTCCCGCCGCGGGCAGCGAGCCCGTCGCCGCGGCCTCGAGGACGATGAGATCCGGAGAGAGGCCCGCGGGCACCGGATCGGTGTTCTTGATCTGCGTGAGCTCGACGCGCGGGTGGAGCCTGAGCGCCTCCGCCGTGAACGACTTCTCCGCGGCCGTGACGAGCAGCGTCTTCACCGCGCCGCCCTCTTTTCGCGCGACCACCGCGGTGTCGTCCAGCGAGAGCGCGTCCGGCTCGCGCTGACGGATCTCCGCAGAGAGCGCCGAGCCCGGCGGCAGCGTGAGGCGGAGCAGGCGCTCGGCGCTCCCCGTCGCGGGCACGTCCACCGTCGCGAGATCGACGACCTGCTTGTCCGCGAGGATCGCGACCTCGACGCGCTTCTTGCTGAGCAGCGACGAGGTCAGCGTCAGGTGCACCTCCTGTTGGCCGAGCCCGTCCGCCTCGCGCACGCTGAGCTCGCTGATGCCGACGTTCGTCCCCTCGTCCGAGCCGACGTGCAGGTGCTCCACGCGGCACCGCGTCTCCGGGACGCTCACGCCGACTCCATCGGAGACGAGGATCACCCGGCCGGTGTCCTTCCCCGCGCCCTCCGCGGCGATCGAGCCGCACAGCCCGTCCGCGAGCTCGAGCGCGCCCGCCGAGAGATCGCTCGTGCCGCCCGCGGTGAGCGTCTTCATCGCGTCGAGGATCGCGCCGTAGTCCTCCGTGAGACCCACGCGGACCGCGTTCTCCGAGCCCGTCGTGATGAGCGCGGCGCGGTCGCCCGTGTGGAGGCTCGAGAGCACGTCCCGCACGTGGTCGATCCCCTTCTCGAGCCGCGACGTCTTCCCGTTGTCCTTCGCTGCCATGCTCGCGGACGTGTCGAGCACGAAGATCACGTCGTTCGGCTGCTCGTCCTCGCGCCGGAGATCCACCACGGCGAGCGTCGCGCCGATGAGCGCGATCGCGACGAGGAGGAACGACAGCATGTGGCGAGGGCGCGAGAGCCCGCGGCGCGGCGGCTCCCGATCGACCGCGATCTTGCGGAGGATGAGCACGCTCGGGACACGCTTCGCCTCGATGCGCTTCTGCCAGAGGTACGCGGCGAACGCCGGGACGAGGAGCGCGAGCAGACCCCACGCGAGCGGGTGGATGGAGCTCAAGGCGTCGCCCCGATGCGGTGCTCGACGACGCGCGCTCGGTAGAGGCCTCGGAGCAGGACCTGCTCGATCGTGTCCGCCGTGGGGACGCGCAGGTACGTGATCGCGAGGCGCTTGCACTCCGCCTCGATCGACCCGAGCCACGCGTCGAGCGCCTTCTGGTAGTCCTTCCGCGCGCCTCCCGGGATGACGAGCTCCTGACCCGTCTCGCTGTCGACGACGCGCATCACGTCGTCCAGCACGGGGCTGAGCTCGTCCGGCCCGAGCACGTGGATCACCGTCATGTCGTGGCACGACGCCGCGCACGCCCTGAGGAGATCCGTGCGCTCCGCGTCCTCCATCAAGAGATCGCTCAGGAGCACGAGCCGATCCGAGCGCGACACCCCGAGCTGGGTGACGATCCCTTTGCGGATGTCCCCGAGGCCCGCGGGCTCCGTCCGCTCGAGGAGCATGATGAGATCCGCCATGCCGTCGAGGTTCACCGCGCGCGCGCGCGATGACTTCGGTGCGCCCCCCGCGCACACGAGCGTCACCGGCTCGCGCTGGCCGAGCGCGACCATCGAGAGCGCGGCCGCGAGCTCCGCGGCCTGATCGCACTTGCGCTTCGGGGCGCCGAACGACATCGACTCGCTCGTGTCGACGCAGACGCGCAGCGTGAGGCTCCGCTCCTCCGTGAACTGCTTCACGAGCGCGATCCCGAGGCGAAGGTACACGTTCCAGTCCACGAGGCGGATGTCGTCCCCCGGGTCGTACGTGCGGTAGTCCGCGAACTCCACGCCGCGACCGCGCTGCGGTGAGCGGCGGTTGCCCTGGTGCTGGGAGATCGCTGGGGCTCCGGCGTGGAGCTTCAGCTCGAGGCACCGGCTGAGCGAGGCGCGATCGATCCGCACGTGCGTCTCAGGTCGGCGCGGCGATCCGTGGGGCGCGCTCGAGGAGGGCGTCGACGAGCTGGTTGCTCGTCACGTTCTCGAGCCGCGCGTCGAAGCTCAGGATCATGCGGTGGCGGAGCACGAGGTGCGCGACGCCGCGGATGTCCTCCTCCGCGACCCACGCGCGGCCCGACATGAGCGCGTTCGCGCGCCCCGCGAGGAGGAGCGCCTGCATCGCGCGCGGGCTCGCGCCGTACCGCACGAACCGCCGCACTGGGTCGGGCGCCGTCGGCTGGTTCGGGTGCGTCGCCTGGACGAGGTTCGCCGCGAACTCCGCGACGTGCGGGGCGACCACGACCTCGCGCACGAGATCCTGGAGCGCCAGGATCGCCGGTCGATCGAGGATCTTGTTCGTCGCTTGGGTCGCGCCCGTCGTCGTCCGCATACCGATGTCGCGCAGATCCTGGAGCGAGGGGTGACCCACCTCGATCTTCACGAGGAACCGGTCGAGCTGCGCTTCCGGCAACGGGTACGTCCCCTCCATCTCGAGCGGGTTCTGCGTCGCCGCGACGAGGAACGGGGAGGGGAGCGCGCGGCGCACGCCGAACACCGTCACCGACTGCTCCTGCATCGCCTCGAGCAGCGCGCTCTGCGTCTTCGGCGTGGCGCGGTTGATCTCGTCCGCGAGGACGAAGTGGGCGAACACCGGGCCCGGTCGGAACTCCACCTTCGCCTTGCCGCTCTCGTCGTGCGTGAGCGTCTGGCTTCCCGTGATGTCCGCCGGCATCAAATCCGGGGTGCACTGGATGCGCGAGAACTCGAGGTCGATCGCCTCCGCGAGCACGCGCACGAGCAGCGTCTTACCGAGCCCCGGCGGGCCCTCGATGAGGAGGTTTCCGCGCGCGCAGAGGCCGAGGATCGCACCCCGTACGAGCGCGGTCTGCCCGTAGACCCGCTGCTCGATCTCGGCCTGGAGCGCCGCGAGCGCGCGCTGCGCCACCTGCACGCGCTCGAGGGCGATCTGCGTCGGGTGGGGGGCTTCGTACCCCACGTTGGGCTGCGTCTGATCGGGCGAGGGCGGGGGGGCGTACGCTTGGGTTTGGTTCATGGCGACGGGTTCGATGGAGCTCGGAGCGCTTCGAAGTAGTGTCGGATGTAGTCGCGGCGCGCGAGCGGGATGGCCTCGCTCTTGATCGTGCCCTCCGCGATGTCCTCGTAGTCGCGCTGCAGGTTCGCGTACTCCCGATCGTCGCCCCCCTCCTCGTGCCGCTCGATCGCCGAGACGGCGCCCGGGAGCGGCCCTCGGCGCGCGACCTGGACGCGCTCCGCGAGGGGCTTCCGGTTGATGAGCGACCGAGGATCGCCGTGGTTGTGCGCGCTCGGGCCGACGTCGTGCGTGCCGCCCTGGCCGACCTCGTTGTCTCCGGTGCCGTTGTTCGTGCCGTTCGGATCGCCATTCGGGTCGGGCTGGCCATTCTGACCATTCTGCCCGTTTTGGCCGTTCTGGCCGTTCTGCCCGTTCTGGCCGTTCTGCCCGTTCTGCCCGTTTTGGCCATTCTGGCCGTTCTGGCCATTCTGCCCGTTCTGGCCATTCTGGCCGTTCTGGCCATTCTGCCCGTTTTGGCCGGGCTTCTGTCCGCTCTGTCCGGGCTTCTGTCCGCTTTGACCTTGTTGTCCGGGCTTCTGTCCGCTCTGGCCTTGCTGGCCCGGATCGTTCTGCGCCAACGTCTGGCCCGGCTTCTTCGCGCCGTTCTGATTGTTCATCGCCGTCAGCTGCTTCGAGCGGATCCCGCTGACGTCCGAGAGCGCGCCCTCGAGCGGCTCACTGTTCATCCCCATGTCCTCCGCGAGCTCGCGGAGCTTCGAGCGGGCCTGACCGATCTGACCCTGGTCGAGGTTGCCCGCCGCGCCGTTCGCGAGGTCGCGCCACTTCGAGAGATCCTTCGGATCCACGCTCGACGGCGCGCCCGCGTTCTTGCTGAGCGCGCGGCTCAGGGAGTTGCCGATCTGCTTCAGCGCCTGATCGTCGGGCGCGTTCTTCGAGCGCCGGATGATCTCGTCGCCCATCGCCTGGGCGGTCTGCGAGTCGCCGCGCTGGATCGCGTCCGCGAGCTGCTGGGTGATGGTGTCGTTCGACTGGGACTGGAGCGACTTGGAATCGAAGAGTCCGCCGTTCTCGCGGGCCTCGTTCGCGAGATCCTGGAGCGCGCGCTCCGCCGCGGACAAATGGCCGGCGCTCCGGCTCGCGTTGCCGCGCGCCGCGGCGATCTCTTTCTGCGCCTCGCGGAGCTTCTTCTTCGCGCCCTCGCGGAGCCCCTGCTGCTTCTCCATCGCGCCGAGCTGCTTCTCGAGCGCGTCGAGGCGAGCCTTGTCCTCCGCGGAGAGCTTGGGATCACTCGGGAGCTCCTCCTCTTCGGTCACGCCGCCGTGGAGCCAGTTCTTCGGGAGCATCCGCACCGGGACGAACGCGATGAGCCCGCCGAGCAGCGTCGCGAGGCCGACGGTCGCGACGTACGCCCAACGGGGGCGCCGCTTCAGCGCGGGGGCGGGGATGGAGTCCGCGAAGATCTGGGCCTTCGCGACGACCATGCCGCCGAGCCCCTGCATCGCGTCCGACTCGTGGATCGCGCGCGTCTCCCCGGCCTCGATCGCGATCGCGGTGGTGAGCAGATCCGCCGTCTTGTGCTTCGCGTCGATCGTCCGCGCGAGGACCTTGGGGAGCGTCCGCCGGCGGAAGTAGTCGATCACGCTCGTCACGACGAAGAGGGCGCTCAGCGCGAACGCGGCGATGACGACGACGAGCGCGATCTTGTCGTGCTTGGGCCAGGTCCCCGGCCACTCGCTGCCGATGCGCTTGAGGATGTCGGGGATCTTTTTGAACGCGAGCGCGAGGACCAGCAGGGCGCCCACGCCGAGGGCGGTGCGCGTGAAGATGCGGGCGATGATCTGGCGGTTGCGCCGATCGGCCCACCCCTGAACGGTCTCGCTGACGGGAGGAAGGTCGGCGGCCATGGCTCGGCTTCGGACGGACAGCGGACCCGGAGGATCTGTTCCGTCGGGGGCGGCCGCTGTTTCCGCCGGACGGGGCACGGGCGGTTGGACGCCGGCCGCCCCTTCCGCATTCCAACGATGTTCCCCCGCCCCGTCGCCTGCCTCTTGCACGGCGTTGAGCTTAGCAGCGTTGACGTCGGCGCAAGGCGCGCTTCACGGTTCTGGCATGAGCGCTGGGCTGAGACGCGTCGTCGTGTGCCTCGACGTCGACGCGGGTCGGGTGAAGAAGGGGATCTCGTTCCAGGAGCTCCGCGACGTCGGCGATCCCGTGGAGCTCGCCGAGCGGTACGAGGCGGAGGGCGCGGACGAGATCGTGTTCCTCGACGTGTCCGCCTCCCACGAGGGCCGAGCGACGCTGCTCGAGGTCGCCCGCCGCACCGCGGAGGTGCTGTTCGTGCCGCTGACGCTGGGCGGGGGCATCCGAACCGCGGAGGACGCGGCCGCTGCGCTCCGCGCCGGGGCGGACAAGGTCGCCGCGAACTCGGCCGCGGTCGCGGATCCGGGTTTGCTATCGGCGTGCCGCGATCGGTTCGGCGCGCAGTGCGTGGTGTTGAGCATCGACGCGAAGCGGGAGGCCGCGTCCGAGGAGTGCCCGTCGGGCTACCGCGTCGTGACTCACGGCGGGCGCCGGCCGACGTCGCTCGACGCGGTCGCCTGGGCGAAGCGCGGGGTCGACCTCGGCGCGGGGGAGATCCTCCTCACGAGCATCGATCGGGACGGCGCGCGCACCGGCTACGATCTCGAGCTCGTGCGTCGCGTGAGCGACGCCGTGCCCGTCCCCGTCGTCGCGTCCGGCGGGGCAGGCTCCGCCGCGCACCTCGGGGACGCGTTCGACGCGGGCGCGGACGCCGCGCTCCTCGCGGGGATCTTGCATGACGGGTTGACGACCGTCGGCGCCCTCAAGGCCGAGCTCGCCGCGCGCGGCGTGCCGGTGCGCCGTATTCGATGAGTCGTCGAAGGCGCTCGACTCAGCCACGGGGTCCTCGCTGGAAATCGGTGGGTTACGGGCTCACGCGCGCCGCCACTCCCGCCCGTCGATCTTGGGGAAGGTGACGTCGCACGTGCCCGGATCGATCCCGTCGATCCGCGCGAACCCGCGTTCGTCCAGCGAGCCCTTCCTCTTCTCTCCGGAGACGAGCGTGAGGACGTACGGCTCGTTCGGGACGGGCGCGCCGTCCTCGTCCCGGAGGACGATCTCGATCCACGTCTTCTTCTCGTCCTGAGGTTGCGGCTTCGGCTGCACCTTCGGGAGCTCCGCCACCCGCGAGACCGAGCTCGCGCGGAGCACCCAAGCGACGAGCTCTTCGCGCTCGAACGCCGCGCGGAGCGGCGCCATCAGCTGGTGGAACGGCATCCCCGCGGGCTCGAGCAGGGGCTCCCCGAGCGCCGCTTCGTGCAGATCCCGGAGCGCACCCTCGAGCTCGGGGGCGAGGCACCACGCGTCGAAGTCCTGGCAGGCCATGCTGCGCGGGAGCGCGACGTACGCCGGATCGTCGTGCGCGACCCCGGCAGGGAGGACCCACTCCGTCTCGGCGAAGCCAGGGAACCCGAACCGGAACATCCACGGGTGCATGCGGCTTTCGACTCTACGAGCGTCGTCGCTGCGTGGGATGGAAAAGAAACGTCCCGCCGGCGGCGAGCGCCAGCGGGACGTGCGGTTTTCATACCCCCGTCGGGGGCCGCCTCGGTCTCCTCACCACTCGTCGCGCGTCGACCTCGGGCAGGAGCTGGGAGGCGGTGTTCTGTTTTCGTGAGGCGCCGGTGGCCATTGCACAAGCCGCCAGTCCCCAACGCATCCGCTATTCAGTTTTGACGCCTCATTCGAGGCACTCAAGACCATCGAGCCGCCCCTCGACTTCGTCAAGACCGCCCCGAAAAAAAGTCCGGGCCGCGGTCGGAGACGAGCCGAGGGGTGGAGGCTCGGGGATCACCAGGGGAGCCGCTCCCCCAAGTGGACGAACGCGCCCGTGGGCCCGTCCGCCGGGAGCGTCGCGAGGGCGACCGCGGTCTTCGCGCCGTCCACGACCTCCATGGGCGCTTGGTCGCCGCCGAGATCCGTCTTCACCCAGCCCGGCAACGGGGCGGACCCAGTCTCGCCGAAACCGGGCTTCGCGCTTTCACGCGTCCGACTCGTCCCGCTATCGTCGCTTCATGACTCCGAGGCCCCTCTCCAAGGTGTCGTCGCTCCTCGCGCTCGCGCTCGTTGCGGCGGTGCCGGTCCTCTCCACGACGGCGTGCGATCCCGGGGACGATGACGGCGGGACGGGCGAGCTTCTCCCTCCGCCGCCCGCGGGGGAGGGGATTCAGCTCACGACGGGGACGTTCAGCGTCGAGCCGGGCACCGATGAACAGGACTGTTACTTCTTCCGCGTCCGGGACCTCGCGAAGCAGGGCGGCTTCGATCCCGACCAGCCGCTGATCCTCCACCGGACGCAGATCTCGTACACCGCGGGCAGCCACCACCTCAACATCTTCCGGGTCCGCACCATCCTCGATCTCGACCCGGCGAAGGGCGCCGTCCAAAAGAGCCAAAACGGCAACGCGCCGTGCGCGAAGAGCGTCAATTGGGCGGATTGGCCGCTCATCGCGAACAACCAGAACTCGGGCTCCTTCGATTGGACGTATCCGGACGGCGTGGGCAACGAGCTGATGCCGGACGAGTGGATCATGCTCCAGAGCCACTACGTCAACGCGACGACGCAAAAGACCCCCGGGGACGCGCACGTCGACGTGAACCTTTGGATGATGAAGAAAGAGGAGCTGCGCTATCCGCTCGGCACCCTGTTCGCGACGAAGCAATCCATTCGTGTCTGCCAGTCCAATCCCCACCCGAAGTTCAGCGGAGCGTGCCAGTTCGGGAGCAAGGAGGGGGTCCACATCATCGGCGCGAACGGACACTTTCACAGCCGCGGAAAGGAGTTTCGCATGTTCGACTGGGACGGCGTGACCGTCGCCCAGCCCCCCGCGGAGGCGCAGTTCTACGATTCGCAGAAGTGGGACGAGCCCCCCATGGCGCGCTACCCGGAGCTCGACGAGCCGATCGTGCCGAACGGCGGGATCTGGTACACGTGCGACTTCGAATGGACGCCCCCGCCCGACAACATCGGCTGCGCGGGGTTGAACCAACTGGACAAAGAGCTCTTCGGGACCCCGGACGATCAACTGGACTGTTGCTACACGTTCGGGAACACCGTGGACCGGGCGGAGCACTGCAACGTGTTCGCCTATTACTATCCCAAGTCGGACGACATCTTCTGCGACTGATGCGTCGCCGCTCCCTCGCGTCGACCGTCCCGCTCACGCTTGCCCTCGTAATGGGGTTCGTCGCCTGCGACGACACGGCGGCCTCTGACGGGACGACCGGGAGCACGAGCACGGGCTCGGGGCTCGGCTGCAAGCGGCCGTTCGCCGGCGACCCATCCCAACCCATCGCGCTCTCGCTCGTCACCCGAGGGCCCACCCCCGTGTCGGCGGATCTGCTGGACGGCGGATCGGCGCCGCTCATCCTCCCGCCTCAGGGAGGTCGCGTGATCCTGGTCGGCGTCCGCGCGGAGAACATCGACCCGTGCGGCGTGGAGCTCGTGGGCTCCATCCGCGACCCCGTGACGAAGCAGGTGCGCCTCGACCACCGCACGACGAACCTGCGCTCCACGGGCGCCGTCGCCGAGAGCGTCCCCGAGGACATGTCGTCCTACGCGAACATCCCGGCGTGCCCCAACCAGTGGGCCTCCTCGGACGTCGACGGTCACCTCTTCGAGCTGACGGTCACCGTGACCGACCGCGCCGGTCGAACCGCGGAGAAGACATTGTCTGCCCAGCCGTACTGCTCCGAGCCCGAGAACGAGGCGGAGTGTCTGTGCATCTGCCAACAGGGGTACGTCCTCGGACAAATGTGCGCCCCCTGAGGCGCCCCCCGCTCGGGTGAGCGGCCCAGGCGATCCCTGTGAACGCCGCGTGCGCGGTGCGCGCCTTCCCCTCGCAGGCTCAAGCCGCGTCGGACGCGCGCGCGAGGCGATCCGCGAGGTCGATCGCCGCGATGAGCCCGTCCGGCTTCGCGACGCCCTGCCCGGCGATGTCGTACCCGGTGCCGTGGTCGACGCTCGTCCGGATGATCGGCAAGCCCAGCGTGATGTTCACGGCCTCGCCGAACGAGAGGACCTTCATGGGGATCGTGGCCTGGTCGTGGAACATCCCGACGACGCCGTCGAACGCGCCGCTCGCCGCGCGTCGATAGGCGGTCTCGGCGCCGATGGGACCGTCGATCGCGGCGCTGATGCCCTCGCGGTCGAGGCGCTTCCGCGCGCTTTGGACGCCCGGGACGATCGCCTTCTCCTCTTCTTTGCCCAGGATCCCGCCCTCGCCCGCGTGCGGGTTCAACCCGGAGACGGCGATCCGCGGAGATGGCTTGCCGAGATCCCGGAGCAGGCGCGCGAGCCAATAGATCGCCCGTGCGACGCCCTTCCGATCGATCGCGTCGGGCACGCGGCGAAGCGGGAGGTGGGTCGTCACGAGGGACGTCACGAAGCGCTCGCACGCGAACGCCATCACGACCTCGCGCGCGCCGAGCTGCTCCATGAGGTACTCCGTGTGGCCCCGGAACGTCTTGCTGCCCTTCGCCCCGCTCGACGCGATCGCGTGCTTGGAGACCGCGGCGGTGACCATCGCGGCGGCCTCGCCGCGCTCGGCGAGCCGCATCGCTGTCTTCACGTACCCGAGCTGCGCGCGGCCGCACGCCGCGTCCGGATGTCCCATGATCACGGGCTCGGTGAGGCGAGGTCCTCGCAGGATGGGGATCGCTCCATCATCCAGCGCGGAGGCCTCCTCCGCCGACTCGACGACGACGACGCGATCCTCCGCTCCGCGTGTCGCCGCCTCGGCGCGGAGAAGGGCCTCGTCCCCGATCAGGAGGAGGCGCACCCGGGGGCGCGCGAGCGCCGCGGCGATCGAGATTTCGGGACCGATGCTCGCGGGGCAGCCAGTGGAGACGGCGAGGACGCGCATGTCGCCTCTTAGCGCTGGTGCTCCCCAGCCGATAGCTCTGCACGGCGCGTCGCGCGCTCGCGCGCCGCCCGAGCGCCCCGAAAGGAGGATTCCCGCGTTGGCCTCGTCTGCCGCCTCCCATTCGCGGGGATGTGCTCGCGGGCGACAACGAACGCGCGAGCGGGGGTACGATGCCGCCCGATGGAGCAGGCCGTGAGCGCCGCCGAGTTCGTCCGTGCGCCCGTCGCGCGGTGGTTCGCGACGCGCACGATGCTCGCGTGGGCCGCGACGCCGTCGCTCGGCGGGTTCGCGGCCTGGGGCCGGCCCTCGGCCGACGACGCTCGCGCGAACTGCGCGCTGTTCGAGGGCCTCTACGCGCTCCCCGCGGGCGTCGATCTGCTGATGGACGGATCGGGGATCGAGGCGGTCGACCTCGACGGGGTGGCGGCGCTGCTCGGTTGGGCCCGCACGCACCTCGATCGGGTGCGCGCGCGCGTGCGCCGCCGGGTCGGTATCATCCCGCCGGGCGCGCAGGGGCTCTTGGTCGCGGGTCTCTCCCCCGTGCTCGGGTGGACCGCGGACGTCTCGCTCGCGCCCGACTCCGCGGCGGCTCTTCGAGAGCTCGGCGCCGCGGATCCCGACGGGCTCGCACGTGAGGTCGGGGCGCTCATCGCCAAGGTCCGATCGACCCCCCCGCTCCTCGCGGAGCTCCGCACGCTCCTCCGGGCGCGCGTCGGTGATCTGCGCCTCCCGGATGCGGCGCGCGCGCTCGGTGTCTCCTCGAGGACGCTCCAACGTGAGCTCTCGGAGAGCGGCAGCTCGTTCCGCGCGGAGGAGCTCGAAGCCCGGCTCGACGCGGCGCTGCAGCTCCTCGAGAGCGACGCGAAGATCGCGTCCATCGCGACCCGGCTCGGCGTCACCGAGGGCGCGCTCGTGCGCCTCGTACGGGACCGCACCGGCATGAGCCCCACGGCGTACCGCGACAAGCTCCGCGCGCGCTGATCCCGACTTGAACGAGGCTCTACCAGCCCTCGGGGAGGCTCACGTCGCCGCGGGTCGACGGAGTTGGATCGCCTTCTCGGGGCACGCCGTCACGCAGAGGCCACAGGAGCGGCACGCGGACGCGTTGGGCGTGTAGGCCGTCTTTTTCCCGTGGAAGAAGCTCTTGACCTTGCCCCCGAACGACAGTGTCGCCCAGTCGGCGTCCGTGATCGTGCCGACCTCGAAGACCCCGTACGGACACACCTCGACGCAGTCCGCTTTTCCTTCGCAGCGGTTGCGATCGATGACGGGTGCGAGCGCGCCCGCCGTCTCCTTGCAGCTCTCCGTCCCTGCGCGGCCGCGGCGCCCCACGCCGCTCTTCGGACCCTCGTCGTCGTCCATCGCGCGAGCGTACGGGCCGGTCCGCGAGGCGCGGATGAAGGCGTGTGAAGTAGTGTTGCCGAAGGGGCGGCTACTTCCCCTTCTTCGACGGCACGGCGGCGGCGAGCTTGTAGCCCGCTCCACGGGTCGTCGAGAGGTCGAGCGCGGGGCCGAACTTCGCGCGGAGCCGCCGCACGTGGATGTCCACCGTCCGCGGCCCGCCGTCGTAGCGCGAGCCCCAGACGCGCTCGAGCAGCTCCGCCCTCGACACCACCCGGCCGCGCCGGTCCGACAGGTGGCAGAGGAGCGCGTACTCCTTCGCGGTCAGCGTGACGAGCGCGCCGTGGAGCGTGACCTCGTGCGCCGCGCGATCGATGACGATCTCGCCCACCTTCGTCAGCTCCTCGGTCGAGAACTCCGCCGCGTGCCACTCGAGCGCGCGGATGCGCGCGTAGAGCTCCGCGGGCACGAGGGGCGTGAGGACGAAGTCGTCGAACCCGCTCGCGGGATCCAGGCGCGCGACCTGATCCCGGCTCACCGTGACGATCGCGGACACGCGCCCGAGTCGGGGATCCTTCCGGAGCGCGCGCAGCGCGAGCGCGGCGACGTCCGGGCGGGCGCCCGCCTCGACGATCACCATGCGCACCTCGTCCGTCGCGCCGACGAACAGCGCGCCCACGTCGTCCCAGAGGCCCATCGTGCGGACGTCCGCGCCGAGCTGACGGAGCAGGTTCGCGGAGCCGTCCTCGCGCTCGAGATCCGGCGAGTGCCCCGCGACCGCGATGAACTTCTTCGCGTGGGGCGGAGATGCGGTGGTCTTCATGGCCGAACGGTCGCCGCCGCGGCGGACGCGCGTCGTCAGCGGATCTTGGTCCCGCCCACGGTGATCTTGTCGATCTTGATCGTGGGGCAGCCCACGCCGACGGGCACGCTCTGGCCGTCCTTTCCGCACGTCCAGATGCCGTCCGAGATCTCGACGTCGTGCCCCAGCATCGTCACGCGTCGGAGCACGTCTGGGCCGTTGCCGATGAGGTTCACGCCCTTGAGCGGCGCCGTGATCTTCCCGTCCTCGATCATGTAGCTCTCGGTGAGCGAGAACACGAAGTCGCCGTTCGCGATGTCGACCTGGCCGCCGCCGAACTTCTTCGCGAACACGCCGGACTTCACGCTCTTCAGGATCTCCTCGGGCTCGTGCTCACCCGCCGTGAGGATGGTGTTCGTCATGCGCGGGAGCGGCACCGCCGCGAAGCTCTCGCGCCGGCCGTTCCCGGTCGCGGGGATCTTGAAGTGCCGCGCGGAGAGGCGATCGTGCATGTACCCGACGAGCTTCCCTTTCTCGATGAGGACGCTCGAGGCGGGCTCGTTCCCCTCGTCGTCCACGTTGATGCTCCCGCGACTGGAGGAGCGTCGCGTCGTCGACCACCGTGCAGAGGCTGCTCGCGACCTCGTTCCCGATTTGCCCCGAGTAGTTGCTCGTGCCCTTGCGGTTGAAGTCGGCCTCGAGGCCGTGGCCCACCGCCTCGTGGAGGAGGATGCCGCTGTCCCCCGGGGCGAGCACCACGTTCATCTCCCCCGCGGGCGCCTCGCGCGCGTCGAGCATCACGATCGCTTGGCGCGCGGCCTCGCGCCCGTGCCACTCGGGGGACTTGCTGTCGAAGTAGCCCAGGGTGACGCGCCCGCCGCCGCCGCTCGAGCCCTCCTGCCGCTTGCCGTCCCGCTCCGCGATCGCGCGGACCCCCATGCGGAGGAGGGGCTGCGAGTCGAGCGCCCAGACCCCGTCGCTCGTCACGACGAGCACCTCGCGCAGCTCCTCGGCGAAGCTCGCCTCGGCCTTCACGACGAGGGGGTCGTACGCGAGCGCCGCCTGGCTCGCGCGCTCGAGGATCGCTCGCTTCTCCGCGCCCGGCCGGTCGATCGAGATCGCGTCGAGCTCGTACCGATGGGGAACGCCGCGCGGGCGGATCTCCACCCTCGTCGTGCCGCCGCCGCCCGTCGCGATGCGGGACGCGGTCTCCGCGGCCCGCTTCATGGAGTCCCACGTCAGGTCCTCGACGAACGCGAACCCGGTCGCGTCCCCGCGCTGCACGCGGACGCCGAGGCCCATGGATACCCCGCGCGAGGCCGTCTTCAGGATCCCCTCCTCGAAGGAGAACCCCCCTCCGTAGCGGTATTCGAAGAACAGGTCGGCGAAGTCCCCGCCCTGCGAGAGGGCGATGTCGAGGAGCTTGGCCGCGGTGGGGGGATCGACCTCGAGCTCCCCGCCCGGGGCGAACGGGGCGCGGAACGCGGGAACGATGTGCGACTCGGATGCCTGCATACGGGGACTTTAACGCCCCGGCCGGTTCACGAAAGCACGTTTCTGTTGTAGATTGGGCATCCACCGGATGAGTCGGTAAAACCCGGGTACGCTCGCGTTCCGAGGAGCCTTCGATCGACGTTACCTCGCTTTCTTCGCGCCCTTCGAGGACGCTGTGTCGTGTGAGCTGAACCAGAACACGGATTTCCGCAGTCGGAGCCGCGAACCCCGAGCGCGAGAGGCGCTCGCCAACAGCGAGACGAGGTCAGTGAGTCGGTAGTGGCCATCAACCGCGACAAGGTGCTGCAGGAAGCGCAGAAGCTCGTCGAGAAGAAGCGCTTCGACAAGGCGATCCTCGAGTACCAGAAGGTCGTCGCGGAGGACCCGTCCGACGTCCGCGTGCTCCTCAAGATCGGGGACCTGCACCTCAAGCTCGAGCAATACGCCGAGGCGATCAGTCTCTACGAGCGCGTCGGCCAGTACTATTCGTCCCAGGGGTTCTCGGTGAAGGCCGTCGCGGTCTTCAAACAGATCCGCGACATCATCCAGAAGCACGTCCCCCACCTCGAGGACCGCTTCGGCCACATCGTCCCGAAGCTCGCGGAGCTCCTCACGTCGCTCGGCCTCGTCGCGGACGCGGTCGCTTACTACGACGAGATGGCGACGCGCTTCCAACGCGCCGGCCGGGATCGCGACGCGATCGACGTCTTCCGGAAGATCGTCCAGCTCGACAAGGACAACCCCCTGAGCCACCTGCGCCTCGCGGACTCGCTCGTCCGGGTGCGCGACCTCGACGGCGCGGTCGAGGAGTACGGGATCGCGGGGGAGATCCTGCTGAAGATCGGCCGCCAGGAGGACGCGTTGCGCGTCGTCGAGCGCATCCTCCAGCACCGCCAGGACGCGAAGTACGCCCGCCTCGCTGCGGAGATCTACCTGAGCCGGGGCCAGCCGTCGGACGGCATGGCCGCGCTCACGAAGCTCCAGCTCTGCTTCAAGGAGAACCCGAAGGACCTCGACACCCTCGCCTGCCTCGCGCGGGCCTTCGATCAGCTCGGTCAGCCCCAGAAGGCGATCGAGGTGCAGAAGGAGGCCGCGCGCATCGCGAAGGAGGGGAGCCGGGTCGAGCGCTTCGAGGAGCTCCTCGCGACGCTCAAGCAGCGCGCCCCGAACGACGAGGTCGTCAAGCAGCTCGCCGCCGGGAAGAAGCCGCAGACGGTCGTTCCGCCGCCGAAGGAGGAGCCCGCGCCGAAACAGCCCGCTCCGCGGGACCCGCGCGCGGCCGCGGCGACCGAGGGCCCGCTCTCCGAGTCCATCGAGGTCGTCGACGACTACGACCTGCTCGACGCCGAGCCGAGCATGAAGATCCCCGCGCCCCCGTCGAGCCGCGGGGACGACGAGGCGCCGTTCCAGCTGCGGCAGTCCGCGCCGCCCGCGCAGGGCAAGGCCGAGGTCGCGACGCGGATCCGCGACGTCGTCGCGCAGGTCGAGGCGCTCCGGATCCGGGGCGACTACCACCACGCGATCCTCACGCTGCAGACCGCCGTCTCGGCGATGCCGTCGGGGCGCGAGCTCCGGGAGAAGCTCTGCGATCTCCTGATCGAGAGCGGCAACCAGGATCAGGCGATCGTCGAGATGCTCGGGTTCGCGGCGTACCTCGCCCAGAGCGGGGACGGGGACGGCGCCGCGCGCCTCCTCGACGAGGTCCTCCTCCTCGACGCGGCGAACACGGACGCGCTCCAGATGCTGCAGGCCCTCGGGTACGCGGTGTCCGAGCCCGTGTCCGAGTCGGTCAACGAGATCGACTACGACGCGCCCGAGCTCCCGCCCCCGACGCAGGCCCCGTTCGCGGGTTACAACGCGCCTGCGCCCGCGCCGAACGTGACGGGCCCGTACCCGAACTACGGCGATCGCGGGCGAGCGCCGGATCCGTACGCGGAGAGCGCGCCGCTCCCCGCGTTCGATCTCGAGGCGGACGAGACCGCGCAGCCCACCAGCACGACGGCGCACGGGGCGCCGCCCGCGTCTCAAGCGCCCCTCGAGCTCGACGATCCGTTCGGCGGGGACGCGGCGCGCGACTACGCGCAATACGCGGCCGCGCAGCCCGCGTACGCGTATCCCCCGTCGCCGGCGGACGCGTACCAGCCGCCGACGTACGTCACCCCCGTCCCGGGCGCGGGCGGGGACTTCGCGGACGAGGCCACGAGTTACGGGATCTCCGCCGATCCCTCGCTCCTTCACCCGGCCGCGCCTCGGCTGAGCGACTCGGGGCAGCTCGACGAGGCGGCGCTCGAGGAGATCGAGTTCTTCCAGACGCACGGGATGCTCGAGGAGGCGCAGGGCCTGCTCGCGGAGCAGCTCGCGCGCCTGCCGAACCACCCCCTCTTGCTCGAGCGCAAGCACGAGCTCGATCAGCTCATGTACGGCGGCGGCGGCGCGGTCGCGCCCCCGGCGGACGCGATCCAGACGCAGCCGCTCTCGCGCGAGCCCGCCTCGCAGGTCGACCGTTCGTTCGACATCGCGTCCGCGCTCGAGGGCCTCGACGCGCTCGATCTCGTCGACCCCGCGCCACGGGCGCCGCTCGGCGGGGGCGGCGGCGCGCAGCAGGTCAGCGTGGAGGCCGTGTTCGAGCAGTTCAAGGCGGGCGTCGCCGCGCAGATCGCGGACAACGACGCCGCGACGCACTACGACCTCGGCGTCGCCTACAAAGAGATGGGTCTCTTCGCGGACTCGATCGCCGAGTTCGAGCTCGCCTCGCGCGACCCGACGCGCGAGTGCGTCTCCCAGTCGATGATCGGGATGATGCACATGGAGCGCGGGAACATCGATCAGGCGATCGACGCGTTCCTCCGCGGCCTCTCCGCCGAGGACAAATCCGCCGATCAGGAGATCGCGCTCACCTACGAGATCGCGAACGCCTACGAGACGCGCCGGAACCTCGACCAAGCGCTCTACTACTTCCAGCTCGTGAGCCGGCTCAACCCGAGCTACCGCGATCCGCGCGGATCCGTCGAGGAGCGCATCGGGAACCTCACCGAGCCCGCGTCCGCGGCGCCCCGCGGAGCGGCCGTGGGCGCGCTCGACGAGTTCGACGAGGCGTTCGACGACCTCTTCGACCCCAAGAAGAAGTAGCGCCGCTCAGGCGTCGACGGAGAGGTCGGAGAGCGCCCGGGCTTGGCACGCGAGCACGAGCCCGTTCGCGCGATCGGCCTTCGTGAGCGCGTCCTGTGCGTCCATGCGGACGCGACCGTCGGCCACGCGCGTCTTGCATTGGCCGCAGATCCCCGAGCGACACTCCGAAGGGATATCGACGCCGCACGTCTCCGCGGCGTCGAGCAGCGTCTGGTCGGGCGCGATCTCGAGCGAGCGGCCCGATCGCGTGAACGTGACGAGCGCAGGTACGGGCTCGCCGCTCTCCGCTTGGTCCGCGGGCGCGTCCTCGCTCGAGGACGGAGACACGAACGCCTCTTGGTGAAACTGCTTCGGCGGCAGGCCCATCTCCAAGAGGACCCGCTTCGTCTCGTTCATCATCTCGTCGGGCCCGCAGACGTAGACCTCCGAGCGCACGATGGCGCTCGCCATCGGCGCGAGGAGCTCCTTCGTGATGCGCCCGCGCGCGCCCGTCCAACTGGATCCCTCGGGCTCGCGCGTGAGCGTCACCGTGGCGCGCAGATCCGGCATGCGGCGGACGAGGTACGCGAGCTCGTCACGGAAGATGAGGTCCTTCTCCGTGCGCGCCGCGTAGATGAAGTACACGCGGCCCTTCCAGGAGCGATCCGCGAGGAAGCGGAGGATCGACATCAACGGCGTCACCCCGACGCCACCGGCGATCAGCACGACCTGCTCGGCGTCGACGCGCGCGCCGGGGACGCCCAGGTCCCGCGTGCCCGTGAACACGAACTTGCCCGCGGGTGCCGAGACGTCGAGCGCGCTGCCCTCGCGCAGCGTGTCGTGGAGGAAGCGCGACGACGTGCCGTGCGGTTCGCGCTTCACGGTGATCTCGACGAACCCGGCGCGCGTCGGCGAGGAAGCGATCGTGTACGACCGAGGGACGCGCTTGCCGTCGATCGTCAACGCGAGGTTCAGGTACTGCCCGGGCTCGTACGAGAACGGCAGCTCGAGGCCACCGTCGAGCGCGAGCCGGAACGTCTTCACGTCGTGCGTCTCTTCGAAGATGCGCGCGACGGTGAGCTTGCCCGACCAGAACTTGCGCTTCATCGGCGCGACGGCGATGTCCGGGCGGCGCGCCCGCTTGCGGCGATCGGCGACGAAGCGCCCTCCGCGATAGACGAGGAGCCCGCCGACGACGACGCCGAAGAGGATCGGCTGCCTCACGTCTGCTTTCACGAGCAGGTAGTAGTGGATGACCCCGAGGATCGTGATCGGGTAGGCGAGGCGGTGGAGCAGCTTCCAGCGCTTCGGGCCGACGAGCGAGATCATCCGATCCATGCTCGTCACGGCGAGTGGGATCATCAGGATGAGCGCGATCGTCCCGAGCAGCAGGTACGTGCGCGTGAAGATCTCGTTCACGGTGGAGGACACGCTCCACAGCCGATCGAACCCGAAGAAAATCGTGAAGTGGACGAGGATGTGAAAGAAGCCGTAGAGGCCGAGCGTGCGCCGCACGGACGCGATCGCCGGCCATTTCGCGAGCTCGCGCACCGGCGTGACGACGAGCGCGAGCGTCAGGAAGAGGAGGCCGAGCCACCCCGTCGTACGGATGGCGTAGTTCACGCCGTCCACGCCCAGCACCCCGCGGATCGCGTCGATCGCGAGGAGCGTGACGGGCACCGCGCCGTTCACGATCACGAGCGCGACCAGGAACCGGCGCTTCGAGCGCGCGTCGCGCTGCTGCGCCTCGGGTGAGCGCGTCTCCCCGGACCAAGAGCGCGGAGGCTCGAGCCCCTCTGCGGTCGTCGTCATCGTCCCCTCCGTGCCCTCAGAAGTACTTCCGCAGATCCATGCCCGCGTAGAGCTTCGCGACCTGGGGTCCGTAGCCGTTGAACATCAGCGTGTCCTGGATCGTGACGTGGTCCGTGATGCGCCGCTCCGTCGCCTGGCTCCACCGAGGGTGGTCGACCTCCGGGTTCACGTTGGCGAAGAACCCGTACTCACCCGGGCCCGCGTCGTTCCACGTCGTGCGCGGCTGAGCCTCGACGAGCGAGATCTTCACGATCGACTTGATGCCCTTGAACCCGTACTTCCAAGGGACGACGAGGCGCACCGGCGCGCCGTCCTGCGGCGGGAGCTCGCGCCCGTAGAGGCCGGTCGCGAGCATCGCGAGGGGGTGCATCGCCTCGTCGAGCCGCAGCCCCTCCACGTACGGCCACGGGAGCACGGCCTCCTTCTGTCCGGGCATGCGGGCGGGATCGAGGAGCGTCTCGAACGCGACGTACTTCGCCGAGCCGAGCGGCTCCACCTTGTCGAGGAGGCGCGACAGCGAGAAGCCGACCCAGGGGATCACCATGGACCACGCCTCGACGCACCTCATCCGGTACACGCGCTCCTCGAGGGGCGCGACCTTCCGGAGATCGTCGAGGTCGAGCACGACCGGCTTGGCGACGAGACCCTCGACGCTCAGCTTCCAGCCGGTCGTGTCGAAGTCCTTCGCCGCCTCCGCGACTCGGTCCTTGTTCGTCGTGAACTCGTAGAAGTTGTTGTAGTGCGCGACGCCTTCGAGCGGCGTGCGCGGGTCGTCGACGACGAACCCCTGATCCGCGGACGCGGTCGCGACGCCGTCGATCGTCTTCGTCGTCACCGCGACGTTCGACGCGCCGTTGAGCCAGCGGTACGCGAACCCCGTCGCGACCGCGCTGCCCGCGACGATCCCCGCGCGCATGAAGGCGCGGCGGTGGAGGTAGCTCCGCTCGGGGGTGAGCTCACGCTCGAGGTGCCGCCCCGACAACGCCGCGCGGTCTTCCGGATCGATGCTCGCCATCTGCTGCAAGCGTACGCAGCCGGGCCCGATCTGTTACGCGGCTTCCTTCGCGGGGGGCGCGCCGAGGAGGACGAGGCGAGCTACGAGGCCTTCTTTTTCCGGTACGTCGAGAGGGCGACGAAGGTCACGAAGAGGACTGCGCCCACCATCGCGATCAACGATCCGAAGTTGAAGAGGTAGTGCGCGGTCGCTGCGCCGGAGATCCCCATGATGAGGATGCCGACGATCACGAGGCCCACGCCGACGATCGGATCCGGCCCGTCCGAGCGCTTCTTGTCGAGGGTTTCGATGTCCTGCTGCGTGTTCACCACGAAGCAGCGTAGCTTGCACGTCTGAGGCCTGTCCAGGAGAGGGCCCGGATCCAGGCTTCCCGGGCAATTCCCGGGGATCCTCGGTCGGCCACGAACGCAAAGTCTGCGTCGAGCCGCAGTTCGTTCGCTCGGGTCCGGTCGGGGGATCGCGAGCGCGTGTAGCATCTCGGCGCCTTGGCGAAGCCCAACCCTCGCAAGGAGCTCCCGGCTCCCGGCAAGTCCAACATGCTCTTCGGTGGTGGCGTCGTGCTCGCGACGATCGCGGCCGTCGTCATCTGGAAGATCGCGAACAAGCCACCCGCGCCGCCACCCTCCGCGCCGACGCAGTCGCCATCGGCGCCGACGCAGTCGCCATCGGCTCCGTCCCCGTCGTCGCCTTCGCCATCGGCCAGCGCGGCGGCGCTCCCGCCCTCATCGAGCGCGAGCGTCGATCCCTCGTCGCCATCCGAGCCCGCCTTGGCGTGGTTGCGGGCCTACGGCGGCTCGGGCGCGGATGCGCTGAAGGCCATCGCCGCTACGGGATCGGCCGTCTACGGCGCGGTGGATGGCCTCGACGACGACGGCCATCGCGACGCGGCCATCGTCTCGTTCTCGCCGGACGGAGACCTCCTGTGGGAGCAAGGCCTGACGAACCACGAGGATCTCGACGTACGCGCGATCGCGGTCTCGGGCGATCGCGTGATGGTCGCCGGGCTCTTCGAGAAGCACCTCGAGGGAGGGAAGGAGAGGATCGACGCCAAGGGCGCCTGGGGCGTCTTCCTCGCCGAGCTCGCCTCCGATACCGGCGCCGTGAGGACGCTCCGCGCGTATGGCGGGAAGGGGTTTGCGATCGCCGGCGCGCGCCTCGCGATGGCCGCGGACGAGAACGGCGTCGTCCTCGGCGGCGCGTTCGCGGGCACGATCGATCTCGGATGCGGCGAGACGACCGCCGCCGGATCGCTCGACGGATTCGTCGCCCGCATCGATCCGAAGGGGAAGTGCGCGTTCGTGCGCGCGCTCGGCGACGCGCAAGACCAGGCGGTCGACAGCGTCGCGATCGAAGCGTCGGGCGAGATCGCGATCGGCGGCGAGCTCACCGGCGCCATCGACTTCGGGGGTGGGAAGCTCACGAGCGAAGGGGGCCGCGATCTGTTCGTCGCGAACCTCGACGCGAAGGGCGCTCCGCTGTGGACCCATCGGATCGGCCGCGCGACCTCGAAGGCCGGAGTCGCACGTGTCGCCGTGAACCGGCTCGGCGCGGTCGCGCTCGCGGGATGGACCGAAGCGAACGAGCTTCAGATCGCCCGCTTCGCGCCGGGCGGGAAGCTCGAGGTCACTCGATCGATCCAGGCGACTGCGCCGCGGTCCATCGGCTTCGCGATGAACGACGACGCGGAAGCGCTCCTCGTGTTGCCCTTCGAAGGCTCCCTCGAGCTCGGCGATGGCGCGTCGATGCCGAGCCGCGGCAAGACCGATCTCGCGCTCCTTTCGTTGGACGCGAAGGGCGTGATCACCCACGCGACCCAGCTCGGCGACCCCGACTCCCAGTGCGAGATCGAGGCGTGCACGTCGAGCGCGACGGCGTTCGGCTCGACGTTCTACGCGGGCGGGTTCTTCGAGCACCACCTCACGCCCACGGTCGAGGCCGTGGGCGGGGACGCGTTCCTCCTGAAGCTGCGCTGAGCGGACCGCGCCCGAGAGCCAGCGCTACTCGAGCGCGTCTTCCAGGGACTCTTCGTTCTTCGGTGTGGCGAGGATCGAGCCGTCCGCGCCGTCCTTGCGAACGACGACGACGCGCCGGGTGGTCGAGTCGGGGCTCTCACGGGCGACGACGTAGATGATGTTCACGCCCGGTCGGAGCGGCACGGACACGTCGAACGAGGCGCTCTTCGGATCCGCGCCGTCCTTGTTCGATTGGTAGAAGAACTTCCGCTCCCCGACGAAGCCGTAGAGATCGATCAGCTTGTCGGAGCCGACGGCCGTGCCCTTGAGCTCGATGGTGTCGGACGTGGTCGAGAGCGCCGCGGCGTGGAGCTCGAGCTCCGGGGGGGCGTGGGAGTACACGTCCTCGAACCCGAGCGGGACCGCGGGTGTCCCCCCGCCGGCCGCGAGCTCGCTCGTCGCGACGAACGCGAAGCGATCGCCCTCCACGACGACCTTGTCGAAGCTCCCCGTGTGACCCACGACGGAGACCGCGGTGCCGGGGGAGAGCTTGCCGAACGCGTGCGCACCGGACTTGGGTGACTCGAGCAGCATCGCGCCCTGCTCGCCCGCTTGCTTCGTCGCGTCGAGCGCCGCGACCTCGTTCGGCGCCTCGAGCGGGAGGTGGAGCTTCTGCGACGCGGTCTCGCGCACGTCGCGATCGGAGACGGAGAGGGACAGGGTCACCTCCTGCTCCTTGGTCTTCGAGGCGACGTCGAACGTGAACGTGAGCCGCTTCACGTCCCCCGGCTCCATGTTGGAGATGTCGAACCGCCCTTTGTGGAGCGTGAGGTCGTCCCCCGAGAGGTTCACGATGCTCGCGACCGTGTCGTACGACCGCCCCGCGCCGACGTTCTTCACCGTGAGGTAGAGGCTCGCCTTCTCCCCGCCCTGGAGCTTGCCGTCTCCGTTGCCGCCCCGATCGTCGACGATCTCGTAGGAGTACTTGAACCGCGGGCGCGGCAGCGCGTGCACGATCGTCCGGAGGTCTTGGGCGGGCGGGGGCTCGCCGCCCTCCGCCTCGAACTTGATCGCGACGCCGTCGGCGCGCTCGTTCGCGTCCATCGGGATCTTGCAGACGCGCTTCGTCTCCTTCGCCTTCTTGGTGCTCGCGTCCTTCGGGCCATTGGAGTCGCAGTAGCCGAGCGGGACGTGCGCCGTGCGCTCCTCGCCCGGCCCGAGCCGGCCGAACACGAGCTCCTTCGAATCGAAGTTCCCGTTCTCGCTCTCCGTGTTGGCGCGCAGGCGGTAGATGGTCCCCGCGCCCTTGTTCTTCACGGTGACCTTGAGGTCCATCGTCTCGCCGGCCTTCACCTCGTTGCCTGGCTTGTCCGTCTCGAGCTTCACCTCGAGGTCCGCCGCGGACGAGAGCTTCGCGTTCGCCGGCGCCGCGGCCCAGTCGACGCGGAGCTTCGAGAGCTCGCTCGCGATCTTGTCGAGCTCCTCCCCCTTCACCTTCTCGATGAACGGCAGGGCCGCCTTCACCTGGTCGGGGCGGTTCTGGCCCTCGGGCATCTCCTTCGTGAGCTCGCGCGCGAACTTGATCGGGAAATCGAGGACGAAGTCGTCCTCGTCGTTGCCCGAGTCGCGCATCGCCTGCTTCTCGTCCGCCTTGTACTGGTACCGCACGACGACGGTCGGCTTGCCCGGCGGCGCGGCTTTGTCGTTCTGCAGGACCGCGGAGAGATCGCGCTCCTTCGTGCCGTCCTTCTGCACGGTGAGATCCATCTCGCGCTCGTCCACGGTCATCGCGTCGAGCTCGATGTCGGGCGTCACGCCGACACCCTGGATCGAGACGTCGCCCGGGGTGAGGTACTGCGAGATCGTGAGCTTCAGCGCCGCGCTGTCCTCCGTGACGTCCGGGAAAATGAGCTGGACGCTCCCCTTGCCGAAGGTCTGCTGCCCGACGATCACGGCCCGGTCGAGGTTCTTGAGCGCGCCGCTCAGGATCTCGCTCGCGCTCGCGCTGTTGCCGCTCACGAGCACGACGATCGGGTACGCGGGCTCGGTGCCTGCGGTCGCGGCCTTCCGCTCTTCACGGCCCTCGGACGCGCCCACGGTCGCGACGATCGTCCCCTCCTCGACGAACCGGTCCGCGATCTTCACCGCCTGATCGAGCAGGCCACCCGGGTTCCCGCGCAGGTCGAGGACGAGGCCCTTCAGCGCGCCCTTCTCCTTGAAGGACGTGAGCGCCTGATCGATCTCGTCCATGCTCGACGCCTGGAAGCTCTTCAGCTTGATGTAGCCGACGTTGTCGTCGAGCAGGTGAGCGTCCACCGAGTAGACCTTGATCTTCTCGCGCGTGAGCTCGATCGCCTTCGGCTGCGTCCACCCTCCCTCACCCTCGCGCGTCACCCAGATCGTGACCTTCGTGCCCGGATCGCCCCGGAGGCGCTTCACTGCGTCGTCGAGCGGCATGTTCGTCGTCGACTCGTTCTCGATCTTCACGATGCGGTCGAAGCGCCGAAGATCCGCGCGTGACGCGGGCGTGTCCGGCATGGGCTTCATCACGGTGAGCTGCTGATCCCGGATCGAGATGACGATCCCCAAGCCCCCGAACGCGCCCGACGTCTGCGCGTTCATCTCCTTGTACCCGTCCGGAGAGAGGAACGTGGAGTGGGGGTCCAGCGTGTGGAGCATCCCGTTGCAGGCCGTGTACTCGAGCTCGCGGAGGTCGACGTCCGTCCCCTTCAGGTTCTTCTGGAGGAACCCGAAGATCTCCCGCAGGCGCGCCGCCACGTCCCACGGGCCCTGCACGTCGTCGATGCGGAAGCTCTGCTTCTGGTTGTCGACGGTGACGGTCACCTCGTTCTTGTCGTCCGTCCGCACCATCACCTGCGCGACGTCGCGCTGGATGAAGTTGAGCGCGGAGAGGAGCATGGTCCGGGGCTTCACACGATCCGGCTCGACGTAGTGCTTGCGGATCATGTCGAGCGTCGCGTTGACCGCTTCGAGCCGCGTGAGGTCGTACGGGCGCGCGGGCTGCCCGCCGCGCGCGAGCGCCGGTTCGAACCCCCGCCAGAGCCCTCCGGCGCCGAACGCGGCGGCCGCGATCGTGGCGATCCCGAGGGCCATCAAGACGAAGAGGACCCGCGACATCCTCTTCAGAAACGCGCTCATGGTGAGGGATGAGCGGAGCGAGGAGTCGGCTGGCATCGCCTCGCAGTATAGAGGACGAACCCGCTACGAGCCCGCGTCGGCGGTCTGCTCGCTGGATTTGTCGGCGCCCGTGGGGGCGCCTCCGGCGTCGATGGCGGGGGTGGGCTTCGTTCGAGCGACCCACCGGGCGAAGACGCGCACGATCCTCTCCGCGAAGATCAACCCGAGGAGGCCGAGCACCAGCACCACCTCGGTCACGCCCAGGTGACCCACTCAGTCCTCGGCGGCTTTGGCGCGCTCGGCCGCGACCTTCTTGCTGCGGGCGACCTTGCGCGCGATCGCCTCTTCGTCGTCGTCCTCGTCGACCTCGACCGTGACGACCTTCTTTGCCTTCAGCTTCTTGGGGGGAGGCGCGTCCTCGTCGTCCGAAGCGACCTTCGAGGACGACGCGGCGATCCGCTTCGCGGGCTTGACGGGCTCGTCGTCGTCCGCCCGCTGGGCGTCGTCGTCGTCGTCCTTCATGCCCTTCTTGAAGTTCTTGATGCCCTCGCCCAGGCCTTTGCCGATGCCCGCGAGGCGCGCGCCGCCGCCGAAGAGCAGGAGGGCGATGGCTCCCACGATGAGCCAATGAATTGCGCTGAAACTACCCATGTGTTTTGCCGCTCCGGCTCTCCGAGAGACCTACCACTCGAAATCCTCAGGGGCAACGAATAGCGAGGCGCGCGTCCCCCGGAGCGGCGCGGAAGCGCAGCTTCTGTCGCGGACGAGCCGCCCCTCTGAATCCCGTGGTAGGCTCGCGCACCTATCCTCCTTCGCGAGACCCCCATGACCGAACCTACCCCCCGGACAGGCCGTCGCTTCCTCCGCTTCGTCGCACCTTTGGCGGTGGCCACGTCGCTCCTCACCGCCCCCGCCGTGGCGCGCGCCGAAGGGCCCGTGACAGGAACGGCGAAAGGGATCGTCGGCGGGGCGTTCCTCGGCGCCGAGGTCGTGATGATGCCGATGGGCATCGCCGGCCTGAAGCCGTGGTGGCCGTACCTCGTGTTCGGCGGCGTCGGCGCGGCGGGTGGCGCGGTCGGTGGCTGGGCGGTGGAGCAGGCGACCGTGGACGGACCCGCGGAGCCCGCGCTCTACATGCTCGCGGGCGGCCTCGCCCTCGTCATTCCGACGCTCGTGCTCACGCTCAACGCGACCACGAAGAAGAACTACGACGACGACAGCACGACCACGACCACGCCCGCGCCGTCCACCGAGACGAAGCCGGGCGAGAAGCAGCCAGACGGGTCGACCGTCACGGTCACGAGCGACGCGAAGAAGCAGCTCAAGCGCAAGCGGACGAAGGAGCACCCCACCGCGCCGACGGCCGCGATCGATCTCAGCGGAGACGCCGTGCGGCTCGGGATCCCCGCGGTCGTCGTGAAGCCGATGTACAGCGAAGTCGAGATCTCGCAGTTCGGCGTCCAGCAGCACACCGAGGTCCGCATCCCGGTGTTCAGCGCGGCGTTCTGAGGTTCTGACTGATCCGCGACGCGGACGAACCCGGCGCGCCCGCGCCCGTCCTGGGCCGCGTCCTCGAGCGGGACGCGCTCGAAGGGCCGGACGTCCGCACGGGCCTCCTCTCGGTGACGATCGCGACGGAGCTCGATCGCGGGGCGGTGCTGCACGTGCGCGCTCCGAAGCGCCTCCAGTGCGCGGATTGCGACGGGGGCGGCTGCGCGCGCTGCGGCAACTCGGGAGCGTTCCGCGTCGAGCCGCGCGCGCCGCTCGTGGTCCCCATCGCGACGGACGTCGCGCTGCCCGTGCGGATCCGCGTGGGCGCGCCCGAGGAGCTCGGGGACGGGGTCGACGTGGTCATCGTCGCGATCTCTCGCGACGGCGCGCCGAGCGACAACGCATGGGTCGTCCCGGCTCCGGCTCTCGCGCCGACGACGCTCGCGCCGGCCGCGCCGCTGCGGCCGAAGCCGCGCCCCGAGGTGACGATCGCGCTGGTTCTGCTCGCGGTGCTGTTCGGGACGATGGTCGCGATCTCGGCGACGCGCTGAGGTCCGCCTCTCGTCAAAAAATGGCGCGGAACGCGAGGCCGATCGCGCGGGGCAGGGTCGGCGCGTGGTCGTAGCGATCCCGCGCGCGCGCCCACGCTCGGGCCTCGCACGGCGCGAGGTGGAACGGGGCCTCGATGAGCACGCGATCCTCACCGCCCACGCGAACCGCGTTCTGCGTGCTGCGGCCGAGGGGCCGAACGGGACCGCGCCGAGGAGGTAGGCGAGGGTCGGTCGCGCGTTGATCGCGACGCACGCCGCGCCCGACGCAGCGAGCAGATCGTCGATCAGGCGCACGCGCTCTTCGCGCTCGATATCGAGCGGATGGGCGAACGCCGAGAGCGCATGGGTCGCGCCCGCCTCGCTCGCGAGGAACGCGGTCGCGCGGGCAGGGAAGTCGCCGGGCGCGTCCGCGTCGATCACGGTGATGGAGACGCCCGCGGCGCGCGGCTCGACGGCGGGCTCGCGGCCCGCGCGCCGCTCGGGGATGGTCGAGCCGGCGTCCCCCTTCGCGGCGAGCTCGCGCGACACGAGGCGCGAGAAGAGCTCGCGCTGCTCCCACGTTCGACACACCACCACCTCCACCTCGGTCGATCCGATGGGCGAGGCGCGCACGTCGGCCGCGATGGACCGCGCGATTTGCCGGAGCTCCCGGAGGTCGTAGTACGCGGGGAAGATCGCGTACGTGACGGGCGCGTCGGTGGCCCAGCCCCGCGCTTCGATGTGGCCGAACGCGGCGCGCTCGGCGATCGTGGCGATCACCGTCGCGCGCGTGCCCGGGCTCGAGGCTCTCACCTGGCTCGCCCGCTCCGCGTCCGCGACCTCCACGGACACCCGACCGCCCGCGCCGGAGAGGGCGCGACGGAGGACGTCCGCGGCCTTGGGATCGGCGACGAGCAGGTTCACGGTCGCGTTCTCCACGAGGAGCGCGTGGAGCGCGGCGTTCATCGCGACGCTGGGAGCGATGGCGCACGAGTAGACGAGCGACGCCGACCCCGCGGGTGCGCGCGGGGCCGCGCCGAGCGCGTCCTCCGCGAGGATCCAGGCGCGCACGCCCGGGCGAGCGATCCGGTCCCCGATCGGGAAGCGCACCGCGAAGGCGCGCTTGCCGAGGCGCTCACCCTCGCGCCGGGGCGCTCGCGCGCGCTCGAGCTGACGGAGGTACGCGAGCGTGTTGCCCGCGCCGAGCAGCGCCGCGTCCGCGGCGATCGCCGCGGCGTCGCGCCCCAGGGCGGGCGCCCGCTCGGCGTAGAGCGCGACGAGCGCCGGGGCCTCCGCGGCGACCGACGCGCGGAGCGCAAGCGCGAGCGCCAGATCCTCCTCGGAGAGCGGCATGCGCGGCGTGGTACCGCCGAGGTGGGGGAGGCGCAAGGTGGCTGCGCGAGACTTCTCCCGAGGGCGGGCTTAAGCTCCGCCGCCATGTCCGAGCCGCTCCGATCCGTGTTCGTCGTCGACGCCGTTCGCACCCCCATCGGCAAGTACGGCGGCGGCCTCGCGAGCGTTCGCCCGGACGACCTCGCGGCGCACGTCATCGCTGGGCTCGTGAAGCGGTGCGAGGGCGCGCCGATCGATCACGTCGTGTTCGGCGCGACGAACCAAGCGGGCGAGGACAACCGCAACGTCGGCCGCATGGCCGCGCTCCTCGCGGGGCTGCCGTACGAGGTCGGTGCGGTCACCGTGAACCGCCTCTGCGGATCCGGCCTCGAGGCGGTGGCCGACGCGGCGCGGAGGATCGCCGTGGGGGAGGCGGACTGCGTGATCGCGGGCGGCGTGGAGAGCATGACGCGCGCGCCGTTCTCGATGCCGAAGACCGCGACCGCGTTCGATCGCACGCCGCCCCCCGTCTACGACACGACCATCGGCTGGCGGTACCCGAACCCGAAGCTCGCGGCGCGCTTCGAGCTGCAGTCCATGGGCGAGACGGCCGAGAACGTGGCCAAGAAACACGGGGTCTCGCGCGAGGATCAAGACGCGTTCGCGCTCGAGTCGCACCGGCGCGCAGCGGCGGCCTGGGAGCGGAACGACTTCCGAGACGAGCTCCTGCCGGTGTCCGTCCCGCAGGCGAAGGGGGACCCCGTCGTCTTCGCGCGCGACGAGTGCGTCCGCAAGGACGCGACGATCGAGGCGCTCGCGAAGCTCAAGCCCGTGTTCGCGAAGCAGGGCTCGGTGACCGCCGGCAACTCGTCCCCCATCAACGACGGCGCCGCCTGCTTGCTCCTGGTCTCGGAGGCCAAGCTGAAGGAGCTCGGGCGCGAGCCGCTCGCGCGCGTGGTGCGCTCGCACGCGGTCGGGCTCGAGCCGAACTTCATGGGGGAGGGACCCATCCCCGCGGTGCGCGGGCTCCTCGCGAGGGCGGGGCTCGGTGTGAAGGACGTCGATCTGTTCGAGCTGAACGAGGCGTTCGCCGCGCAGGCCGTCGCGTGCGTACGCGCGCTCGAGCTGGATCCCGCGAAGGTCAACGTGCGCGGCGGCGCGATCGCGCTCGGTCACCCCATCGGGTGCTCGGGCGCGCGCATCGCGGCGACGCTGCTCCACACGATGAAGGCGAGGGGCGCGCGTCGCGGCGTCGCGAGCCTGTGCATCGGCGTCGGCCAGGGCATCGCGACCCTGTTCGAGCGCGCCTGACCCGGCCCCGCATGCCCGACGCGCCCGATGCAGCGCGGCCCGGGCCGCTCCGGGTGTCCCCGTGGTTCTTCGTCCCCGTCGCGCTCGTCGCGGGCGGGATCGGCTGGTTTTTGCGCGCGCCGAAGGACGTCTCCGCTCCCGCGCCGAGCTCTCCGCCGAGCGCCGCGGTCGCGAGCGGCGCCCCGCTCGTCACGACGCTCAGCGAGGTGCCGGTCGTGTCCGCGGGGCCACCCGCGTCCGCGGCGGCGGCGGCTCCGTCGGGGTCGAGCCCGTCGGCGCGGATCGCGCGGCTCAAGGCTATCGAGGCGAAGCCCGCGAAGAGCCGAACGATCGAGGAGAACCTCGAGCTCGAGCGGGGGCACGTCGAGCTCGGGCGCGCGGACGTGGAGGAGATCGAGCGCGCGCTCGGACCCGCGTTCGACGTCGCGGCCGCGACGCGCCTGCGCGCCCTCGCGAGGGACGCGGCGCTCGCGCCGGACGTGCTCGCAGCGCTCGCGCGCCACCCCGCGCCCGGTTACGCGGATCTCCTCTACGACGTGTCGATCGATCCGCACGCGCCGGACGGAGTCCGCTACCTCGCGCTCGATCTCCTCGCGACGGACGCGCTCCGGAACGTCGCCACCGCCGCGCTCCTCCTCGCGCTCGATCTGCCGAACGTCCGCGACTGCGAGACGATGAAGACGTTCGTCGTGCGCGCGAACGAGTCCGCGGACGACCGATCGAGCGCGCGCCTGCGCGAGCTCGCGTCGGAGACCGGCTGCGGACCAACCAAGAAGGACGACTGCTGGGCGTGCCTCCACGGATCGACGCTGCTCTACGAGACCCGCACCGCGGTCGACGCGCGCCCGTTCACGCCGCCCTGGCGGGCGCGGTGAGCGCCTCCGCGCGGAAGGCCGCGCGCGCCGCGCTCATCGCGGCGTGGTGTCCGTGTTGGCGTCTTTGCAGCAGCGGAACCCGGTCGAGTAGTCGTGGTAGGCGGTGTCGTGCCCGTTGGCGTCGTACTCGCAGCCCTCGCCCAGCTTCGTCGTGTCGAGGAAGAACCCGCCGCGCATCGTGCCCGCCGGGTCGGCGGTCCACTCGTGGACGTTGCCGACCATGTCGAACACCTCGAGCTCGCCGCGGCACCGCGTGAAGCTCCCGCTCGGCGCGACCGTGCCGGGCACCTTGTCGAGGCGGGGATCGTTCATGAGGCGGTTCCAGTCGTTCATCCGCCCTGGAAACACCGCGGGGAGCGCCTCCGTCCCCGCGTCGTTGCAGTAGCCTGCGCGGCGGCGCGTGCCATACGGGTAGCGCGTCTTCGGCGTGCCCTGACACGCCGCGAGCCACTCGTTGTCCGTGCAGAGTCGCTTGCCGGCCTCCGCGCACGCCGCGCCCGCTTCGGCCTGGCTGATGTAGGCCTGTGGCGTCGCGCCGCGTCGGTTCGCCGCGCGCACCCGCTTCTTCCCGACGAGCTCGTTCGCGGGGTGCACCCCGGTGACAGTGCCCGATGCGTCGAGCTCCTCGAGGTACGCCTCGAACGGATCGATGCACGTCTTCGGGCCCGAGAGCACCATGTCACCCGGGCACGGGCCCTTCACCTCGTCCGCGCGCGGCGCTGGGCCCGGGCCGAGGAGCGCAGCGGAGAGCCCGACCAGCGCGACGTACGTCGAAGGCTCAGGGCGGCGCATCACCCTCGGGCGCCGCGGTCGCCTCTTCTTCTGGGTTCGGCGCGATCGGCGGATGCGCGACGCGCGGCGTCCACTCGTTGACGCTCGCGTGGAGCGCGCGGAGCGCGGCGACGTCGGGGCCGAGCTCGCGCGCGGCCTTCACGCCGACGTCCGCCCGGCGGTTCGCGAGGGTCCGCTCGATCTCGCCGCGCACCGCGTGGTCGAGGCCCCAGGCGCGCCGCACGCGCACCATCGCCTCGTCGAGGTCGTGGAGATCTCCGAGGCGCTTCTGGATGCGTGCCGCGCCGCGCTCGATCGCGCCGAGCGCGGCGAGCCGGGGCTCCGCGTCGTCCGCGCGCGCCGCCGCGGCGTCCTCGGTCTTGCCGCCGAGGAGCGCGGCCGCGTAGCGGAGCTTCTTCGCGGCGATCCTCGTCCGGTGCATCGCATCGCCGTCCGCGGGATCGGCGCGACCCGCGCGCTCCTCGAGCTTCGCGAGCGCGCGATCGATCAGCTCGGAGGAGAACTCCCCCGCGTCGATCGCGCGGCGCGGGCCCGTCACGAGGCGCGCTTCGAGCGCCACGAGCGCGCGCGCATCCCCCCGGGACACCGCCGTCAGGGTCCGCGCCCGAGCCCCGCGCTCGCGCCGCGCGCGGCCGACTTGCCACGCCGCGAGCGCGCGCGCCGCGACGGGGCTGAGCCCCGCCTTTCGGCCCTCGGGGATGAGCTTCGCGAGCGTCTCTCGCAGGACCTCCTCGTCGCGGAGATCGCTCGTGAGTATCAGCCAGCCGCGCAGCGTCTCCTCGGCATCGTCGCAGACGCGCCCGCCGTACAGCGCGCGGACGGGCCGGAGCACGCTCCGCAGCCGGCGCATGGAGACCCGCAGATCGTGGACGAGCTCGACGTCCGCGCCGTCGTCGTGGTGCGCCGCGGCGCAGCGCGCGCGGAGCGACGCGCTCGATCGGACGAGCGCGAGGAGCGGCGCGGCGACGAGCTCGTGCGCGTCCATCAGCCCCCGCTCCGAGGCATCCGGTGCACGATCGGCTCGACGATCGGCCGCTGCCCCGTCTCCGCCTCGATCGTGCGGCGCACCGCGAGCCGCGCCGCCTCGGCGATCGCCGGGTCGATCCGCCGGTCGGTGTCGCCGAGCTCGGCGACGACGCGCGCCACCGCGCGCTCCGCCATGCGCAGCACGTCCCGATCGATGGGGCCGACGACGCCTCGAGCCGCGACCGACGCGCTCCCGACGAGCGTCCCCCGCTCGTCCACGTTCAGGCTCACGACCGCGAGCCCGCTCCGACCGATGGTGACGCGGTCGTGGATGACCTCGTCGGGGAGCGGGTCGCCCCCGAACGTCGCCACCTTCCCCGCCGCGAACGTACCCTCGGTCGTGAGGGGCGAATCCGCGCCGAGGGCCGCGATATCCCCGTTCTCGATCACCAGGACGTCCCCGACGCCGGCGTCTCGCGCGAGCTCCGCGTGCCGCTCGAGGTGGTGCCGGGTGCCGTGCACCGGCACGAACGCGCGCGGGCGCGTCAACTCGATCATGCGGAGGAGCTCGTCCCGGTGGGCGTGCCCGCTCGCGTGGAGCAGGGGGTCGTTCGCCCGGCCCACCACGCGGATCCCGGCGCGGAGGAGCTTGCCCATCAGGTCGATGACTGCCCGGTCGTTCCCCGGAATGACCCGGCTCGAGAACACCACCGTGTCGCCTCGCTCGAGCTTCAGGCGCGGGTGCCCCCCGCTCGCGAGGCGCGCCAGGGCCGCGTTCGGCTCCCCCTGCGTGCCTGTGGCGATCCCGAGGATCTCGCGCCGCGGGAGCTCCGCCGCGATCTCGGGCGAGACCACGAGGTCGCCCGGCCAATCGAGGTACCCGAGGTCGGACGCGACCCGCACGTGTTGGACCGCGCTCCGGCCGAGCAGGGCGATCGACCGCCCCGCGGCGCGCGCGATCCGCCCGAGGAGCGCGAGACGCTGCACGTTCGAGGCGAACATCCCGACGATGACGCGGCCCTCGGCGGCGGCGACGGCGCGACCGAGCGCCTCACCGACGACGCGCTCGCTGAGCGAGGTCGCCCGGCTGTCGACGTTCGTGCTGTCGGAGAACAGCAGCCGGACCCCCTCGTCCCCGAGCTCCTCGAGCCGACCTTCGTCCGTCACCTCGGTGTCCGTGGGGTGGGGATCGAGCTTGAAATCCCCCGTGTGGACGACGAGTCCCACGGGCGTCCGGATGGCAAGCGCAGTCGCGTCGCAAATGGAATGGGTGACCCGGAGCGCCTCGATCTCGAAGCACCCGAGAGTGAATCTCTCCCGCACCCTCGTTGCGTGAAGCGGCACCCGCCCGACGTCGAACTGGTGCTCGGCGAGCCGCATCCGGGCGAGCTCGAGCGCGTGTCGCGGCCCGAAAACGGGCACGTCGAGCGCGTCGAGCAAGTAGGGGAGCGCCCCGATGTGGTCCTCGTGGCCGTGCGTGAGCACCACCCCCCGGACCCGGTCGCGCCGCTCGAGGAGCCAGTCGAAGCGCGGGTGATAGAGGTCGATCCCGAGGTCGCTCGTCGGGAAGGTCACCCCGCAGTCGATGACGAGGATGTCCCCGCCGCACTCGAGGGCGAGGCAGTTCATGCCGATTTCGCCGAGCCCGCCGAGCGGGACGACGCGGAGGACCGCGGGGGAGGAGCTCAAAGGCGGGGGGATGATAGGGCCCCGCTCGGGCCGAGTCCGCCGATCTCCGGCGGGTGGCCCGGAGGGCATCCTGTGGTCAACCTGGTGGATGCCTGTGCGCAGGTTGTCGGCCGTTCAGACTGAACCGAAGAATCTGTCGGAGAAGCCGCCCCCCGGGCTGTGGATTTGGCCCAAATCCCACATCTTGTGCTTTTTTCGTTGCCGCCCTTCGATATGTTGGGGTACTCATTCCTTCCCCCTGAACGAGCGGACCACTGCTGGCGCGAGCCCGCATCGTCCTCGGGTGGGGGGACAGCAGTCGAGGATCGATGGGTTCGAGGTCTCACCTCGACAACGTTCTCAGGAGCCACCGGGTTTTGGGGAGCCACTGGGTTTTCAGGAGCCACTGGGTTTTCAGGAGCCACTGGGTTTTCAGGAGCCATTGGGCGTCTTCCAACGAAGCGCCCAACCCCGCGTCGAGAGCTCGAACCGAGGTACCGAGAGGTCCCTCGAGAGGTGCAGCGAGAGGTCCAGCAGGAGTCCAAGAGTTGGAGACCCGAGAGTTGGGTACGTAGCCCGACCGCGCTGGGGTGGTTCACCGCCCTTTCGTGGTCCAGGTGTGCACGGCTGTCGTCTGCGCGCGCTCACGCGCTTGGCTGCTTCTTCGCCGCTTCGTTGCGGAGGGAGTCGGCGACCGGCGCTCCTCGGGTGAGAGCGGGTCGGTGAGGTGCGTCGTTCGGGGAACGACCGCCCAAGTTTTGCAATCAATCTGTTGGTGCACTCACGTCGTCTGAGCGCACCGTCGTGGTCGTGTGTCCGTCGGTTGGGAGGTCGGGATGGCGAATTCGTTGGTTGGCATCGAAGTCGGCAAGGTTCACGCTAACGGGGTGAGGAACGGAGCCCACACGCGCGCAACGACCGAGGGGCGAACGACCGCCCCGAAACCCAAAGCGAAGGCGCCCGCGAAGGTCGCGCCCGCCCCGAAGGGCACACGCCTGAAGGGCCTCGCGATCGATCGGCGCTACACGAAGCGCGGCGTCGACCCGCTGGACGAGGTCACCTGGGAGCGCCGCTCGAGCGTCATCCACAACACGGACGGCTCGGTCGTGTTCAAGATGGAGGGCGCCGAGATCCCCGCGGGCTGGTCCCAGCTCGCGACGGACATCGTGGTGTCCAAGTACTTCCGCAAGGCCGGCATCCGCGGCGACAAGCAGAAGGGGGAGACGAGCGTCCGCGAGGTCGTGACGCGCCTCGCGAAGACGATCCGCGAAGCGGGCGACCGGTTCGGCGGGTACTTCGCGACGACGAAGGACGCGGACACGTTCGAGGCGGAGCTCACGCACCTGCTCGTGAACCAGTACGGCGCGTTCAACTCGCCCGTGTGGTTCAACTGCGGTCTCTTCCACCGCTACGAGATCACGGGCACGGGCGGAAACTTCGCGGTGTCGATGGAGGCGCTCGAGAACAAGCGCTGCGCGACGGCGCCCGGGCTCGCGCCCATCACGGAGACGACGAACGCGTACGAGCGCCCGCAGTGCTCCGCGTGCTTCATCCAGGCCGTGGGGGACGACCTCATGAGCATCTACGACCTCGTGAAGAGCGAGGCGCGCCTCTTCAAGTACGGCTCCGGTACGGGGACGAACTTCTCCGCGATCCGCGGCAAGCAGGAGAAGCTCTCGGGCGGCGGCACGAGCTCGGGCCTCATGAGCTTCCTCGAGGTGCTGGATCGCGCCGCGGGCGCGACGAAGAGCGGCGGGACGACGCGGCGGGCCGCGAAGATGGTCTGCCTCGACATGGACCACCCCGAGATCGTCGACTTCATCCAGTGGAAGGTCCGCGAGGAGAAGAAGGCTCAGGCGCTCATCGCGCAGGGGTATCCGTCGGACTTCAACGGCGAGGCGTACCACACGGTCAGCGGGCAGAACTCGAACAACTCCATCCGCGTGAGCGACGCGTTCATGTTGGCGGCGCAGGCGGGCGGGACGTGGCAGACGCGCGCCCGCACGACGGGCGAGGTGGTCGACACGTACAGCGCGAAGGACGTGTGGCGAACGGTCGCCGAGGCGGCCTGGGGCTGCGCGGATCCCGGCGTGCAGTACGACACGACGATCAACCGCTGGCACACGTGCCCGAACACGGCGCGGATCAACGCCTCGAACCCGTGCTCGGAGTACATGTTCCTCGATGACTCGGCGTGCAACCTGTCGAGCCTGAACCTGACGAAGTTCCTCGACGAGCACGGCCAGTTCGACGTGGAGGGCTACCGCCACGCGGTGCGCATCTTCTTCATCGCGCAGGAGATCCTCGTCGACTTCTCCAGCTACCCGACGCGCTCGATCGCGCAGAACTCGCACGACTACCGACCGCTCGGCCTCGGCTACGCGAACCTCGGCACGCTCCTCATGCTGCTCGGCCTCCCGTACGACTCGGCCGAGGGGCGGGCGATGGCGGCGTCGCTCACGTCGATCATGTGCGGGCGCGCGTACGCCGTCTCCGCCGAGATGGCGGCGACGCGCGGCGCGTTCGCAGGGTTCGCGAAGAACCGCGAGCCGATGCTGCGCGTGATGGGCATGCACCGGGACGCCGCGTACAACATCGATCGCGATCGCTGCCCGACGTCGCTCTACCGCGCGGCGTGCGAGGACTGGGATCTCGCGCTCTCGCTCGGCGAGAAGCACGGCTACCGGAACGCGCAGGCGACGGTGCTCGCGCCGACGGGGACGATCGGCCTGCTCATGGACTGCGACACGACCGGCATCGAGCCCGACTTCTCCCTCGTGAAGTTCAAGAAGCTCGCGGGCGGCGGCTACTTCAAGATCGTGAACCAGTCCGTCCCCGAGGCGCTGCGTCGCCTCGGGTATGGCCCGGCGGAGGTGACGGAGATCGTCGCCTACGTGTCGGGGACGAACACGCTCCTCGCGGCGCCGCACGTGAACCGCGCCTCGCTCAAGCAGCGGGGCCTCTCGGACGCGGATCTCGCGAAGGTGGAGAAGGCGATCCCGGGCGTGTTCGACCTCGGGCTCGCGTTCGCGCCGTGGGTCCTCGGTGAGGAGGCGCTCGATCGGCTCGGCGTGTCCGCGGATCAGAGGAAGAAGTCCGGCTTCTCCCTGCTGAAGTTCCTCGGGTTCACGGACCGCCAAATCGAGGAGGCGAACGACGTGATCATCGGTCGCATGACCGTCGAGGGCGCGCCGCATCTCCACATCGAGCACTACGCGGTGTTCGACTGCGCGAACCGCTGCGGGAAGATCGGGCAGCGGTTCCTCGCGCCGATGGCGCACGTGAAGATGATGGCGGCGACGCAGCCGTTCCTCTCGGGCGCGATCTCGAAGACCGTGAACCTCCCGAACGAGTCCACGGTGGACGACGTGCAGCGCATCTACGAGGAGGGCTGGCGCCTCGGCCTCAAGGCGGTCGCGCTCTACCGCGACGGTTGCAAGGCGTCGCAGCCGCTCTCGTCCTCCGCCTCGAAGGAATCGTCCGCGAAGGACAGCGGAAAGGACGACGCGCCGGCGACCATCGCGGCGGGGTCCGCCGCCGTGGTGGAGCGCGTGGACGTGCCGAAGGCGCCGATCGCCCTGCGGCCGACGGGCGCGCGCGTGCGCTTGCCGAAGAAGCGCGGCGGCTTCACGCAGGAGGCGCGCGTCGGTGGGCACAAGATCTTCGTGCGCACCGGCGAGTACCTCGACGGGACGCTCGGCGAGATCTTCATCGACATGCACAAGGAGGGCGCCGCGTTCCGGTCCCTCATGAACTGCTTCGCGATGGCGGTGAGCGTCGGGCTCCAATACGGCGTGCCGCTCCAGACGTTCGTCGAGCAGTTCACGTTCACGCGGTTCGAACCGCAGGGGACGGTGGAGGGCCACGACAACATCAAGATCGCGACCTCGATCGTCGACTACATCTTCCGCGCGCTCGGCGTGGAGTACCTGGGGCGGTACGATCTCGCGCACGTCGTCCCGGCCCGCTCGGCGAAGATCGAGGACCCGGGGGAGACCGCGGGTCAGGAGATCAACTCGACCGATCGACCGTTCTACTCGGAGTGGCCCGGCAACACCCAGGAGGTCGTCGTGCGCGGCGACACGGAGGTCACCAAGCAGGCGAGCTCGCTCGACGCGCAGCTCGAAGACATGATGGGCGACGCGCCCGTCTGCGATGGATGCGGCCACATCACCGTCCGCAATGGCGCTTGCTACAAGTGCCTGAACTGCGGCAACTCGATGGGCTGCTCCTGAGGCATGGAGCGGAATGGGTCGCTCGGCGGTGACGCCGAGCGACCGATCTGCTTGCCCCCGCACCACCAGACAATCCTACCGCTCGGCCGATCGCGGTCGCCGGTGTGGGAGCGGAGGGGATTCAGTGTCTCGAAAGTGGAGGCGGAAGCTCGCCCCCCGGTTCACGACGGTGCAGGCGTCGTCGAACGACTGGGTCTCGAGCGGGTTGCGACCTGCACGTGGATGGGGCGGCCCGTGCGCGCCGTCCAGGCGGTGATGAAGTCCTGCCATCAGCGCGCAGATCGATCGCCACGACAGAGGGTCTGCTGACCTTGCGAGAACTCGGGGGCGAGCTTCGGGTGCTCGACCGGGGCGGCCAGGATCTCGCCGACGCGCTGTCCACGGAGGTGATCCGAGCAGGCGTTCATGAGGACGGTGCGGCGCGCGCCGATGCGCGAGGAGAAGGAGATCCTTCTCCGACGGTGCGATGGGTGGGGGGCGGCCAGGGACGCGAGTACGCTCAATCGCAGTGGTAGAGAATCGTGCCGAAGGACTCCGACACCAGCCACCGGTACTGATCGATTGCTGCGCATCGTACCGCTCGAAAGCTCACGTCGATCGGGATGGATGGGGGCCCACCGTAGTTGAGCGCGGCGCTCGGCTTCGACGACATCACCAACCCCATCCCGTTGCCCTCGATCACGTCCGCAGACAAAGAGGTGATGGCCAGCGTGCCAGCGCCGAAGTTCAACCCGGACGATTGGGACTCGCCCAAGGGGCTCGGACAGGCGCCAAAAGTCCACGTCCCGCCATCCCAATGCAGTCCACTCGATCCGCCGGCGGTAATCAACTGCATCCACGTGTACATGCCCTCGACGTCAGGGCCTCCGCTGCACGACGTGCCGAGACAGTACAATCGGAACGTCGCGAAGTGGGCACCACCCTTCAGCAGCGCAGGCCTCCCTGAGATGTGTTCGCAGAAGCTCGGGTCGTCGGACAATACGAGGAGGGTTTCGCCGCCGTCTGCTCCAGAAAAGCTCGCGGACGCGACCTGCCAATCCAGACCTGCGACGTTCCCCTCGCCGACGTCGGGGGCGACGCTGCCCGAACTGGACGACCCGCTCGTGCTCACGGTCGCCATGGAGGTAGTCGAGCCGCCCGATCCGGTCGTCTCGCTCGGGTCGCACGCGAGGAGGGCGGAGGCGACTCCGAGCCCGAAGACGGTGCGAAGGAAGGATGAGCTGGGCCCCACGCTCCGAGGGTATAGCAGCAGGCGGACGTCGCCAGTCCGAACGGCACGGCGCCTCGGGAGCCACGGGCGACGGCGCGCGCACTCGCCCTGATGAGTGACCTCCTGAAGTCCGCTCCGCGCGATGGGATCGGCTCGCGAATGACCACGAGCCGCGCCCCGCGGACCTCGGCTGCGCGCGCCTAGCCGGCCCCCAGATCCGGACTCGCCGGCAGCGGCCGCTCCGAGGTCTCGACGAGGGCCGCGTCTCGCCGCCGCCGAGGAGAAGACCGACAATCAGTCCTTGTCGTCGGATGCGATCGCGCGGAACGCCTTCGGGATGAAGAACCACTTCCCGTCCGCCCACATCACCCCGTCGACCTTCATCGACCCGGACTTGAAGCGGCACACCTGGACCCCAGGCTTCAACTTGTCGCTGATCCGCTTGTACCCGCCAGGCAGCTCCCCGGCCTTACCGCCCTTGATGTCCTCCGTCCCGTAGCAGACGACGTCCGAAGGATCCTCCTTCAGCTCGAGCTTCCCGATCTCACCGTAGATCTTGTCGACGTGCTTCAGGACGTCCGCCACGACCGAGTCGTCGAACAGCGTCTTGAGGTTCGCCTCGCTCGGCCGAAGGTCCTTGAACGAGCCGGACTTGATCTTCTCGGCGACCTTCTTCGCGCCCTCCTCGCCCTTGTCCCCCGACACCCCGCCGCCCCCGCCGCACCCCACGAGGAGCGCCGCCGCCGTCACCATCACCGCCATTCCGAGTTTCATTCGATCCGTCTCCGGCGGCGAAAGGAACCACGAATCACGAATCTTTGCGAGTGGTTCGCGCGCCTCGAAGACGTGCACCTTCGACCCCGCGATCAAATCCCGCGGATGAGCAGGTCGTTGAAAAACGGACCGAGCACGCGCGACGAGGCGCTGCAACGACGTCGTCGGTGCCCGAGGAACCCAGGGAACGCGGCTGAAGCCGTGCGAGTAGGCACCGCAGGGTCCGACGATGTCGTTGCAGCGCCTCGGCTATGCGGGCGAAGGGAGTCTTTCAACAGCCTGCTAGAACGTGCCCTGAATTCCGGTGAAACCTGGGCCCACGCGGAGCGTGACCTTCGGATCCTCGAGGGTCGTCTCTTCCTCCGACGGCTTGTCGATCGCGAACGCGACGCCTCCGAGCACGATGCCCACCGCCCCCACCGGGAGGAGCACGTTGGACGCGTTCGCGAGGCCGAGCGCGGTCGACAGATCTCCTTCGTTGTCCGGGCCGCACGTGTTGTTGGTGCAGTTCGCCTTGAGCTTCTCGCTCATGCCGAGGCTCGCGGCGCCCGTGATGATCCCCGTGAGGAACGCGGCGCCGCCGCCCGCGAATCCGAGCACCGCCCAGCCGGATACTCCGCCCGTCGGCTTCTTCTTTCGGACCCGATTGGGCGGTATGTCCGGTTTGTCGGGCTTGTCCGGTTTGTCTGGCTTCTGCACGACCGCTTCGAGCACGGGGATCGGGATCGTGAGGACTTTGTCGTTCGGACCGACCGCGAACCCTCCATTATAGTCCACTCGCCCAGCGGCCTTCGCGATGATGCTGTGCTGGCCGGGGTCGATGGGCGTCGGGCTCTTCGCGACCGCGAGCGGGAGCTCCTCCCCGTCGAGGATGAGCGTCGCGTCGTTGTTCTCGGCGGGGATGCTGAACGCCACGCGCACGACCTTCGGCTCGAGCCGAGCGATCCCCTCGGTCGAGATCTCCACGCGCTCCTGGTTCTTTTCCTCCTTTGCGAGGGAGAGTCCCTTCGTGAACTCGCCGAGCGCGGACGCCGTCTTGCCGAGCTTCTCGTCGCACTGCGCGAGGTTGATCATCGTCACCGCCTTCAACACGAGCTCCTTGCTCGCGCGAAACGCGGCGCACGCCTCCTCGGTCTTGCCCTGCTCCATGAGCGAGCGGCCCTGCTTGAACAGATCCGCGGCGCGGCCCTCCTTCAGCGCGTCGTCGGCGCGCGCCGAAGTCGCGACGGAGGCGGCGAGCCCGATCCCCAGGACGCATGAAGCGAGACGCAGATACGAAGAGCGCATCAGTTCCACTGCCCCAAGTTACCTTTGTCCGTGCTGGACGGGGTCGCCGTGACTGGGGGCTTCGCCGTCGGTGGGTTCTGTGGGGGACGAACGGGCGCCGCGACGCTCACCGCCGCCGATGCGCTGGGCGCTGCGGACGCCGAGGCGCTCGGGGCGGCGGCGACGATCGACGGCGCCGCCGGAGGATCCGCGCCGATCGCCGGCTGGAACGTGGGCTCCACGCGTCGCACCGTGGGATCCGCCGAGGGCTGCGAAGCGGCCGCCGACGTCTTGGGTTGGCGCATCGACTGGATGAGCCACACGCCGCCGATCCCGACGGCGAGCGCGCCCACGGCGACCGCGACCCGCAGCGTCATCGACGACGAGCGGGACGACATGGGCGCCTCGATCGCCTCGAGCGTCATGTGCTTGCGCGCCGACTGCGCGGGGTACGCGGACGGCTCCTCGCTCGTCGGCGGTGTGGCCGTGCGGCGCGGCAGTTTGTGCGGCGTCGCGAGCTCGACGTCGAGCGGCTTCGTCTCGCTCGAGATGGGGGCGGTCGTCTTGCCGATGATCGACGGAAATGGCGCCGAGGGCGTGGCCGCGCGCGTCGCCGCGACGCCGAGGTCCCCGTGCTCCGGCGTGACGGCGCCGCGAAGGGAAGGCACCTCGGGCGCTGGGAGATCGATCTCCTGACCGATCGCCACCTTCTTCGTCTCCACGTTCGCGTTCGGAAACTTCGCGCCCTCGGACTGGACGAGCTCCATCACGCGCGAGCTGATCGTGGGCTCGTACTTCGGGACGGTCGAGCCCGCCCGCCGCGCGGCCTCGACGAGCGACGCGAGCGCGAGCCCTGCCGACGCGGGCCTCGCCGCGGCCTTCTTCGCGAGCATCACCAGCACGGGATCATCCAGCTCGCGCGGCAGGTGCGGGGCGACCCGACTCATCGCCTGAGCGGGCTCGTTCATGTGCTTCACCATGATGTCCATCACGGTCTCGCCATCGAACGGGGGCTGCCCGGTGAGCATCTCGTAAATCATCGCCCCGAACGCGTAGATGTCGGACCGGTGGTCGACCGAGCGCCCGCGGCACTGCTCGGGCGACATGTAGAGCGGCGTGCCGACCGCGATCCCCGTCGCCGTCTTGTGGCTCGAGTTCTCGCGCTGGAGCTTCGCGACCCCGAAATCGAGGAGCTTCGCGACGGGCTCGCTCTTGCGTTCGCGCACGAGGAACACGTTGTCCGGCTTGAGATCCCGGTGGACGATCCCCTGATCGTGCGCGGCGTCGAGCGCGTCGGCCACGCCGCGGAGCAGGGGGAGCGCCTCGTCCACGCTCACGACGCCACGGGTCTCGATGAAATCGCGGAGGGTCGAACCCTCCAAGAATTCCATCACGAGGTAGTGCTGGCCGTTCTCCAGCTGCCCGAACGCGAAGATGTCGACGATGTTGCGGTGCCGGATCCGGTTGACCGCGCGCGCCTCCGATACGAACCGCGACACGACCTCGTCGTCCGACGAGAACCGCCGCGACAGCACCTTGATCGCCGCGCGCTTGCCGATGACTGGATGCTCCGCGGAGTAGACCGCGCCGAACGCGCCCTCGCCGATCTTGCGGTCGATGACGTACTCCCCCACGGTCATCCCCTTCGGGAGACCGGGGTCCTTCGGGGGTTCGTCCTCCATCCGCTCGGTGGTCGGGGCCTTGGTCATCGCGAGGATCGGGTCAAATGGAGCTCAGAGTCTAGCGGGAGAACACACCGGGATCACGCATTCCGCGCGGGGCCTCGTGCCTCGACGGTGGCGCCCCCATCCCGACTTGGATGCATGAACGTGCGGACGCGATCGTCGAGATCGCGCTCTCGAGCTACATGACCGTCGCCTTGCACTCCATGTCGATCAGCGGCTCGACGCAGGGCTTCATGGGGGCGCGCTGGACCTTGATCATGGTCGGGTTCGGCATGTCCACGCAGTGCAGCTCGCAGAGGTTCGCGCCGCACTTCAACGTGAGGCCGGCGCACGCGTCCCCGTGGCACGTCACGCTGCACGTGCCGAACGTCTTGCTGCAGTCGACGACCATGTTCTTGTTGCACGTGCCCGCGGGGCAATCGACGGAGCACGGATAGATGTGGCCCTCGGATGCGCCCATATCCATGTGCTCGAAGCACGTGATGGTCTCGCCGTCGCAGTTGTCGGCCGAGCAGCCGACGTGCATGGGCATCACCGCGGTGTCGAGGGTCGTCGACCCCGCTCCCGGGGTGCAGCAACCCTCCTTCATGCCGGTCGTGTTGCACGAGACGATGTCGCACTGACCGGCCATTCCCATCACCGTACCGGTCGACCCTCCGTCGCAGTACGGGGGGAGGCCCTTCGACGTCGTCGCCTGCACGCCGCACGCGACGCAGTCTCCCTCGTCGCACAGCATCCCCGAGCCGCTCGACCCGACCATCGTCGCCGTCGTCGAGCTCGTCACCGTGGTCCCGCTCGAGCTCGCCGACACCGCGTCGTTCCCGCCGGTCGCTTCGAGATCCGAGATCCCACTGAGGAGCTGGCACCCCCCGGCGGCCGAGAAAAAGAACGCCCCGACGACGAGTCCGCCGACGGTGAGCGAGGCGACGAGGGCTGACCGGTTCGAGGGCATGGGGGCGCGCGCCTTCAGGCCGGAGTCACCGACCCGGTCCGAGACCCTAGCAGCGCATACCTGATCGCGTCGAGAGATGGGGTTCTGCATGCCGGATCGCACGGAAGAGCAAGAGCGGTTCCACCCATCGCCAGCCGCGACCGAGGCGCGCCCGTTGAAGTTGCGCGGAGGTCCTCTTGAATGCGACATCGATCGATGACACATTCGCCAGTGATGGATGAAGGGCACCGACTCTCGGAGCGGATCCGCTCGCACGGCGCGGGTCATGGCGCCGCCGAGCTCGCGGCGTGGGTCAGCGGGCCGGAGGGCGCCCCGGTGGTCGTCCTCGTGCACGGGTTCCCCGACACACACGCGCTCTGGGCCGGCGTCGTCGCGATCCTCGAGCGACGGTTCAGGGTCGTCACGTACGACGTTCGGTGCGCCGGCGCTTCCTCCGTCGAGCCCGGGCGCGGGGACGGCGCGTTCGATCTCGAGGCGCTCTCCGAAGATCTGGCGGCGATCGCGCGGCGCTTCGGGCGCTCGAGGCCGGTGCACGTCGTGGGGCACGACTGGGGGGCCATCCAGTCGTGGGAGCCGCTCGCGGACGCCTCGATGCGCTCTCTCTTCGCGAGCCTTACCGTCGTGTCGGGGCCCTGCCTCGACCACGTCGCCCACTGGATGCGCGCGGGCGCGCTCTCCTTCGATCGGCTCGGCGCGAAGCTCCGCCAGACCGCGGCGAGCTGGTACGTGGGCCTGTTCCAGGCGCCCGTCGCCGCGGCCATCGTGCGGCGCATGGTCCCGAAGCAGGCGAAGCAGCTCGGCATCGTGGGCGACGAGCCGCGACCGTCCCTCGGGGAGGACGCCGCGCGCGCGACCGCGCTCTACCGCGCGAACATGCGCGCGCGCTTGCTCTCGCCGAGGGCGCGCCGCGTGGACGTCCCCGTGTTGCAGCTCGTCCCGACGGAGGACGCGCACGTGACGCCCATCCTCTCCGAGGCCGCGGAGCCGTGGGTCACGTCGCTCTACCGACGAGAGATCCGAGGCGGCCATTGGGTCGTGCGATCCCATCCGGAGCGCGTCGCCTCGCACGTGGCCGAGTTCGTCGATCACGTGGAGCGCGGGTCCGGTGCGCCCGCGCTCGAGCGGTCGCGGGTCCGACCCGCTCGCGCGCGTCGGGGGCGCTTCGCGGGCAAGCTCGTCGCCATCACCGGGGGCGCGTCCGGCATCGGGCGCGCGACCGCGCTCGCGTTCGCGGAGGAGGGCGCGGACGTCGCGATCGGAGACATCGACCTCGAAGGCGCCGAGCGGACCGCGAGCGACTGCGCGCGCTTCGGCCGCGCAGCCCGTGCCCACCGCGTCGACGTCGGCGACGCGGAAGCGATGGCGGCGTGGGCGGCCGCGGTGGAGCGCGCGCTCGGCGTCCCCGACATCGTCGTGAACAACGCGGGGATCGCCGTCGCGGGTCGCTTCCAGCGGACGACCGACGCGGAGTGGGAGCGGCTCCTCCGCGTGAACCTGTGGGGCGTGATCCACGGGTCGAAGCTCTTCGCGGAGAAGATGATCGAGCGGGGGATGCGCGGTCACGTCGTGAACGTCGCCAGCGCGGCGGCGTTCATGCCGTCCGTCGCGCTGCCCGCGTACGCGACGACGAAGGCGGCCGTCGTCACGCTCTCCGAGTGTCTGCGCGCGGAGCTCTCCGATCAATCGATCGGCGTGAGCGCGATTTGCCCGGGCCTCATCGACACGCCGATCACGCAGGCGGCGCGCTTCGCCGGGACGAGCGACGCCGAGCAGGCCCGGCTCCGCGCGAAGGCGAAGCGCGCGTACGCGCGCCGCGGCGTCCGCGCGGAGACGGTCGCGGCGGCGGTGCTCCGCGCGGTCGAGAAGAACCTCGCGCTCGTCCCCGTGACGATCGAGGCGCACGCCGCGCACCTCGGATCTCGCTTCGCGCCCGGCCTCATGCGCGCGATCGCGAAGGTCGATCCGCTGTGACGCGCGCGCCCGCGGCCGCGCCGGGCGGGAGCGTGGTGAAGCGCACGCCGAAGGCGCGCCGCCAGGACGTGAAGCTCCACATCGACGACCTCGCGCGCGCGTCGCGAAGACGACGACGCGAAACATCCGCGCCTACCAGGCGAAGGGCGTGCTCCACCCGCCGGAGCTCGAAGGGCGCACGGGTTGGTACGGGCAGAGCCACCTCGATCGGCTCCGCGCGATCGCGGGCCTCCTCGATCGCGGATACTCGCTCGGTAGCATCGCCGAGCTGCTCCGCGCGCACGACGAGGGCGCCGCGCTCGGAGCCGTGCTCGGGCTCGAGGCGGCGGTCTCGGCGCCCTTCGAGGCGGACGCGCCGATGGACGTCGATCTCGCGGAGCTCGCGCAGCAGTTCGGCGCCCACGATCCCGCGCTCCTCGGCGCGGCGCTCGACGTGGGGTTCCTCGAGGCGCGCGAGGGTGGGGTCCGCGTCGCGAGCGTGAACCTGCTCCGCGCCGGGCGCGATCTCGTTCAGGCCGGCATCCCGCCGCGCGCCCTCCTCGAGGAGCTCGCGCGGCTCCGAGCGGAGATCGATCCGATCGCGGCGCACCTCGTCGAGCTCGTCGTGAAGCACGTGTTCGATCCGCACGGCAAAGGCCTCCCCCCGCTCGACGCCATCCCGAAGCTCACGGACACCGTCGTGCGCGTTCGACCCCTCGCCTGCGCCGTCGTGCAGACGGTGCTCGCGCGCGCGCTCGATCGGCACGTGCGGCTCCGCATCGAGCAGCGCAAGCGCACCTCGGCGCGCAAGAAATCCCGCGGGTAGCGCCGCGCCCGGGCCGAGCGGTTCGTCGTTCGGGAGAACCGCCTGAAGAAGTGTTAGGCGCGCTCGACGGGGCGTGGCGCGTCGTTAGGATGCGGCGCGATGACGACCCGCCCTCTTCTCGACCCTGCGAAGCTGTCCCCCGAAGCCGCCGCGTACATCGCCGGATTCCAGAGCGACGTCGTGGAGCAAGTCGACCGCGCCGTGAAATCCAACGACGTCGTCGTCGTGGGAATGGCTCAGAACCCGTACGTGAAGCGCGCCCGACGTGCGCTCGAGGCCGCCGGCATCCCGTTCGAGTACCTCGAGTTCGGCAGCTATTTCTCGCAGTGGCGGCGGCGCCTCGCGATCAAGCAATGGAGCGGCTGGCCCACGTTCCCGCAGGTCTACGTGAAGGGTGTGCTCCTCGGCGGCGCGGATCTCACGGACGCGGCGATCGCGGACGGGAGCCTCAAGAAGCGGCTCGCGTGATCACGGCGGCAGCACGATGATCGACGCGAGTTTGTCGTCGTAGAACTGGAAGCGATACGTCGGGTAGACGATGAGGTGGTCCTTCGCGTTCGGGTAGTCCCCGTACTCCGGCACGACGGAGTCGAGGACATCCTGCGGGTGGCCGAACTCAGCGAAGATCTGCTTCTCGGTGCTCTTCGCGCCGATGCCGCGGAACGTCTTCTCGTACGAGCCCTCCTTCTTGCTGAAGAAGTGGATGATGAGCCCGTCGATCGACTTCCGGTCGCTCGCGATGCTCATCTCGAGCCCGAACTGCGGCAGGTACGCGAAGCCGGGCTCCTCGATGGGTGGGACCTTCACCTTGAACGCCTTCGCGCAGTCCGTGAGCGTCTTTCCGGGCATGCACGCCGCGAGCTCCGCGTCCCCCGCGGTGCTCGGGGTGCCGACGGGGGCGCTCGGCTGTCCCGAGGGCGCGGGCGGCGCGTCGCTCCTCGGGGAGACGAGCTGGCCGACGAGAGCGCTGCAGAACTTCGCGGCCGCGCCGAAGCACCGCCCTTCGAGGAGGTAGTGCTGGGGATCGTCGACGGCCCGCGCGTCGTCCCCTTGGTCGCGGCCGAACACGACGGTCCCTCCATCCGCGCACTCGACCACGAGGCCGTTGATCGGATCCGGCCCCTTCGTGGAGCAGCTCATCAGCTGCGCGTTGCCGATGATGGTGTTCCACGTCATCCCGTCCGCGCGCGCGGGCGTCCGCACGTAGCTCTCCGCGCCGCCGCAACCCGCGACGAGGAGCGCGAGGAGGACGCGAGCACCGAGGGAAGCGTGACCCGAACCCGACCGAGACCGGCGCATCGGCGCCGAGTTTACACGCCGCGATCCGGCGCTGTCCCATGAAACGAGCTACGCTCCCCGGCCTTGTCCAAGGCCCCCGAACTCCGACCGCGCGGCGTCGCCGACGCGCTCCCGATCGCGGAGCCCGCGGATCCTCCGGCGGTGCTCGCGCACGCGGCGGAGCGCGCGCAGCGCGGGGTGCGGGGGGGACTCGCGACGGTCATCGATCGGCACGGCTCGGCGCCGGCGACGCCGGGCCAGAAGATCTGGTTGGGTGCGGACGACTCGTGCGTCGGCACCGTGGGCGGCGGCGCGATCGAGCGCGAGATCCTGAGCGCGCTCGCGGAGCTCGTGCGCGCGAAGCACCCCGCGCACGTCGTCCGCACGTTCAAGCTCGGACCCGAGCTCGGCATGTGCTGCGGCGGGCGCGTGGACGTCCTCCTCGAGACGATCGACGCGCGCCTCCCGTGCCTCGTGGTCGGCGGCGGCCACGTCGCGACCGCGACGGCCCCGCTGCTCGCGCGCCTCGGGTTCGCGGTCACCGTCGTCGACCCGCGCGACGCCTGGGGCCGCGAAGGCAGGCTCGAGGGGGTGCGCTCGATCGTCGGGGACTACGACGACGTCGGCGGAGAGATCGACCCGTCCGGCGCATTCCTCGTCATGACACACGACCACGCGCTCGATCAGGACGCGATCGAGTACGCGCTCCGCCGCGGGTTCGCGTTCGTCGGCGGCGTGGGGAGCCGCGCGAAGGCCCAGCGCACGCGCGATCGGCTGATCGCGAAGGGCTTCTCCGAGGCGGACGCCGCGCGCGTCCACATGCCCCTCGGCGTCTCGATCGGCGCTCGCCTCCCGGACGAGCTCGCCGTGTCGATCGCGGGCGCGCTCGTCGCCTGGCGCCGCGGCGCCTGAGCGCTCACCGATTGGAGAGCGCGCCAATCCGTTGGAAGACCGGTTCGGGCACGTTCCGCACGACGGCCATGATCGCGCGCCAGAACCCCGGGACGTACGCCTCGGCTGCGCGCCGATCCATCGCGCGCACGACCCCCGCGGCGACGTCCCTCGGCTGCGAGAAAAGGACCGACTTTCGGTGCTCGACCGTCATCGGCGTGTCGACGGGGCCGAGCTTCAACGCCGTCACGGCGACGTTCGCGCGGTAGAGGCGAGAGCGGAGGCCCTGGAGGTACACGTTGAGCGCGCCCTTCGCCGTCCCGTACGTGTAGTTCCGGGGCCGCCCGCGGTCCCCCGCGACGGACGTCATCACGCCGATCCGCCCGGCCCGGCGCGCCTCGAAATGGTTCGCGAGGGGCACGAGGAGCGACACGACGCTCGAGAAGTTCGTTCGAATCGTCGCGTCTGCAGCCTCGAAAGTTTGCTCGGTGGAGAGCTGATCGCCGAGCGCGCCGTGCGCGATGACGACGCGGTCGACGTGCCCGAGCGCCGCGATGGCCCGCTCGATCACGCCGAGGTTCGCGTCCAGCGCGTCGAAGTCCGCGACCTCGCTCGTCGCGTCGCCGCCGCACCGGCCGAGGACGTCCGCGAGCTTCGACGCCGTGCGACCGACGAGGTGGAGGCGATCTCCGCGCCCGGCGTGGATCTCTGCGACGTGCGCGGCGATCGCCGACGTCGCCCCCAGGACGAGCACCCGCTCCATCACGACCGCACCCACGCCGACGCGGACCCGGTCGAGGCGATCCCCGGGTCGCGCATCAGCCGCCGATCCCGCGGATGGAGACCTTCGCCGCGGTGTCCTCCGTGCAGCCGCGCCAGACCTCGCCGTCGGGCTTCATCTCCCAGGCGCGCGCGACCGAACGAACGACCCCGTCGACGTCCCCGTCGCGCGCGGTGTCCCCCGCGCCGACGCCGTCGTTCGTCGCGAGGCACGGGCGGAGCGTGCCGTCGGCGGCGACGCGCAGGCGATCGCACCCCTTGCAGTACGTGTCGCTCGTGCCGGTGATGAACCCCACGCGCTTCGTCGGATCGTGGCGCGCGCGCACGTACTTCGCGGGGCCGCGATCGGCCTCTCGCTCACCGGGCCGCGCCTCGATCAGCGCGGCGAGGCGCGCGCGCATCTCCGCCGCGGTCACGACGCGATCCTGCATGGTCGCGCCCTCCCCGATCGCCATCACCTCCAGGAACCGCGGGACGATGTCCCGCTCCCAGCACCAGCGCGTGATCGCCTCGAGCTCCGCGTCGTTCTCGCCCTTCACGAGGACTGCGTTCAGCTTGATGGGGGCGAACCCGACGGCGCGCGCGGCTTCGATCCCGTCGAGCACGCCGGCGAGCTTCCCGCCCCGCGTCATTCGGTGGAAGCGCGCCGGATCGAGCGTGTCGAGGGACACGTTGAGGCGGTGGAGCCCCGCCGCCCGGAGCGGCGCCGCGAGGCGCGCGAGGCGCGTCGCGTTCGTGGTCAACGCGAGATCGTCGATCCCCGCGGAGGAGAGGAACTCCACCATCTCGACGACCCTCGGGTGGAGGAGCGGCTCGCCGCCCGTCAGCCGGACGCGCCGCACGCCCGCGCGCACGAGGCCCGTCACCATCGTCTTCCAGGCGTCGAGGTCCAGGTTCGTGTCGAGGTAGCCGTCCTGCTTGTGGGGGCGGCAGTAGACGCACGCGAGATCGCAGCGGTCCGTGAGCGAGAGGCGGACCGAGCGCGGCGGCGCCGGCGAAGGCTCGTCCCTGAGGATGGGCAGCGCGCGCATCGACATCGCTTCGAGGCTTGTGGATCGCGTGCGCCGCGGAGGCCAGCAGATTCGATCGCAGGCCGCGCCGGCGGTCTTGTCACGGCGCTCGGGCTCCGGTCCTCTATGCGATCATGCCAGAGCTCGCCCGATCGCCGTTCACCGCCCTCCTCGCGCTGTCGGTCCTGGTCCTGGGGTGCGGGAGCAAGACCGAGCCCACGGAGCGCTCCGCCGCGCCGAACGCGACCGCGACGGGGAAGGGCGGGCTGCTCGACCGCGTGCTCGGCTCGAGCAAGGTCGCCCCGGATCCCTCGGCGAGCCCGCCCGGGGACACGCTCGTGGACGACGGGTTCCGCACGAAGCGCGACGGCTTCACCTTCGAAAACAACGGCAGCGAGGGCCCCGATCCGTGGCTCACGGCGGCGGAGATGCGCGAGATCTTCGGGGACGCGAAGGTGTGCATGCAGCCCATGGAAGGGGACGCGTGCGAGCTCACGCCCATGGCCGAGGCGTGGATGAAGGACAAGCTCCAGGGCATGAAGGACGGCGTGTGCGAGGGGATGGCCGTCGCCGCGCTCGCGTTCTTCAAGAAGACGCCGGACGCGATGAAGATCAGCTCGTCCCCGGGCGGGAAGGTCGAGCTCACGCCGGAGCTGAAGCGGCTCATCGGCATGCTCCACGTCATCCAGTTCACGAACCCGACGCAAACCAACGCGGAGAAGGTGAGCGAGGGATCGACGCCGAACGACGTGCTGGACCAGCTGAAGACGCTGCTCGCCGGGGACGACATGATGTCGTTCGGGTTCTACAAGCGCACCGGCGGCGGCCACGCCGTCGTCCCGACGTCGATCGAGGCGAAGGGGAACGACGTGTTCTGGCTCCACATCTACGACGTGAACTGGCCGGGCGTGGATCGCTTCATCGAGTTCGACCGCAAGAAGAACACCTGGAGGTACGACTTCGCGGGCCTCAACGCGGGCGAGGAGGCGGACGTGTGGGAGGGCGACGCGGAGACGCACTCCCTCGACTACGGCCTGATGTCGTGGCGCAAGACGCGCGAGTGTCCGTTCTGCGCGGACAGCGACGGGATGCGCGAGCTCTCGTTGAGGGGGAAGGGGAACCTCGCCGTGAAGGACTCCGCGGGCCACAAGATCGGCCTCGAGGACGGCAAGCTCGTCGACACGATCCCGCGCGCGTGGGCGCGCAGCCCGAAGGCGTACCGGCGCGGGCACGCCCCGCCCGCGCCCATCGTGTACGTCCCCGCCGACGTCCCGATCGAGATCGAGGTCGAGGGCGCGGGCGGCGCCGAGGAGGACGAGGACCTCTCTATCTTCGGCATGGGGGTGGCCGTGCTCGTCGACGATCTCAAGCTGTCCCGCGGAGAGCAGGGCCACCTGGTGCTCGAGCCGGACGGGCAGGGCATCCACTTCAAGCCGACGAGCAAGGAGTCCCCCGTCGTGAAGCTCGCCTACGACGGCGCGAAGGAGGACCTCCTCTTCGAGATCCGCGACCTCGACGTGGACGCGGGCGAGGAGCTCGTCGTCGACCTGGATCCCGCGACCGGCAAGCTCAAGATCTTCGACTCCGGGAAGGCCGTCGATCGATACGACCTCAAGATGGAGCGATGGCGGGGCACGAAGCGCGAGGAGTTCATCATGAACGACGTGGAGCTCGACCCGGGCGACGCGGACCTCGTGGACTTCGAGGCGTGGGCGGGCGAGGGGCACGCGCTCACCGTCGAAGAGGACAAAGGGAACGACGGCACCGTCGACGAGCGCGAGTCGGAGGCGGACGAGCCCGCGCTGAAGTGAGCGCTTGACGGCACGCGCGCGCGAACGCACAGCGCTGCGCATGCCGCGAACCATCGCCGTCGGCGAGCACCTCCCGGACATGGCCCTTCCGAACCAAAAGGGCGAGACCGTCCAGCTGAGCGACCTCTGGAAGCAGGGGCCGATGGTCCTCTACTTCTATCCGAAGGACGAGACGCCCGGCTGCACCGCGGAGGCGTGCACCTTTCGCGATCAGTTCACCGATTTCGAGACCGCGGGCGCGCGCGTCGTCGGTGTCAGCAGCGACAGCCCCGAGTCGCACGCGAGGTTCGCGGAGAAGCACCGGCTGCCGTTCACCCTCCTCTCCGACCCGGGCGGAAAGCTCCGTAAGGAGCTCGGCGTCCCGAAGACGCTCGGTCTGATCGACGGCCGCGTCACCTTCGTGATCGACGGAAAGGGCTTCGTTCGCGGCGTCTTCAACAGCCAGTTCCGCGCGACGAAGCACGTCTCGGAGGCGCTCGAGGTCCTGAGAAACCTCTGAGGCCACCGCTTCTCGGCTGCTAAACTCGCGACCCATGCGGTCGCGTCGGTCCCTGGTGCTTCTCCTCTCCCTCGGGCCGGTGATCGCGGGGTGTGACTCGGGCACCAACGCGACGACGACGAGCAGCGCGTCCTCGAGCGACGCGTCGTCGTCGTCGTCCACGGGGGCCGGAGGGGCCGGAGGCTCGGCGCCCTCGTTCGATCCCAAGGCTGTGTGCGCCGAGCTCTCGCGCACACCCCGAGCGTTCGAGGCGGGGCCCTACGGGCAGCACCGCGGGGACGTCGCGGGCGACTTCACGCTCGATCTCGCCGACGGGACGACGTGGACGTTCAGCGAGATGTTCTCGGGCTGCGAGAGCTACGTCTTCGTTCCCGACACGCTCCCCGTGTCCGACCTCGACTCCAAGAGCGTCTGGGAGTCGGACAAAGACGTCGCGACGCTGCTCAAGAGCTCGCCCAAGAACACGCAGTATTTCTTCGTCTCACGCCGAGCCGCGGACGCGGACGCGGCGGTTGCCATCACGGGGATGCAGGCCCGGGTCGACGCGCAGATCGCGAAGCTCCCCGCCGCGGACGCGGAGCATTGGCGGCACCGCGTGCACGTCGTCGCCAAGAAGGCGAAGGATCTCGGCAACTGGATCGGCGACGTGTTCGCGACGAGCGGCGCCATCGGGTTCTCGATCGACCTCCGCCAACGGCTCCACGGCGCGGGCTACCTATCGGACGTGAAGCGCTACGATCCCGCCCTGGACGACGCCATGAAATGGCCGTTCAAGTCGAACCTCGCGTACGCGGCGAACGAGCCGAAGTACCTCGACGCTCAGGCGAAGCTCCAGGACCGCCTCGACGCGGACGGCGCGACGATCGTCCCGATCTTCGACGGCGAGGTGCTCGCGGAGTTCGCAGACAAAGAGGTCACGCTCCCCTCCGCGGAGCAGATGAAGGCGTTCGACACCCTCGAGGTCGAGGTGACGCAGCGCTGCCCGGATCCGGACAAGATCGAGCTCGGCAACTGCGGCGCGTGGGACTACCTCGCGGGCCTCTACCTGGAGGACGCGGCGATGACGAACCAGGTCGAGATCGCGCGGTTCATCACGAGCTACCACCGAGAGACGCACTGGGTGGAGGACATCTCGCAGATGCTCCCGCTCCTCGCGCAAGGCGGCCTGCAGAAGTTCCGCTGGTCGTTCGCGCCGAGCTGGAACACGCAGCCGACGGGGACGAAGCTCGCGCTGCGCTTCTCGAACCAGAAGAAGGGGATGCGCCCCACGTCGGCGACGTTCCTCTGGGCGGGGGGCGACTTCAACTCCGCGTACAACGCGAACCGCCTCCCGGTGTCCGTCCCCATCCCGGCGGACGCGAAGAAGGTGGAGGTCTGGGCGCTCGTCACCGGCCACGGCTCGGGGACGAGCCAGTGCTCCGAGTTCTGCAACCACCAGCACGAGTTCACCGTCGGCGCGACGAAGACGCTCGTCGAGTTTCCGATGGCGGGCACGGACAGCGAGTGCATCGGCCATCTCGAAGACGGGATGACCCCGAACCAGGCGGGGAGCTGGTGGTTCGGTAGGGGTGGCTGGTGCCCCGGGCAGCAGGTGACCCCGCGCGTGATCGACGTGACGGCGAACGTGAACCCGGGCGAGATCGCGACGATCAGCTACCGCGGACTGTTCCATGGATCCGACCCGCCGGACAACGCGGGCAACATCGATCTGACCTCTTACCTCGTGGTGTACCAATGAATCGATCCTTCTCCTGCTTGGGCGCCGTCGTTCTCCTCGCCACCGCCTGCGACAGCCCAGGCTCGACCTCCGGCGCCGGCGGAGACAGCGCGTCCACGGGCGTGAACGGACAGACGACGGGATCCCAAACGGACGGATCGTCGGGCGCCGGCATGTCGACGGGCTCGGGCCTCCCGTCCGAGTCTTACACGCTCACGTTCGGCCCGCTCCAGGTCGACGCGGGCACGGAGCGCACCCAGTGCGTGACGAAGCGGCTCGGGAACATGTCGACGATCCACGTCGGACAGATCCACAACGAGCTCATCGGCGTCTCGCACCACTTGATTGTCTACAAGTCGACGGCGACCCAGGAAGACCCGAACCCGAAGGACTGTCAGCCGTTCGCGGACACGCTCTCGTCGGGCGCGGGCGGGCCGCTGATGATCACCCAGAAGCACGACGAGCTCCTGACGCTCCCTTCGGGGGTCGCGTTCAACCTGGACCCGAACCAGATGATTCGGCTCGAGGTCCACTACATCAACCCGACGGCCGCGACCGCGTCCATCCAAGCGAACGCGACGTTCTACGCGATGCCCGAGGGCGAGTTCCAGAACGAGGCGGGGTTCCTCTTCGCGGGGAACACCGCGATCCAGCTCGCGCCGAACCAGACGAAGACGATCAACAAGTTCATCGGGATGCCGTCGGACCTCGTCGGCAAGAGCTTCTTCGGCTTCACGGGGCACGTCCACCAGATGGGGACGAACGTCGTCGTCGGGATGGGGTCGAGCCCCCAGTCGCTCGATCCCGTGTACGACGTCCCGAATTTCGCGTGGAACGAGCCGCCCACCGTCTACCACGATCCGCCGAAGGTCCTCGGCGCCGGGCAGGGCTTCGATCTCACGTGCGACTATGACAACACGTCGAACTACAACATCGGGTTCGGCGAGTCCGCGAACGACGAGATGTGCTTCTTCTGGGCGTACTACTTCCCGAACGCGGGCCCGAAGATCATCTTCTGAGCCGGAGTCAATCCTTGCCGTAGCGGAGATCGGCGAGGATATCGTCCATTTCGATCCCCCAATCGTGCCTCCTCCGCTCGGTCGCGGTCGGCGTCGGCAGCGGGCCGCCGCCCACGGCGGCCCGGAGGAACGCGAGGGTGTCGCGCCAGAGTGTCTGTCGGAACCGAGGGCGGAAGAACCCGAAGTGTCCGACGGACGAGGCGCCCACGTCGCGCGGGCGGACGCGCGCGTGGTGGACGACCGCGCGCCCGAGCTCGGCGACCAGCCCCTCGACGGACGCGCGGGGCGCATAGTCGTCGTCCGTCGCACTCCAGGCGAGCACGGGCGCGGTGATCCGCGCGAACCCCGCGCGCGCCTCGGGGTGCTCGGAGAACAGATAGTCCGGGTGCATGCACCAACGCGCCCACTCCTCGGCGACACCGCGCGGCAGATCTTCCCCCATGCCGAGGCGGCCCGGCAGGTACCCGACCGTCGACGTGACGGCGGGGATGAGGGCGCGCCAGAGGAGGCCCAGACGGAGCCGCTCCGCGAGCGGCCAATGTCCGTACCAGCCGAGCTGCGATCCGAACAAGACAATCGCCTTCGCGTCCGCCGGACCCTCCGCGAGCCCGAGGAGCTGTCCGCCGAAGCTGTGCCCGACGATCGCGGTCGGAGAGTCTCCGAAATGATGGGAGACGAACGCGTGCGCGGCCGAGGCGTCGTGAGACGCCCAGTCGGTCATCGTGGCGTGAAAGCCGCGGAGCGAACCCGCGCGGGAGCCGCCGACGCCGCGGTAATCGTAGGTCAAGACGCGCACGCCGCCGGTCGCGAGGAACTCCGCGAAGCGCCGGTAATAGGCGGCGGGCGTCGCGGTCGAGCCGTGGAGGATCACGGTGCCCGCGCTCGCCTCGCCGAGCGGCTCGAAGACGGTTCCTGCGAGGCGCGCGCCGCCGCGCGCGTCGAAATGCACGGACGCGACGGCGCAGCGGGTCTCGGCGTCCACGGTGGGAGTCGGCTCGATCATCGGAATCATGTGCGTGGCCTCCACCGTTCGATGATGAGGTCCGCGTCCGCGCCGGTCGCGCGGCAAGACTGCAGGTCCCGCGGGCGGCGCCGCGGGCACCGGATCACGCGCGGCCCCGGCTCACGCCCGTCGTCACGCCGCCCGCGATCAGGTGCGCGAGGCGGAGCGGCTCTGGGAGGCTGCCGTGGAGCGTCGTCGCGCGGAGCAGATCGCGCGCCTCGTCGAGCGAGAGCCCAACGCGCTGGACGAACACGGGATCGATGCGCTCGATCGGCCCGGCGGCCTCGATGAGGCGCCATTTCCTCTCGCCGCCGGGCCGGGCCGCGAGCGCGCGCCGAATCCCCTCCAGATCCGGCATTCGGCGCATCACGACGAGCGCGGGGACGCCGGCGCTCTCGGTGAGCGCGGCCACGTCGACGACGTTGAACCCGCCCACCGCGATGCCCTGGAGGAGGATCGCCTGGACATGCTCGCGAAACGGGCTCTCACGCAGCATCGCAGACATTCGCGCGGCCGCGTTCGCCCCGTCCCGGCGGATCTTGCCGGAGAGCACGCCGTCGAGGCGCGTGCGCGCGCACACCGTCCCGATGAGGCGCACGTCGCCGCGGTGGTCGTGCGGGAACGGCGCATCGTCGAACCCGATCACGTTGCTGAGGCGTCGTCGTTGGGGACTCATCGGCGGCGCGGCTCGTTTTCAACAGCCTGCTCGAGCGACAAACGTGTTGGAACTCGACCACATTCGCTCGAGTTCGTTCGTGAGGCGCACGCCCGAGGAGCGAGCACCGAAAGACGACTCCTCGTACTCTGAGGGGCACCGCGACGAGGCCGCGTGGATCGCACCTGAAATCGCGTGAACACTCGGTGATTCAAACCGGTCGAGCTCTGGAGTAGGACGGGTGCCGAGGTGAATCGATGAGCTCCACGTTTGGCGCGGCTCCCCAGCCCGATCCGCTCCGCCCGACCCGCCCGATGCCGACGAAGTTCAAGATCCTCGTCGGGATGTACGTGCTCTCGCTCCTCACGACAGGCGTGGAACTCTACCTCGATCCGGGCTGGTTGAAGGGGTTCGCGCTCGCGCTCACGGCCCTCATCCTCGTGAGCCTCCTTCGGGGCAACGAGGCGATGCGCAAGTTCGTGATGTTCACGGCGTTCATCGGCCTCTGCATCTCCGGCGTGGCGATGGTGCTCGGGCTCCTCGTGAGCCTCGCGTCGCCGCTCGCGATCCTGGGCGTGCTCCTCAGCGCGTACGGCGTCTGCCGGAGCGCGTTCGTGCTTTGGTGCCTCCGCCAGCAGGACGTGCAGTTCTGGATGTACAACAAGTCGATGCGCGGGGCGCTCGACGAGCAGCGCCAGTTCAGCTGAGCGCGGCACACCCTCACTTCCCGTCGAGCACGGTCGTCGTGCACTCGCCGGTGAAGAGCTGCACGTCCCCTTCGGCGCCGTCGGAGTGGCCGCTCACGACCCCGGATTGGAAGAAGACAGTCCCGGAGGCGAAGCCGAACATCTCGCACATCTCGTCCGTGCCGACCCCCCAGCCGATGTGGTCGGCCGTGGGGTTGTCGTACTGACAATAGAACGTGAAGCCCGTCGCCCCGGTCATGTCGACGGGTGGATCGAACACCTTGCCGTGCGCCTCGCCGTTGTACCCGCCGAGATCGAGCAGGGGCACGCCGTCGCTCACGCCTCCGCTCACCGCCGCGTAGAACGCGGTCGCGTGCGTGTGCGTGTGCGGGAGCACGTAATAGACCTGCGGCGCGAAGGGCGCGTCCGTCTCGGACTCCACGTCGCCGGCGACGCGGCAGTCCCCCGTGAAGCGGGACGACGAGAGCGGAGGCAGATCGAGCGCGTCGTACTCGATGTGGAACGCGGTGAGGGGCGTCGTGACCGCGGAGGGATCGACGGCGTAGAGCGTGAGCTTCGCCGTCCCGGTGACGCCCTCGCTCGTCGCGTTGAGGCGATGCACGTCGCTGATGATGCGCACGTGCGGCGGCACTCGGATCGCGGCGCCCTCAGGGAACTTCTGGACCTCGTGGGGCGCCTGCGTGCTCTGCGCGTAGAGCAGTCCGCCCTGGTTCACCGCGGCGTAGAACTCGTAGCCGCGATCGGCGCACGGCCACTCGCCGTCGGGGCCGACGTACTTGTCCTCGGGCACGAACACCCAATTGGAGTGGTGCGAGTCTTCGTCCTGCACGAGCTCGACCGCGTTGACCCAGAGCTCCGTCTCGTTCCCGAGGGTCCAGCTCCGGCAGCCGCCGGTCTGCTCCTCGCCGGGGCCGATGGAGCCTTCGGGGAACTCGTGCGAGAGCGCCGTACCAGCGATGGGATCGCACGTCCCGGCGGGGGAGAGGTACGTCCCTTCGGTGCAGGGCACGCAGGATCCGTCCGGCGCACGGCCCTGCTGATCGTCGGAGCAAGACGCCTTCGGCGTTTCGTGGCCGAGCACCTCGGTGCCGCGGTGGCACGCGACGAGGCCGACGAACGCGAGGGTGAGGGCGAACGGCGCCGCGAAGATGCGCACAGCGAAGATCCGCATGCGCTCCTCCCTACTGTCGCCGCGGGCGCGACGCCAGGCAGGCGGGCGGCGGGGTCGGCCGGTGCCGCGAGGTCCTGGCTTAGTTGGACTGCGCGTGCTTCGCGTTCGAGGCGTCGACGTGCTTCTCGAGCCACTCGACGACATCGCCGAGGACCTTCTCCTTCTCGGGCTCGTTGAAGATCTCGTGGTAGAGCCCGGGGTAGGTGATGAGCCTCTTGTCCGCGGAGCTCGCGCGCGCGGCGAGCTCGCGGCCGCCCTCCTGGTTGATGATCTTGTCGCCCTCGCCCTGCAGCACGAGGAGCGGGAGCTTCACGCGGTCCATCCCGCGGCCGACCTCCTCCGTCGCCTCGATGAACGCCCGGCCGAAGCCCGTCTTCACCCAGCCCCGGAACACGAGCGGATCGCTGTCGTACGCGCGCACCACGTCCGGATCGCGGGAGATGCTCTCCGCCTTCAGCTTCTCGATCGGAAGACCCGGGAGGAACTTCCCGAGCGCCCGGCCGACGGCGATCTTCACCGGGTTGAAGTCCGTGCCGAGCTTCAGCGCGGGCGCGGAGAGGACGAGCCCGTCGATGTTCGCGGAGGCCCCGCGCTGGATCACGTAGAGCGTCGCGATGCAGCCGCCCATGCTGTGCGCCACGAGGAAGAGAGGCCGGCCCGGGCGCTCCTTCCGCACGTGGTCGATGAACGCGCCGAGGTCGCGCGTGTGCTCGTCGAACGACGCGACGAACGCGCGCGGCCCCTCGCTCCGCCCGTGCCCGCGGAGATCCATCGTCCAGGGTTCGAATCCTCGCTTCGCGAGCGCGTGCGCGACGTGCGTGTAGCGCCCCGCGTGCTCACCGAACCCGTGCAGGAGTGCCACAGTCGCGCGCGGCGACTCCGTCGGAAACGTACGCAGGAAGAGGTTCAGGCCGTCGGACGTGATCGACTTCTCTTCGACGAGATTCGCCATCCGCACGCGGTATCACGGCGCCCGCGCGTCCTCCAGCCTCCCCGCCGCGCCCTCCTCGCCCCGCTGCGTTGTGCTGCCTCGCTGCACGGGCGACGCGCGGTACCCCATCGATGCGACCGATGGATGCCATCGCGCGTTCCGATTGATACCGGCGCGCCTCGGGAACGTATCTCTGTCCATGCGTGGCTTCCTTCCTGCCGTACTGGATTTGATGGGACCTCTTTGGGAGACTGCCTCGGAGATCGCTGAATGAGCACCCCGCCTCCGGCACCACGTGAGCCCCTCGAGGCCGCGGCACGACGACGCCTGGCGATCGTGGGCGGTGGGATCGGCGGTGTAGCGACGGCCTGGCTCTGCGACGCCGATTGGGACATCTCCCTCTTCGAGGCGCGAGCGCGGATCGGCGGGAACTGCGACTCGGTGACGATGGATCACCTCGGGCGCGAGCTCGTGGTGGACCTCGGCGCGCAGTTCTTCCATCCGGGGACCCATCCCACCTACATCGCGCTGCTCGATCTCCTCGAGAGCTCGACCGCTTCGCGCGTGGGCGGCGAGCGCGTGGGGGCGAAGTACGAGATCGCCGCGGGGCTCTCCGTCGTGCCGCTCGCGCCTCCCGCCGGGGAGTCCGTCGATCCGTTCTTCGCGTCGACGAACCTCTTGAAGACGCCCATGCACGCGCTCGATTTCGCGGTGTACAGCGTGGCGGCGCGCAAGATGGCGTCGAGCGGGGACTACTCCGTGACGATGGCGAGCTGGGTGGACGGCCTGCGCGTGAGCGAGCGGTTCAAGAGTCAGGTGCTCCTCCCCTGGGTGACGGCGAGCGAGGGCCACCCGCTCGAGGAGACGAAGCGGAGCAGCGCGCGCGCCATCCTCGAGCTCTTCGCGCCCTCTCACCCGAGGAACCTGCTCGAGCGAGCGACGACGTGGAGCTCGTACGCCGGCCTCCAGGCGAACGTCGACGCGCTCGCCCGCCAGTGCGGTCGGACGAGCGTCCACACCCAGAGCCCGATCGTCCGTATCGAGAAGCTCGGCGCCGAGTGGTTCGTCCACACCGGGAGCGGCCGCTCGGGGCCGTTCGACGCCGTCGTGATCAACGCGCCGCCGTGGGCGAGCAAGAAGCTCCTCGGCGAGCTCGCGTGGGCGGAGGGGCTCGTGAAGATCCTCGATCGCTACGAGTTCCGGAGCCATCGGCTGACCGTCCACACGGATCCGGTCTACGTCCACCGGAACAAGAAGAGCTGGGGCCTCGCGAACGTCGGCGTGGGCGCGGGGGGAGATCCCAACACGCAGAACGAGCTCTCCATCTGGATGGGCGCGGCCTTGAAGAAGGTGAAGGGCCAGACCGTGGACGTGTTCAAGAGCTGGACGACGTACCGCGACCGCGAATCGAAGGAGGTCGTCGCGGAGCGCGAGTTCCAGCACTCCATCAAGACGCCCGAAATGATGGATGCCGCGCGTCAGCTCCGGAGCTGGCAGGGGCGGGAGGGGCTCTGGTTCGCGGGGCAGTTCACGAGCGGGATCGATCTCCAGGAGTCGGCGCTCCGCTCGGCGATGGACGTCGCTGCCTCGCTCGCCCCGGGGAGCGCGCGCCTCGCGGCCCTCCGTCGTCGCAAGTCGACGCTCGCGCGGGACGGGGGCCGCAACCCCATCGCGATGTGGGGCGGCGGCTGAGATCCGGGCCGAAGGGCCCGATCCTCCGACGCTCTCGCTCCCGGACCGAGCGGGAGCGTTCGCCCCTTCAGGGCATCCATTTGAGCGTCATCGTTTGCGCGACGCGCGCGACCAGCTGACCGCGCTCGTCCCACAGGTTGCCCGAGCAGTTCGCCCAACCTTCGCGGGAGCGCTCGCAGAACGACTCGACGAGGATCCACTCGCTCGTCGTCGGCGCGAGGAAGAACACGGTCAAATCGAGGCTCGGCGCGATGAACCGCGGGTGGTCGGGGCCGACCTTGCGCACGAGCGATCCCGGCAGCGTGTCGGCGATCGGGGGGAGCGCGAGCGGATCGAATGTGCCGTCCGCGAGGCGCTGCGGCACGCGGTAGCGGTGCCAAAAGCCCACGTGCGCGGGGCCCGCGGACCACTCCCCGTCGAACGGGCTGCCGATGGCTTGGGTCACGTCCACCTGGCGGAAGAACGTCGGCCGTGACCGGAAGGGTTGCTTGTCCAGGTCCGCCCGACGCGAGCCCACGACGGGGCATTCGAGCGGCGGCGAGACGTTCGGCATCTCGACGCCGGTGGTGTCCGGCCCGGTCCGCGCTCGGACGAACGTCGCCATGATCTCGACGCCCGGGCCGCCGTCCGCGCGCGAGGTCACGGTCGCGCGCGTCTGCGCGGCGTTCTCGCCGCTTCGAAGGACCGTCGCGCGCACGTCGAGGAGCCCGTCGCGCACGGGCGAGCAGAACATCGCGGTGGCCGAGAGGACCCGGAGATCGCTGCGGGCGAGCTCGGCCTCGATCGCCCGGAGGCCGATCGAGAGGAGCACTCCGCCGCTCGGCAGGAGGTAGTTCCATTGATCCGAGAGGCGCGCGACGTACTGGTGCGGGGTCTTCCCGACGCGGGTGACCGCCGTGTCCCGCGCGAGGTCGCTGGGTGCCTCGGGATCGCTCGCTGTCGATGAGGAGGGCTCGCTCACGCGGGGGGGACGGCTAGAGCACCGACCGATTTGAATCAGCGGTGGATTCGCGGGAGTTTGGGTGGGAGGCGCGCGCCCGAGGAGCGCGCACCGGAAGACTGCTGCTGACAATCTGAGGAGCACAGCGACGAGGCCGTGTGGATCGCACCTGAAATCGCGTGAATACTCGGTGATTCAAACCGGTCGGTGCTCTAGAGCGAACGCCGCGGGGCGTCCACCCGCTCCCGCTCCCGCTCCGCGCGCCCGGAGCGAGCCGCGCGCACGGTTGGGGCCGCTCGCGGCTCGACAGGGCTGGCCATTTCTCGTGGGGGGACGCAGCCCTTTGACTCCTCGTGGGGCAGGGTCTAGGTGTCGGCCGGCGATTTTTCTCGTCGCGTGCGCCCGGACGAGAACGATCCTCCCCCGAAACCCGATGAGCACAGCCCTCCTTACTCTCCTGAAGCAGCGCTTCGGGGACGCGGTCTTCGAGATCCACCAGCAGTTCGGGGACGACACGGCGGTCCTCGACCCTACGGCGTGGTTCGACGCGGCCCGGTTTCTCCGCACCGATCCTCGCTGCGCGATGAACCAGCTGGTCGATCTCGCGGCGGTCGATTACCCGGATCGCGAGCCCCGCTTCGAACTCGTCCTCCACCTCCGCTCGATCGAGAAGGGGCACCGCCTCCGCCTCAAGGCGCGGATCGGGGACGAGGGGGATCAGCCGGAGATCGACTCGCTCGTCCCCATCTGGAGCGGGGCGAACTGGCTCGAGCGCGAGACGTACGACATGTTCGGCATCGTCTTCCGCGGGCACCCGGATCTTCGCCGCATCCTCATGTACCCGGAGTTCAAAGGGCACCCGCTCCGCAAGGACTACCCGGCGAACCACATCCAGCCGCTCGTCGAGTTCCGCCAAGGCACGACGGACAAACTCCGCCCGTTCCACGCGGACGAGGGGATGAGCTTCGGCCGCCAAACGCACACGTTCCACCGCGACGATCCCGTCATGGTCGCGTCCCGCGCCGAGGACGAGCCCGAGAAGCCGAAGCCGCTGAAGCTGCCGGAGGCGAAGAAGAAGCCCGCGCTTCCGCCGCCGACGAAGGGCACCAAGACCGCGTCGAAGAGCGCGGGGAAGGAGTAGCCATGGAGCCTCTCGACAGCGAGTTCGAGAACGGAGAGCTGGAGCTCCCCGCCGATCCGATGAGCCTCAACATGGGGCCGAGCCACCCCGCGATGCACGGCACCGTGCGCATCGTCGTCGAGCTCTCCGGGGAGACGATCACCAAGGCGGACGTCCAGATCGGCTACCTCCACCGGGGCTTCGAGAAGATGTGCGAGCGCGGGACCTGGAACCAGGTCTACCCGTACGTGGACCGGCTCAACTACGTCTCGCCCATGATCAACAACGTGGGCTTCTCGCTCGCGGTGGAGAAGATGCTCGGCATCTCGGTGCCCGAGCGCTGCACCTACTACCGCATGATCCTGAGCGAGCTCGCGCGCATGAGCGACCACCTCACGTGCAACGGCGCGATGGCGATGGAGCTCGGCGCGTTCACCCCGTTCCTCTATTACATGAAGGCCCGCGAGCTCATCTGGGAGATCATGGAGGAGGAGACGGGCGCACGCCTCACCCACAGCTTCGGCCGCGTCGGGGGGATGGCGAAGCCGCCGACCTCGTTCTTCAAGGACATGGTGAGCGCGACCGTCCCCCGCGTGATGGCCCTCATGGGGGACGGCGAGCGGCTGCTCCTCAAGAACCGCATCTTCCTCGACCGCCTCGAGAACGTCGGCAACATCTCGAAGGAGGACGCGATCGACATCGGCTGGACGGGACCGACCCTCCGATCGACGGGCGTGCCGTACGACATCCGCCGGACGAACCCGTACCTGTTCTACGATCGCATGGAGTTCGACGTGCCCGTAGGGACGTCGGGCGACAACTACGACCGCTTCATGTGCCGCCAGGAGGAGCTCCGCCAATCGGCGCGCATCTGCGAGCAAGCCATCGATCAGATGCCGGATCAGGGGCCCATCAACGTGGACGATCCGCGCGTCGTGCTCCCCGACAAGGAGAGCGTCTACAACACGATCGAGGGCACCATCCAGCACTTCAAGATCGTGATGGAGGGGATCAAGGTCCCCGCCGGCGAGTGCTACTCGTACACCGAAGGCGGCAACGGGGAGCTCGGCTTCTACCTCGTCAGCGACGGGAGCGGCACGCCCTACCGCGTGCGCATCCGCCCGCCGTGCTTCAGCGTCGTGCAGGGGCTCGAGAAGCTCATCGTCGGCGCCATGATCCCGGATGTCGTTCCCACCTTCGGCTCGCTGAACATGATCGGCGGCGAGTGTGATCACTGACCATGTCCACCCAAGCACCCGCTGACGCACCGAAGCCGCCTCCGCCGCCGAACGTCATCAAGATCGACGGTCGCGAGATCCCGTTCGAACCCGGGGACACGATCATCCGCGCGGCGCACCGCGCGGGCATCGACATCCCGCACTACTGCTGGCACCCGGGGCTCAGCGTGGCCGCGAACTGCCGCATGTGCCTCGTCGAGCTCCCGCCCCCTCCAGGGCGCCCGGCGATGCGGCTCGACGTCCTCAAGTGGGACCCGAAGAAGAACGACTACGTCTACGACGGAAAGCCGAAGCTCCAGCCCGCGTGCCAGCAGACCTGCTCGCCCGGGATGGAGGTCCTGAGCGAGTCGAGCGACCACGTCGCCGAGGCGCGCGCGGCGGTGCAGGAGCTCCTCCTGCTCAACCACCCGGTGGACTGCCCGATCTGTGATCAGGCGGGCGAGTGCCGTCTCCAGGACTACTGGCTCGAGCACCAGCGCACGGGCAAGCGCATGCAGCAGGAGGTCGTCCACAAGCCGAAGGCGCAGGTCTTCGGGCCGACGATCGTCTACGACGCCGAGCGCTGCATCCTCTGCACGCGCTGCATCCGCGTGTCGGACGAGATCGCGAAAGATCCGGTCCTCGAGGTGCGCGAGCGAGGGAACCTGGGGGAGATCTTCGTCTCGCCGGGCCGGCAGCTCGACCACGACTACACGTTGATGACCGAGCACGTGTGTCCCGTCGGCGCCCTCACGTCGACGGACTTCCGCTTCAAGGCGCGCGTCTGGTTCCTCCGGAGCGCCCGCACGGTCTGCCAGGGCTGCTCCACGGGCTGCAACGCGTACCTCGACTTCGACCCGCGGACGAACACGGCGCACCGCCACCGCCCGCGCGAGAACATGGAGGTCAACAAGTACTGGATGTGCGACGAGGGCATGCTCTCGTACAAGCGCATCGACTCGGCGCGCCTCCTCACCGCGCGGGTCGGGGCCGACGAGACGGACGTGCCGAGCGCGCTCGAGGCGGCGAAGACGCTGCTCGCGAACCACGCCCCGGATCGGGTCGCGATCGTCCTCTCCGCGCAGCACTCGCTCGAGGACAACTTCGCGCTCGTGACGCTCGCGAAGACGTTCCTCGGCGCGACGGGGTTCTTCATCACGGGCAAGGAGCTCGGCAAGCACGACGACATCCTCATCAGCGCGGACAAGAACCCGAACACGACGGGAGTGGTGCAGCTCCTCGCGGCCACGGGGGACGCGGCGAAGCCGCTCTCGGACCTGCTCGCGGACACGGAGAAGTACGAGTGGGTGATCGCGCTCGGCTCCGAGGTCGAAGTCGAGGTCGGGGACGTGCTGTCCGGCCTGCGCAACAAGAAGGTCGTCACCATCGCGGCGCACGAAGGGCCGCTCGCGCGCGTCGCGCAGATCCTCCTCCCCGCCACGGTGTGGGCGGAGACGGACGGGACGTTCGTGAACAAGCAAGGCAAGGCACAGCAGAGCGAGCGCGCGCTGCGGTCGCTCGGCGAGAGCGTCCCCGGTTGGCTCCTCGTCGCGAAGCTCGGCCGCGCGCTCGGGTACGCGATGAACTGGCGCAAGCTCTCGGAGATCCGCCGGGCGATGTCCAACCCGGAGGCGGCAGGCAAGGAAGCCGCGCCTGGCGCGGCGGCTGAAACGGAGGCTCGGTCGTGAGCTTTTCTTGGGTAGAGCTCGTCCTCGCGCTCATCAAGATCGTCATCGTCCTCGGGTTCATCCTGAACATGTCCGCGATCGCGACGTGGGCGGATCGGCGCCAGAGCGCGATGATCCAGCACCGCGTCGGGCCGAACCGCGCGGTCATCCAGCTGCCCGCGGTCATCGTGCGCGGCATCCTGGCGACGCCGGGGATCCTCATCGGAGCGCTCGCCGCGTTCGGCCTCGGGCGCACGCCCACGCCGGAGGCCGCGTACGAGAGGCTCGGCATCTCGCTCCAGCTGATCGTTCTGGTGTCGTGGTTCTCGTTCGTCGTCCTCGCGTGGCGCGCGCGGCGCGCGGGTCCGCTGAACGGCTTCGAGCAGGCGATCGCGTCGGTCCGGGGGCGCACGTACTTCTTCGCGGGCCTCGCCGCGCACGTCCTCTGCTTCGCCGTCGTCCCGGCGATCCCGCGGCCCGCCGTCTCGACGGTGGCGCACGCGGCCGCGGGCGTGCTCGGCGCGCTGATGATCACGTTCGGCCTCTACGCGGCGGGTCGCGTCCCCCCGGGCAAGATCGGGATCCGTCTCGCGGGCACGCTGCACGCGCTCGCGGACACGGTGAAGATGATCTTCAAGGAGGACTTCGTCCCCCCGAAGGCGGACAAGCTGCTCCACGCGCTCGGCCCGATCATCGCGATTTTCCCGGCGCTCGTCGTCATGGCGGTCATCCCGTTCGGGGACGCGATCTGCTTCCGGAGCACCACGACGGATGGCTCCTGGGCGTTCCGTGATCTCGGGAACGTGGCGGCCACGATGTCGCGCGATGGCAGCGTCTGCGAGGGGCATTTCGTGTCGCTGCAGGTCGCCGACCTGCACGTTGGCATCCTCTACCTGTTCGCGATCTCGTCGACGGGCGTCATCGGGGCGGCCATCGCGGGCTGGGCGAGCGACAACAAGTTCTCTCTGCTCGGCGGCCTCCGCGCGGCGAGCCAGATGGTGAGCTACGAGGTCGCGATGGGCCTCTCGCTCATGGGCCTGCTCCTCATCTACGGGACGATCCGGTTGAACCCGATGGTCGGGTGGCAGAACGATCACGCGTGGGGCATCTTCGTGCAGCCGATCGGCTTCTTGATGTTCCTCGCGGCGACGATGGCGGAGACGAAGCGCGTCCCGTTCGATCAGCCCGAGGGCGAGAGCGAGATCGTCGCGGGGTACTTCGTCGAGTACTCGGGCTTCAAGTGGGGCATGTTCATGGCGGGCGAGTACATCGAGGTGATCACCTCGAGCGCCCTGCTCGTGACGCTGTTCTTCGGCGGCTACTCGCTCCCGTTCCTCTATCCGGACGGGGTGAGCGTCGAGCTCGGGAGCACGGTCCTCTTCTCGTTCAAGATGAACCACCTCGCGGTGACGCTCATCCAGGTGGGCGCGTTCTTCACGAAGACGATCGGCATGGCGTTCGTGCAGATCTTCTTCCGCTGGACGCTCCCCCGCTTCCGGTACGACCAGCTCATGAAGTTCGGCTGGACGAAGCTCCTCCCCCTCGCGATCGCGAACCTCGTCGTCACCGCGGTCGTGGTGGTGGCGATCGATCAGGCGGGCGCCGGTGTGCAGAAGGGCCTCGGCGTCGTCGCGAGCATCACCCAACTCATCGTCGCGATCGGCATGGTCGCGTTCCCGACGTACCTCGTGATGCTCATCCTCCGGCCGACCCGCCGGACGCAGTTCCTCCAGTCGTCCGCGGCGCGCTTCGCGCAGGCGGCGGGTGGCGTGAAGCCCACCGCGATGCAGGCCTGACCATGAAGAAGACCTCCGCCAGCACACCCTGGATGAAGCCGAAGGGCGCGGCGTTCGCGCCCAAGGTCATCGCGCGCCCGAAGCGCACGATGGAGGTCCAGGCGTACGTACCCGCCGTCCTGAACGGCCTCGCCCAGACCATGTCCACGTTCTTCAAGAACACGAAGGAGATGGTGCTCGGGGAGAAGAGCGATCCGGTGCTCGAGGGGTTCGACACCGGCGTCACGACGATCTCGTATCCCGAGGAGAAGCGGCCTTACCCGGAGCGCTTCCGAGGTCTGCACCGCCTCACGCTTCGGGACGACGGGTCGCCTCGCTGCGTCGCGTGTTTGTGCTGCTCGACGGCGTGCCCCGCGCAGTGCATCCACATCGAGGCGGGCGAGTACAAAGAGGGCGATCCGCGGCGGGGGTACGAGCGGTTCCCGCAGGTGTTCGTGATCGACGAGCTCCGCTGCATCTTCTGCGGGTTCTGCGTCGAGGCGTGCCCGTGTGACGCCATCCGGATGGACACGGGCAAGCACGCCGTCCCGTACGACTCGCGGGAGCAGTTCATCTACGGCAAGGACCTGCTGATGGCGATGACGGACCGCACCGGCGATCGCCTGACGGAGAACCCTCGCCACGAACCCGGGGATCCCGGTCACCCCGGCCTCGATCGCGACCACGTGCACTGATTCGAACATGACCCGCGCCCGATGATCGTGGGTCCGTACACGGTGGGCCGGGAGCTCGGGCGCGGCTCGACGTCGCTCGTCCACGAGGTGACGCACGCGGCGTCGGGGAGGCGCTTCGCGATGAAGCGGCCCAAGCACGTCGACGCGGACAGCTCGACCCGCCTCCGGCGCGAGGCGCGCGTGTTGACGATGCTCGATCACCCGAACGTCGTGCGCGTGGTCGACTTCGTCGCCGATGGACCCGGCGGCCCCTACCTCGTGATGGAGCTCCTCACGGGAGAGCTGCTCTCGGATCGCATCGAGCGAGCGGGGCGCGTCGCGCTCTTCGAAGCAGCGGCGATCGTCCAGCAGGTCGTCTCCGCGGTCGGGACCGCGCACGCGCTCGGGATCCTCCACCGCGACCTGAAGCTCGAGAACGTCCTCGTCACGCAGGAGGGTGTGGTCAAGGTGCTTGACTTTGGCGTCGCGAAGCTCGGCGCGCTCTCGGGCCCGGCGCAGGCGACGAGCCAGCTCACGCAGAGGGGAACCGCGCTGGGCACGCCGTACGCGATGGCGCCGGAGCAGGCGTTCGGTGAAGACGTCGACCACCGGAGCGACATCTGGTCGATCGGGGTCGTCCTCTACCGCATCCTCTCGGGACGGAGTCCGGTCGCGGGGCAGGATCTCTTGCAGATCATGCGGGTCCTGGAGACGGGCGCGATCGCCCCGCTCCGCGCCGTCGTCCCGGACGTCCCGGCGGACGTGGCGCAGCTCGTGACGTCGGCGTTGCAGCGGCAGCCGCGGGATCGTCCGGCGTCCCTTCAGCGGTTCCGCGGCGTGCTCGAGCGTTACACGAGCGTCCTCACCCCGAACTTCGACGAGCCCGCGGCGATGGAGCGACCATCGCTCGCTTGATCTACGCTAGAGCATCGAACATGTTCGGTGCTCCGGTGACCCCATGAGGACGCTCCACCCGATCGCGCTCCTGACGCTCGCGGCCTGCTCTGGCGATCCGCGGTTCTTGCCGGAGAAGACCCGGCACACCGAGGAGCCCGAGGTGGCGACCGCGGCACCGACGCCCGCGCCGACGCCGACGCCGACCCCCACTCCCACGCCCGTCGCGAGCGCGCCTCCGCCACCGTCCGAGGCCGTGGTCGGGCTCCCGAAGTGCGCGCCGGCGTTCCGCGACTCGGTCACGGGGCCGCCTACGGGCAGCCCGCTCGTGCCTCATTGCAACGCGGTCGTGCGCGGGTTCGCCGAGGTGCGGAGCGCGATCGAGCAGGGGTGCGACGGAGGGGATCCGGCGATGTGCACGCTCCTCGGATCGCTGCTCGGTCCGAGCGACTGGTTCGGCGCGGACGTCGTCGCGTTCATCCCGCCGTGTCATCCGCAGGACCGGTGCTGGGGCAAGTACGCGCGCAACGGCGTGAGCCCGTACGCGGACGCGAAGCTCGAGCAGGCGAACTCGATCGCGGCCCTCGAGAAGGGCTGCAAGGCGGGCGGGAACGCGGCCTGTGAGGCGCTCGGCGTCGCGCTCTTCATGACGAAGGACGCGCGCGCGACGGAGGTCACCCTCGACGCGTGCAAGAAGGGGCGCGGCGCGGCGTGCCGCGCCATCATCGAGCGCAACCTCACCGCGAAGACGACGCCGGATTCGAAGTCGCTCGACGCGATCATCGACACGGAGACGATGACCTGCAAAGCCGAGCCGGTGGGGTGCGTCTCGCTCGCGACCGTCGTCGAGATCGGCTGGACGACGGAGGACAAGGCGGGTCGTACGCAGGACGTGCTCACGCGCGGCTGCGATCAGCACGACGGCCTCTCGTGCGCGAAGCTCCTCTTCGGCCACACCGGCGGGAAGTACACGCTCACGAGCTCCGCGCTCCGCGCGATCGCGCCCGAGCTCGAGAAGAACTGCGAGGACGCGCGCGCGCTCGTGTGCGCAGCCTGGGGCACCGCGCTGAAGAAGGGCCTCGGCGTCGCCGAGGACGCGACGAAGGGAGAGAAGGTCTACACCGAGGCCTGCGCCCACCGCTCCGTCGACTGTTCGGAGCTGCCGCCGTAGCCGCGCGAGGAAGCCCTCCGATCGGCGCGATCCACGCGCATGGCGCAGGGCGCGCTACTTCTTCGCGATCTTGATCAGCGTGGCGACACCCGCCGCGCCGATGCGCGCGCCGACGTCCGGGACGAGCCGGAGCTTCGCGTCGACGCCGCCGGAGAGGAGCGGCCTTCCGTTGCTATCGACGGCGTAGAGGACGAACACCGGCTCGTCGGCGGGGGCCCTCACCATGACGAGCGTGAACGCTTTCGTCTCGTCCTCGCGCCAGAAGGCGCCGAGCGCCTCGCGCGCACGGTCGAGGGGAGGGCCGAGGATCTCGACGCCGCCCTTCACGTCCCTCCGGAGATCCGCTGCCTCGTTCGTGGTCGCGGCCGCCTCGAGCGCGTTCATGAACGCGGCTTGGGCTTCTTACTTGTGCCGTGCTGCGCGCCGCTGCCGAAGTGGCGCAGCGGGCGGAGCCACCTCAGCCCCTCGCGACGCCTGCCTTCAGCATGGCGCGGATCTCGGCGAAGAGCTCCTCGGCGCGCGCGAAGCCGATGTCGAGCGCGAGATCGATGAACCTCGCCTCGAGCTCGGAGCGCGTGCGGGGCGCTCGCCCCTGCGCGACCGAACGCGGGGCGGGCCGCTCGCCGGAGCGCGCGCGGTGCGCGGCGCGCACGTTGTAGACGTACTTCTCGCGCATCACGAGCCCCGCCTCTTTCGCTCGGGCCACGACCTCGGCCGCGGGCGTGTGCTCCGGCAGGGAGAGCACGAAGTCCGTCTTCGAAACGCGCGGAGCTTCGTCGCTCTTCTTCCTCGCGTGCGCGGGCTTCTTCGGGGAGGGCTTGGTCATCGGAGGCTCAGAGGGGGTTCACGGTCTTCGCGACGCCCTCGAGGATCTTCTGCGCGGCGAGATCCCCCGACCGCCAGGTCAGCATGATCTGCCCTATTTTCTGCGTCTTTGGGTGCTTGAAGAAGAGCCATACGTGCGTGTACGCGCCCGCGATCGGTTGACCGGGCTCGACGTGGGGGACCTCCTGGCGGTGCGTCCCGATGATGGGGAGCTTCGCCGGACCGAGCGCGAACGACGCGTACGGGGCCCAGTCCCACTTGTCCTCGCCGCCGTTCGGCTTCTGTCCGGCGATCGGGAACGTCTGCCCGTTCCACTCCTGCTTCTGGTGCGCCTCCACGTTCGGCACGACGACGTCGAAATAGGGGGACTCGGGGTCGACGACCGGCGGATGGCACCCCTTCCGCTCCTCCTTCGAGGCGCCGAACTTCGTCGTGAAGTCGTCCACGACCCACGTGGCGGGGATGGACCACTCGACCCCGAGCGACGCGAGGGTGACCTTCTTGTCGAGCGCGACGGGGGGCGCCTCCTCCTTCGAAAGCCCGCCGATGATGGGATCCACCTTCGGCTCGGGCTTCGGCGCCGGCGCGTCCCCGGCGCTGTCCTCGGGCGCTGCGGTGGAAGGGAGCTTCAGGGGCTTGTGCGCGATGGACGACGCGACCGGGGTCGCAGAGCTCGCCGCGGGCGGTGGGACGTCCTTCTTGCCGCCGCACGCAGGGAGCGCCGCCACGAGCGCGAGAGTGAACACCGTCCTCCTCATCGGGGCGGATGTTAGCATCCGCCCCTCGTGCCGCGACGGAGGTCCACATGAGCCGATTCATCTCTCGCCTCAGCATCCCCACAGCCCTCGCGATCTCGCTCGCGCTGGTCGCGTGCGGCGCCAAGAAGAAGGACGACGCCGAGCCGATCGCGGAGTCCGGCGGCCGGGCGAAGGCCGCGTCGAGCGAGAAGCCGAGCGGCTCTCCGAGCGCGTCGACCGTCGCAAACGGGACGAAGCCCGAGCCCCCGCCCGGGAGCGGCAGCTCACGCGGCTCCACGCTCAGCGCCGCGAAGATGTTCGCCGCGCCTGCCACCAGCTCGACGCTCACGCTCGAGAAGACCACGTTCGCGAGCGGCGACGCGATCAACGTGAAGTTCAGCGCCGCGCTCGAGCCCCCGGCGGGGCAGCAGTACTGGATCACGATCACGAAGGCGGGCGCCCCCGACTCCGAGTACGGCGACTGGCACTACGTCGCCCGGGGCGCGCTCTCGGACGCGCTGAAGGCGGGGCCGGAGGGGGACTACGAGATCCGCCTCCACGACCTCTACCCGAAGAACCCCTTCAAGGTGATGGCACGCGAGAAGATCTCGGTGAAGTGCGAGGGGAGCAACTGCGGGGCCCCGCCGACCCCGCCGACCGCACCCCCACCCCCCGAGCAACCCAAGGCGAACTCGGATGGGTTCCTCGCGGACGGGTGGCCCGCGGAGATTCCGCCGCGCGGCTCGAAACCACCCACGATCGACGAGTGGAACGCGATGACCAAGGAGGTCACGGTGTGGCACTCGTCCGAGCTCAGGTGCGAGACCAAGATGGTGCGCGAGTGGCTGCGCGTCTCGTGTCACAAGAACGCGTACGGCCAACCGACGGACGTGACGAAGGGCGCGAACGAGGGCCAGCAGGCGTTCGTGTTCCACAGCTCGGAGGTCGCGAGCCTCGTCGTCGAGGTGCTCCCGGGCAAGTCGTTCGAGGCCGAGTTCTCGTGGGAGGACGCGATCTTCGAGTTCTCGCTCGCGTGGCCGAACGGCGGTCGGCCCGAGGCCCACTTCGCGATGCCGGGGGGCTGATCAGGCGTCCGCGCGCAGCGCGTCTTCGCGGATGAAGCGCGCCGCGCGATACCCGATGAGCATGCTGGGCGCGTTGAGCGCGGCGACGGGCGTCGTCGGGATCACGCTCGCGTCGGCGATGCGCAGGCGCTTCACGCGCCGCACGGCGAGGCGCGCGTCGACGACGCTCTCGGGGGTCGAGCCCATCCGGCACGTGCCCGCGTAGTGGTACGTGGTCATCGCGTTTTGCCGCACGAAGTGCTCGATGGCGTCACGCGTGGCGACGCGCGACCCGGGGAGCGCCTCGAGCGATCCGAACCGCTGCGCGGGCGTGGACGAGGCGATGCGCCGCGCGAGCTCGACGCCGCGGACCATCGTCTCGATGTCCTCGGGATCGGTGAGGTACGCGGGATCGATCTCCGCGGGCGCCTCGGGGCGAGGCGACACGACGCGGAGGGTGCCGCGGCTCTTCGGCTTGCCGAGGATCACGACGACGCCCCAGATTCGCTCGACGAGGCGCTGGAGCGCGCCCACGTCGAACGCGCGCGCGAGCCCCGCACGCATCGCGGGGACGACGCCGGGCGCCTCGTAGAGCGCGCGCGGCAGCGCGATCCCGGGCAGGAGCTTCAGCACGCCCTCGCGGAGCGACGAGCGCGCCGGGTAGAACACGTAGCAGCTGTCGCTCTGCCGGGGCGCGAGATCCCGGCGCGGGGCGGCGCGGTGGAAGCCGTAGAGCTGGGGGTAGTTGCAGTCGACGGCGCGCTTGCCGAAGAAGAAGAGCTGGACGTTGGGGTGATCGTGGAGGTTCTCGCCGATCCCGGGCGCCTCGATGAGCGCGGGGATCCCCGCGCCGCGGAGCGCGGCGAGGGAGCCGATGCCGGAGAGCATGAGGAGGCGGGGCGTCTCGAGCGCGCCCGCGCACAGGATGATCTCGCGGCGCGCGGTCGCGGTCGCGAGCGCGTCGCCGTCGCGGTACTCGACGCCGACGGCGCGCTGGTCGCGGAGCAGGATGCGGTGCGCGCGCGCGTTCGACACGATCGTGAGGTTCGGGAGACCCACGCGCTCGCGGAGGAACGCGACGAACGAGGAGCGGCGATCGGCGCCCTCGTAGCTCATCCACTCGTACCCGAGCACACCGGAGAGATCCCCGTCGTTGAGATCTTCCTTCCGGCGAAACCCCGCGGCTTCGCTCGCCTCGATGCACATCTCGGTGAACGCGGTCGGCTCGCGGCGACGGACGCGGAGCGTCCCCTCGAGGGCCTCGAAGTCGCGCTCGATGTCCCGCCACCGCCAGCCCTCGGGCCACTCGTCGTAGTCGGCGCGGGCGCCGCGCGTGTACACCGTCGCGTTGATCGCGCCGCTCCCGCCGATCGTGCGGCCGGATCCCATGAACATGCGCCGGCCGCCGCACCCGCGTTGGGGCGTCGAGAACCGCTCGAACATGAGGCGCTCGTTGAGGAACGCCTTCTTGTAGCCGTCCGCGGTGAGCGTCTCGGGGTTCTGCTCCGCGCGGTCTCCGCACTCGAGGAGCAGCACGGACACCCCGGGGCTCGTGCAGAGCTCCGCCGCGACGATGCACCCCGCGGATCCCCCGCCGACGACGATGTAGTCGAACTCCATCAGGACTGCCCCGGCCTCTCGAGCGCGATCGCGAGCTCCTTGAGTGTCTTCGCGTGTTGCTGCGTGAGCTGGAACGTCACGAGCTCCTCGGTGCCCGCGGGGGTGCGGAGGCGCATCGTGACGACGGCGACGCGCGCGCCGAGGATCTCGCCGCGATGGCTGGACGACACGTCGTCCGCGCGCCACGCGATGGAGTCCGCGACGTTGCCGTGATCGAGGAGCGCCTTTCCGAGCGCGGCCTCCGTGAGGACCGCGCGGGCCTTCGCGGACCCCGCGAGGAGCAGCCGCACGACGGGTTCGCGGTCCGGGAGGAGCGCCTTGAGGTCCGACTCGAGCGCCGCAGCGCCGAGCCCCCGCCGCACCGCCTCACGGACGAGGAACCGCGCCCCGCGGATCGCGCGCGCGAGATCGCCCGGCGGCGCCCCGTGGTCGCGCGAGAACTTGTCGAGCGTGCCCTCGATCTCGGGCGGCAGGGGCTCCTTGAGGCTCGGCCCGAGGGCCTCCCAGAACGCTTGGACGGCCGTCGGTGGCAGGCCCGCGATCGCCGCGAGGTCGTCCGCGAGCGTCGGCGGGACCGGTGCGTCGCCGAGCGAGAGGAGCTTCGTAGGACCCATCGAAGCTCCTCCGGTAACAGCTCTGCGGCGGGGAATCAGTCGCCACGGGGGGCCCGCTCTCGGACGCAGAGGAGCGTGTGCAGCGCACAAGACGAAAATGCCCCCGCAAGTCGCCCCGCGCCGAGCTCTGTGTTGTGTTGCAGCAAAAAAGTTAGCTATCGCGCAGTTCTTCTTGTTGCGACGCAACCAAGGACTCTATTGGCCAGGCAGCCTAACGGCTGCGCTGCACGTAAAGCTGCATGCCGATGCTTGGCGGCACTGCCACACCGCCCGGCAGGTAGACTCTGGACCGGGCGTCGAGACGGGTCTCGACATCCTCGGCCGGCCGGCCGGCCGGCGGGCGGGCGAGGCGCCGCCGTTGCGGGCGAGATGGCTCAGCTCTTCGGTTCTGTGGACGATCGGACGGAGTTTGTTGGAGGGGCGCTGTCCAACTCACCGATTCCGTCGCGACTCCGTCGCCAGCGCCGCTAGCCCCAGAGAGTGCGGCTGCCCTACGCTCGGAGGTCCCATGAGTCGTCCACCCGTTTCGCTTGGCTTCGTACTTGTCACATCCGCGTGCGTCACCCTTGCGGGGTGCGACCTCGTCCTCGGTCTCGACAACTACAAGGAGGGCCCCGCGACGGGCGGGGCGGGCGGAGGAACCACCGCAAGCGCGTCGACCGACGCGTCGACTTCGATGTCGTCGGGCCCCTCCAGCTCCTCGAGCAGCAGCGGCATGCCGTGCGAACTGAACACGACGATGGAGTGCTACTCGGGCACCCCGTCGTCGACGAAGGACGTCGGGGATTGCCGGCACGGGACCGCGACGTGCGACGCCAACGGTGTGTTCGGCGCTTGCGTCGGTGAGGTGCTGCCCGCTGCGGTGGATGACTACGACAAGAAGGGCGACGAGAACTGCGACGGGTCGCCGACCTCGGACAGTCTCTGGGTGCACGACTTCGGAGCGCCGTACATCGCAGCGACTGCCGTCGGCGTCGACGGAAGTATTTTCATCGCGGGGAACTTTTCGGGAAGCCTCAAACTTGGTCCGAGCACGCTCATCGCTAACGCTCAGGATGGGTTTGTCGCGAAACTCGACCCGCTCGGTGCGCCTCTTTGGGCAGCCCAGGTGAGCGCGAGTGATGAGCAGGCGATCACCGATGTCGCGGTCGACTCTGCCGGGAGTGTGTTCGTGACCGGCAATAGTCGTCAGCCTCTTGTGCTTGGGTCGGACAATATGCCAACAGGGATCTTTATTGCGAAGTATTCTTCCGGAGGCACGCTCGCGTGGGCGCGTGGGTGCGGTGGCACGACATATTCGACGGGCAAGGCCATTGCAATTACCCCTACCAACGACGTCGTCATGGTTGCGGATTTCAACGGAACTGCGAACTGCGGCAGCGGCAGCTACACTACCGGGAACAACATGCAGGCATTGCTCGCGAAGTGGTCCGGTGGAGGCACTGCAATGTGGAGCAAGGGGTTCACGGGCCCAGCTCCGAGCTACGCAAACACAAGCGCTATTGCCGTGGACCCAGTTGGGAACGTGTGGGCGGCCGGGGGGATGGACGGCACCATCAATGTCGGCAAGTCAATCACCGCCAGTGGGGCCTTCCTCACAAAGTTCACTCCGGCTGGCGGACACATTCAAGCAGGACCGTTTAATAACTGTGGGATCGTTGCCATGGATGTCGATTCGCTAGGCGGACCGGTCCTCGGTTTCGCCGGACCGGCCAGCGTAGGAACGACCTGCAACGTCGGTGGTGTCGACTACTCTGGCCCCGCGATCGCCCGTTTGGACTCGAGCGCCGGAGTGATGTGGAGCACGCCTATCGGCTCACTGTTCGACCTCGTGCTCGACGACACCGACGCCGGGTGGGTCGTTGGAGGCTTTTCGAGCTCCACGCTCACTTTGCCCGGGAACGTCCTCACGAAGCATAGCGCCTACGATGCCTTTGTCTGGAGGTTCGACCCGCAAGGGAAGCAGATGTACACGAAACAATATTCCGGTGCCGATGCCTCGTCTTTTGCCGGCCTAACCTCATGTGCCAGTGCGCCGAATGGCGACCTAGTGGCGGTGGGCAACCTCCAGAGTGCAGCTGACTTTGGGACGGGAAACATTCTTACAATGGGCGGTGCGATCGACTTCGTTGCGCTGAAGGTCGCGCACTGATCAGGCAGCTCCTCGAAGCTCCTTGCCGTGGTCCACGAGCGCCTGCTTGAACCGGAGCGCCGCTCGGGTCTTGTGCATGTCGGCGCGGTAGACGAGGAAGATGCGGTCTCCGAAGGAGGGCATGTCGGCGTGTAGCCGGAGCAACAGGCCGTCGTGTCCGTAGGCGGCGACTCGGCGCGGGAGGACGCCGACGCCGACGCCGGCCATGGTGAGCGCCTTCACGAGTTCGAAGTCTCCGCAGGAGAGGAGCTTCTCGGGGACGACGCCGGCCTTCTCGAGCGCGCGCAGGAGCTCCTGGCTCTCGCTGACGCGACCGGCGTGGATGAGGGGGCCTTTGCGCACGCGCCGATGGGCCTCCTCGCGCGTCTTCGCGCCGACGGTGTTGCGCTTGCGGCGCACGCCGTCGGACTCGGCGGCGACGAAGAAGTCGACCGCGTCCCGAAAGAGATCGACGAGCACGAGATCGGGGTGCGCGGAGGGGTTCACGACGAGGCCGAAGTCCACGTCCCGCGCGACGATGGCGTCACGCACGGCGGCGGAGGGGCCGTTCCACAGCGCGACGTCGAGCCCGGGGTGCTCGAGGTAGAGCTTCCGAAGGAAGCTCGGGAGGAAGTACGCGCCGAGGGGCTCGTGGCAGCCGAGCACGAAGCGCCCGATGTCGCGATCCTCGAGGCCCTGGATGCGCGCCTCGGCGCGATCGAGGGCGCTGAAGACCTCCTCCGCGTCGTGCGCGAGGGATCGACCGGTCGCGGTGAGGGTGACCCCGCTTCGGCCACGGAGGAGGAGCGTCGTCCGCAGATCCTTCTCGAGGCGCTGGATCGCGACGGTGAGCGTGGGCTGGCTGACGCCGAGCGCCTTCGCGGCGGCGGTGAGGCTGCCGCGCGTGCGTACCTCGAGGAAATACCTGAGGTGCGTGAGCTCCACCGCCATAGGCTACACCTATGGGACCTATTGAAAACCGGTCCCTTACGGAAGCAGCCCCAGGCCCGTACTCTCGCTGCTTGCGTACGTCTCGCGCCTCCCGGGGGGAGGCCCGGGACGCTGTCTTTTTTGGGATGAGGCTTGTTCGCGCGCGTCGCGAACCAGACGCGGCCTGGCCGCGGGGAGATGCATTTTTATGAGAAGACCTGGCAGGAAGCGTTGGGTGCCAGCGTTCGGCGCCGTCGCGATCGGTTGCGCGACGCTCGCCGCGGCCGCGCAAGGGTGCGACGACTCGGCGACGACGTCGTCGACGGGAAGCACGTCGGGCGCGGACGGCGGTGCCGGCGGCGCCGGGGCGACCACGTCCTCGACGACGACGACGGGGTCGATGAACTCGTCGACCAGCAGCGGCATGATGAACCCCGGGTGCACGACCGCCATCACGGGGCCCACCCGTGGGTCGGCGATCGCTATCACCTCGGATGACTCGCGCCTCGTCGTCGTGAACCGCGACGCCGGCTCGGTCAGCATCATGGATGTCGATCCGAACACCAAGGCGGTCTCGCTCGTCGAGGAGATCCCCGTGGGCGGCGAGCCGTGGCAGGTCGCGATCAACGGATGCGACGACACGGCGTACGTCGTGCTCCGCAAGGATCAGAAGGTCGTGGAGATCACCGGCATCGACGCGAACCCGGCGGTGGGCAAGTCCGTCGCCGTGGGGTCGGAGCCGGCCTCGATCGCGATCACCCCGCACAACTCGGCGCTCTACGTGTCGAACTGGGTCGACGGGACGCTGTCCGTCATCGATCCGATCACGATGACGGTCACGGACACGGTCGACCTCAACGCGACGATCGTGGGCGTGAAGGACCTCGCCAACAAGCCGGTGCTCGGGAACGTCACGCCGCGCGCCGCGCTCGCGCATCCGCGCGGCCTCGCGATCGACGGGGGCCAGGGCGCCGACGACAGCGACATCGTGGTCTACGCGACCGAGTGGTTCGCCGTGCGCACCGCGCCCGAGAGCGCGACGGGCACCGCGTCCGACAAGAACTGGAAGGGCCTGCTCTACAAGGTCGACGCGAAGGGCGCCGCGACGGCGATCGATCTTCCGTCGGTCGACAACACGGGCTTCAAGGACACGAAGGGCCAGGACACGGGCTGCTTCCCCAACCAGATCGCGAACGTGACGATCGACGGCGGCTTCGCCTACGTCACCAGCACCTGCGCCTCGCCCGTCGGCCCGACCGGCGTCGTGCAGAAGGGCGCGTGTACCACCACCATGGGCCAGTGCGGGGCATTCGGCGCAGGGTCTGTGTGCGTCGGCGCCGGCACCGCGGGCGGTGGCGTCTGCACGAACTCCTGTGCGCAAGACTCGGATTGTGGCGCGCTCGCCGTCGCAGGTGACTGCGTACTCCCGGCGGGAACCTGCAAGCCGCAGGTGGAGAACGCCCGGACGACCACTCACCCGGCGTTGAGCATCGTCGACCTCGGGACGGACACGGCGACGACCGTCACCCTCGACAAGCTCTTCGATGACGAGGGCAAGAAGGCTCCGCCGGCCTTCCCGATGGACAAGACCAAGTTCCCGCGTCGCATGCCGCTCCTCCCGACGGACATCGGGTTCCGGCCGGGCTTCGCGTACATCACCGCCGAAGGCGCGGACGCGGCGTTCCGGCTCACGATCGCGAACGGCGCGATCACGGCCGTCGGCTCCGACAAGAACAACTTCATCGATACGCGCTCGGCGATGGACAAGACCATCCGGCTGCCGATCGGCATCGCGATGGCGCACGCCTCGACGTTCGCGTTCGTCGCCAACGACGGCAACCAGGACGTGACGGTCCTCGACCTCGGGATCCAGGCCGTCCAGGGCGAGCCCGTCCACACCTCGCCCCTCCCCACGGACGCGGAGAAGCTGTCCGCCTTGAAGGGCAAGCGGTTCTTCAACACGGGCCTCGGCCGCTGGTCGCTCCGCGGCGAGGCGTGGGGCTCCTGCGCCGCCTGCCACATCGACGGGCTCACGGACAACGTGACGTGGTACTTCGCGCGCGGCCCGCGCCAGACGGTGAGCCTCGACGGTTCGTTCGCGCCCGACGGCGTCGACCAGCGCATCTTCAACTGGTCCGGCATCTTCGACGAGGTCGCTGATTTCGAGGGCAACACCCGCGGCATCTCCGGCGGCGTCGGAGCGCTCGTGTCGGTCGCCGGCGGGAACGCGTGCGCTGTCGCGACCCAGGCGGTGGACTGCCCGAGCAGCAAGAAGTGCAACCCCTCGGCGGCCGATCCGATGGTCGGTACCTGCGCGATCGCCGCGTCGGACCGCATCAACACGAACACGACCTCGCCGCCGCAGGCGGGGCTCCAGGGCTCATCGTTCTGCACCGCGCAGAGCGCGACGGACTGCCCCTCCACGACGCCGCACAGCGTCCTCACGGATTGGGTCGAGGTCACCGACTGGGTGCGGACGATCCGCTCGCCGCGCAAGCCGACGAACCTCGTCGCGGCGGACGTGACCGAGGGAGCGAAGATCTTCGCCGCCAGCGGTCAGGGCAACTGCGTCGGCTGCCACGGCGGCGCGAAGTGGACGATCTCGACGCTCTTCTACGCGCCTGACAACACGTTCAACGACGCTCCCCCAGGACTTGGGAATGCGAGCTCGCTGACGAACACGAAGTGGGAGCAGGTGCCCAGCATCCTCAACATGTTCCCGTCGAGCTTGCTTCCCGCCTCGGCAAATCAGGTCGACCGTTTCGGCGGTGCACCCGCGTTCGAGCAGCTCCTCTGCGCGATTCGACCCGTCGGGACGATCGGGCCGCTCATGGGGGCCGTTCCCACCGGCGTCTCCGCGCCTGAGATCAACGTCCTCGAGCTTCGGCAGGACATGGTCACCGGCGGTCAGGGCTCGGGCCTCCTTCCCAACGAACCCGGGAAGGGCTTCAACGTGCCTTCGCTGCTCGGTGTCCAGGTCGGTGCTCCGTACTTCCACGCGGGCAACGCGCGGACGCTCGAAGAGGGCTTCAGCAACCTGTTCCTTGGCCACCACAAGACGGAGGTCGCAAGTGTGAATGTCCTCACGCCCGACCAAGTCCGCCAGCTCACGGCGTTCGTCCTCTCGATCGACGAGACCACGCCCGTCCAGGCGAACCAGCCGAAGGGCGCGAAGGGCGGCGACATCTGCGTCGCGCCGCAGTGACCCACACCGGTTGAGCTCCCGCGGCAGCGCCGCGGCCGTTCGCCGGGTCCGAGAGGCCTCCGCTCGATCGAGCGGGGGCCTCTTTCTTTCGGGCGCGAAGAACACGCGTACGCTCTGAAACCGGGACGGACGATCCCACATGGAGATGGCTGCGACCGACGTGATCCAACCCGGCAGCATCCTCGACGGGAAGTGGAGGGTGGCGGAGCCCCTCGGCGAGGGTGGCATGGCCACCGTCTACGCCGCGTCCCACGTCCGCAACGGCCTCCAGGTCGCCGTGAAGGTCCTCTTCCCGAAGCTCGCGAAGGATCCGGGCGTGCGCGAGCGCTTCCTCCACGAAGGGTACGCGGCGAACCGCGTCGGCCACACGGGCACGGTGCAGGTCCTCGACGACGGCCAGACCCCCGACGGCGTCGTCTACCTCGTCATGGAGCGGCTCATCGGCGAGAGCATCAGCGGGCGCGCGGAGCGGCTCGGCGGGAAGCTCGATCCCGCGGAGGCGATCGCGATCGCCGAGGCCTCGCTCGAGACGCTCGCGGCCGCGCACCGCGCGGGGATCGTCCACCGCGACTTCAAGCCCGAGAACCTGTTCCTCACGCGCGACGGTGCGCTCAAGATCCTCGACTTCGGCCTCGCGCGCGTCTTCGAGACCACGCGCCACGCGAGGCTCACCGTCGAGGGCGTCCTCATGGGCACGCCCGCGTTCATGCCCCCCGAACAAGCCCAGGCCAACTGGTCCGAGGTGGACGCGCGGAGCGACGTCTACTCCCTCGGCGCTTCCATCTGGACGCTCGTCAGCGGCCGCCTCGTCCATGAAGGCGCGACCGCGTTGCAGATCCTGGTGAAGGTCTCGACGCAGCCCGCCCAGCCCCTGCAAACCTACGCGCCCGCCATCCCGGACAAAGTCGCGGACGTCTTCGATCGCGCGCTCGTCAAGGATCGGCTCGGCCGCTGGGCGGACGCGGACGAGATGCTCGCGGCGCTCCGCGCCGCCGTCGCGGAGACGGGGTTCGTCCCCGCCAACCTGAAGCGCATCGCCGCCGAGGCGTTCCTCTCGACGAGCGGCGCGCAGCCTCGCGCGTCCGTCGTGCTCACGCACGTCGACCCGCCGGGTGAGGTGAGGATGACGGCGACCCCGGCGACGCCGCGCATGGATCCGGCCGCGACGCCCGAGCCCCCATTGCCCGACGCGATGCGCGCGCAGAGCGCCGCCGCGCACCCCGAGCCCCGCATCGAGCCCGTCGTGCAGAGCTTGCGCTCGGTCGCTGTCACCGTCGGGATGCCTGGATCGCAGCGCCAACCGTCCGCCACTCCGCAGGCGGCCGCGCCGCTGCGCGCCCAGCCGCCGATGACGGCGGTGATGCCGCAGATGCAGGCGCCCATCACGCCCTCGCTCGCCACGCCGGCGATCCCGGCCGCACCGGTCCACACCCAGCTCGCGCCCGGGCCCTATGGCTTCGCTGCGGCCGCGCAGAGCCACGCTCCGGCGTCCCACCCGATCTCGTCGTCGAGCCCTTCCGTTCGCAGCCTCACGCCGCCGACCTTCGGCGTCGCGACCGGGGCGCAGCTCCAAGGCTCGGGGGAGAAGACGATCTCGCCGACCTCGAGCGGCCACGCGCCCCGAAAAAAAGGATCGCACGCGCTCTTCATCAGCGTCGCGCTGGTGGCGCTGTCGGTCGTGGGCTTCGTCGTCGCGCTGCTCGTGTTCCGCAAGCGCTGGAACAAGGAGTCCGAGGGCCCAGCGCCCGAGACGACGCTCCACGTCGCGGTCACGGCTTCGGATCCGTCGCCCCCGTCGCCCGGTTCCTCGCCCCCGCCCGCCACGACGAGCGCGACCCCTGCGGCGGCGGTCGCGTCGTCCGCGCCGCTCGCGACCTCCGCCGCCCCCACCGCGAAGCCCTCCGCCTCTTCGCCCCGACGCAAGCGCCCGAACTAGAGCAGCCGAACATGTTCGGTGCTGAGGCCCTAGAGCACCGAACAGGTTGAAATCCGAACGAATGCGCTCGAGTTCGAGGGAGAGGCGCACGCCCGAGGAGCGAGCACCGCAAGACGACTCCTCGTCATCTGAGGAGCACCGCGACGAGGCCGTGTGGTTCTCCCCGAAATCGGGCGCATACGTCGGCGTTTCAACATGATCGGTGCTCTAGAGCGCGGCGAGCACGGCGTCGACCGTGGACACCTCGAGCTTGCCGGGCGCCTCGACCTGGAGCGACTTGATCACGCCGTCCACGATCACCGCGGCGTAGCGCCGAGATCGCTCCCCCATGCCGAACGGGGTCCCGTCGAACGCGAGTCCCATCGCGCGCGTGAAGTCCCCGTTCCCGTCCGCCACCATGGCGATCGTGTCGAGCGCGGATTGCGCGCTCCCCCAGGCGCTCATCACGTGCACGTCGTTCACGCTGAGGCACGCGATCAGATCGACGCCCTTCGCGCGGAGCTCGCCCGCGCGCGCGACGAACTCGGGCAAGTGCTTGCTCGAGCACGTCGGCGTGAACGCGCCGGGCACGGCGACGAGCACCGCGGTCTTCCCGGCGAAGAGCTCCGTCGTGGTCACCTCGTCGTTGCTCGTCGCGCGAGCCACCTTCACGCTGACTTCGGGGATTCGATCGCCGACGCTCTTCATCCCCCCGCCGTACTACGCGCCGCGATCGGCACAAAGGTCGGAAGCGCGACCCCCGGCAGACCGAGCGCGGCCATCCGCTCCAGGATGGAGCGGAGCGCGATGACCCCCATCGGGCGGCGGTCGCCCCGCTCGGCCGAGTCGTGCAGGAGGACGATCGCGCCGTCGACGATGCCGGGGGCGACGCGCAGGAAGAGTCGATCGAAGCTCGTCGTGTCGAGGCCGTCGTACGCCCGCGCGCTGTACCCCACGAGCTCGAGGCCGAGCGCGCGGCACACCGCGCTCGTGCGCGGCGTGGTGAAGCCGAGCGGCGGGCGGAAGAAGCGGGGGCGCGAGCCCGTCTCCGCTTCGATGAGCTCCATCGTGCGCTCGAGATCCGCGCGGATCCTGCGCTCGCTGCGCACGCAGAAGAGCGGATCGTGCGTGAACCCGTGCACGCCGATCGCGTGACCCCGCGCGCCGATTTCGCGCAGCACGTCTCGATGTCGCTCCGCCTTGTCGCCGAGGACGAAGAACGTCGCCTTCGCGCCGAACGCGTCGAGCAGCGCGAGCACCTCGCGCGTGTGGACGGGGTGCGGTCCGTCGTCGAACGTGAGCGCCACCCCGCGCGCCCCCGCCGGCCCGCGGACCACGACGTGCTGGAAGACGCCGAGGTTCGGGAAGTACACGCCGAGCTGGACCACGGTCACGTACACGAACAGGAACGGCCCGGTGATCCAGACAGGGGGCACGCCGAAGACGCACGCTCCGGCCGCCATCGCGAGCGCTGTCGCTACGGTGAGCCCGAGGATCGCTCGCGCGGGCCGCACGAGCGTCGCGCTTACTTCTTCGCCTTCTTGTCGGCCGACGCTTCTTCGTCGAGCTCGTCCAGATCGATCGCGGGGGACTGCGTCGCGACGCGCGTCTTCGGGCTCTCCGCCTTCGCCGCTCCCGCCTGATCCTTGTCCGCGGACGGCGTGTTGTCCGCGTCGTAGAACGCGCCGAGGATGCCCGCGACGATCGCGAACGACGTGAGCGACAGGCCGCCCAGCGTCCCGTTCTGCGCGGCGTCGATCTTCTGGGTGAGCCCCGTGATCGCGACGGGGAAGGGGACCGTGAGCCACTTCCGCGCCGCGAAGATCAGCGCGGCGCCGAGCACCGCGCCGACCGCGGCCTTCATGCCCGCCTCGATCTTCGCGTCCTTCGCCCAGATGGGCTTGCCCGCGACGAGCCCGACGAGCACGCCGGACGCAGCGCCGAGCAGGATCTGCGCGACCATGCCCGGCGCGACCATGCTGCCGGGAAAGGCCTTCGCGAGTCCGAACCCGAGGAGCCCTCCGATGACGATGCCCTTCAAGAGGCCCAGAAGCAGTCGGCCGATCATCTCCCAAGATCCTTGGCACGAGGAGCCGCGCCGTTCAACATGCCAATCGCGCGGAGGAGGTGCGCGAGGAATGGAGAAGAGCACGCGTCCCCGCCCACGTTCAAGACGAGCGCGCCTCGGGCGCTCGTTCCTCACGAGGTTTCTCCGCGCGCCGTCGACGCCGGCGACGTGCTTCGCGCGCATCGCGCTCGCGCTCGGGCTCGCGGGGTGCGGCGTGGGCTACGCGTTCGGCACGGGCCAGGCCAAGGCGCTCGTGACGGAGCACGCGGAGACCGATCTGGACTGTCCCGCGAGCGAGCTCCGCGTCGAAGAAGGTTGGGGCGGGCGGTGGGAGGCGTACGGGTGCGGCCGTCACGCGGTCTACAACGCGAAGTGCACCGGCGTGAAATGCGACGTGCAGTCGGGCGACGCGGCGGTCCCGTGGGCCGATCGGCCGACGTACGATCCCGGCGCCTCGCACTGATGAGGCGCGCCTCGGATCGGGCCGCCGCGCTCGCTCTTCTCGGCCTCTGCCTCGCGCCCGCGCCCGCGTTCGCGCACCAAGCGGGGCTCTCCCGTGGCGTCTACAAAGTCTCCGACGACGCGGCGATCCACCTCGATCTCACGCTCGCGCGGCCCGATGTCGCGGCCGCGCTCGGCGTTCGGGACACCGACCTCGCGACGGTCGCGGGGCTCGGCGCGCTCACGAGCGCGCTCGAGGCGCGCTTCGTGGAGACCACCCACGTGCGCTCGGACGGAGCGCGTGCAAGGGCTCGCCTGCGAGCGCCGAGCCCGACGAGCCCGACGGCGTTCGGCTCGACGTCCGATTCGAATGTCCGAGCCCAGTTCTCGCTGCGCCGACCGCCGAGCTCCGCATCGACGTCGGCTTCCTCGAGGCCCTCGGTCCGGGCCACCGACACATCGCGCGCGTGGAGGGCGGCGCGCAGCCCGTCGAGGAGATCCTCTTCGGGGGCAAGTCGGAGTTCGCCGCGACCGTGCCCGCGGTGCGGCGCTCGACATCCTCGACGTCGGCGCTCGGCGCGGCGTTCCTCGCGACGACGCGCGGGCTCGTCACGCCGCTCTTCGCGTTCCTGGTCGCGCTCGTGCCCCGACGCACGCGCGACGCGCTCATCGCGCTCGCGGTCACGTCGCTCGGCTTCGCCCTCGGTGCGCTCGCGGCCGCGCGCGGCGTCGCTCCCGCGGGTACGGCGCTCACGGCGCTCGCTGCGCTCGCCGTGATCTACGTCGGCGCGGAGAACGTCCTCGATCCTTCGCGCCGATGGCGACCCCTCGTGGGCGCCTCGTTCGGGCTCGTGCTCGGCGCGCACGCGGGCGTCCCGCTCGGCGCGATCCTCGGCGGACTCGGACCTCTCGTTGCGAGCGGCGCGCTCGCGCTCGCGCTCGGGCTCGCGGCGCGCCGCCTCAGCCGCCCGTCCGACGCGGTGCCGCGAGGCCTGCGCGTCCTCCCCGGCCTCGGCGCGCTCGCGGGCGCGGCGCTGCTCGTCGACGCGCTCGTCCGTCGGCGGTGAGCCGCGGCTTGCGCTGCTCGCGCGGACGTGGCTAATTGCCCACGAGATCGCGTGGCGGACGAAGAGGCACCCAAGAAGCGGAAGAAGCGGAAGCGCGCCGCCGCTCCGATCGAGGACTCCGCCGAGCGCGCGTCGGAGCCGCCCGTCGACGAGTCGGCCCCGCCCGTCGACGAGTCGGCGTCGTCCGTCGAGGAGGCTGGCCCGCGCGTCGAGATCGCCGCCCCGCCAGCGAAGACGGCGCCCGAGCCCGAGCCCGCGCGTTTCCTTCGGACGTTCCCGAAGGACCCCGCGCTCGGCGAGCTCGTCGCGGCCTTCGAGCGAGGGGACTACGCGTTCGTGCGCACGGAGGCGCCCGCGCTCGCGCGAGCGACGAAGAATGAAGAGGTGCGGCGCGCGGCGCTCGAGCTCCGCCGGCGGATCGATCCGGATCGCCTCTCGCTCCTCCTCATCGCGTTCGCGTTCGCGCTCCTCGTGGTGCTCTCCCTCTACTATTGGACGCACAAACACCCATGATCCGCGTGTCGCTCCTCGCGCTCTGTGTGGCCGGGTGTGGCGCCGACCCGGGGTCGAGCGCGAGCGTGCCGACCGGCGCGCCGACGAGCTCGACCGCCGTGTCGAGCGGCTCGCCGCTCGAGCGGTACTTCCCGCTCGTCGATGGGCACCTCTACAGCTACGACGTCGACACCCTGAGCGACCATCCGTCGACGGGCGCGCTCAGCGCGTCCGTCTCGCGCACGGGCCCGACGACGGGCACCTTTCGGATCGGGTCGACCACGCGCCAGATTCAGTACGAGCCGGACGGCGTGGCGGCGACGGAGCCGTCGGGCGACCGCGCGTACTTGCTCAAGGCGCCGCTCGTCGAGGGGACGTCGTGGCTCGGGGCGCGAGGTGGGCAGATCCGGATCGTGAACGCCCACGCGACCGTCGCCGTGGGTGCGGGCACGTTCGTCGAGTGCGTCGTCACGGAGGAGAAGCGGGGCGGGGATTTCCCGAAGGACGTGACGTCCACCTACTGCCCGGATGTCGGGCTCGTCGAGCTCTCCATCAAGTCGCCCGCTGCGGTCGAGCGTGCCTCGTTGAAGCAGTTCGGCCCGCCGGTGAACCTCGGGCCTGAAGGCGTGACCCACACCGTGACTCCGGAGTAGACTGCGCCGCCGTGGCGCGGTTTTCGCTGGCGGCCACTCAGGAGAACGGTCGTCCGGCGCCATGAACTACTGGGAGTACATTCGTGTGGAGGAGCTCCTGAGGCTCCAGTCGGGCGCCGCTGCCGACGAGGCGGACGTCTCGAACGACGAGGTGTTGTTCATCGTCGTGCACCAGGTCTACGAGCTCTGGTTCAAGCTCGTGATCCGGGAGCTCGTCGCGGCGCGCGACCTGTTCCACCAGAACCCCGTGCCAGACATGGCGATGGCGTCCGCGGTCCGGTCGTTCAAGCGGATCAGCACGATCTTCGTCCAGGCGGCCGCGCACTTCCAAGTCGTGGAGACGCTGACGACGCGCGACTACCTCGCGTTCCGCGACGGGCTCATCCCGGCGAGCGGGTTCCAGTCGGCGCAGCTCCGTGAGATCGAGATCCTCCTCGGCCTCGACGACGACGCGCGCATCCCGCTCGGCGCGGAAGGCACCTACCGGGACGCGCTGAAGACGCGCGACGGGAGCCGCTCCCCCGCGCTCGAGCGCGTGGACGCGCGCCTCGCAGCCGGGCCGAGCCTGAAGCAGGTCGTCTACGACTGGCTCGCACGGACGCCCGTCGCCGCCGAAGGTCCGGACGGGTTCCTCGACGGCATCCTCCGTGCACACAAGACGGAGACGGAGAAGCGACTCGAGATTGCTCGAGAGAAGATGCACCCCTCGGACGCGGAGCTCGAGCTCTTGCGCGCCCGGTATGCGAAGGAGCTCGCGTTCGCGGAGGCGTTCTTCCGCGCGGAGGACGATCCGAGCTGCGCAGGACCTGCGCGCGAGCGCAAAAAGCGCGTTCGCGCGGGCCTCTTGTTTCTGGAGAGCCACCGCGAACTCCCCCGCCTCGCGTGGCCGCGCGAGGTCGTCGAGGCCCTGCTCGACATGGAGCAGTCGATGGTGATTTGGCGGCAGCGCCACGCCCGCATGGTGGAGCGCGTGATCGGGCGTCGGATCGGGACGGGCGGATCGAGCGGCGTGGACTACCTCGATCAAACCGCGCAGCGGTACCGGGTGTTCGGAGACATCTGGGCGGTACGCACCTTGCTCCTCCAGAAGAACGCCATCCCTCCGCTCGAAAACGCGGACGACTTTCGCTTTCGCATCGAGGACTGACTCCCTTGACTGCCCAATCCTCTTCTTCTAGCCGCCGGCGCGCGCTGCCGTTCTGGCTCGCCGCCATCCGCCACGTCTCGCGCCTCGACGCGAGATCGCTCGGCCTGTTTCGGATCGCGTTCGGCGGCGTCCTCATCGCCGATCTGCTGGCGCGCGCGCGCTACCTCGTCGAGTTCTATACGAACGAGGGAGTCCTCGCGAACCACACGCACCTGAACGGCCTGAAGCAGGATGCGAAGTCGGTTTGGAGCGCGTTCCACGCGTTCAACACGAGCGGCGAAGCGAAGTTCGGGATGGCCGTCGTGTTCTTCATTTACCTGTGCTTCATGCTCGGGTGGAAGACGCGGGCGTTTCATGTCCTCTCGCTCGTCTCGCTCGTCAGCCTCGGCACGCGGAACCTCCTCACGGAGAGCTGGGCGAACTGGGTGGGCGTCTCGATCCTCGCGTTCACGGTCGCGCTCCCGCTCGGTAGCCGCTTCGGGATCGACGCGTTCCTGAAGGGCTCGCGGGACGCGACCGAGATGGACGCGGACGACTTGAACCACCGCACGGCCGCGAACGAGGTCGACATCGATCAGCACCGCGTGCCGGGCTGGAGCCCGATGTCGATCGCGGCGGTCGGGTTCCTCGTCCAGATCGCGGTGATCTACATCTGCCTCGCGCAGAACCAAGCGGACGCGTGGAAGGACGGGACCGCGCTCGACAAGCTCCTGCACGTCAAGCGCCTCGCGTCGCCGTTCGGCCTGCTGAAGGGCAGCGAGCACCCGGCGATCTACGCGACGCTCACGAAGGCCATCTACTGGCTCCAGTACGTCATCCCGATCCTGCTCGTCATCCCCATCCTCCGCGGGACGACGCGCGGGCTCGCGGCGTTCGGCATGCTCGTTCACGGCGTGTTCCTCGGCCTGTTCTTCAACCTCGGGATGTTCGGCTGGGCCCTCGCCGCGAGCTCGTTCGCGATCCTCTCGTCGGACATGTGGGACGGCTGGATGAACGCGTTCAACCCGAAGCGCGCGCGGACGGTCATCTACGACGCGGATTGCGGCATCTGCTTCTGGCTCGCGAAGCTCCTGAAGCGCCTCGACACGGGGCGCCACCTCACGTTCCAGGGGAACGACTCGGTGTTCGAAGCCGATCCGGAGATCGACGCGGAGGGCACGTACGACATCGTCTCGCCCAGCGGGGAGAGGTCGAAGCGACCGCTGCCCGAGACGGTCACGCGCGACCTCGTGGAGCAGACGATCGTCGTGATCGACGCGAACGGCCAGGTGACCACGAAGGGTGCGGCGATCGTCGCGATCCTCCAGGCCCTGCCCGGGTTCCGGCTGCTCGGGGCGATCGCGCCCGTCGCGTTGCTCGATTTCATCTACGGGATCGTCGCCCCGCGGCGGACGAAGATCAGCGTCGCGTGCGGCCTGTCCGCGTGCGGGACCGTGAAGAAGCCGTCGATGCACGTCGCGGAGGCGGTGGAGGTACCGCTCGCCCCGTCGACTCGCCTCCGGCACATCGTCACGTCGTCGATCCGCGAGGGCTACGCGATCTTGATCCTGGTCGCGATGCTCGCGCAGACGCACGCGGAGAACCCGAAGTTCCCCTCGTTGGTTCCGAGCAATGGCGCGCTCGCGAACGTCACCTGGTACATGCGGATGATCGATCGGTGGGACGTGCTCGCGCAGATCCCGGCGGAGCAGGGCGTCCTCGTGGTGGACGCGGTCGCGCAGGACAACACGACCATCGACACGTTCACCGGGAAGCCGCCGGTCGTGGATTTCGACGTGCCGTTCGAGCTCGGTCAGCTCTGGAGCGACTACCTCTACCGGATCGTCCAGGACCCGAAGTACCAGGATCCGAAGTACCAGGGCTACGTCCAGGCGTTCAAGACGTACCTCCAGAAGGCGGGGCCGCGCTGGTCGACCGAACAGAAGGAGAAGAAGATCGTCGGGCTCGACGCGTACTGGTACTCGACGTCGGTCCCGGCGAACGGTGAGACCAAGCGCACGCAGGTCGCGCGCATCGGCCGTGGGGGACAGGTGCTGTCGGACCCGTCGCAGGGGACCTCGCCGTCCATGCCGCAACTGCAGAATCCGTCGCCGCTCCCGGCCGGACCGACGCCGATGCTGCGCCCCCGCCCGGCCGAGTGACGTACTCCAAGCTCTACGGCGACATCGAGGACTTCTTCGACCAGCCCTCGGTCGGCGTCGCGGCCAATTGGATCATCGGGGTCTCTGCCTCGCTGATCGCCCTCGGCATCCTGCTCGCGCACTTCCGCGTGTGGGATCCGTTCCCGCGTCTGCGTAAGTTCATCCGCGAGCGGTACATGGTCGTGGATCTGCGCGCGGCGGGGATCTTCCGCCTGGTGCTGGGCACGCTCCTCACGCTCGACACGATCCGCCACGCGAACGAGGCGCGCCTCCTCTACTCGAACAGCGGCGTCCTCGCGAACGACTACCACCAGTGGCAGCCGACCTCGCGCTTCCAGTTCAGCATCTTCGAGACGTTCTCGACGCTCAACGAGGTCCGGGTGCTGTTCGCGCTCGGGGTCGTCAGCCACCTCTTCCTGCTGTTCGGGTATCGCGCCCGCCTCTTCGCGTTCCTCAGCTTCGTGTTCATGACGAGCATGGATGTACGCATCCCGTTCGTGGAGAACGGCGGGTACATCGTCGTGAACCTCGCGTGCCTCTGGGCGGTGTTCCTCCCGATCGGCGAGCGGTTCTCGGTGGATGCGTGGATCCGCTCCTGGCGACGCCGGCGCGAGCGCACGATCGAGGACCTCAACGATCGAAGCGCCGACCGGGAGGTTCCGTCGGCGCAGCGCGGAGGCCCCTACCGGGAGGCGCCGGGCGGGCCGGGCGCGCCCCCGTCGAACACGTCGGATCAGCAGTACGTCTCGTGGATCGGCCTGATGATCGTCGTAAACCTCGGGATCATCTACTTCTGGAACGTCGTCAACAAGGCGGGCCAGACGTGGCGAGCCGGGCACACGGTGCACTACGTCCTCTACTTGAGCCGCATGATCACGGGGCTCTCGGTGTTCGTTCGGAACCTCGTGCCCGAGCCCCTCATGCGCGTGACGGACTGGGTGGTGCTCGCGGTCGAGGCGTCGATCTGCGTGTTCATCATGTCGCCCCGATCGAAGCGGTACACGAGACCGCTCGCGATGCTGCTGATGATCGGCCTGCACTCGACGTTCGGCTTCATGATGCGGCTCGGACCTTTCTCGTGGTTCCTGTGTGGATCGTCGACGCTCCTCTTGAGCCGCGAGCAGTTCGAGGACGTGCGGGCGTGGTACGAGCGCCGCGCGCCGCGCTGGGAGGTGGGTGTGTCCGTCGCCTCCCCCCTCGGGATGACGCTCGCGCGCGTGCTCCGTCGGCTCGACCACTGGGAGCGCCTGACGTTCGTCCCGCGCGAGGAGGGCGACGGGGCCCTGCTCACGATCCGCGCGAGCGCGGAGGCGCCGTTCGAGTCGGACCCGCGGGCGGTCGCGAAGGGGATCGCTCGAGCGCTCCCGCTCGGCAAGTGGCTGTACCCGATCGTGAACGTCGTCACGCTCGGGGCGTTCCCGCGCCTCCTCGGGGGCGGCGAGCGTCCGCGCCTCGTCCGCTTCTTCGCGCTCGATCGCGATCGCGCCGAGACCCCCGCGCGGAGCGCGATCGGGAACCTCGTGGCGACGAATGTGTTCCGCCTGCGCGAGTCGTTCCTCGCCTACCTCGCGCTGATGTCGCTGGGGCAGACGCTCTGGGAGCAGAAGTCGATCCCGACGCAGATCAAGCCCGAGGATCGCCCCGACTTCATGGCGATGACGATCGACTACCCGCGGCTGTTCCAGGGGTGGGGGATGTTCGCGCCGAACCCCATCATCGAAGACGGCATCCTCGTGATCGACGCGTACACGATCGACGGCCGCCGCATCGACCCGTACAACGGAGGAGGCCCGGTCGATCTCGACATCACGGACGACACGTCGCGCGGGCTCTCCCAGCTCCGGCAGGATTACGGGAACCGCATCCGCCTCGATCACAACAAGCACTACCGGGATGGCATCCGGAACTGGCTCTCCGAGTACCCGCAGATCACCGGCAACCCGGCGGACGAGATCGTCGCGTTCGACGTGTACTGGGTGCGGGACAAGTGCCCGGCCGTCGGCAGCAAGCACTCGACGAACAACGACGCGGTGCCCCTCTACTCTTGGCGCAAGCCGAACTACAAGCGACCTCCGAACATGATCCCGATCCCGCCGCCACCGAAGGTCCGGAGCGCCGAGAAATGGGACGAGGGCACCCCGTGACGACTCCCCCTGCTTCGACCGAGCGCGCCTCACAGCGCCGCGGCTCCTCCCCGGATTTCGATGTCCTCATCGTGGGCGCGGGCCTCTCGGGGATCGGCGCCGCGTACCACATCCAATCGCGCTTCCCGCAGAAGACCTACGCGATCCTCGAAGGCCGGCCGCGCCTCGGGGGGACGTGGGATCTCTTCCGCTACCCGGGGATCCGATCCGACTCGGACATGTACACGCTGGGGTACTCGTTCCGACCGTGGACGAGCCCCGCGGCCATCGCGGATGGTCCTTCGATCCTCGAGTACGTGCGCTCGACCGCACAGATGTACGGCATCGATCGGCACATCCGGTTCGAGCATCGAGCGATCTCGGCGCGTTGGTCGAGCCGGGACGCGCGGTGGACCGTGCAGGCGCGAACCGGCGAGCGGGTGGTGGAGCTCACGTGCCGGTTCCTGTTCATGTGCTCGGGCTACTACGACTACGAGAACGGCTACACGCCCGAGTTTCAGGGCGTGGACGCGTTTCGGGGCCGCGTCGTGCACCCGCAGAAGTGGACCGAGGACATCGAGTACGCGGGCAAGCGCGTCGTCGTGATTGGCAGCGGCGCGACGGCGGTCACCCTCGTCCCGGAGCTCGCGAAGCGCGCGGCGCACGTGACGATGCTGCAGCGTTCGCCAACGTACATCATGTCGATCCCGGAGGAGGATCGCATCGCGAACTGGATGCGCGCGCGCTTCTCGGACAGCGCCGCGTACGACGTCACGCGGTGGAAGAACATCGGCTTGTCGATGGCGTTCTACAACTACTGCCGCCGCTACCCAGAGAGCGCGAAGCACCTCTTGATGAAGCAGACGAGGCGCCAGCTCCAGGGCTCGGGGATCGATCCGGACGTGCACTTCAAGCCGCGTTACAACCCCTGGGACGAGCGTCTCTGCATCGTGCCGGACGGGGACTTGTTCCGCGCGCTCCGGAGCGGGACCGCGTCGGTCGTCACGGATTTCATCGACCGCTTCGACGAGCGCGGACTCCTGCTGCGCTCGGGCGCGAGGCTCGACGCGGATCTCATCGTCACCGCCACGGGTCTGAAGCTGAAGTTCCTCGGAGGGATGTCGCTCACGATCGACGATCGACCGTTCGAGCCGCCCGATCACCTGACGTACAAAGGCTCGATGTGCAGCGACGTGCCGAACCTCGCGGTGGCGATCGGGTACACGAACGCGAGCTGGACGCTGAAGTGCGATCTCACGTGCGAATACGTGTGCCGCATCTTGGCGCACATGGATCGACACGGGTTCGACACGTGCGTCCCGACGAACGACGATCCGAGCGTGGAGCCGCTGCCGCTCCTCGATTTCTCGTCCGGGTACGTGCAGCGCTCCATCCAAGCGTTCCCCCGCCAGGGGTCGAAGGCGCCGTGGCGCGTGTACCAGAACTACGTGCTCGACCGCGCGACGCTGAGGCACGGCAAGCTCGATGACGGAGCGCTGAAGTTCAGCCGAGCGTGAGCTTTCCATGAGCGCGCCTTCGGCGCGCCTGGAATTCCTCGTCGCGTGCCCACGCGACGAGGACATTCGGAGTCCTGTCCACGACGCCCCGAAGGGGCGGGCGTGGAGTTCCGCGGAGGACCGCGGCGGATCGAGCGCCTTCGGCGCGGAATTCCCGGGCGCGCCGAAGGCGCTCGATTCAGCCGCGGTCCTACGCGGAATTCCGCGGTGGAACCGCCGCCTACGGCGGGCCCCAGGACTCGCCGTTGTTGTCGCTCGCGAGCGCGTACCACTGGTTCGCGCTCGTGCCGGTGACGGGAGCGATCGACAGGATCACGGTCCGATCGCCGAACCCCATGAGCGCGCCGAGCACCATGCGCCCGCGCGCGCCTTTGCCCTGCAGCACCTCGCGCTCTTGATCGAACGTCTTGCCGCCGTTGAGGGAGTCGGTGAGGAGGAACGTCCACTGCACGGGGTTCCACATCGTCTCCACGGCGATCGCGCCCTTCGTGGTCATCGCGAAGCCCATCAAGCGATCGTGCTGATCCTTCCAGGGCGGCGCGAACGCGTGGTTCTGGGGCACGACGCAGCCGCTCGTGATCCCACAAATCACGAGCGCGGGGCCGGGGCTCACGGGATCGGTGGCCTCGACGATCACCTTCTCTTCGTCGCACCCCATGGGCTGCGTCATCACGGTCGTCGTGGGCAGTTCGAACGCGACCTGCTTGTCCTTCGACACGGCGAGCGCGAACACGCGGCCTTTGGGCTGCGCGAAGCGGCGGAACGACCACCCTCGGTACTCGCACTCGGGCCCCTTCGCGAGCTCGTCCTGCAGCTCCTTCGTGACCTCGATGCCGGTGATGGGCGTCGGCTTCGCGAGCGCTTCGTTGGGCATCGGCCAGGGCCGCGCGACGAGCTCCTTGCTCGTGAGCGTGAGCAGCACCGGAGGCCGCCCGTAGGGCGCGAAGACGGGCGTCTCGCCAGATGGAATCGGGACGGGCGCCGGGATCCCCGCGGTCGCCGGGACGCCGTACATGAGCTGCCACGCCTTGTTCCCCGTCTCGACGACGAACGAAGTGAGGAGCGCGTTCGCGCTGTCCCCCGGCTTCGACAGGACGGCCTGCTGCGCCGTCCCCTTCGGGATGACGAGGTTGGGCTTGTCCTTGAGCGGGAGGATGTTCGAGATCGCTGCGAGCTTGTCGCCGTCCTGAAAGTAGAGCTGGAGCGTGTCGATCGGCGGGATCTCACCCTTCGCGGGCGTCTTCTTCGGAGGCTGGCGCTTCGCGAGGGCGATGACGAAGCTGTTGTCTGCGCCGCCCGCGAACGAGACGATTTGGCTCGCGTCGATGTCGACGAGATACGTCGTCCACGACTTGCCCGCGTCCTCGGTGCGGAGGACGGACGCTTCGGTCGGCCCCACACCACCGAAGAACCCACGCTGGCCGTCCTGGGGGATGACGGTCGTCCATTGAAGGCCCGTCCCCGGGAGGTGAACGTCTTTGTTCTTCTGGGTGGGTGCCTTCCCTTGCCCGATCTTCGTCATCAGCTCGCGCGCGTTCGCGTTGCCCTCGAGAGGAGGGCCCGCGTCGGCGTTCGGCTGTGGCTTCGATTTGCACGCCGCCACCGCGAAGAGACAACTCATGACGGCGATCCGCGTCCCGCGTCGAACGTTCAACCTCGCTGCCCTCCAGTGATCGGTGCGCGCCTCGCGCGCGGATCCGCGAGATCTTATTCGATCGGATCGGGATCGGCGCAACAGCGGAATCCCGTGGAGTAGTCGTGGTAGTCGAAGTCGTGCGCGGAGGTCCGGTAGCTACAGCCCTCGCCGTTCTTCGACGTGTCCATGTAGTAGCCACCCCGGAACGTCCCGTCGGCGTCCGCGACCCACTCGTGGAGGTTCCCGACCATGTCGTAGAGCCCGTCGGCGCTCACGCACTCGGACTTCTCACCGGTGGGGAGGAGGGAGTCGGGCAGCTGGTTGATGATCGGTAGGTTCATCGCCGCGGTCCACATCTGGTCGCTCGGGATGTGCATCTGCGCTGCGGCCTCCACGACGGGGTGGCGAGCGCGCGGCGTGTCGTTGCAGACCCCGTCCTTCCGGGTGTCGCCGTAGGGATAGTGGAGCTGCTCCGGTCCGCGGCACCCTCGCTCCCACTCGCTGATCGTGCAGAGCCGCTTGCCCGACGCGAGGCACGCGCGCTCTCCCTCCACTCCGCTGATGTAGCCCTGAGGGATCACGCCCGGGCGGGAGACCGCGCGGTACCCCGTGAGGTGATCGACGAGCTCGTACGGACTGAGCGGGCGCAGGGTGCCATGATCGAGCACGACGAGCGTCGCCTCCCAGCGGTCGACGCACACCTTCCCGTCGACCAACGCCATCTCGGCGGGGCAACGCGCGTCGCTCCCCGAGAGGAGTCCCGCGGGACGGGTGGTGGCGCCCGGGGAGGGGGCGATGGGATCGATCACGGACGGAAGCCGCACCGCGCGCGACGCGGAGGGGTCGGTGATGGGGCGCGCCCGGCCGACGGTGCTCGCCTCCAAGAACGACGCGCGCGTCTCTCCGAGCGATCCATCGCCCAGGAGCGCGACGCGCGCGTGCTCCACCGCAGCGTTTCCGCGCGCGGCCGAGGCGCAGCCCGCGAGAAGCATCACCGCGGGGAGGAGGAGCGCCGGCCGCATGAGGACGGCGACCTTAGGGAGTCGGCCGCCCTCGACGCAATCGAAAAGAGCGCGGCGATCCGTCGCCGCACGGTCCTCGGACGATCAGTTGCCGCTCAGGACGAGGTCCCGGCACGTCGTGTGGAGCTGGTCGCACGGGGTGTCCAGGTTCGCGTTGATGCAGTCGTGATACCGCTGAAGACCGCTCGCCTGCCCGCTCGCCTCGAGCCCGAACGCGAGGAGATCCGCCTTGCACGCGGCGGTGTCGAAGTTGTTCTCGCCACCGGCGACGCACGCGTCGTTCGTGTCGTCGCAGACCTTGTCCGCGGTGGGGTTGGGGCACGCGCTGTCGTACATCTTCTGTACGCAGGCCTTCACGTTGTTCCCGGCGGCGGGCGCGTCACACGTCTCGGCGGGCGTCGCCGTGATGTCCTTCAGACAACCCTGGAACACCTCCCAGCCGCGCGCCGCGAAGACCCCGAAGCCGACGTGACAGGCGTCGATGCCGACGGGGACGGTGTTGTCGTCACAGAGCTTCGGGAAGTTCGCCATCATGTCGCACTCGGCCTCGGCGAGGCCCGAGCCGGGCGCGGCCGGGTCGTTGCACACGGGCATGCCGCTGCTCGAGGAGGACGTGTCGCCGGTGCTGCTGGTCGTGGACGAGGTCGTCGTCGTGGTGCTCGTCGTCGCGGTCGTGGAGCTCGACGTCCCCCCGCCGGTTCCGCCCGTGCCATCGTCGGTCACCGTGATGAGGCACGCCGAGGCGGGAAGAGCGAGGGCGCACAGAGCCAGGGTGAACATGTGGTTACGGGTAAGCATCGTGGGAATCCTCCTGTTGGCAGCTTGGACGTAAGCGGAGCCGATCGACTTACGCGTAGCACGCATTCCGCCTCCCTTCTTCCTCGCTCGCCGAGCGAACTCGGCTCCCGCCTCCTGTTCGGCGCGGGGAGCGGCCCTCCCGACGGCGCGCCAGCGGGACGGCGAATCCGTGCTCGGCGGTCGGGTCGGGCCGCGCGGCGGAGCTGGAACAAGAGCGCGCGCGCCGAGTTGACCCAGCATGGTGATCGAAACGCTCGTCCGACTCGGGACGATCTCTGCCCTCGTGGGTTCGATTTGGCTCTATCAAGACGCGGCTCGGGAGCGCGGCCGAGCGCGCGCGGAGCGGCGCGACCGCTCGCATCCGGCTCGCTTCGAGCGCGACGCGCGCCTCGGCTTCGACGGACCGGTGCGGCCGTTCGCTCGGCACGCGCGGGTCCACGTGCCTCGGCGCTTCGATCGATGGGAGCGAGATCCCGAGGAGTGTCGCGAGCGCGGGGGCTGATCGCGAACGCGCGCGGTCCCCGTTGCCAACGGGTTGGATTGGGGCCACAAGCCGCGCCCCATGCGGAGATCGCGAAGCTCATCCCTCCTCAACGTCGTCCTCTCGAGCGTCCTCCTCGGCGCCGCCGCGTTCGCGGGCTGCGCGTCGGGCCCGGAGCTCGCACGGAACGCCGAGCCCACGTCGAGCGCGTCCGCCGCGCCGTCGACGCCCGCGTCGACGTTCGATGCGCCGCGCTTCGCCGCGTCGAAGCCCGCGTACATGAAGTCGCTCGGTGAGTCCTCGCCCGACGCGACGACCGTCGCCATCCGAATGGAGGCCGAGATGCTTCCGTACGTGGACGCGGCGCTTCGCGTGGACGCCGCCTCCCCCGCCGCGACGAAGGAGGAAGCGGGCCTCGCGCTCGTCTACGGGGCGCTCGTGCTCACGCGAGATCTGCAAGGGATCCTCGGAGGCCGGGTAGACTCTGCGAAGCTGTTCGCGGCCCACCCCTACGCGTCCGCCTCGGACGTGGACGCGGAGATCGCGGCGCGGCGCGATCGCGCGGTGAAGCTGCTCGAGGCCGCGTCCACGCTCCGACCGAACGACGGGCGCGTCGCGAGCTGGCTCGCGGCCGCGAAGGCGCTCGCGGGGACCACGAAGGAGCTCTCGCCCGAGGCGAAGAAAAAGGTCCTCGCGGCGGTCGACGTACAGCCCACGTTCAACCTGTGGACCGCGTACATCGTCCTCCGGCACGAGCCGATCGACTCGCCCATCGCGGACGAGCTCTTTCAACGGACGCAAGCGTTCCTCTCCGCCAAGCAGTGTCGGGACGTCGCGCCGGGGAGCCGCGAAGAGCGGGACTGCAAGAGCGGCCCCCTCGCGCCGTTCAACACGCAAGCCGCGGTCGTCATGCTCGGGGACCAGTACCTGCGGCGAGGCGAAGCGGCCCTCGGCAAGGGGGACATCCCGAAGGCGATGCCGCTCCTCGGCACCGCGCGCGGCATCTACGCGACGCTCGCGGACGACGCGAACCAAGCAGCGACCGCGAAATGGCGCGACCGGGGCGCGCTCGACGTCCGGCTGAAGAGGCTCGATGCCCTCAAGCCCGGAGCGCCGGCGCCCGACGCGAGCTTTTGGGGTTCGCCCGAGTTCGACGCGGTGTACGAGTGCGCGAGCTGCCACGCGGAGTGAGCACGGCCACCGTACCTCTCGATCTTTCGCGCCCACGCGATCGAGCGTCGCCCGGCCTCGATTCCGCGTTGCCTCGCCTCGATGGGAGAACCGGGGACGAGAGGGCACGGACGAAAGAGCTTGCGTGTTCACGAACGCCTTGCTACATCGCCGCTCCCTCTTTCTAGAGGGCCCCGCGGCCGGTCGCTCCGACCTCGGGTGCTCGAAGGTAACGGCTCACCGACGGTGATTCGCCGACCTCGCCTCCGCGGGCCTCCCCCCGGAGACGGGGGTCGGGTCCGCAGCGCGGCTTCTAGGAGGCGCGCTGCCGGGTCACCCCACCGATGAGAACGACCCGAGAGACGTCGAGGGCGCGGGACCCGCTCCATGCGAGCAGGTGTCGCGACCCGAGAGCTCTGATTGTTCCAGGAGACCCCTCCCATGCCGAGCACAGCCAGCGCCATGTTTTCCCGGATCGCTCCGCGGAAGGCACGCATGATCGCCAACCTGGTCCGTGGAAAAGACGCGGCCGAGGCGATCCAACTCCTGCAGTTCACGCCGAAGAGCGGCGCGCCCGTCCTGAAGAAATTGATCGAGAGCGCCATCGCGAACGCTCAGGTCAAGAACCTGGACATCGACTCGCTCTACGTGAGCAAGGCGACGGTCGACAAGGGACCGACCAAGTTCAACCGCCGCTGGCGCCCCCGCGCGATGGGTCGCGCGACCCGCATCGAAAAGGGCATCTCGCACATCGTCATCGAGCTGGATTCGAGGAAATAGATCCATGGGACAGAAGACCCATCCGTATGGCTTCCGCGTCGGCGTCATCAAGACGTGGAGCTCCAAGTGGTACGAGGACGGCGCCGCCTACCAGAAGTGGCTCCACCAGGACGTCCGCATCAAGCGCGCCATCAAGCAGTACCTCTACAACGCCAACATCGCTGGCGTTGAGATCGAGCGCGCCGCGAACCGCGCGAAGGTGATCGTCTACACGGCGCGCCCCGGCATGGTCATCGGCAAGGGTGGCAAGGGGATCGAGATCCTGAAGAGCGGCAACCTCGACACGGCCGCGAAGGGTGAGACGAAGTTCCCGGGCGTCGCGAAGTTCACCGACAACGAGGTGTTCATCGACGTTCAAGAGGTCCGCAAGGCGGAGACGAACGCGCAGCTCGTCGCGGAGAACATCGCGACCCAGCTCGAGCGGCGCATCGCGTTCCGGCGTGCCATGAAGAAGGCCGTCGCGACGGCGATGAAGTTCGGCGCCAAAGGCATCCGCGTCCGCTGCGCCGGTCGCCTCGGTGGCAGCGAAATGAGCCGCGTCGAGACGTACCGCGAGGGCCGCGTCCCGCTCCACACGCTCCGCGCCGACATCGAGTTCGGCCTCGCCGAAGCCAAGACGAAGGTCGGCATCATCGGCGTCAAGGTCTGGATGTTCAAGGGCGAGGTCCTGCAGCGGAAGCCGCGCCGTATCTGAGTCCGCGAGCGATCGCGGACTGTCTGTCTCCAACTCCTAGGACGAGACCCCCATGCTCTCCCTGCCAACCAAGTACCGAAAGATGCAGAAGGCCGCCGCAACCGCGGCGTCGCTTCTGTGGGCTCCGGGATCGTCCGTTCGGCGACTACGCCCTGCAAAGCTGCCGAGCCGGCGCGCGTCACCTTCGCGCCAGATCGAGGCCGCTCGTATGGCGGTGCAGCGCCACTGCAAGCGCGCTATGCTTCTTCATCCGGATCTTCCCGGCCGTCGATCTCGAAGAAGCCGCTCGAGGTCCGCATGGGTGGGGGAAAGGGCAACCCGGAGGAGTGGGCTGCGCTCGTGAAGCCGGGGCGCGTGATGTACGAGATCTCCGGCGTCCCCGAGGAGATGGCCCGCGAGGCGTTCCGTCTCGCCGCGCACAAGCTGCCGATGTCGTGTCGGTTCCTGATCCGCGATCACGCCTGATCGGAGAGTAGCAAATGAAAGCCAAAGACCTTCGCGACCGCACGGAAGAGAGCCTGCAGGAGCTCGAGAAGAGCCTCCGCAACGACTCGTTCCAGGCCCAGTTCAAGAACTTCACGAACCGACTCAACGACACGGCGCAGATCAAGAGGAACCGCCGCGACATCGCTCGCATCCGCACCATCCTCACGGAGCGGGCGAACAAGAAGGCGGAGGGCTGATCCATGAGCGACAAGAAGACCACCAAGGCTCCCGCGAAGGCGGAGGCCACCAAGGCGGCTCCCGCTGCCGCAAAGCCGAAGGCCGAGGCCGCGCCGAAGAGCGTGAAGGCTGCGCCGAAGAGCACGAAGGCCCCGAAGAGCGAGAAGGCCGCTCCGGCGGCGCCCGCTCCTGCGCCCGCGAAAGAGGTCGATCTCACGGTCGCCTACAAGACGCACAGCTTCCGCCGCAAGATGATCGGCACCGTCCTCAGCGACAAGATGAACAAGACGGTCGTCGTCGAGGTCATCCGCAAGGCGATGGACCCGGTCTACAAGAAGTACGTTCGCAACCGTGACCGCTACAAGGCCCACGATGAGAACAACCTCTACAAGGTCGGCGACCGCGTGGAGATCACCGAGCACGCCCCGATCTCGCGCGACAAGCGCTGGCTCGTGACGCGTCTTCTCTCTCGCCGAGTGGAGGCCTGAGCCATGATCCAGGTTTCGACCCACCTCGACGTCGCGGACAACAGCGGCGCCCGACGCGTGATGTGCATCAAGGTCCTCGGCGGCTCGCGCCGCAAGTACGCCGGCCTCGGGGACGTCATCGTCGTCTCCATCAAGGAGTGTCTGCCCGGCACGAAGGTGAAGAAGGGTGACACCGCCCGCGCCGTCGTCGTCCGCACGACGCGCGAGTTCCAGCGCACGGACGGGAGCTACATCAAGTTCGACGGCAACAGCGCGGTCCTCATCAACGCGCAGAAGGAGCCGATCGGGACGCGCATCTTCGGGCCGGTGGCTCGCGAGCTCCGCGCGAAGAAGTTCATGAAGATCATTTCGCTCGCGCCCGAGGTGCTCTGATGCAACGGCTGAAAGTAGGCGACCTCGTGAAGGTCATCGCCGGCTCCGAGAAGGGCAAGACCGGCACCATCAAGAAGATCCTGAAGGACGACGAACGCGTCGTCATCGAGGGTCTCAACATGGTGACGAAGCACCAGAAGCCCAACCAGCGCAACCAGGAGGGCGGCAAGATCCAGATGGAGGCGCCGATCCACGCCTCCAACGTGATGCCCGTCGACCCCGACACGAAGAAGGCGACGCGCGTGAAGATCCAAGAGCGCGACGGCAAGAAGATCCGCGTCGCGAAGAGCGGCGCCGAGATCAAGAGCGAGTAAGCCATGGCGAAGGACAAAGACGACAAGAAGGACGCCAAGGGCGCCAAGGGCGACAAACCCAAGGCCGACGCCGCGGCGAAGGCTCCGAAGCCCGAAGCCAAGGCCGCGAAGGAAGGCAAAGAGGGCAAGGGCAAGGGGGAGAAGAAGGCCTCTCGCGAGGCGACTCCCGCGGCCCAGATCGCCACGCTCAGCGCCGACTACGTGCCGCGCGCGCGCATCCGCTACACGAAGCAGGTCGCGCCCGCGCTCATGAAGAAGTTCAACTACAAGAACACCATGATGGTGCCCCGCCTCGAGAAGGTGGTGCTCAACATGGGCCTCGGCGCCGCCGTCGGGAACCCGAAGATCATCGACGCCGCCGTCGAAGAGGTCCGGGCGATCACGGGCCAGCAGCCGACCATCTGCCGCGCGAAGAAGTCGATCGCCTCGTTCAAGCTCCGCGAGAACCTGCCGATCGGCGTGCGCGTCACGATGCGCAAGAACCGCATGTGGGAGTTCGTCGATCGCCTGATCGGCTTCGCGCTCCCGCGCGTGCGCGACTTCAAGGGCGTGAGCCCGAAGGGCTTCGACGGCCGCGGCAACTTCACCATGGGCCTGAAGGAGCAAATCATCTTCCCCGAGATCGACTACGACAAGATCGACGTCGCCAAGGGGATGAACATTTCCTTCGTCACGACCGCGCGCACCGACGAAGAGGGCCGCGCCCTCCTCACTGAACTCGGCATGCCCTTCCGCCAGTAAGGTATTGACCCATGGCTCGTGCAAAAGATTTCGCGAAGCTCAATCGCCCGGTGAAGTTCTCCAGCCGGCAGAAGAACCGCTGCAAGGTCTGCGGTCGTGCCCGCGGGTACTACCGCGACTTCGAGCTCTGCAGGGTTTGTCTACGTATGTTCGCGCTGCGCGGGGAGCTCCCGGGCGTGATCAAGGCCAGCTGGTGATGCCATGACGAGTGACCCCATTGCCGACATGCTGACCCGGATCCGGAACGCGGCGCTCGCGCGCCACGACCGGACCGAGGTCCCCGCGAGCAAGCTGAAGCACGCGGTCGCGAAGATCCTCAAGGACGAGGGTTACATCGCGGACGTGCGCACGAACGAGGGCGAGGGCCTCGAGAAGAAGCTCACGATCGTCCTCAAGTACGGTCAGGATCGCACGAGCGCGATCGACGGCGTGAAGCGCGTCTCCCGGCCCGGCCGGCGCGTGTACGTCCGCCACGACCGCATCCCGCGCGTCCTCTCCGGGCTCGGGATCTCGATCCTGTCGACCTCGCGCGGCCTCGTGTCGGACCGCGAGGCGCGCCGCCTCAAGATCGGCGGCGAGCTCCTCTGTGAGGTGTGGTGATGAGCACCGCGGCTGAACCCAACAAACTCGAATCGAAGACGTCCCGCGTGGGCAAGCGCCCGATCCCGCTCCCCAAGGGCGTGAGCGCGAACCTCGCCGGTCAAAAGGTCGAGATCAAGGGCCCGAAGGGCAACCTCGTGCGCGAGATCGCGAACTCGGTGAGCCTGAAGTCGGAGAACAACACGCTCCACGTGTCGTCGACCGCGCCCGGCCGGGATGGCTCGCGCCTCCAGGGGCTCGTTCGCGCGCTCGTCGCGGCGATGGTGAAGGGTGTCTCCGAGGGCTACGAGCGCACGCTCGAGCTGCGCGGCACCGGTTACCGCGTCGAGCAGAAGGGGACGACGCTCCACTTCGCGCTCGGCTTCTCGCACCCCATCGCGTACGCGCTGCCGAAGGGCATCACAGCGACCATTCCCCCGGAGTCGAAGGGCACGACGCTCATCCTCAACGGAGCAGACAAAGAAGTGATCGGCCAGACGGCGGCGAAGATCCGCGGGTTCCGCCCGCCGGAGCCGTACGGCGGCAAGGGCGTCCGCTACAAGGGCGAGCGCGTCCGCGAGAAGGCTGGCAAGGCTGGGAAGGGCGGAAAGAAGTAGCCATGGCAATGCAGATCGTCGGCCGGGAGCGCCGCAAGCTCCGCATCCGCAACAAGGTCAACGGCACCGAGGCGCGCCCGCGCCTCACGGTGTTCCGCAGCGCCAAGCACATCTACGCGCAAGTCATCGACGACGTCTCCGGCAAGACGCTCGCTTTCGCGTCCACGCTCTCGAAGGATCTCAAGGGTACCCTCGGCGAGGACAACAAGAGCGACGCGGCGAAGAAGGTCGGCGCGCTCATCGCGAAGATCTGCAAGTCGAAGAAGATCGACCGCGTCGTGTTCGATCGCAACGGGTACCTCTACCACGGGCGCGTCTCCGCGCTCGCCCAGGCCGCGCGCGAAGCCGGCCTGGAGTTCTGAAAGACACCGCCATGGCGTTCGATCAAATCGACGAAGAGAAACTCAAGGAGCGGGTGATCCACATCAACCGCGTCGCGAAGGTCGTGAAGGGCGGCCGTCGCTTCAGCTTCTCCGCGCTCGTCGTGGTGGGCGACGAGTCGGGCCACGTGGGCGTCGGCCTCGGCAAGGCGAACGAGGTCCCCGAGGCGATCCGCAAGGGCAACGACCAGGCCCGGAAGAACATGTTCAAGGTGCCGCTCGACGGCGTGACGATCCCGCACGACTCGTTCGGGCACGTCGGCGCCGGCCGCGTCCTCCTGAAGCCTGCGAGCCCTGGGACGGGCGTCATCGCGGGCGGCGCGGTGCGCGCGGTCGTCGAGTCGGCCGGCATCCACGACGTCCTCTCGAAGTCCCTCGGTTCGAGCAACAAGCACAACATCGTCCACGCGACGATCCGCGCCCTGCGCCAGCTGAAGAGCCCGGAGCAGTACAGCGGCAAGCGCCACCTGGACGTGACGACGCTCGGCTACCAGTCGAAGAACACGGGCAGCGGCGTGCAGAAGCGCGCCTCGATCGCCCCTCCTCCGCTGACGCCGGCGAAGGGCGGTGAGAAGTCATGAGCGCTCCCAAGCCGTTTCTCAAGGTGAGGCAGACCGTCAGCGAGATCGGGCGCGCGGAGCCGCAGCGCAAGGTCATCCGCGGGCTCGGTCTGCGGGGCCTCGGCACGTCGGTGACGGTGGCGAACACGCCGTCGTTCCGCGGCATGGTCAAGAAGGTCTGGCACCTCCTCGAGGTGCAGGAAGTCGATAGCAAGTAGCCATGGATATTCTGTCGAAGCTCCAGGCGCCCGAAGGGGCGGTGAAGAAGCGCACGCGCGTCGGTCGCGGCCCGGGCTCGGGTCTCGGCAAGACGGCGGGTCGCGGGCAGAAGGGCCAGAAGGCGCGCGCTGGCGGCAACATCAACAAGAAGCACTTCCAGGGCGGTCAGACCCCGATCCAGCGCCGTGTCCCGAAGCGCGGTTTCCGGAACGTGCACGCGACCCCGGTGCTCTTCGTGAACGTCGGCGACCTCGAGGTCTTCGACTCGGGCGCCTCCGTGGACGTGACGTCGCTCCACGCGACGCGCCTGATTCACGGAAAGCTCTCGGCGATCCAGAAGGGCCTGAAGTCCGGCGAAGTGATCGTGAAGATCCTCGGGGACGGGGATCTCACGAAGAAGCTCTCGGTGACCGCGACGAAGTTCTCGAAGTCAGCGGCGGAGAAAATCACGGCGGCGGGCGGTCAGGTCAACCTGCTCCCGAAGCCGGTCGCGCGCCTCGCGGCGAAGGACGGGGCCGACAAGTCGGACACGAAGCCTTCCAAGGGCGCGAAGAAGGCCTGAGATCGTCGGTGCGGAGATTGCGCTGCAGCCGGTCCGGGATTAAGCCACAGGCCTCGTGCCACCTGTCGGTGGTCGAGGCCTGACCGCGGACGCATAAGCCATGGCGACACTCTCCGGGATCACTTCCTTCTACAAGCTGCCCGACCTGCGGCGGCGCGTGATCTTCACGCTCCTCATGCTCGCGGTCTACCGGGCGGGCGTGTTCGTCTCGATCCCCGGGGTGGATCGCGCGGCGATGAACCGGCACGTGTCGGGGCAGGGGGGCCTCCTCGGCCTCGTGAACCTGTTCTCCGGCGGCGCGCTCGGCCAGCTGAGCGTCTTCGCGCTCGGCATCATGCCGTACATCAGCGCGGGCATCATCCTGCAGCTCGGAGGCATGGTCTACGCGCCCCTCGCGGAGCTCCGCAAGGAGGGCGAGGCGGGGCGGCGGAAGCTCGACCAGTGGACGCGGTACGGCACGGTCGCGATCGCGCTCTTCCAGAGCTTCGGTATCGCGCGCTGGGCGGAAGGGCTCTCGGCCTCGGGCGAAGCGGGGATCGTGGCCCAGCACGGGTTCACGTTCGAGTTCATGACCATGGTGACGCTCACCACGGGGACGGCGTTCCTCATGTGGCTCGGCGAGCAGATCACCGAGCGCGGCGTCTCGAACGGCACGAGCCTCATCATCTTCGGCGGCATCGTCACGGCGATCCCCACGCACATCACACAGTACCTCCAGCAGCACGCGACGGACATGCAGCCGCTCACGATCGCGCTGTTCCTCGGGCTGCTGGTGGCGCTGATCGCGACCGTCGTGTTCTTCGAGAACGGGCGTCGCCAGGTGCCGATCGTGTACTCGCGCCGGCAAGTGGGCCGAAAGGTCTACGGCAGCCAGACCGCGCACCTCCCGCTGAAGGTGAACATCTCCGGGACCATCCCGCCGATCTTCGCCTCCTCGCTCCTCACGTTCCCGAGCACGCTCGCGAACCTGAAGGTGTGGGGGATGGATTGGATCCAAGGGGTGATGAACCGCGGCGGCTGGATCTTCAACACCGGCTACGCGCTCCTGATCGTCTTCTTCTGCTTCTTCTACACGAACATCACCTTCCAAGCGGTGGACGTCGCGGAGAACCTGAAGAAGCAGCAGGCCAACATCCCCGGCATCCGGCCCGGCAAGCAGACCGCGGACTACATCTACAACGTCGTCCAGCGGATCACGGTGGGCGGAGCGCTCTACGTCGCGACGGTGTGCGTGCTGCCCGCGATCATCGGCGACTGGCTGGGCGTGCATGAGTTCCAGTTCGGCGGCACGTCCCTGATGATCGTCGTCGGCGTCGCGCTCGACACGGCGAACCAGATCGAGGCGCAGCTGATTCAACGCAACTACGAAGGTCTGACCGGCCCCGGCGCGGGTCGGATCCGAGGTCGCCGCATCACGGCGGGGGAGCAGGGGGCATGATCATCATCCTCGTGGGTCCACCCGGATCCGGCAAAGGCACGCAGGCGAGCGCGCTCACCGAGCGCTTCGGGATCCCCCAAATCTCGACGGGCGACATGCTCCGCGCCGCCAAGGCCGCGGGCACGCTCGATCCGAAGCTCCTCGCGATCATGGACGGTGGCGGGCTCGTCCCGGACGAGGCGATCCTGGATCTCATCGCGAAGCGACTCGAGGACCCCGACTGCAAACCGGGCTTCCTGCTCGATGGCTTCCCGCGCACCGTCCCGCAGGCGGAGGGCCTCGACGCGATACTCGACAAGAAGGGACTCAAGGTCGATCACGTCATCCAGATCGACGTCCCGCGCGAGCTCCTCTTCGAACGCCTCGTGAACCGGCGGAAGGACAAGAAGACGGGGAAGATCTACCACCTCAAGTACAACCCTCCGCCCCCCGACGCAGAGCTCGAGCACCGCAAGGACGACGAGCCCGCGACGGTGGAGAAGCGCCAGGGCGTGTACGAGGCTCAGACGGCCGCGCTCCTCCCGCACTACCAATCCAAGGGCCTACTCCGCCGCGTGGACGGGGAGGGGGCGCCGGACGAGATCGCGAAGCGGCTCGCCCGCGTCTTCGAATGAGCGCGGCCGAGCGCCGAGTTTTGAACGAGCGCACCGGAAGCGCTTTTTGCTGCGGCTCCGACCGCGGAACTGAATCGAGCAACGAATGAAGGGAAAGAAGAACCTCGGCCCCAAGGAGCCGAAGGGCGACAAGCTGGAGTTTGACGGCGTCGTTCAGGAAGCCCTGCCGAACGCGATGTTCCGCGTGAACGCGGACAACGGCCTGGACGTCCTCGCGACGATCAGCGGCCGGATGCGCCAGTACTACATCAAGATTTTGCCGGGCGACCGAGTGACGGTGGAGGTCTCGCCGTACGATCCGAGCCGAGGCCGCATCACCTACCGCCACAAGTGAAGCCCAGGCCGAAGCGCCTCCCGCCGGCGCGGCCGCCAAAAAGACATCCATTCAGCTTGCGTGGGACGCGCTCTTTCAGTAAGAGCGCCCTCCCGCTTTCTTTCTCCCCATAGAGAAGCGTTTTTCCCGGGTGGCCGCGAGGTTCGACCGGGTCCGAGGAAGCCATGAAGGTCCGTCCGAGCGTCAAGAAGATCTGCGACAAGTGCAAAGTGGTCCGCCGGAAGGGCGTGGTTCGCATCATTTGTCAGAAGAACCCGCGCCACAAGCAGCGCCAGGGTAACTGAGGAGTTCCGTCCAATGGCACGCATCGCAGGTGTTGATCTCCCCCGCCGCAAGCACGTGGCGTACGCCCTCCCTTACCTCTTCGGCATCGGGCCGAAGCTCGCGCGCGACATCTGCGCGAAGACGAACATCGCGCCGAACAAGCGCGTGGAGGAGCTGTCGGACGCCGAGGTCAAAGCGATCCGTGACGTGTTGGACGCCGACTACAAGGTCGAGGGCGACCTCCGCCGCGAGATCCAGCTCAACATCAAGCGCCTGATGGACCTCGGCTGCTACCGCGGCCTCCGTCACCGCCGCGGCCTGCCGGTGAACGGGCAGCGCACGCACACGAACTCCCGCACCCGCAAGGGTCCGCGCAAGGGGATGGTCCAGCGCCGCCCCGTCGCGCCGGTGAAGAAGTAAGCACTCCCCGACCCTCAGCGAGAAGCGAAACGCACCATGGCCACGCCGAAGACCGCCGCGAAGACCAAGACCAAGAAGAAGGTCAAGAAGAACATTGGAGCGGGCATCGCCCACATCCAATCCACCTTCAACAACACCGTCGTCACGATCACGGACATCAACGGCAACGCCGTGTCCTGGTCCAGCGCGGGTGCCCGCGGGTTCAAGGGCTCGCGCAAGTCGACCCCGTTCGCGGCGCAGCTCGCCGCCGAGGAGGCCGCTCGCCGCGCGCAGGAGCACGGGATGCGCTCCGTGGCCGTCTTCGTGAAGGGCCCGGGCGCGGGTCGTGAGAGCGCCCTCCGCGCCCTCCAAACCGCAGGCTTCAAGGTCACGCTCATCCGAGACGTGACGCCCATCCCTCACAACGGCTGCAGGCCGCCGAAGCGCCGCCGCGTCTGATTCTCACGGGCGCGCTCTTCCCGCGCTCCTCCGCAGAGCCTTCCGCTCCCGGAAGCAAACGTCTCCCGCATCCTCGCTGCTCCAAAGGATTTCTGTCATGGCTCGTTACGTTGGTCCCAGCTGCAAGCTCTGCCGTCGCGAAGGCGCGAAGCTCTTCCTCAAGGGTGAGCGCTGCTTCTCCGAGAAGTGCGCGTTCACGCGTCGACCGTATCCGCCGGGGCAGCACGGCCAGGGCCGCGTGAAGCTGAGCGAGTACGCCGTCCGCCTCCGCGAGAAGCAAAAGGTGCGTCGCGTGTACGGCGTGCTCGAGCGCCAGTTCCACGGCTACTACCAAGAGGCCACGCGCCGCCGCGGCCGAACCGGCGAGGAGATGCTCGGGCTGCTCGAGCGCCGCCTGGACAACGCGATCTACCGGTCCGGGTTCGTGTCGTCGCGCGCCGAGGCGCGGCAGCTCGTGCGCCACGGGCACGTGAAGATCAACGGCAAGCGCGTGGATATTCCGAGCTACTCCGTCCGCGTCGGACAGAAGCTCGAGCTCACGCCCGGCGCGCAGAAGTTCAAGCTCGTCGCCGCCAGCATCGCCGCGAGCGAGAAGCGCAACCCCGCGAGCTGGATGGACGTCGACAAGGCGAACTTCACGATCTCCGTGAAGTCGCAGCCGCCGCGCGAGGATCTCAACGAGCCGGAGATCCGCGAGCAGCTAGTCGTCGAGTACTACTCCCGCTAGAAAGCGGGGCGCTCGCCGTCGATACGCTTCGCGCTGTCGGCAGCTCGCGTGCTCGCGTGCTGGAGCACGCTCCGCGCGACGAGCCACCGACATCGCTCGGTCTCGACGGCGATCACCCCACTTTCGGGGACCCATTTTCAAAGAGCAGAGAGCAGAACATGCCTTAGGCGGTTGACTCGTTCGAGTGCGGGCGAGGCAGCGAGACCGACGGTGTGAACCCCCGGATCGAAGAAGGAGAACATCACCATGACGCAAGCCAACCCGATGACTTCCCGCAACTGGCGCGACCTGATTCGGCCGAAGGGGATCTCGCTCGACACGGAGGGCTCCAGCGAGTTCTACGGGAAGTTCGTGTGTGAGCCGCTCGAGCGTGGGTTCGGGATCACGATTGGCAACTCGCTCCGCCGGGTGCTCCTGTCGTCGCTCCAGGGCGCGGCGATCACCGCCGTGAAGATCGAGGGCGCGCTCCACGAGTTCACGACCGTGCCGGACGTCGTCGAGGACGTGAGCGACATCATCCTCAACCTGAAGGAGGTCGTGTTCAAGGCGTCCGCCCCGAAGACGTACGTCGTGCGCGTCGACAAGGAGGGCCCCGGCCCCGTGTACGCGAAGGACATCCAGCTCGTCGACGGGCTCGAGGTGCTGAACCCCGACCACTTGATCGCGATCCTCGACAAGAAGGGCCCCCTCGCGATGGAGCTCTCGGTCAACGTGGGCCGCGGCTACGTGCCCGCGGAGCGCAACAAGACGCCGACGATGTCGATCGGGACGATCCCCATCGACGCGCTCTTCTCGCCGATCCGCAAGGTGAACTACACCATCCAGAACGCGCGCGTCGGTCAGGTCACGGACTACGACAAGCTGACGCTCGAGGTCTGGACGAACGGCTCCGTGGCGCCGGCGGACGCGGTCGCGTTCTCCGCGAAGATCCTGAAGGAGCAGCTCTCCATTTGGGTGAACTTCGAGGAGACCGAGGAGACGAGCTACCAGGCTTCCGTCGGCGACGACGAGCCGCTCAACGAGAACCTGTTCCGGAGCGTCGAGGAGCTCGAGCTGAGCGTGCGCTCGGCCAACTGTCTGCAGAACGCGAACATCACCCTCATCGGTGAGCTCGTTCAGCGGAGCGAGCAGGACATGCTCAAGACGAAGAACTTCGGCCGCAAGTCGCTCAAGGAGATCAAAGAGATCCTCCAGAACATGGGCCTCTCGCTCGGCATGAAGATCGACAACTGGCCGCAGCTTTTGGAGCGCTGGAAGACGCAGCAAGCGCAAGCCTGATTCGATGGGGGCCTTGTCGGGGCCTCGGCCGCGCGCGCTTGGCTTCGACCGAGGCCGCGGCGCACCGAGACCTCGGCACGGATACGAGGCCCCCGTGAATCTCCGGCGTGATCACCCGGAACCGACGTTTTGGAACGGATTGTTTGAGAGAGAGTATTCGTCATGCGCCACAAGAACTCTGGTCGTAAGTTTGATCGCGATACGTCGAGCCGCCGCGCGATGCTTCGGAACCTCGCGGCGAACTTGATCACGCACGAGCGGATCGAGACCACCGACGCGAAGGCGAAGGAGGTCCGGCGTGTGGCGGAGAAATTGATCACGAAGGCGCGCCAGCTCGGCGCCGCGGCGCACACGCCCTTCGCGGATCTGTCCGAGGGGGACAAGGCCAAGCGCCTCGCGACCAGCCGGTTCCTCGCGGCGACCCTTCCGCGCTTCGGCGTCAAGGCCGGCGGCGGCAAGGTCGACATCATCGAGAAGGTCTTGATCGATCTCTCGAAGCGGTTCGCGGAGCGCCCGGGTGGCTACACGCGAATCATCAAGGTCGGCCCGCGCCGCGGCGACAACGCGCCGATGAGCATCATCGAGTTCGTGGACGCACCGCCGCCCGTCGACAAGGTGAAGGCCGCGCCTCAGGCCGAGGAGCCCGAGCAAGAGGCCGCACCTGCTCCGGCCGCCGAGCCCTGAGCGTGTGTTAGAGACGTGACGTCGAGCGCCCGACGGCGCTCGAATCCGGCGCGAAAGCCCCTGAATCCTGGGGGCACAAAACCTGCTGACGAGGAGGCCATGCGATCGATCGCGATGGCCTTCTCTGTTTTGTCGGTCCTCTCCTCCACGGTGCTCGTGGCGTGCGACGACGGCGCGACCACCAGCACCACCACGAGCTCGAGCAGCAGCACGGGGAGCGGCGGCGCGGGCGGGGGAACCGTGGGCTGCGCAGATCCCGAGGCCACGAGCGACATGCCCTGTGGGACCCTCGCGATCGCAGCGAGCGACATCAAGTCCCGACCCCGCAACCACCACGTGACGCTGCTCGCGGAGACGGCCGCGGGCCCGTTCCTCTACGCGATCGGTGGGGCGAACGGAAACGCGACCCTCAAGTTCGTCGACCGCTTCCCCATCCAGCCGGACGGCTCCCTCGGTCCCTCCATCGAGCAGTCTTCGCTCCCCGTCGGGGAGGGCGGGATGACGGGTGGATTGGTGGGTAAGACCATCGTCATCGCTGGCGGGACGACGCTCGCCGGAGTCGTCGATTCCTCGTACTACGCGACGGTCGGAGACGACGGCACGTTGAGCGCGTTCACCAAAGCCGGGTCGGTGCTCCACAAGCGCATGCACCCGGGTGCAGTCGTGAAGGGCGACACGATTTGGGTGATGGGCGGCTTCAAAGACCCCGACGTGTGGGACGACATCGTGAAGGCCACCGTGGGCGCCGACGGCGTCCTCGGCGAGTGGACGAGCGCGGGGCTGCTGCCCGGCAAGCGCTCCCACTTCGCCGTCACGCGCGTCGGTGACGACGTCTATCTTACGGGCGGATTGGACAAATCCGCGTACGGAAATCCGCCCGATCTCGCAGACACTTGGCACGGGCGGTTCGCGGCCGACGGCACGATCGGGGAGTGGACGAAGGGGCCCGATCTACCCGTCGCGATCGTCACGCACTCGAGCTTCTTCTACGGCGGCTACATCTATGTGGGAGGTGGGATCCGCGACAAGCCCCTCGGCCACGAGGACCGACTGTGGCGCGCCCCCATCCAAGCCGATCGATCCCTCGGCGCATGGGAGGAGGTCGCCGCGAAGTTCGGAGTCAAGCGCGGCCACGTGCACCAGTACCCGATGTTCGAGAACCACTTCTACTCCATCAGCGGGGCGATCGATTTCAACCTCGGCTCCACCGACGAGATCGACATCGGAACGTTCCAGCCCTGACCGCTGCTCCCGCGCAGCGCGCTCCGCGGCCTCCATCCGGGCCGCGAACCGTGAGAGCGACTCGCTGAGCGCACGGATGCGCGCGATCTCGTGGCCCACGTTGTCGAGCGCGCGGGCGCGCACAGGATCGCCCTCCGCGCCCGTGCCCTCGACCGCGAGCTCGACGTTCATCGCGACGCCGAACAGCGCATTGCGCACGTCGTGGGCGATCCTCGCGAGCTCCCCCGACTTCATCAGTCCGCGATGTCCCCGAACGTGCTCCCCGTGCGCCGCCCGGTCGAGAGCCCGAGCGCTTTGAGCTTCTGGTAGAGCGTGCTCCTCGGGATCCCGAGCTGACGCGCGGCCTCGCCGACGTGCCCCGCGTGTGCCCGGAGCGCCTCGGCGATCACGCTCCGCTCCACTTCACGCATCGTCTGCGACGACTGCGGTCCCGTGTCCGGCTTCGGCGGCCGTCTGTACACTCCGCTCTCCTTCAGCAGAGGCCGCTCGATGGGATCGAACCGAATGTCCGAGACTTCGATCTCCTTGCCGCGGTGGAGCCACACCGCGCGTTCGAGGACATTGCGCAGCTCGCGGACGTTCCCCGGCCAAGCGTGCGACGCGAGCTCCGCCAGCGCCCGCCGCCCAATCCCCGGCGCCCGGCGGGTCGACCTCGCGCAGATCTCCTCCACGAGGTGCGCCGCGAGCCCCGGCAGATCGTCGAGGCGATCGCGCAGCGCCGGCATCGTCACGCAAAAACCGCTGATCCGATAATAGAGGTCCGTTCGAAACGCTTGTTGCTGCATCGACGCCGCGAGATCGCGGTGCGTCGCCGCGACGAGGCGCACGTCCGTCGCGCGCTCGCGCGTCTCCCCCATGCGCCGAAACCGCTTCTCCTCGAGCGCCTTCAAGATGTGACGCTGCACGGTCAGATCGATGTCCCCGATCTCGTCGAGGAACAGCGTCCCGAGGTGCGCCGCCTCGAACAGGCCCACCTTCGACGCGATCGCCCCCGTGAACGCGCCCCGCTCGTGACCGAAGAGCTCGCTCTGCGCGAACTCCGTCGAGAGCCCACCACAGTTCACGTCGATGAACGGCCGCGACGCGCGCGGGCTCATCGCGTGGAGCTGCGTCGCGAGCAGGCTCTTGCCCGTCCCCGTCTCCCCGAGGATCAGCACGGGCGAATCCGACTCGGCGATTCGGGCGACCTCCTCGTGGAGGCGCTTCATCGCGTCCGCGGCACCGATGAACGGCCCCCCCGCTCGCACCGGCTTTTGTCTGTCTGGGCCGAGCGACTCCACCAGCATTTCGACGACCTCCTTCATCGGAGCCGGCTTCGTGAAGAAGTGGGTCGCGCCCAACTTCAGCGCGCGCACGGCGAGATCGATCGTGCCGAACCCCGAGAGCAGGAGGATCGGGGTGGTCATCGATCGCGCGCGAATCCTCGGCAGAATGTCGATGGAATCGCCGTCCGGGAGCTTCAAATCGAGGATGACGCCGTCCGGCGACTCCGCGCCGATGCGCGCGCACGCCTCCGCGCAGCTCCCCGCTTCCACGACGTCGAACCCCCGCCGCGCCAGGAACAGGGCCATCGTCTCGCGCAAGATCGCTTCGTCGTCGACAACGAGGATTCGGCGCCGCTCGCGCGGCGAAGACAATGTTCCCACAGTCGACCAGTCTACTCCCGGCCTCGAGACGGCGATCCCTTTCGCAGCATCTCGCCGAAGATCGGTGGGAGCTTCGACGTTCCAGTCGGAGCGGGCCGCACCTGTTCGGCGAGCCCACGGGTTGGCCCTAGTCATGCTGTGTCACTCCGCCACACTTCCGTCGATGACCGATGAGCTCACGGGCACGCGAGCCGCGAGCGCTCAGCACTCTTCGTGTTCCGCGGGTGGACACGTGACCGCGAAGATGGTCGGTGCGCGCGCAGACGCGATCTCGATGTGCGCGCCGTTCTCCGTCACGATCTTCTGCGCGATCGCGAGCCCGAGGCCCGTGCCCAGCGCCTTCGTCGTGAAGAACGCGTCGAACACGCGCGGGAGTCGGCTCGCAGGGATGCCCGGGCCCTGATCGACGACCTCGAATCGAACGCGCGCGCTACCGCGCCGCTCGTGCGCTGGGAGACCCGGCGGATCCGATACGCGCCGACCGTCGCGCCGCGCCGCGAGAGGCTCCTCCACGAACACCCGCACCGCGACCTTCGACGGGGACCCGCTCGCGTCGAGCGCGTTGTTGAGGAGGATCACCAGCACCTGCACGAACTGTCCCTCGTCCACGAAGATCGCCGGGAGGTCGGGCTGCGCGTCCACGTCGATCGAGGCGCCCGCCGTCCTCACGGAGACCGCGTTCACCGCGCTCCGGACGAGCGCGGCGGGCCCGTGCCGCGCTCGCCGTGCCTCCGTGGGACGCCCGAACTCGAGGGAGGTACGCACCAGCCGCTCGATGCGCCCGAGGACCTCGAGCATGCGCGTGGTGTGCGGCAGCGAGAGTCCGCGGTCCTGAAGCTCCTCCTCGAGCGCCTCCGTGATGGCGCGCAGGCTCGCCACCGGGTTGCGCACCTCATGGGCGAACCCCGCGACCATCGTGCCGATCGCCGCGAGGCGCTCCACGCGCTGCATCTCGACGTGCATCCGACGCTCCTCGGTCACGTCCCGCAGCGCGAACACCCAACCCGCGTCGAGCGGTGTGAGCGTGACGTCGAGCTCGACCGGGTCCTCCTCACCGCCCGACACCCTCGAGTCGAACCGCAGGCTCTTCGTCGGTTCGAGGTCGTGGAGCGCGCGCGGAAGGTCGATGATCTCGCTCACGCGCACGCCGATCAGCGCGCCCGCGCCGAGCGGTTCGCTCTCCGGTCGCGCGATCGACGCGAGCTCGTGCGCGGCCTTGTTCGCGAACGTGATCTCCCCGGACGGACCCGTCACGAGGATCCCCACGTCGATCCCGTCGAGCACGACGTCCCGGTTCACGCGCGCACCCCGTCGACGCCGCCCCGCGGCCGGAGCGTCCAGAGCCAGAGCGCGTCGTCGCCCGCGCGCTCGAGGACGAGGATGGCGTCCCCCTCCGTCGCGCGCTGGATTCGAGCGTGCTCGCGCGCGCGACGCACGAGCGACGCGCGCGCCCGCTCGGCGTCGTCGAAGCGGAGCTCCGCCGACGTCCAGAGCTCCCAGCCGTCGATCGTGAGCGGGGTGTCGGCGCTCGCACGCGCCTCCGCGTAGGCCGCGCTCGCCGAAAGCTCCGCCAGCACGCTCCGGCCGCGCAGGGCGGGCCACACGTGGCCGGCCGGGATGCCCGGGCCCGGGAGGAGCGGCGGAGCGACGCTCGCGCGGGCCTCCAGCGCGCCCTCGGAGGCGACGCGTGAGCCGGGCGCGCGCGCGCGACGCGCCTCGGCGTCGAGCTCCGCGGCGGCGGCCTCCAGCGCGAGCTCGGCCAGCCAAGCGCGGTCCACCTCGAGCGCCTCGAGCGCATCGAACAGCTCCCCCGCTCCGCCCGAGCCACCCACGGGGACGCGTGGATCGAGGCCCTCGCCCTCGACGCGCTCCATGAGCTCGCGCACCGCGACGAGGAACGTGTCGACGACCCCGATCCCCTCGCTCGCGATCGCCTCGATGACGGGCCCGCCCTCTCCCAGCGCGAGCGCGAGGTCGGGGCCGACGAGCGCGGAGCTCGCGTCCTGCTTGTTCGCTTGCAAGACGACGCTCGCGCCCGACGCGCCGAGGGCGTCGCGCATCGAGCCGAGGCTCGCGCGCGTCTCCGTGACGGCCTCCACGCGCGCGTCGCAAACATGGACGACCACGTCCGCTCCCTCGAGGATCCGAGCGCGGCGCTGGGCGAGCTCCGCTTGGCCCGGCACCGTGACCACCTCGCACAACAACGGAAACCCGCAGACCTCCCCGGCGCGGATCGTCACCCAGTCGAAGTAGAGCGTACGCCCCGCGAGCTCGAGCGGCGCTTCCAACTCCCAGCTCGCGACGCCGCGCAGGGCGGACGCGAGCCGTCGGACGTTCGTCGTCTTCCCCGCGCTGCCGCACCCATCGTAGACCACGCGGGCGACCACGCGACCCGCTCCAAGATCGAATCGCATATCCTCGCTGTGCAGGTTCGGCGCCCCCCCGGCTCAGCCGAACCAACCCTTCTTCTTCTTTTTGATCTCGTCGCACAGCTCGGCGACCTCGCGCACGAGCTCCACCGTCTCGGGGGAGCGCTCTCGCCGGAGCTGAACCAACCCCGCCTCGATTCCGTCGAGCCTCGAGAGCACACCCGCGACGAGCGTCGCGCTGCTCGACGCCGCCTCCGCGATGTCCGCGCGAGCTCTCTCGAGCTCTGCGTCCATCGCCGTCATGCGCCGCGCCAGCTCCTCCTGACGCGCCCCGAGCTCGTGCACCGCCTCGACCTGCGACGCGAGCACTGCCGCGGCCGCGTCGAGGCGCCGCCCGCGCGACTCGGCGCGAGCTCCTCCCACCTCGACGGCGCTCACGAGCGTCTCGAGCGTCCCCCCGATCGTCGTGAGCGCGGCGCCGAGCTCCGTGATCCCCCTCGCCATCTCGGACACGTCCGGATCGATCTGGGCGAGCAGGCGCTCCACGGCGTCGACTCGGTCGAGCACCGCGCTCGCGCGCGTGGTCTCGTCCGCTCGCCACCTCGACTCGGACGCCGCGCGCCCCGTCAGCTCCGCGGCGACGCGCGCGAGCCTTTTGTCGATCTCGGCGACGCGCTTCCCGTCCGCGAGCTCGGCGAACCTCGCGTCGATGCGCCGCCCGAGCGTCGCCTCGACGCGTTCCATGTGCTCGTCCGCGACCCGCGCCAGGAGGGCGCGCAGCGCGTCGAGGAGCGGATGCTTCTCCGAGCTCTGCGCGATCGCGGTCCCGGACGGCCGACTCCCGAGCGCGCGCTCGACCAGTCGCTCGACCCCATCGAGGAGCTCGACGGGCTCTCCTTCGCTCAGCGTGATCAGCGGCCGGGCACCGTGTGATGCGCGAAGATCCGCGACGAGCGCGTCCACCTGCGGCGCGGACGACGTCGCGCCGGCCAGGACGAGGATCCCATCCGCTTCTGCCGCGAGTCGCTTCCCCTCATCCTCGGGCGCAGCCTCCGAGGGCGCGCGCAGTCGGACGCGCAGATCGCACCCGCGGAAGTCCGCCGCTCGCCCGAACGCGAGCTCGGGCGGCGGCACGTAGTCGAACCCGACCACCTCTTCGTCCGCGCCCCCGAGCGGGATGACCGCGCCGATGCACTCGCTTCGCTCGTCTCGAAAGCGGCCCTCGAGCGCGCGAAGCGCCGAGGCCGCGGCCCCCTGCGGGACGCCGAGGACGGCGATCGACGTCTCGAGCGACCGCGTCCGGAGATTCACCTGCGCCATTCGTCCGAGCGCCGTGCAACGCCGGGACCAGCGCCGCGGGCCGCTCCGCGCGCACGCTCCGGTCGGTCTCCGTCTGGATTCTGGACACGATTTCTGGAACCCGGACGGGGGCGACCCGCGCACAGCGCAGAAACGCTCTCCGGCGTGGACGGCACGACGACTGCAAAGTCGCGGCGCGATGGCCGGGGATGAGGAGCCGAAACGCGTCCTGCTCGTCGACGACGAGGAGCCGCTCGTGTGGTCGCTCTCCTCGCGCCTCTCGCGGGCTCGCCCCCACTGCGTCGTCGACACGGCGCACGACGGAGAGATCGCCCTCGGGAAGATCCAACGAGACCCGTACGATCTCCTCGTCGCGGACGTGCGCATGCCCGGGATGAGCGGGACGGAGCTCATCCTCGAGGCGCGCCGACTCCAGCCCGCGCTCCCCGTGATCATCATGACGGCCTACCGAACGGCCGACGTGCAGCAGTTCGTGACCTCCTCCTCGACGAGCTTCCTCGAGAAGCCGTTCGAGTACGACCGCTTCGTCCAGCTCGTGGACGAATCCATGTCGCGCCCCGCGATTGGCTTCTCCGGCGCGATCTCCGTGCAGACCCTCCCCGACATCGTGCAGCTCTACTCCCTGTCCGGCGCGACCGGTCTCTTGCAGGTCGAGCACCGCGGCGAGATCGGGAAGATCTGGTTCGAGCAGGGCGCCATCGTCCACGCGACCGCGGGCGGCGTGAGCGGCGAGGACGCGTTCTTCGACATCATGCACTGGCGCGCGGGCGAGTTCTCGATGCGCGCCGGCCGCACGCCGACGAGCCGCACCATCCGCGCCTCCTGGCACGAGCTCCTGATGGAGAGCTGCCGCCGCGTCGACGAGCAACGCCGCGAAGACAGCGGTCCGCAGCGCCTCTCCGGCACGGGGTGGACCATCGTGCCCCCGCCCTCCGCGGCGACCGACGAACTCAACTGGGGCTCGAGCTTCGACGAACCACCGTCGTCCTCGTCGCACGAGCCCATCCCCGCACCTCTCATCCCATCCATCCAAGATCGAACGGAGACCAGCATGAACATCAAGGACAGCCTCACCAAGCTCAACTCGCTCGACGGTTTCATCGGCGCGTGCCTCGTGGACTCCGAGAGCGGCATGCTCCTCGGCCAAGAGGGTGGCGGCTCCGTCAACCTCGAGGTCGCCGCGGCCGGGAACACGGAGGTCGTCCGCGCGAAGCGGAAGACCATGCAGAACCTCAACCTCAAGGATGCGATCGAAGACATCCTCATCAGCCTGCAGCGCCAGTACCACATCATTCGCCCACTCCGAGCGCGGCCCACGCTCTTCTATTACGTCGCGCTCGACCGCCAGCGCGCGAACCTCGCGATGGCGCGAATCGCCATCGCCGACGTCGAGAAGGAATTGAATGTCTGATGGGGCGCGCGCCCGGTAGCGCCGGGCGCCGTGGTCCAGAAGCGTCGCGCTCGCTCGCGGGGTGGCTCCCGTCGAGCTCGTGAACGACGTGCTTCCGCTCGGGGGAGCGCTAGCCTTCATGGATGTTCGACGTTCGCGCGCTCGACGAACTGGCTGCGGCGCTCGAGGGCATCGCGATACTCGGCGTCCTGCCGCGATCCCCGGCCGCGCTCGCCGGCGTTCGGTTCGGTGACGTCCTCCTCGAGATGAACGGGGTGCGTGTGCGGTCGTGGGCGGATTACATCCGCGCCACGACCGCGAGCGGGGACGGCGCGTCCGAGCGCTTCGATCGCGGCGCTGCTCGGCGTCGGATGGAGGCCGTCGTGTTTCGAGGCGGACAGTCCATTCGACTGTCTTTCCACACCGAGGCATCCTCGACGCCGCCCGACTACCTCGCGATCGTCCTCGACATGGCCGCGAACCGCCTCGCCGGCGCGCGCCTCGACGACGACCCGAGCCCGAGCTGACTTGCCGCCCCGTGGCCGATGGTCGATACGCACGCGCCCATGCCCACGACGATCCTGAAGGGCGACCTTTTTGAAACCGCCGGACTCAAGGCGTTCGCGCAGGCGTGCAGCCGCGACGGGACCCTGGACGCGGGCATCGCCGTGGCCTTCCGAAAGCGGTGGCCGCGCATGGCCGAGGACTGCGCGCAGCGCTGCCGCGACAAGCGCCCCGCGCTCGGAGACGTGTTCGTCTGGAGCGACGACGACGTCGTCGTCTACAGTCTCGTCACGGAGGAGCGGCGCGCCGCGGATCCGAAGTCGAGCGGGCGCTCCGGGGGGCAGATGTCCGCCCTCGCGCGCGCGGTCCGCCAGATGATCGCGCTCGCCCAACAAGGAGGGGTGACGCGCATCGGGATCCCGAGGATCGGCGCGGGCCCCAAGGGCCTCGACTGGAAGCGCGTGCGCTCGTTCCTCGTGGAGGAGGGGGAGAAGACGCCCGTCGAACTCCTCGTCTTCGAGCAGTTCATTCGGGCTCGACCAGCGCCCGTTCCCGAAGGCTGACCGCGACGCCCAGCGCGCCTTCGCTTTGCGCGAGCGCGCGATGTCTCGGTGATCCCGGAGCGGGGGTGGTCCACGTCGCGTCGCGCCGCGTTTCGCCCCAGACGTGTCGGGCCGCAGCCCCCGAGTGGCGCGAGGCCGTGGGTTTCACGAGGATCCAAGTGATTTTTTGCGTGGCACTCAAGCTGCACCACCCGCCAGCATGTGCATCGCGACGCGCGAAGCCGAAGGAAACCTCGTTTCGACGGCCAGCTGGACCGAGTCCGACGCGACGAGCGACCTGCTCGACGCCGTGACCCTCATGCTCGCGGCGTTCGACGTGAGCCGAGTGATGTTCATCGCGGACGTGTCGCGCGACGCGCCCTGCCGCGTGCGCGGATCGTTCTCCCGATGGGTGATCGCGCTCCACGCATTGGTGCGGGAGGCGGTCGCCGCGTCTCCGCCGGGTGAGATCGTGCTCGTCGCCATCATGGCGTCCGAAGACTCCGTCCGTGTCTTGGTGCGTGAGCGCGGCGGCGAGCACTGCCCCGTCGACATCGAAGCCGCCGTCGAGGACCCGGCGGTCGACTCCGTGCGCGACCTCGCGCAGGCGGCGGGGGGATGGCTCACGATCCATCAGGACCCAGAGAGCGCGAGCACGACGACGCGCCTCGTGATCCCGCTCGACCCGCCGCTCGAGCGAAGCCTCGGACAGGCGGCTTGAGCGCCCAGCGTGGCCGACGGCCGACGGCCGACGCTCGACGGTGCGGTGACCGGTCGGGCGCGCGTTAGTGTCTGTCACGCGCCTCGTTCAATGTCTGTATCTCCGCCAGCGCGGCGGCACGTGCGCCTCCTGTGGAGTGCTCGCTCGCTCACGGCGAAGACGGGCGCGGGTCGGTCCTCCCCTCGTCCGAGACGCGAAGGCTCACGTCGACGAGTTCGCGCGCGACGATCGACTCGCCGAGGATGTCTCGCGATTCGGTGGCGTCCGACGCGGTCCGCGCCGTCTCGTCCTCGCTCGCGAGCGCGTCGCTGTCGGGCTCGAGGTGACCCGGTGTGCTTGCTGGATGGAGTCCGCTCATACACCGTCCGCCCGCAAGGTTCGTGCGAGACCCTCCCACCCACAGCGTGCGCGCGGCTACTTTGCGCCCTGGAGAGCGTCGCGCGCGCGGTCCACCATCGAGGCGAACGGGCCGACGAACAAGTTCGCGGCTCTCGACTCGACCGCCGCCTGCGGACGAGTCGGAGCCACCGACTCTGCGAACGCGACGGCGCGCTGCATGCGCTCGAGGCGGGTCGCGTCGAGCTCGTCTGCCAGCTGGCTGAACTCCGTCGCCTCCTCCGCGGCCTCGTGCGCGAGCACAGCGGACTCGAGTGAGTCGAACGCGCGTGCGAACGCGTCGGACTCGAGGTCGAGCTCTTCGAGCTCCGCGAGCATCTCCTTCGCGGTGCGCTCCTCGAACAGCCGCTGTGCGACGATGAACTCACCGTTCTCCAGCGAGCGCCGAGCGGCGGGGTGCACGATCTCCTCCTCGGCGGTCTCGTGGACGGCGAGCATTCGCCGGAGGGCGTGGAACGCCGAAGAGCGCTCCTCGTCGATCGCCGGGCGGACCGCCCGGAAGAGAGCCGTCACTTGGGCGTGCTGCGCCTTGAGGAACGACACGACGTCGCCCCCCGTCGTCATCTCCATTCCCCGCTTTCCCATCCTCGAGTCTCCTTCCCCCAACATGGGGCACGTGGTCACGTGCACCGTCCCCGCGCCGTGAAGCAGCAGACATGCGCGGCCTCGCGGGGCCCCTCCACGACCCGTCGCGCGGTCCGTGGAGCTGTAGCGTCCTGCCCCAGTGGCGCCGGAGCGACAGACAAAACGGTCCACGCGGTCCCGATTCTCCGCGCGCAGGGATGGGTACGAAGAGTGCTCTCGGCGCACGCCACTTAGGGCGCGTCCGGAAATAACTGGCGCATTCGGCCGACGCTGCATCCCCGCGGCCGGCGTTACTCCTCCTCAAATAGCCCCACTATTCCTCGTCGTCGCGCCTTGGCCGCGGGGCGCATCGTCGCCCTCGGTGCAGCCACTTATTTCCGGACGCGCCCTTACGGGTGAGTCGACGGTCCCGCCCCCCTGCGGGCCGTCGCTCATCCCGTCTTCGACCGTGCGAGGAGCGCAAGCCCTCCCGTGCTGTCCCGGCGCGACCCGTCACGACTCCGTGTGCGGGAAAGTGGTGTGTGAATTGCTGAGCGCCGCGGCATGCCGACACTCCGTCCGCCCGCGATCGAGGAGGCCGCGCGGCTCCAACGCCTGGATCGTCTCACCCAACGAAGCCGCCTCGTCGCAGACCTCGAGGACGGGACGACGCAGTGCCGAGCGTGCGCTCGCCGCTGTGGGCTCGCGGAGGGAGAGCGCGGAGCGTGCGGCGTGCGCTCGCGTTCGAGCGATGAAATCCTCGCGCCCTATGGCTATGTGACGAAGCTCTCGGTGGACACGCTCGCCGCCCACGCGATCTACCACGTCATGCCGGGCGCCCTCGCGCTCACGTTCGGCGCGGTGGTGTCGGGGCCGAGCGCCGCGGCCGCGCCGAGCGTCACGACTGCGCTCGGGCTCGTGGATCGTGCAGCCTTTCTCGGCTGCAACGCGATCGCGGCGGCGTACGGCGATCCCTTGGTCGCAGCCGAATGGACGCGCGACGTGTTCGCGCACGCGAAGGAGCGCGGGCTCGTCACCGCCCTCGTGACGAGCGGTCGCACGACGCCGGAGGTCGTCGCCTTCCTTCGCGACGTCACCGACGCGATTCGTGTCGACGTGAGCGCGGACGACGAGACCGCGTGGCGAACGATCGAGCAAGCTCGGAAGCTCGGTCTCTGGGTGGAGGTCGTCACGCCCCTCGCGCCCGCGTCGACCGACGTCGGGCTCCTCCGCGCCATCGCCGACCGCCTCGCGCGCATCGATCCGCGCATCCCGTGGCACCTCCACGGCGCGCGCGCGGCGACGTCCGTCGGTGAGCTGCTTCTCGCGATGGGCTGTGCGTACGGCAGAGGGCTTCGGTTCGTGTACGCGAGCAACGCGCGAAACGTCGAGGCGCTTCGTCACACGCTGTGTCCGCGCTGCCGCGTCATCGTGGTGGAGCGCTCCGGCGTGCTGCTCACGCAGAGTCGCCTCATCGGGGGGCGCTGCCATGTGTGCGGTGCGCGCGTTCCCGGACGATGGCGCCTTCCAGTCCGCGAGGCCGCGGGGTCGGACGCGGTCGGACGAGCGTGAGCCGAGCCCTGGCACTGGACGTGCTCGAGGCGCCATCCCCGCGGCGAAGCGTGCCGCGACAACCAAGCGCTCCGCGGAGCGCTCGATCGAAAGGCGCCGGGCATCCGGCGGAAGAGGTGACCATGTCACGATCCAAGGTGGTTTGCGCTGCAGCGACACTCGTCGTCGCGGCGATCTGGGGATGCGGAAGCGACCAGCGAGACACGCGCGGTCCCGACTCGCGGCCGTCGATGGGCGGCGCCCACGATCGCTCGGTCGGACAGAGCGGTGGCACGCTGGACGGCGTTCCCAACACGCCGAACTCGGAGTCCAACCCGATGGGGGGCACCACGGGATCGATGAGCGCAGTGAGTGGCTCGGGCGTCACCGGGGCCACCGGGTCGAGCGGCTCCGGGTTCGGCTCGGGCCATGGCTCGGCGTCCTCGTCCGGCTCTGGAATGTCTGGTTCGAGCAGCGCCTGGCCCCCGCCCGAGACCACCACGACGTGCTCCAGTCCGCGCGCGTCGAGCGCGCGGGAGAGCGCGCGCACTCCCTGCAGGCGGGGATCGCTCTCTGCCGTCACGAGCTGAATCGCCTGCGCCCGCGTCGCTCGCGCCACGAGCTCGGCGAACATCTCCGCCTCCTCGGGCTTCAGGAAGGGCTGCAGGCAGCCCACGGACCGGAACACGTCCGGCCGGGAGAACCCCACCATCAGCGCGATTCGCCCGCCCATGCTGATCCCGTCGATCCCGAGACGGGGCGTCGAGCTCGGATCCAGGGCGCGGATCTCTTCGGCCAATCGGTCGGCCACGAACCCTCCATAGGCGACCGCGAGATCCGACTTGGGGTCGACGATGTCCGGGGTGAACGGACATGCGAGCGTGAGCCCCAAGAACGGTCGTTCGGCGAGCTCGCGGTTCAGCGCGCCCAACTGCTCGTCGTCGAGGAAGCCGCCGCCGTCCGCCGCCGTGAGCGCGGGAGCAGACAGTCGTGAATACGCCGCGTCGAGGTGGTAGTCGTCCTTCCACGCGCGCGCGCCGACGTCGAGGCCCCTCTCGGACTCGGTGTGCCCGTGCAGCGCGACGAGCGCGGCAGCGCCACGAGGTCCCGGCCGCGCCGCTCGGATCATCGCGCGCCCGAAAGGGGGCGCGTTCGCCTCGGCGCGCTGGGCCTCCGGGAAGTCGACGGAGCGCCAGGGGCCCTGCTCGGGCGGCCCAGCCGACCCCTCGGGAGGACGGGGCGCCTCCTCCTCCCTCGCTACGGGGGCCGGGCTCGCGCTCGTCGCGAGCGCCCTCGTGCGGCGGCCGCACCCGATGACGAGGCCCGCCGCTCCGGCGGTGATCGCTGCGCCGATCGCTCCGAACGCTCGCCTGGTCACTCGCCGATCCTCGAGTCTCACGGCGCGGTCGCCCATCGTGTCCTTGGCCATCGCCGTCTCCTGGTTCGTACACACGTCGCATCGATGTCCGAGCGCGCCGCGCGCGCCGCCGCGGCTCGCGGTCGGGGAGCTCGGGAGTGCGCCTCCGGACGGAGGCGCGCGGCGAGGACGGGCGGGGCGACGGGCGTATCGAACCCGCCATTCGTCGCGCTCAAGTCCCCGCGTCGAAGCTGCGCTTCGAGCGTCGCCCACTCGTCGAACGGAATCGCGGCTTCGTCGAGGTGGCGGTGCAGCCATCGGTACCGATGGCGCAGCCCCTTGTCTCCGATGGGCGGCAAGGCTGGGAGCTTCGCAAGCGCGTCCTGGATGTTCTGCGCCTTCCGCGACTCGACCAAATAGGCGAGCTCTCCGAGCTTCCTCGACCGCACGAGCGCCGTGCGCACGCGCGCGACGATCTCCTCCTTCCCCCGTACGAGGAGATCCGCAGGGTAGAGGTAGAGCTGGACGTCCTCCCCCCGCAGGCGCTGCAGCCGCTCGTCGTTCCTCGGCGCGACGAACGGCGCGGTGAGGAGGCGAGTCACGTTGGTCGCGAGCTCGAGCGCGCGCGGTAAGTCCTCGCGCGTGAGCGTGACGCCCGCTCCGCCGCAGGCGCGCGCGATCGCGTCCACTGTCTGTCCGTATTTCTCGCGACGCGCCTGCACGTAGACGTGCACGTCTCGCCACCGCCGCACCACCGAAATGAGGCTCGATACGCCCGATCTCGGGCGCTCCATGAGCGCGCGGCGCGCATCATCCCCGGGGGGCACCACCTCTCGGGGCGCCCGCTCACGCACCCGAACTCGTCCCCGACCTACTTCGAGCGGGGGTGCGGGTGCCGCATCTTCGACGTCGATGGCAACGAATACGTCGACTTCCTGATGGCGTTCGGACCGTTCCTGCTCGGGTACGCGAACGAGGAAGTGGACGACGCCGCGCGCGCCCAAGCCGCGTCGGGAGCCCTGCTCTCGCTGAACCACCCCGTGCACCTCGCGTTCATCGAGACGCTCCTCGAGCGCTTCCCTGGGTTCGACATGGGGGTGTTCTTCCGGACTGGATCCGAAGCCACCACCGGCGCGCTTCGCGTCGCGCGCCGCGCCACCGGGCGCCGGCGGGTCGCGCGGTGCGGCTATCACGGGTGGCACGACTGGTGTTTACCGCTCGAGCCGTTCGTCCCCGAGGGGCTCGCGGATCAAGTGCTCGAGTTCTCCGCCCATGCGCCAGATTCGCTCGAGTCACTCTTCCAGCGCTTCCCGGGCGAAAATCGCGGCGGTGATCCTCGCGCCGGAGATGGTCGTCCCATTCGACCCGGAGAAGGTGCGCGCGGTCGCGCGCCGCGCCCGCGCGGGCGGCGCCGGGTTCATCATGGACGTGGTGTAGACGGGGCTGCGCCCGCCCCCCGGAACGATTTGCGCGCGGATCGGTCTCGTCCCCGATCTCCTCACCCTCAGCAAGGCGATAGGCAATGGTTGGCCCGTCGCGGCTGTGCTCGGCCGGCGAGACGTGCTCGAGGCCGCCGCCGGGATGCACTACTCCGGCACCTTCCACGGGGACACCGCGGCGATGGCGGCTGCGATGGCGACGCTCGAGATCGAAGCCCGCGAGTCGGCGGCCGAGCACGCCTGGTCGATGGGGGAGCGCCTGATCTCCGGCCTCGCTAGCATCGCGCGCGCACACGGCATCGCGGCGGAGGTCTACGCCGAGCCGCTCCCGCCCATGCCGTTCGTGCGCTTCCATGACGCGGACGCCGAGGTGAACGAGCGCGTGAAGAGGACGTTCTACGAGCAGACACTCGAGGCCGGTGTCCTCTTCCATCCTCGCCACATGTGGTTCCTGAGCGCCGCGCACAGCGCCATGGACGTCGAGCGCGCGCTGGGGGCCGCAGACAAAGCGATGGCCGCGGCGAAGCGCGCCGTCTGAACGGGATCCCGAGCGCGTCTCACCCGGCGGAGAGGGGACTCGAGCTCCCCTCCGTCGGTCGGCCTCTCGACGCGAGTCGAGGTGTCGATCGAGTCAATAGCCCGCCAGTCGCTCGCTCGCCGAGGGCGTTATCGGCGGCACCAGCGAGAGGCCCGAGCGGCGATCGACCGCGGCGTGGATGAGGCGGTCGGCGCGGCGCCACCAGCGGCCATGGGCCGGGACCGGGAACGTCCCCGAGGAGACGAGCGCGCGGACGGCGTGGCTGAACTCGGTCCACCGAGGCGAGCCGAGGCGCACGTCGAACACGCCGGGCTCGTACGTCCCGCGAACCTCGGTGACGAGCGAGTCCCAGTCGTGGCTCCCGAACAACGCCCACAGCGTGATCGCGCGAACGTCCGCTCCGGCCTCGCGCGCAGCGAGGGCCCCGGAGTGAGCCTCCGCGAGCCATCGGATCTGCTGGTCGGGGGTGCAGCCGAGGTGCACCTCCGTGACCGCGAGCGGCGTTCGATAGCGGCGCCAGGCCTCGATCAAGAGCTCCTCGTGACCCACGATGCCCTCCCCGCGCGCACGCACCGCCTCGGTGTCGGCGTACTCGTGGATGCCGTTTCCGCCCCGACAATGGGCCGGATGAGGTGGACTCGATCGTCGAGGAACCGGTCGCTCGTCACGTAGTAGTTCAATCCCACCACGTCGGGGGGACACGGGTCGCGCTCGAGCGCCAAGAGCTCCTCCCGCTTCGCCCCGTGCTCGATGAGGAACCGATGGAGCGGGTGGTGCCGATCGACGCGCCCGAACAGCAAGTCGAGGCCCAACCAGCGCCGCTCGTTCTCGAAGTCGGCTTGGTACTGGAGCGTCGGCGTCGCGAAGACGGCGCCGCCGTCCTCCGTTTGGACGAGCTGCGCGTCGGGGCACACCCTCCGGATCGCTCGCATGGCGAGGACGGTCGCCTGGACCTCCGTCAAGAGCGCACGCACGAACGCGCGCGTGCACCGCGCGTGCGGGTACCAGTGCCCGTAGAGCGCGCTGAAGCGCGCCGTCGTGACCGTCTCGTTGATGGGCGTGTAGTCCCGGATCCAGGGGTACCTCGCGGCGACCTCCCCCGCGTACGCCGCGAGGTGAGTCGGGAACGCGGGGTCCAAGAGGTGCGTGTGCGCGGGGCCGCTCCCGTGGTGGACCAGCCCGGCGATCGGATGCATGTCGAGCTCGCGGAGGAGCGCGAGTCTCCGATCCATCCATTGGAAGTCGTGCTCGGCGCCGGCTCGTGCCGCGCGCTCCCAAAGGAGCGGATAGCGGAGCGTTTGAATGCCGAGATCGCGGACGAGGCGCAAATCATCGTCCCGCGTGGCGTGACCGGAGAGCTCGATTTGATCAAACCATCGGTCCCCCACACGGTTCACGGTGCACTCCACGCCTCCCCAGATCTGCAGTCCGCGATTCCTACCCGTCACGCGATTCTCCTTCGGCCGTCGACCAGCACGCTCGCCCCTCGAAAGGAGCGCGCGTGTTCCCGCAGCGCGGCCTCGGCCACGCGTGGACCCCGTCCGGACCGGACGAGAGCAACCACCGCGCCGCCGAAGCCCCCGCCCGTCATCCGCGCGCCATACACGTCCTCGCTCTCCGCCTGGAGCGCCGCGACGAGCGCGTCGACCGCCGGGACGGACACTTCGAAGTCGTCGCGCAAGGACGCGTGCGACGCCGAGAACAGCGCGCCGAGGCGAACCACGTCCCCTCGGCGCAGACAATCGGCAGCCTCGAGGACGCGCATGTTCTCGAAGACGACATGGCGCGCCCGCCGGTCGAGCGGCGGCGGCAGCTCCGCGACGCGTGCCGCGACCTCCACGTCCCTGAGCTCGGCGACGCCGAGCTCTCGGGCGGCGCGCTCGCACTCGCTCCGCCGGCGCGCATAGTCGCCCGACGTGAGCCCGTGCCGGACCCCCGAGTCCAGGACGAGCACGTCCACCGTGTCCGGGATGGGGATCCGCTCGAACGCGAGGTGTCGCGTATCGAGGAGCAGCGCGGCGTGCTCCGCGCCGAGGCTCACGGCGAGCTGGTCCATTCGGCCGGTGGGCACGCCGACGAGGCCGTTCTCCGCCGCGTGCCCCGCGGCCGCGAGATCCAGATCGCTGCACGGGAGTTCGAACGCGGTCCGCAGCGCGCGTGCGAGCGCGACCTCGAGGGCCGCGCTCGACGAGAGCCCCGCGCCGATGGGGACGTTCGACGCGATGAGCGCGTCGAACCCTCCGAGCGCGACGTCCCGCTCGCGAAGCGCGCGGGTGACCCCGGCGACGTAGTCCACCCACGCGCGCCGCCGGGTCTCCCGGCCGACGGTGTATTCCATGAGCTCGCCCGGCCGGTCGAGGGACGCGACGCGCGCGCGGTCGCCCGGGCGCGGGGACAGGAAGACCCGGGTCGTCTGGGGGATCACCGTCGGGAGGACGAACCCGCCATTGTAGTCGGTGTGCTCTCCGATCAGGTTGACCCGGCCCGGCGCCGACTCGTCGACCGCGGGCGCCGAGCCAAAGAGCTCGACGAAGCGCTCGCGGCTCACTTCGCCCCCGCCCGCGGAGCGCTAGGGTCCACCGCGCGGAGCTCGGCGGCCTTCTCCTCCGGGATGGTGTCCGCGGTGAACGCGCCCGCGCCCGTCTCGCTCCCCGCGAGGTACTTCAGGCGGTTCGGCATCCGCAGCGCCGGATAGATCTCCACGTGCACGTGCGCGTACGGGTGGACCACGCCGTCCGTGGGCGCCTGATGGATTGCGAGGATGTAGGGCATGGGGATGTTCCAGAGACCGTCGAGCTTTTGGAGAGACTCCTTGAGCACCGCGGCGAGATCCGCGACCTCCGCGTCCGTGAGATCGGTGAGCAGCGGCGCTGGACGTAGGGGCGCGACCCAGAGCTCGTACGCATAGCGGGCACACACGGGGACGATCGACACGGCGGACGGGCGGCTCGCGACGACCCTACGGCCGTCGGTGAGCTCCTTTTGGAGGTGATCGGCGAGCAGGCCGCGACCGGACGCCTCGTGGTACCTGCGCTGGTGCGCGAGCTCGTTCGCCGCGATCGGTGGGACGAACGGGTACGCGTAAATCTGTCCGTGCGGGTGGTGAAGCGTGACTCCCACCTCGGTTCCCCGGTTCTCGAACGGGAACACGTAGCGCACGTCCTCGCGCGCGCCGAGCTCGCGCGTCCTGTCCGCGAGGACGCCGACGATGAGCTCCACGTGCGCGATCGGCAGATCACCGAGGGCGCCGGTCCGCGCCTGCGTGAACACGACGACCTCCGTCCGTCCGGTCGCAGGAGCGATAGGTACGATCGTACCTGGTGCATCATGCGCCCCGCCGTGGAACGAGGGGAAGCGGTTCTCGAAGACGGCGACGTCGTACGCGCCCGCGAGGAGCTCCGTCGGCAGCTCCGGAGTCGAGGGAGAGAGGGGATCGTAGTGATCGGGCGGGAGGAACGTCCGGTGCTGCCGGTACCCCGCGTACGTCACCCACTCGCCGCGGAGCGGGTGCCACCTCATGTGCGGGTTCGGAGGCGTCCGATCCCCGAGCGGCACGACGCCCTCGATGTCCTCCGGGATCGGGCTTCGGCCATAGAGCCACATGTCCCGCCCGTCGGGCTTCGGCACCCTTCGGCGATGGAGCGGAAGCGTCATGACGACCATCTCCGATGCGCAGGACCGGGCCGCCCGAGATCGGCTCGGGGACCGCGCCGCCCACTTGGTTCAGGGTGGCGGCACGCACCTCTTCGATTGGGAATTTGGGGGTCCGGTTCGCATAGAGCAGACCATTCGCCTCTTGGTACGTGTCGGCGAATTGCGTGTAGCAGAACCCCGCGAGCAAGCGCGCGGAGCCGACGGCGTGGAGGAGCTCTCGGTACTTCTTCATGAGCGTCCCCGGATCCCTCGCGGTCGAGTAGCCCCAGGTCGCGTTCGACTGCTCCGTGGTCATCGCGCCGAGCGCGATGCCGCCGAACTCCGACAGGACGATCGCGACTTCGCCCACCCGGTTCGCGTCCAGGACCAGCAGGCGGCCGCCCGGCCGCTCGCGCTTGAGCAGCGTCGGGACGAGCTCGGGCGCCTGGTACCGCGCGCCGAGGCGCTCCCCGTCGCTGTCGTAGTCGTGGATCCCGACGATGTCCGTGATCGTGCTCTCCCACCCGTCGTTGCCGATCACGGGGCGGGAGGGATCGAGGCTCTTCGTGAGGTGATAGATGGCCTTCACGTAGTTCACCTCCGTCGGACTGTCTGCCAAGTTGGGCACCCCCCAAGACTCGTTGAACGGCACCCAAGCGACGACGCAGGGGTGGCTCACGTCCCGATCCACGGCCTCCGTCCACTCGCGCACGAGGCGCGCCATGGAGGTCGGCGTGAAGCGGTACGCGCTCCGCATCTCGCCCCAGATGAGGAGGCCGAGGCGATCCGCCCAATACAGGTACCGCGGATCCTCGATCTTCTGGTGCTTCCGGACGCCGTTGAAGCCCATCGACTTCGCGAGCTCGACGTCCCGGCGGAGCGCGGCGTCGTCCGGCGCGGTCAGTCCGGTCTCGGGCCAGTAGCCCTGATCGAGCACCATCCGCAGGTGGAGCGGGCGCCCGTTCAGGACGAACCGATCCCCTTGGATGACGATCGAACGGATCGCCGTGTAGCTCCGGACCTCGTCGAGGATCGACCCGTCCGGGCCGAAGAGCGTGAGCTCCGCGTCGATCAATGTCGGCCTCTCGGGAGACCAGAGGAGCTCGTTCCGAAAGTCGTCGATCCCCGGATCCGAGAGCGCGATCCTCCGGCGCACCTCTCCGGCGACGACGGAGTAGACATCGTCCGCGAGGAGCACCTGGTCGACGCGAAGGCGCACGCCGAGGCGAATCCCCTCGGTGTAGGGATCGGTGACCCGCGCCGTGAGACCGATCTCCCACTTGCCGAGATCCGGCGTCCACCGCAACGCCTCGATGCGGTTTCGAGGGACGCGCTCGAGCCACACGGTCTGCCAGATCCCCGTGGTGCGCGGGTACCAAATCGAGTGCGCCTCGAGCTGCCAGTCCTGCTTGCCCCGAGGCTTCGAGAGATCCGCCGGATCGTCGAACGCCCGTACGACGACGGTGATCTCCTTCGCCCCCCGCGCTTGCTCCGTCACGTCGAACGAGAAGGGCGTGTAGCCGCCCTCGTGCCGGCCGACGAGCACGTTGTCGATCCAGACTGTCGCGTCGTGGTCGACGGCGCCGAAGTGAAGGATGAGACGCTGCTCGCTCCCGAGCTCGGGGACCTCGACCCGGCGCCTGTACCAGCACGCCCGGTAGAGGCCCGTGTCTCCGATCCCGCTCCGCGCCGTCTCCGGGGAGAAGGGCACGCAAATCTCTCCTGAAAAGGACGGCCCATCGGGGCGCTCGAATTGACCGTCAGGGTCGATCTCGAACGCCCAGATCCCGTTCAACGAGTGCCAATCTTTCCGACGGAGTTGCGGCCGCGGGTACCCCCGAGCGCCGGTGTCCTCCTCACGCGCGAGTGCAGGCCGAAGGTGTCCCAGCTGACGCAGGTGTCGGCGCGGCATGGTCCTGCTCAGGCTGCACGTTCTGCGCCCGGACGGACCTCGACCTCGGCCGACGAGCGGTCCGCGTCGAGGCCTCGCAGGTGGTCGAAGAGCGTGAGCGCCTGAGCCACGACCTGATCCATGTTGTAGTATTTGTAGGTCCCGAGTCGACCCACGAAGTGGACGTTCGGCGTCGCGTCCGCGAGCAGCTTGTATTTGCGATAGAGCTCCGCGTTCTCGGGGCGCGGGATCGGATAGTACGGGTCTCCCGTGGACGTCGGGAACTCGTAGACGATGCTCGTCTTCGCGTGCTTCTGCCCCGTGAGGTATTTGAACTCCGTGCAGCGCGTGAACGCGTGGTCGTTCGGATAGTTGATGACGGCGCCCGGCTAGAAGGTCTCGACGTCGTGTGTCTCGAACTTGAAGTCGATGGACCGATAGGGGAGCGGGCCGTATCGATAGTCGAAGTACGCGTCGATGGGGCCCGAGTAGACGAGCTCGCGGTGAGGCACCTCACGGGCGAGCTCGCGCGCGTCCACACCCAGCTCGACCCGGATGTTCTCGTGGTCGAGCATCCGCTCGAACATCGCCGTGTAGCCGTTCAGCGGCATGGCCTGGAACTGATCCGTGAAGTAGCGATCGTCGTGGTTGGTCCGCGCCGGGACGCGCGCCGCGACGGCCGCGTCGAGCTGGGAGGGGTCGAGCCCCCATTGTTTGAGCGTGTAGTTCCGGAAGAACTTCTCGTAGAGGTCTCGCCCCGTCTTGCTCACGACCGCGTCCTCGGACGTCTTCGGGTGCTTGATCGGCTCGGCGCGCTCCGCGAAGAACGCCGCGATCTGCTCCTCGTCCATGGAGGTTCCGTACATCTGATTGACCGTGTCGATGTTGATCGGGAACGGCAGGAGCTTGCCGTCGACGGACGCGATGACCTTGTGCTCGTACGGGCGCCAATCGGTGAAGCGCGACAGGTACGCGAACACCCTCGAGCAGTTCGTGTGGAAGATGTGGGGCCCGTACTCGTGGATGAGGATCCCGGCTGCATCCAGTCGGTCATAGGCGTTCCCGCCCACGTGGCGGCGTTTGTCACACAAGAGGACGCGCTTCCCAGACGATGCCAGGCGCTCCGCCAGCACGCTGCCGGCGAAGCCGGCGCCCGCGATCAGGTAATCGAACATGTCTCGGTCTCCGTGGTGCGGGTCGAGGTCGAGCCGGTCGTCAGCGCTCCGCGCGCCTTTGAAAGACGAAGTCGTAGCGAAGATGCGAAAAGCAGACGACGTCGAGACATCGCTCCATGGGACCTCCTTGGGACTGAGGCCGGGGCGCACTGCAAGCCGGGGTCCAACGAGAAAGTCAGGGATTCTTCGGCCGTCGAAGGGAGCGGCGCGAAACTTTGCCCCGATCGGGCCGTGACGCGCACGAAAGCGCCGCGCTCGCGCGGCGCGCCGTTTGCTGCGTGGGCGACAGCAACGAGAGGTGGTCAACATGCCGATTCAACTGAAGCCGATCAACGAGCAGGTCGTGGTCATCACGGGGGCCTCGAGCGGCATCGGACTGGCGACGGCGTACACGTTCGCGAAGAGGGGCGCGCGCGTGGTGCTCGCCGCGCGCAGCGAGGAGGTCCTCGCGCGTGCCGTCCAGGAGATCTGCTCGATGGGCGGGATCGCCGCGCACGTCGTGGCGGACGTGTCCAAGGTCGAGGACGTGAAGCGGATCGCGCGCGCGGCGCTCGACCTCTACGGCCGCATCGATACGTGGGTCAACGACGCGGGGGTCTCGATCTACGGTCGCCTCGACGAGGTCTCGGAAGCAGACAGTCGAACGCTCTTCGACATCAACTTCTGGGGCGTCGTGAACGGGTCATTGATCGCGCTGCGCAACATGCGCGCGGGCGGCGCGATCATCAACGTCGGGAGCGAAGTGTCGGACGCGGTCGTCCCGTTGCAGGGCATGTACTCGGCGTCCAAGCACGCGGTGAAGGGGTTCACCAACGCGCTCCGGATCGAGGTGGAGGAGCTCGACAAGGCGCCCATCGCGATCACGCTCATCCAGCCGACCGCCGTGAACACGCCCTATCCGGAGCACGCGGCGAACTACATGAACGCGGAGCCCAAGCTGCCCACGCCGCAGATCGAGCCGCAGGAGGTGGCGGACGCGATCGTGAAGGCCGCGGCGCACCATACGCGCGACGTGAAGGTCGGGCTCGGCGCGATCATCAACACGACCGTCGCGAAGATCGCGCCGAGCCTCGGCGACAAGCTCTCCGCGAAGCAAGCCTACCGGCAGCAGTACGACGAGCCGCCGCGCGATCCCGAGGGAACGCTCCGCAAGCCCGGCAACTCCGGTCGGATCCACGGGAGCGGCGGCAAAGAGAAGACGAACTGACGCACTCGCCGCGGGGCTCCGCGTGCGCCGGGAGATCGCGCCCAGGAGGGGCGCCCGCGGCGCGCGCCCTCGCGCGGGGAGCCGCGTCAGCCGGGAGAGGCTGTGGCGCTCCTCTTTGGGAGCGATCTCGCGAGCGGTGCATTAGCATGCGGCGACGATGACCCAGAAGATCGCCCTGTTTTGGCCTGGTGACGCGCGCGCAAAGCCGAACGAGCTCGCGCTCCCCAACATGCGCGAGGCGACCGAGCAGCTCGAGCGCGCGCTCCGGAAGCTCGGTCGCGAACCCTACGTGGTGGAGGGCTTCCTCTCGAAGCCGCACGAGTCGATCGAGAAGCTCGGCCCGGTGCAGGATCCGATGATCGGAGTGTGCGTCCACTGGTTCTACGGGCCGCACACGACGGACGGCGTCGTGGGCAAGGACAACCCGCTCCTGCTCGCGTCGAACTTCTCCGGGCGGTGGCCGGGCCTCGTCGGCCTCTTGAACACCGGCGCGTGCCTCGAGATGCTGAATCGGCCGTTCTCGCGCCTGTGGACCGAGGCACCCGACTACACGACGGACGACGCGTTCATGCAGCGCCTCGAGGCGTGGTGCCGGACGGGAAAGATCTCGTACGACGAGGGCGGGCTGCGCGTGCTCGGGGGCGAGGACGGAGGGCCCGCGCCGACCGCCGCGGCGTCCGCCATCGCCGCGCGCGTCGAGGCCGAGATTCGCCGGCGCAAGGTGCTGCTCCTCATGCTCGGGGACACCTCGATGGGGATGATCAACGGCTACTTCGGCCCGCGCCTCCTGCATTCGCACGGGTTCACGGAGCACAAAGTCGATCAAGCGTGGATCATCGACCGCGGGCGGCGCATCGCGGACGCGCGCATCGACGCCGCGCTCGCGTTCGTCAAAGAGAAGGGCGTGACGTTCCATTGGGGGGAGAACGGGAACGCCGACTTCGACGAGGCCGCGACGCGCGAGCAGCTGCGCGACTACCTCGTCGTGCTCGACCTCGTCGACGAGTTCAAGGCCGACTGCGTCGGCTGGCAGTACCAGCTCGGCCTCATCCCGCTGCGCCCGCCCTCCGACTTCGCCGAGGGACTCCTCAACTCGACCTGTAGGCCCGAGTCGAACGGCGACACCATCGCGTGCGCGACCGAGGCCGACCAGGGCAACGCGGTGCCGATGGAGATGATGAAGCGCCTCTTGAAGGCGAAGGGGCTGCACCAAGCGGTGATGTTCCACGACGTGCGCTGGGGCGCGCGCCACGAAGGCCGCTTCCTCTGGGTCCTCTTGAACTCCGGCTCCTGCGGCGCTTACGCGTTCAACCACGATCCGAGCACGCTCCGCGGCGCGCACACGTATCGCCAGCCGTCGCTCTACTTTCCGACGCCCGGGGGCACGTTCGCCGGCGAGAGCCTCCCTGGCGCGATGACCTGGGCGCGCGCGTACATCAAGGAGGACAAACTCTGGATGGACATCGGCAAGGGCGAGGTGGTGAAGCTCCCGCCCGAGGTCCGCGACGCGTGGTGGAACGGGACGACGCGCGAGTGGCCCTTCATGGCCGCGGACATGGGGATCGGCCAGGAGACGCTCATGGCCCACTACCTCTCGAACCACGTGGCGGTCGCCTACGGCGACATCTACGAGGAGATGATCGCGCTCTCGAAGGCCCTCGGGTTCACCGTGCGACTGCTCTGAATTGGATTAGATACCGTCGTCTTCGACGCGCCGGCCGGTGTCGAGAGGGCCCACCTCTCGGCTCCGGCCCGTGACTTGTCGGCGCAGATCGCGCGCGCTGGCGCGCAGATCGGGCTCGTCCGCGAACTCTTCGAGACGACGGAGGCGCGACTCGAGCACCGTGAGCCGCTTGCAAGGCTCCGCCGCGAGGATGGTCGAGAGCTTGTCGATCGCGGACTGCACGTAGGCCTCGCGTGAGTGCTCCAACATCTGAAGCTGGACGCCCTGCTCGTCGGGGAGCTCGAAGCCCGCCGCGACGAACGCGTCCGCCGCTCGGGTGATGGCGGGCCGGCCTTCCGCAGACACGAGCCGATCGAGGAGCCGCTCACGCTCGAGCACCTTCGGGTCGGTCGGAGGCTGCGCGGCGGCGACCTTGCGCTGCGAGCGGGGCTCCGATTTGGCGCCGTCCAGCCCGTCCTGTCGGGAGCTCGGGGGCTCGGTCACGGGAGGCGCCGAACGGCCCCGTGGCGGCGGGCTCGCAGCGGGCGCGCGATCGACGAAGGGCGAGGAGGCTGGGCCGCGGTCTCGCCCTCCGCCGCGGCGCCGCTTGCCCTCGGAGGCCCCGTCGACCTGCGTCACCACGAGGCGCGGGCGCTCGGCGTTCGAGCGATCGCTCGAGACGCGCGGACCCACCACCACGTCCGGGTTGTGCCAGACCTTCGGAGGCTCGTTGCGGGGCTTCGGCCCTCGCTTTCCGCCACGGTGTTGCTTTTGCACTGTGCCCTCGGAGGTTAACCCCTCGGAGAAATGCCTCGGAGGCGGCCCTCGAAGAAGAGACTTCCGCGCGAGACCAAGACGAAGAGCGCGCGCGACCCGATCCTTTCTATCAACGCCCCAAGGATCAAACAACTGCCGGCGTGCGGCGCGCGCGATTCAGTGATCGCCGCAGCGCGCGAGGTTGATGTTGTCGATGTACCAGCCCTGCTCCCAGTTGAACCCCGTGTCCGCCGACTCGTACTTGAACTCCACGACACCGACCATGCCGGCGAGCGCGCCCGTCGGAATCTCGATCGCGTCCCATGCGTCGATCGCTCGCGACATCACCGGCTGGCAGAACGGCAGCGTGTGGAGCGCGCCGCCGTTGCAGTCGACGAGCACGGTGGTGTTGCCGCCCACCGTGACGCTGATTCGCTTCACGTCGCGGCCCGCCACGCCCCCCCGGTCGACGTGCCACGAGTCGAACTTGATGATGTCGGGGAGCACGACGGACGGCGTCGTCGCGGCGGAGTCCTCGATCGTGTTCGGCTCGTACACGTACGTGCCCGAGGCCGGGTTGAAGGGCCAGTAGTCCTTGGTCCGGACGCCGTCGTTTCCGAACACCGTGTCGGCGAAGTCCGGGTTCCCTCCCACCGAAGGCGAGTTGAGCGGCGCGGGCTGGGAGTAGTACCCCCAGCCGCCCGCGAGCGTCCATTTCGTGAAAGTGTACGCTTGCTCGAACGTCTGGAGCGGTGGGCAGTTCAGGCAGATGCCGCCGCCGCAAGAGTCACAGAGGCCCGACCCGTCGCTGCACGCGTCGCAGATCGTGTTGTCGCGCTCGTCGTCGTGGGGATCGCAGAGGCCGCGCGAATCGCAGGAGTCGGGGGCGCTGCACGTCTTGTCGGTGAAGTCTCCGCACGCGCCGCCCACGTTCTTCGGCGTGAGGACGCAGCGGCTCGTGGCGAGGTCGCACGTCGCGTCCGCGCACGCGCCGTTCTCGAACGCGCACTCCGGGTCGGCCGTGCACGCACAGTCCGTCGCGAAGTTGAGCTGGTCGATGTACCACCCTTTCTCGTAGCTCTGCGCCGCGTCGCCCGTGTCGTACGAGAAACGGACGAGGCCGACCTTCCCCACGGCCTCGGGGTACGCGACGTTGAGGTCGATCGCGACGGGCTGAAACGTCTCGGTGGTGGGGTCACCGAACTTCCCCTGGCAAAACACGTAGGGGTAGGGCGGCTGGTTCGGACAGATCGCGACGGTCTTGAACGACATGCCGTTGTTGATCGAGACCGCGATCGTCTTCTGGTCGTAGATCCCTCCTTCGTCCCAGTTCCAGGACATGAACTGGAGGACTGCGGGGAGCACCGTGGGCGGCGTCGTCGCGGAGGAGATCTCGTGCTCGTTCCCCGGATACGGGTGCACGCGGTTGCCGTCCGTGCCGAACACCTGTTGGGCGAACGGGACGGGCGGGGCGCCGACGCCCGCGCCGGCGGACGTGGGGGTCTGGGTATAGAGGCCCCAGCCACCCGTCACGCTCCAACCCTCGATCGCGTGGACCGAGTTGAACGTCTTCACCGTCGCGCGCGTGGGGCAGTCGTTGCATTTCGCGGCCGTGCAGAGCGAGCACTGCCCCGGGCCGAGCGGACAATCGTCGCAATAGGACCCCTCGGCGGCGGTGTTCGGTTGGCAAACGCCCGCCATGTCGCACGTGTCCGCAGCGTCGCAGTCGGTCGCCGTCGCGGATCCGCACGGCGTGCCGGCGGGCTGAATCATCGCCTCGCATTTGCCGACGGCGTTGCATGTCCCGACCTTGCAGTCCCCCGTGAGGCTCGCGCATTGGTCGTTCGTCGTGCACTCGGGGCCCGTCGACGTCGACGAGACGGTCGAGGAGGTCGAGCCGCCGGTGCCGGGCACGATGTCGTCCAGCGCGTTGACGAGGGAGCAGCCCGCGGCCGCGATCACGAGGAAGAAAGGCAAAGCCCGACGCATGGGCGGAGAGTACCAGGACAGCCGCGCGCGGAGTGAGCTACATCCGGCGCCATGAAGATCGTCCCGCCCGCGCGCAAGGCGACCCGTGTGGCCCTGTCGCACCCGCTCGTCGAGGTGCTCGAACACAGCCTCGAGGACGACCGCCGCGTCGTGACGCTGAGCCTCCGCGACTGGGTCGTGGTGATCGCCGAGGACGAGGCGGAGAACCTGGTGCTCGTTCATCAGCACCGGCACGGCGTGGACGCGACGACGCTCGAGTGCCCCGGCGGCGTGATCGATCCCGGGGAGACCCCCGCGGACGCTGCTCGGCGCGAGCTCCTCGAGGAGACGGGGTACGAGGTGCGAGACCTCGAGCCGTTCGGCGTCGTCCATCCGAACCCCGCGCTCCACGGCAATCAGGCTTTCTTCTTCCACGCCCGCGGAGCGCGGCGCGTCGGCGAGCCCGAAGGCGGGCCCGAGGAGGACACCCGCGTCGCGCTCCTCCCGGTCACGGTCGCCCGCGCCGCGATCGAGGACGGGCGCATTTCGCACGGGATCAGCGTGCTCGCGATCGAGCGCCTCCTCACGCGCCGCGTGGCCGCCTTGCTCGACGAGATGGCGGCGCACCAGCGCCGGCGGATCGCCGCGCTCGCCGAGCGACTTCGCCCCGGGCTCTCCCTCGACGACCTCAAGCAGCCCCACGACTTTCCCGAGCTCGCCGACCCCGACTTCCACTTCGAGGACGGGCAGCTCGCGGGGATCGAGGCGGTCGCGATGGCGCTCCGCGGGACGGGCGGGATCGCGCGCTGACTTCACGCGTCGGCGCGGACATGCGAGACGCCCCGGCCATGTCCTCACCCGTCGTCAACGCGCCGCGCCCCGTCGAGAAGCTCTCGAAGATCTGGCTCGAGGGGCAGCTCGTGGAGTGGGACGACGCGCGCGTGCACGTCCTCACCCACACGCTCCACTATGGACTCGGTGCCTTCGAAGGCATCCGCGCGTACCAGCGGCGCGGGGGCGAGACCGCGATCTTCCGACTCCGGGACCACCTCGAGCGTCTCATGGACAGCTGCCGGCTCGTCCAGATCGCGCCCCGCTTCAGCGTGGACGAGCTCGAGCGCGCGTGCGTGGACGTGGTGCGCGCGAACGGGATGACGGACGCGTACCTTCGACCCCTCGTCTGGGTGGGCGACGGCGCGATGGGGATCTACGCGCCCGACAACCCGATCCGAGCGAGCGTCATCGCGTGGCGATGGGGGGCCTACCTCGGGGCGGACGCGCTGGAGCGCGGGATCCGGGTGCGGATCTCGTCCTGGGCGCGGCACCACCTGTCCGTCAGCCTCGCGAAGGGAAAGATCATCGGGCAGTACACGAACAGCATCCTCGCGAAGCGGGACGCGAAGGCGGGCGGGTTCGACGAGGCCCTGCTCCTCGACGTGAACGGCCACGTCTCGGAGGGGTCGGGGGAGAACCTCTTCATCGTGAAGAAGGGGAGGCTCATCACCCCGCCGCTCTCGGCGTCCATCCTCGCGGGGATCACGCGGGACACGATCTTGAACCTCGCCGAGGAGGAGGGCATCCCAGTCGCCGAAGAGATGATCACGCGCGACCAGATCTATCTCGCGGACGAGGCGTTCTTCACCGGCACCGCCGCCGAGGTCACGCCGATCCGCGAGGTCGACTTCCGACCGATCGGCGCGGGAGCGCGCGGGCCCATCACGGAGCGACTCCAGGCGCGCTACTTCGACCACGTGCGGGGCGTCGAAGACGCTCACCCCGAGTGGCGGACGCTGGTCGCGTGAGCCGATCGGCGGCCGCGCCGTGGCGGCGCGTGGCGCCCGTGATCGCCGTCGCGCTCGCTTCGGCGGGGGCGGCGTGCGGCCCGGAGGTGCCGCCCTCGGTCGGCGTGAGCTCGGCCGCGCCGAGCGCTTCCGCGAGCGCCACGTCGATCGTCGACGACGATCCCGGCATTTTCCCCTCGAAGCGGTTCGGCTTGCGCGTCCCCCTCGAGGAGGGGGACGCGTGGCGCATCGACGATCACAAGACGCCCTGGCTCACGGCCCAGAAGCCCAAGGACCAGTCGTCCCTGATGCTCCGTGTGTGGCGCGGAGAGAACCGCATGAACCGCGACAAGTGCGAGGCCATCGCGCGCGGCTGGAAGAGCCTGCCGGTCCGCGACAAGGCGACGCTCGTGTCCCACGAGCCGCTCGATTTTCCGGAGGGGTTCGACACCTACGTGGACGTCGGGCTGGTCCCCGCGCCCGAGCAATCCGCGCTCTTCGGCTTCGTGCTCGCGTTTGGCGGGTACGCGCACAAGTGCTTCGCGTATGTGTTCGTCACGAAGGATCAAGGCCCCGGCGCGGACGAGCGCGTCGCGGAGCGGCTCGGGACGAACGTGGAGCGCACGCTCAAGAAGATCCGCATCGTCAGCGACCTCGAGCCCGAGATCGACCGCGCTCCGCCCGCGGACTGAGCGCTCGCTCGCCCGGATGCGCTACCCTCGGCTCCGATGCGCGAAGGAAGAAGGACGCTGAGGCTCGTCGCGGGGCTCACTGCGATCGCGGGCGCGATGGGGCTTTTGTCGGCCCACGGATCGAGCGCGCGGGGCGCGCCGGCGACGCCGTCCAAAGCGTCGACCGCCGCCGATCGCAAGGATGTGTCGATCACCGTCTACAACCAGAACTTCGGGCTCGTGCGAGAGACGCGCGCGCTCGAGCTGGGCACGGGGAAGGTGAGCCTCGACGTGGGTGACGTCGCGAGCACGATCCAGCCGGAGACGGTCGCGATCCGATCGCTCGCGAAGGATGGTCTGAGCGTCCTCGAGCAGAACTACCGGTACGACTTGCTCACGCCGGCGACGCTCCTCGACAAGTACGTCGGCAAGAAGCTCCGCGTCTATCGATACAACGAGCAGCAAGGCAAGGAGGAGGGGTTCGACGCCACGTTGGTCTCGTTCGCGGGCGGCGAGCCGATCCTCGACATCGGCGGCGAGCTCACGTTCGACTTCAAGGGCCGGCTCGGGTTCCCGGGCGTCCCCGCGAACCTCATCGCGAACCCGACGCTCGTGTGGCTCCTCGATTCGAAACAGCCGAAGCAGGACGTCGAGGTCACCTACCTCGCCCAGAACATGAACTGGAGCGCGGACTACGTGATGGTCGTGGACGACGCGGACGCGACGGCCGGCCTCACCGGGTGGGTGACCCTCACCAACCAGTCCGGCGCGAGCTACAAAGGCGCGAGCCTCAAGCTCGTCGCGGGGGACGTGAACCGGATCCGCGCGAGCGCCGGCGAGCGCGAGCGCTGGGATGGCGACCTCAAGAAGGACGCCGCGGGCGGATTCCAAGAGGAGGCGCTGTTCGAGTACCACATGTACACGCTCGATCGAGCGACGGATGTGCTCGACAACGAGCAGAAGCAGGTGACGCTCCTCGAAGCAGACAAAGTCTCCGTGACGAAGAAGCTGCTCTTCTTCGGGCAGGAGTATTGGTACCGCGGCGAATACGGCCAAGTCATGAGCAACCAGAAGGTCGGCGTCTACCTCGACCTCCTGAACGATCAGGCGAGCGGCCTCGGCATGCCGCTCCCGAAGGGGACGGTCCGCGTCTACAAGGCAGACAAAAGCGGTTCGCGCCAGTTCGTGGGCGAGGACCGGATCGATCACACGCCGAAGGACGAGCGAGTGCGCATCAAGATGGGGGACGCGTTCGACGTCGTGGGTGATCGCAAGCAGACGAACTACAAGGTGCTCGGCAAGTGCACGATCGAGACCGCCTGGGAGATCGAGCTCCGCAACCACAAGGACACCGCCGTGCACGTAGAGGACTACGAGCCCATCGGCGGCGACTGGGAGATCGTCGAGTCCAGTCAGCCGAGCACGAAGAAGGACGCGGCGACCTTCACGTTCGACGTCGAGGTCCCCGCGAACGGCAAGAAGACGGTGACCTATCGCGCGCGCGTGAAGGTCTGCTGATCAGCGCGCGTGATTCTCGGTCGGCAGCAGAGGCAGAACAACAGGAAGTCTTCCCGTCTCCCTGTGACTCTCCTCTGAAACTGATTCAGAATCGCGCTCGCTGTTGGCCCTCGTCGTTGCGGGCGCGCGGGGCGCGCGTCGCACCTCGATACAGACATTGACTCGGGACGCGCCCGACGCGTCAGACCTGGCTGAACAGCTCTTCGAGATCGGTGTCGCTCAGGCCGCGCGTGTTCTTGCGGAGCGCTTCGGTGAGCTGCTCGTGGGTCATGTCTTGCGTCTCCATGTACGGCGCGGCGCACGCAGGGTGCAGGTAGCCAGCGCCCTTCTGCGTCGTCATCCCGCGCTCGATTTCCCGCTCGATGGCGACGCGCAGGGAGCCCTTCGCGAGCGGCTCGCTGCAGGACAGACACTTCGCGCGGCCCGTCGGCGCGCGATCGGCGTGGGGGTAGGGAGGGGGGCGCGAGGCCTCCGCCTTGGTGATGAGCTCGTCGATCTCCGCGCGGTTCGGGACCTCGCCCGCGAAGGTCTCGAGCGCGCTCTTGAGCTCTGTCGGGAGCTTGGACGCCGCGCATTTCAGGTGATGCCAGCGGTAGGTGAGATCGCCCTCGCCGCTGAACGCGTTGACGGTCTCTTCCCCGAACCGGAGCTCGCCCTTCGCGATCGGGTTTCTGCACGAGCGGCAGCCCGCGCGGCCTGATTTTGCGACTTCGATCGTGTGCGCCATGGGACGGGGAGGTTACCGCGAGGCAGCCACGCCGCGCTCGTCCCATCGACCCGCGGAGCGAACCGCTGCGGCGAGCGATTGACCGGCGCTCGGCCTCGGGCAGACTCAGGGTCATGTCCGCGCCCTCGACACGAACGCCACAGTCCGCGCGCGCGCTCACTCGAGCTGCGGTCGCCTGGCTCCTGATTTTTCCCACCGGGTGTGACGGGGGGAGCGCTGGCACGGGCGGCGCAACGGCGACGGGGAGCAGCGGAGTGACCGGCATGGGGTCGACCTCGACGACGACGACGACGAGCGGGACGGGGGGCGCGAACGGGGACGGCGACTACGTCATCTCCGCGCCGTTCACCCCCGATCCGGGCGTGATCCCGAGCGACCAGGTGCCGCAAGGCGCGGTCTCGACGTTCACGATGGCGTCCAGCGAGAGCGCGGTGTTTCCGACGGACGTCGCGACGGGGCAGCCCTTCCAGCGGGACGTCGCGGTCTACGTCCCCGCGCAGTACGTGCCCGGCGCCGAGGCGCCGTTCATGGTCGTACAGGACGGGATCAGCTTCTACGAGAGCACGATGGTCCCGGCGCTCGACAACCTGATCGCCGCGAAGAAGATCCCCGTGATGATCGTCGTGTTCGTGGAGCCCGGGCCGAACGGTGGGCCCACCGAGGGTGAGCGCAGCTTCGAGTACGACAGCGTCACGGACGCGTACTCCACGTTCGTCGAGTCCGAGCTCCTGCCGCGCGTCAGCTCGGAGCTCGGCGTCGCGTTCACGAGCGATCCCGAGGGGCGCGCCGCGATGGGGGGCAGCTCGGGGGGCGCGGCGGCGTTCACGATGGGCTGGTTCCACCCCGAGCGCTACCGCCGGATCCTCACGTACTCCGGGTCGTTCTGCGATCTCCAGTCGACCGCGGAGCACCCGCACGGTGCGTGGGAGTACCACGAGAGCCTCGTCGCGAGCACGCCCGCAAAGCCGCTCCGCGTCGCGCTCGAGGTCGGTGACATGGACCTGGATCTGAACGACGACTCCAACCCGCGGCGACATTGGGAGACGGCGAACAAGGCGATGGCGAAGGTCCTCGCGGACGCCGGATACCACTACCGATTCGTCTTCGCGAAGGGCGCAGGTCACATCGATCAGGGCGTCCTCGAGCAGACATTGCCGGACACGCTCGAGTGGCTCTGGCAGGGCTATCCGCACTGAGTCGGCGCGGGGCGTCGTCCCCCCTCGAGCTCGAACGACTCCTTCGCGCGCCGGTCGGTCAGGCGGGCGGGAGCTTCACGCGGAACGCGACGTCCGGTGGGCCGAAGGAGGTGCACTCGACCACGCCGTCGTGCGCCTCGGCGATCGCGCGGACGATCGCGAGTCCGAGGCCCGTTCCACCCCCGTCCGCGCGGGTCGTGACGAACCGGCGGAAGATCTTCTTTTGCACGTGCTTCGCGACGGCGCCCTTGTTGCGGACGACGAGCGTGGCCTGGCCCTCCCGCCGGCCGACCTCGACCGCAATGGTGCCGCCCTCTTCTCCGTGCGTGCGCGCGTTCTCGACCAGGTTCCCGATGAGGCGGCCGAGCCACGTGCGGTCCCCGCGCACCTCGACGTGAGCGCCGTCGACGTTCACGGTCGCGCCCTGGTCGTTCGCCTCGCGCGCGATGTCCCTCGCGAGAGCCAAGAGATCCACCGCGGCCGCCTCCTCGACGCCGCGCGCCTCGATGCGAGCGAGCCCGAGGAGCTCGCCGAGGAGCGTCTCGATGCGCTTGGTCGACTCTTGGATGCGCGAGACGAAGCGGCGCGCCTCCTCGGGCTCTTCGAGCGCGCCGTCCGCGAGCACCTCGGCGCTCGCCCGGATGGCGGCGACCGGGTTCTTCAGCTCGTGCGAGAGATCGGCCGCGAACGTCTCGACGAAGGGGCGACCCTCGAGCTCGCGGCGCATCGTGTCGAGCGCGCGCGTGAGCCGCATGACCTCGCGGCCCTGCGCGGGCGGCGGCGTCGCCCGGCGCTCGCCCTCGCTCACGCGCACCGCGAAGTCGGTGAGCGTCTCGATCGGCTTCGCGATCGTCCGCCCGATGAGGACCGCGGAGAGCGCGGCCGCGACGCCGAGGACGACGCTCAGGATCAGGATCGCCGGCGTCATGTCCGCGAGCAGGCGCTCGATGACGAGGGTCTGCTTCACGACGATGACGGAGCCCACCTGCTCCCCGTGTGCGCGGATCGGCGCCGCGATCCGGACGGCGCCGCGCGCGCCGGCGCCCGCCCCGCGCGAGAGGATCTCCTCGCCGCTCGGGGACACGAGCGTGATCTCGAGGCCCCCCTCGATCCCCGCCAGGTCGGACGCGACCTCCTTGAGCGACCGACCCTTCGCGGCCATCTCGTTGCCGACGATGGCCGCGACCGCGGTCGCCTCGTTCCGAGCGGACTCCTCCGCGATGCTCGTCGCGCGAGCTCGCACGCGCTGCACGACGAGCACGCCGAGGCCGAGCGCGAACGCGCCCACGATGGAGGCCAGGGCGACGAAGATCTGCAGCCGGATGCTCATCCCCGCCTTGCGCGCGCGGAGGAGGCGCGCCGCGACGAACGCGACGAACAGGATGAGGAACGCCGCGGCGCCGCCGAAGAGGATGACCTCGGTCACACCGGCCTGCCGGGCTCGCCGGGGGACGGCGCGGGTCGATCGCGGACACGGTAGCCGACGCCCCGGACCGTCTCGATCACGTTCGCGTCGCCGCCCGCGGTCTCCACCTTCCGGCGAAGTCCCTTCACGTGCGAGTCGATGGTTCGATCGGTGATCGCGAACCCGTCCCCCCAGACGCGATCGATGAGCTCGCCGCGCGTGAACACGCGACCCGGGGAGGAGAGGAGGCACGCGAGGAGATCGAACTCGACCCGGGTGAGCTCCATCTCGCGCCCGTGCGCGGTGGCGCGGCGCGTGACCTCGTCCACCGAGAGCGGGAGGACGACGGGGGGCGCGCTGTCCGTCGTCTGCGCCGCGGTGGCGCGCCGGAGCACCGCGCGGACGCGCGCGACCATCTCGCGCGGAGAGAACGGCTTGGTGACGTAGTCGTCCGCTCCCGTCTCCAGCGCGGCGACGCGATCCGCCTCGCCGTCGCGGCTCGAGAGCACGATGATCGCCGGTGGCGGCTTGGCCCTGCGCGCTGCGGCGATGAGCTCGAAGCCGCTCCCGTCCGGGAGCATCAAGTCGAGCACGACCAAGCTCGCCGCGCCGAGCTCCGCGAGCGCCTGCGCCACGTTGTTCGCGGTGACGACCGTGAACCCGTCTCGCCGGAGCGAGTAGGAGAGCGACTCGGCGATCGCGGGCTCGTCCTCGACCACCAGGATGCGTGACATGGCTTCTTCTACCGACGGTTCAGCGCGGCCGTGACGATGTCGACGACGACGCGATAGAGCATGTCGACGTGATCGGGCCGCGGGAGCAGCCCGTCGAAGTGCACCACCAGGCCGCCGGGGCGCATCTCGAGCTGACCTCGAAACCCCTTCGATCGGAGGAGCTCGCGGAGCGCCGGGGTGAACGCGGCCTTCGCCTCGTCCTCCGTGCGCGCGAACGTCGTGACGTTCTCGTCCCAGACCTTCTCACCCATCTTCACCTGGTTCGGCGGGGCGCTCTCGAGGAACGCGACGCGCGTGAGGAACGGCTCCCCCGTGCGCATCGACGCGCGCGCCATCAGCCCGGGGTGCGTCGCGAACCCGACGATGGTGCGCTCGAGGGGATCCACCCCGGCCGGTGCGGTCCACGGCTCGACGATCACGAGGTCCCCGATCGGCCGGTGGCCCCAGATCGAGGGCAACCGGAGGGTGATGGAGTTGTAGAAGAGCTCCGGCGCGACGAGCGTGTCGTGCGGCTCCCACTGGCGAAACCAGTCCTCGGGCGGATTCAGCACGTACGCGGCGCCGTGGAGGCGCGCCCAGTGCGCCAGGTGATCCGACCCGTTGGGGACGAACGGCTTCGGCGGGGGTGAGCTCACGCGCGCAGTCTACTCCGAACAGCGCCGGTTTTCCCGGAGCGCCGCGATGAAGGGCAACTCCTCGCGCGCGAGCCACCGCTCTTCGGTGTGGGGGTCGTGGTCGCGCCCAGGCACGCGGTCCGCGAGCTCCACCGCCCCAATACGTTCGCACCGAACGCACGCCGTGACCGTGAGCTCCGCGCCGCACGGCCCCGCCTCGATGGGCGCACGAAGGAACATCGCGAGGTGCGGCCCGCCGCGCGCCAGCTGTTCCGCCAGGAACGCGTACATCGTCGATGGGTAGCGGTATTTCCGCTCCTCGAGCGCGCGGCGGCACGCGGAGCACCCCCGCCCGAAGAACGCCACGACCATCCCCGCGAGGCCGAGGAACGGGGCGATCGCGAGGCCGAGCAAGACCTTCAGCCATCCGCTCCCGCGCAGGCGGACGCCGTCGCCGAGCGCGGCGACGAGGAGCGCCATCGCGGCGACGGAGCCGACGAACACGAGCGCGCCGAGGAGAAAGAGGCGCGGCCGGAACACCCGGCGGAGGGTGGGCAGAGGAGGGGCGGCGAGGCTCGGGTGCGGGTTGGGTCCGAGGGGATGCGAGCCGTTCGACATGCCCAGGGTCTTTCTGACCTCCCCGGGATGGACAGCGTCACTGGATCGGCTGGCGGCTCTGACGGAGCGCGGGCACCATCCAGACGTCCTCCGCGCCGAGCGGACGGAGCTCGGTCGAGGCCTGGACGGTGATCGAGTCTCCGCTCCGGAGCTCCTGCTTCACCTGCGCGCTGCCGAGGGCCTCGCACTTCGGGCACGTGTGGAGCTGCAGCACCGTCGTCTGGGGGCTCATGTCGACGGGCGAGCGCACGAACGCCTCGAGGGCGCGGCCCCCGATGCGGAGCTGCTCCGCGAGCCACCCATACATCGCCGCCGGATACGCGTACCGGCGCGCCTCGAGCTCCTTCTTGCACGTCGTGCAGCCCTTCGAGAAAGCGGAGATCATCGTGGCGATCCCAGCGATGGGCGCGAGCGCGATGAGGACCACGCCCTTGATGCGGATCCGGTGTCCCTCGTTCCACTCCTCGCGGAGGAACCACGCGAGCGCCACGCCACCCGCGATGAGCGCGAGACCGAACAGGATCCGAAGGGGGAGGAAGATGCGCCCCTCGACCGAGAGCGAAGCGGGCGGCGGCGCTACGAGGGGCGCCGAAGGACCCGGCGGAGGCGCGCCGTACGGGATCTGAGGTTGCGCGTACGGCGCTTGAGGCTGGGGAGCCTGCGGTTGACCGTATTGACCGTAGCCTTGGGGGGGCTGTCCGTAGGGGCCGGGTGGGGGCTGTTGCATCGGTGTCGTGCTCTCCTCAGCGCATCGATGATCGCCGACGCCTCGCGCGGCGAAGGCAAAGCCCGAGCGCCATCGCAGCGCCCGTGAGCAAGGGTCGAGGGTCGGTGCGCGCGCTCGTGACGCTGCAGGCGCACCCCTCGTCGCTCGGCAGCGGCGCGCCTCCGCCCGTGCCGCTCGAGGCCCCGCCGGCGCCGCCCTCGCCCAGCGTGTACGGGAGCGCCGGTCGCGCGAACGGCGAGACGTTCAGCACGGGCGTCGCGAGCGTGGAGATGCGCCCGAGCCAGTACGCCGCGAGCCAGTCTCCCCGTGGATCCATGAGGGTCGACGCGTGGCCGTTCGGCGAGTGCGGATCGCTGCGCCACATGAAGTCGCTGTCGGGGCGGATCGACATCGGCAGAATGTCGGCGGCGACCGGCCCGCCCCCGTGCCCGGTCTCGTCGAGGATGTGGAGGATCGTCGTGCCGTCGATCGCGACGCACGACTTCGCGGCGAGCTCCGCGTCGTCGCAGTTCACGCGATCCCTCTGGAACCCCGGCGCGGGCGGGAACCCCGAGAGGTTCTTCGAGACGCGCGCCGGAATGTCCGCCGGCGCCGACGCCGAGTACGCGCCGTAGATCGCGTCGAACCAAGCTTGCTCGACGTGGCTCGCGTCGCGGTCCGAGCCCGCGCTCCAAAACCCGGCGTCGAGGGTGACCCCGAGCCGCTCGCGCACGTAGGGGTCCGTCTCGAACCGGCCGAGCGTCGCGAGCCCGATCGCGGCCATGTTCACGTTCGAGTAGTTCGTCGCCGCGCCGAGGTACATGAACGACAGAGTCGTCGTGGGATCCTCCGCCATGCGGCGCCGGCCCACCAGCTCGGAGTAATAGTACGCGCCGACCTCCGGATCGCCCGACACGTGGTACGCGGCGCGGATGATCCCGAGCGCGAGGAGCGCGTTGAACCCGTTCTTGAGCGAGTAGTCCTCGGGCAGCGGCTCCCCGTCCGGGCTGAGCGAGCGCGGGTTCAGATCGTTGAAGCTCGTGAGCCTCCCGTCCGCGTCGCGCAGACAAAGGTCGATCCCGTGCTCGGGCGACACCTTCATGAGCGCGCGGGCGAACCGGTTCAGATCATCCGCCAGATCCTGCGCGATCTTCGGGTCGACCATCGGGTCGTCGTGGAGGGCATCCCAAAGCCACGCCGCCGCGAGCGCGTAGCCGGACACTTGGTCCTTGCTCGTGTCGTCGAACCAGACCCAGCCGTCGAACCCGGGGGCGACGGGCGCGCGCCACACCGCGTGTTTGTCGGCGGGGAGGGGGCTTCCGCCGCCGTCCTTCAGCGGGACGATCTCCGGCGCCGGCCCGGGGAACGGCGGATCGCCGCCCGCGGGTGTGACGCGGCGAACGCCGCGCGCGACGACGCCCGGCCCGCCGATCGCGCCGTACGCGTGCCACGCGATCGCCGCGCGCACGGCAGCGTCGCGCGCGATCGCGATCTCGGCGGCCGGGGCGCCCTCCTTCCGAAGGACCATGAGGCGCGCTGCGATCCCGACCGACGCGATCCCGGCGAAGTTCCCCTCGTCGCCGTGCTCGTCGTAGCTCGCGAGGACGTCGAATGGATGCTTGCCGGTGAACGATTGGAAGTCGTCGTTCGCCGTCTGCGCGAAGAACCCTTCGATCGTCGCGACCTCCTCCGGCTTGCCGATCGGGTCGAGGAAGAGGCCGTTTTCGCGCGTCACGAACGTGCGCTCGAGGCGCGCGTAGCCCTTCGCCAAATCCACGAGCGGCGCGTCGTCCGACGCGACGATCGGCGCGCCACGACTGTCTGCGGCGAAGCAGACAGTCGCGACGAGGACCGCCCCGCCGGCCCCGAGGCGAAAACGCAGCGGCCCCCCGAGGGGGCGGTCAGCCTTCCACCACCTCATCGGTCACCGCCAGCGCCTTGTCGACGATCGCGAACCCTTCCTTGAGCTGCGCCTCGGTGATGCAGAGCGGCGGGTTGTTCATCACGTTCCACCAGTTGAGCACGGTCCAGAGGCCGTTCTCCTGGAGCGCCTTCGCGAACTTAGGCATGACGGGGTGAGAGCCGCCGTACGGCGCCATCGGCGTGCCCTTCTTGTCCTTCTGGAGCTCGATGAGCCCGAAGAGGCCCGTGTTGCGGTGGGTCTTCACCGACGGGTGCTTCTCCTTGAGCTTCGCCATCTCCGCCGCCATCACCGGCTCGAGCTTCGCCGCGTTGTCGACGAGCTTCTCCTCGAGGAGGACGTCGATGACCGCGTCGGCGACCTCGAGGCAGAACGGGTGCGCGTTGTACGTGAGGCCGCCCCAGAAGACGTTCTTCCGGAAGTGCTCGGCGATGCGATCCGACACGCCCATCGCGCCGAGCGGCACGTACGAGCTCGTCAGGCCCTTCGCCATCGTGACGATGTCCGGGACGATCCCGCCGTGCTCGAACCCGAACATCTTCCCCGTGCGACCGAAGCCCGCCATGACCTCGTCGCAGACGAGGAGGATGCCGTACTTCTCGAGGAGCGGCTTGAGCTTCGCGAGGTAGCCTTTCGGCGGCGGGAGGATGCCGTTCGTCCCGATGACCGACTCGATGAACAGGGCGGCGATCTTGTCCTTGCCCTCGTACTGGATCACCTCCTCGAGGTACTTGAGGTGATTGTCTGTCTTCTCCTCGTCCGTCTTGCCGAAAGAGAACTCGTACGGATCGGGGCTCATCAGCTTGATGTAGCCGGGCCCGCCGGGCTCGTTCGCGAGCCGCCGCGGATCGCCCGTCAGCATCATCGCCCCGTTCGTCGCGCCGTGGTAGCTCCGGTACCAGCTCATCACCTTCTGTCGCCCGGTGAAGAGCCGCGCCGCCTTCAGCGCGTTCTCGTTCGCCTCCGCGCCGCCGAGCGTGAAGAAGAACGTGTTGATGTCCCCCGGCACCAGCTTCGAGAGCTTCTCGCCGACGCGCCCGCGGATCTCCGTCGCCGCCGCCGGGTGCGCGAAGATCAGCCCCTCGGCCGCCTTCTTCATCCGCTCGATCACCTTCGGGTGCGAGTGTCCGATGAGCACGCTCATCAATTGGCTGTTCCAATCGATGTAGCGCTTCCCGTCCGCGGTGTAGAAGTAGATGCCCTCCGCACGCTGGTACGCGAGCGGCGCGACATTGTCGCCCGCCGACCACGACCACATCGTGTGCTTCTTACAAAGGTCGACGATCTCTTCGTTTTTCATGGCTCACTCGCTTCGCTCGTTCGCAAGGAGGGCTCGCCCTCCTTACGCGCCTCCGGCGCTATCCACCCAATGCGAGGGGCTCCGCCCCTTACGCGTAACCCGGGATGCACGCCCTCGGCGTGCACGGAATTCCGCGGACGGAGCCGCGGCAAGAGGAACTACGTGATCGGGGATCAGCCCATCCAGGTGGTGTCCTTCTGAAGCGCCCACTTCGTGGTGACCTTGCGGGGGCGCGTCCAGAAGCGGTAGCCGTCCATGCCGGTGATGTTCCCGGTGCCGAATTTCGAGTCGTTCCACCCGCCGAACCCGAACGGCTCGCGCGGGACCGGGACGCCGACGTTCACGCCGACCATGCCGGCCTCGACGCGCTCGGTGACGTAGTCGGCGACGGCGCCGCTCGTCGTGTAGATGCACGCGGCGTTGCCGTACGAGTTCGCGTTCTCGATCGCGATCGCCTCGTCGAGCGTCTTCACGCGGACGATGCTGAGGACCGGCCCGAAGATCTCCTGCGTCGCCGCCGGCATCGACGTCGAGACGTTGTCGAGGACGGTCGGTCCGACCCAGTAGCCGCTCTCGTCACCGCGCGACGCACGCCCGTCGAGGACGACCTTCGCCCCGAGCTTCTCCGCCTCTTCGACGTAGCCCTTGATCCGCTTCACGCTGGGCTCGTTGATGATCGCGCCGAGGTCCTTGCCGATCTGGATCTTCGCCGCTTCCTTCACGATCGCGTCGACGACGTGATCGACCGGACCGACCGCGAGGAGGACCGACGCCGCCATGCAGCGCTGCCCGGCGCAGCCGGTGAACGACGCCGCGACGTTCTGCGCGGTGAGCTGCACGTCGGCGTCCGGCACGACCATCAGGTGGTTCTTCGCGCCGCCGAGACAGAGCATGACCTTCCCGGTCTGCGCCCCGCGGATGTACACGTGCTTCGCGATCTTCGTCGACCCGACGAACGCGATCGCCTTGATACGCGGGTGATCGCAGAGCGCGTTCACCGCGTCGGCGCCGCCGTTCAGCACGTTGAACACGCCGTCCGGAAGTCCCGCCTCCTTGAGGAGCGCCGCGAGCTTCATCGCGCCGTACGGCACCTGCTCGCTCGGCTTCAGGATGAACGCGTTCCCGCCGACGATCGCCTGCGGCATCATCCAAAGCGGGACCATGATGGGGAAGTTGAACGGCGCGATGCCGGCGACGACACCCACCGGCTCGTGCTCGATGCGACAGTTCACGCCGCGGCTCACGTCGAGCTGCTCGCCGGACGCGATGTTCGGGAGGGACGCGCCGAACTCGACGCACTCGATGCCCTTCTCGACCTCCGCTTTGGCTTCGGCGAACGTCTTGCCGTTCTCGTGCGACACGAGCCACGCGAGTTCCTCGATGTCGCGCTGCATGAGGTACTTGAGGCGGTAGAACACCTCGCCGCGCTCCTTGATAGGCGTCGCCTTCCACGTCTGGAACGCCTTCTCGGCGACGGCGACCGCCACCTCGAGATCCGCCGGGCCGCTCATCGCGACGTTGCCGAGCACCTTCGCGTGGCGAGGGTTCTCGACCGGGATGGTCGCGCCGCTCTTCGACGCGACCCACTCTCCGCCGATCCAGTTCTTGGCCTCGACGTAGGGGGTGAAGGCGTAGCTCGTGGCGGGGAATTTCGGCAGGGCGGCGTTCGTCATGGTGGGGCTCCGTGGGGCCGATGGGCGTAGCACGACGGGCGCCGCGTTTTAATGGGGCTCTTTCATGCGCGTTGACCTCCAGCACGCTGTGAAAGACTCCCTTCGCCCGCATCGACGATGCATCCGCAAGGACATCGTCGGACCCTGCCTCTTTCGGGAACTCGAGCGCATTCGTTCGGGTTTCACGATGTTCGGTGCTCTAGGCTCCGGGAATGAAGCCGAACCGCTCCGTCGCATGGGTCACCGTGGTCGTCCTCTTCGGGTGTGGGTCGGGTGAGGCAGGCGGCGGGAGCGCCAGCGCGACCGCGAGCGCACCTCCGAAGTCCACCGTCGTCGCCTCACAGAAGTCGAGCGCCGCGCCCTCCGCGAGCGCGGCGCCGAGCGCCGCCGTCGCGAAGGACTGTGTGCTCAAGGCACGAGCGAAGGCCAAGGGCTGCCCGGACACCAAGGCCGCGGAGGCCGCGTGGAAGAAGGTGGCCGAGAGCTGCAAGCTCGATCTGGCGAGCGACATCAAGCCCACGGCGGACGCGGTGAAGCTCAGCGCCGCGGCGCACGACAAGATCTGCGCGAGCTGCGAGTGCGCGAACAACGTGCAGGACTACGCCTCGATCTACTCGGACTGCTCCGACAAAGGCGAGAAGGCGAACGCGAACATGGGGAAGGCGCTCGCTGCGGAGGTCGACAAGTGCGGCTTCCCATCGAAATAGCGCCCCCCGCGCGTTGGCGGCCGCCCGGGTCTACGGACAGGCAATCCCGGCGCCTTCGCCGCAGCCGTCGAGCTTCCCGTTGACGGCATCCGCGCCGATCGCGACGATGCGCCCGAGGTCGCTCATGTTGCTCGCGCCCGCGACGTAGCCCTCGGGCGTGTTGATGACGCCGAACTGCGCCTCGCAGGATGCGACGGTGCACGTGTTCGGATCGATTTGCTCGGCGCACCCGTGGATGAAGAGCTCGCAGGCGTGATGGACCTGCGTGCCACATTTGTTGGGCGTGATCCCCGCCGTTCCCATCGGTCCGGCGACGGTGCAGAGCGCTGCGCCGCCCGGTGGCTGCGCGGGGCTGAGCGCGTCCGCGCGGCAGCACGCGTTGTTCGTCGTGTCGGGGCCCGCGGCGAAGAACGCGCAGACCGCGCAGCACTGGTCGTGGCTCGTGTACTGCTTCGCCTGGCCCTGACAAATGGACTCGATGCTCGCGCAGTAATTCGTGCAGAGCGGCCCCGCGGGATCGGTCGGGCAGGGGTCCGGCGCGGTGACTGGGCCGCACACCTTGAACGTCGGCGTGGTCGTTCCCGCGTCGCACTTCATCCCGCCCGTGCAGAGACCCATCCCGGAGGACGAGCTCGATGCGGCCTGCGAGGACGAGCTCGAGCTCGTCGCGCCGGAGGACGAGCTCGCTTGGGAAGAGGTGGTGGTCGAGGACGTCGTTTTGTCGCCTCCGGTCGAGGCGGACGTCGACCCAGCGCCGCCCGAGCTGCCGGTGCTGCTCGTGGTGCTGTCGGTCAGGAGGAGCTGGCAACCGGCGAGGGCGGTCGCGACGAGCCCCGCGGCGAGGGCGAGCGCATGAGGGAAGCGAAGCATGGTGCGCCTCATCGTAGCGCACCGCTCGGGTGCGCGGGCTTCCGCGCGCCGACTACTGGATGACGATCTGACCGATCGTTTGGGCCGCGCCCTCGTCGTGAAGGTAGAAGTCGTACGTCCCCTTCGCCGACACTTTGCGGACCATGCTGTCCATCGAGTTCGCCGGGATGGGCATCTGGTCGTGCGGGAAGCCCTGCCCGCCCTGGCCGGCATGGATCTCGTGCTCGACGTCGTCGTCGTTGTAAAACCGCACGGTGACGGGGGTCTGCGCGGAGATCCCGACCGGCGCGACGATCGTGGTCGGGTAGGGGCCGAACGCCGTCTTGTAGGGATTCCCGGCGCTCCCGCCGAGCCCGGCGACGTTCTTCGGGATCACGATCGTGATGTCCGACAGGACCGTCAGCGCGCCGGTCGCGGTCGCGCTCCCCGCCTCGGATGCGGCGGTGATCGTGTAGCCCACCGTCGCGGGGGGCGTGTTCGACGCGCTCTTCAGGGTGAACGTCGTCTTCGCGATCGAAGAACCATCGAGCGTGAGCATCGTCTTGGCGAACGACGTCGTGAGGCCCGCGCTGTCGAGGTTGTTCGCTCCGAGCAGGACGTCGCCCGCGTAGCCCTTGGGATCGATCGACACCGTGACCGTGAGCTCGGACGCGAGCGTGAGCGTCGCGTCGGGCTGGTCGACGGACACCTTGAAGTCCGCCTGGACCGGCATACCGCCCGCTCCGCCCATGCCCGACGACGTCGTCGACATGGAGGCGCCGGTCGTCGCCGTGGAGCCCTTCCCCGCCGACGTCGTGGTCCCGGTCCCGCCGCTCAAGAGGCCCGTCGGTGGATCCCCGACGCAAGCGCCGACCAGACCGAGGAGGGACAGCACGGCGACGGGGAGCAGAGCGCGCTTCACGCCCGCGATTCTACACGTTCGCGGCCCCGAGGGTGACGTTGCGACCGTTCAGCGCGTACCGAAGAGCCGATCGCCCGCGTCCCCGAGGCCGGGGAGGATGTAGCCATGGTCGTTGAGGCGCTCATCCATCGCGGCCGTGAACACCGGGACGTCCGGGTGGCCCTCGTGGAACGTCTTCACGCCCTCGGGACAGGCGACGAGGCACACGAACTTCACGTTCGCGGGCTTGTTCTTCTTGATGCGATCGACCGCGGCGACGGCGGAGTTGCCCGTCGCGAGCATCGGATCGCAGACGAGAACGCTGCGATCCTCGAGGTCGCTCGGCACCTTGAAGAAGTACTCGACGGGCTGGAGGGTCTTCGGGTCGCGGTACATCCCGATGTGCCCGACGCGCGCGGACGGCATCAGCTGGAGCATCCCGTCGAGGATCCCGAGGCCCGCGCGGAGGATCGCGATCAGCACGACCTTCTTGCCGTCGAGGAGCGCGCCCGTCATCGGCATGAGGGGCGTCTCGATGACCTGCTCCCGGAGGCGCATGTCGCGCGTGGCCTCGTAGGCGAGGAGCATCGAGATCTCGGAGAGCAGGGCGCGGAAGCTCGCGGTGCTCGTCTCGGCGCGGCGCATGAGCGTCAGCTTGTGCTGGACGAGCGGGTGATCGACGACGGTGACGTTGCTCATCGGGGGAGCCTCCTCGGCGCGCATCCTCGCACAACTCCCGTTCGCGTATGCTGCGCTGATGCAGGAGCGAGGGAGTCCGCTGCGCGCGCCGCCGGGGCCGGGGTTGGTTCGTGTGTTCGTGCTCGCGGTCGGCGGCTGCGCGTCCCCCGCGGGGCCGGGCTCGGGTGAGACCCGCGCGAGCGCGTCGAGCCATGCTTCCGTGAGCGCAGAGAGCGCGCCGTCTGCGAGCGCTACGCCGAGCGCCGCCGCGTCGGCGTCGAGCCCCGCGTCCGCGAGCGCGCTTTCGGCGTCGGCCGCTCCGAGCGCGTCGGCGGCCGCCTCCGCCGCGCCCAGCGCCAGCGCCGTCGCGAGCGCGCTCGTGCCGAAGCCCGTGCCGACGACGACGGCGACGTCGATCAGAAAGGCGCCCACGTGCGGGCCCTGCTGTCATGGCGGTGGACCGCAGTGCAAGAAATTCCCGAACGAGCCGTTCTGATGGAGGAGGTGCGGCTTCCGCTCGATTGGGAGCTCTGGGTCGTCGAGCACCTGCTGTTCACCGCGAGCCTCGACGATCTCGTGGACGCGCTCGTCGACCGAGGCGTGGAGCGCGCGGCCGCGCGCGCGCAGATCGAGGCGGTCCTCGCGTCGAAGGGGTTCGAGCGCCTGCGGGCGCGGCTCGCCCAGGCGACGCTCGCGAGCCGGATGGAGCGCCTGCAGCGGGCGCTGCTGCCTCCGGTCGAGGAGATCCCCGTCCGGGAGGACATCGACGCCGACGCGCTCCATCGAGATCATTGGGCGCCGTCGCGCCCGCTCAAGTTGACGAGGTGCGCCCCGACGATGCGCGCGGCGGCGTGGACCCTCGCGGGCCTGCGGGACCGCTTCGGAGAGGCCGAGATCCGCGTGAACGTCGACCGCACTCGGGCGACGCGGAGCAGTGAGGTGGAGGACGTGGAGACCGGGATGACGCTCTCGGACTTCGTCGGGCGCGCCCTCTCGGCGGCGACGGACGATCTCTACGTCGTGTCGCGCAACGGGCTCCTCGGCCTCCCCGCCCTCGCGCCGCTGTGGGACGACTTCGACCCGCTGCCCGCGTTCCTCGTCCCGCCCACGCGGCCGCGCGGCGTGTCCCTTTGGGCGGGGCCCGCGGGGACGATCACGCGCCCCCACTTCGATCCGCACAACGTTCTCCTCTTTCAGATCGAAGGGCACAAGCGCGTCCGCTTGGCGCCGCGCATCCAGCCGGAGGCGGCCGCCCGATACGACGCGTACTAAGTGCGCACGCCCCTCGATCCGGCGGCCGAGCGGGTGTTCGACGTCGCGCTCGGGCCGGGCGAGGCGCTCTTCATCCCCGCGGCGTGGATCCACGAGGTCACGGCGCTCGCGCCCTCCCTCACGCTCTCGTTCCTCACGTTCCCGTGGCCCAACCACTTCCACTGGCTCGGCCCGCCCGGGTCGGACGACGCGCGGCCCGAGCCCGCATGAAGACTGCGCTCGCGCGCGCGTCGGCGCGGCTCAGGACGGGGTCGTCGCCCGGAACGAGGGCCTCTCGGCGAGCTGATCGTAGGCGGCGTAGAGCGCGGGGAACCTCTCGCGCAGGCCCTCCACGGGCTTCCGAAACTCGAGCCACCCCACGGCGCAGACCACCGCGATGGTGCCGATGTCGAGGACGGACTCGACGGACGTCGAGAGCGCGGCCCAGTCCTTCACTTCGGCGTCGAGCACCGCGAGGGTCTGGACCACCTTCGCGGACTGCCCCGCGATCCAATCTCCCCAGCGCAGGGACTCCGGCCGTAGAACGGTCTCGTAGCGGACGAGGATCCCCGCGTCGATCACGCCGTCGGCGAGCGCCTCGACGCGCAGGATGCGCGTGCGCGTGGCGCCGTGTGTGGGGGCGAGGCGCGAGCCACCCGCGAGGTCGTCGAGGTAGTCGACGATGACGCGGGAGTCGACGATCGTCTGGCCGTCGTTCGTCACGAGCGCGGGGATCTTCCCGAGCGGATTGTGGCTCGAGAGGTGCGGGTCGGGGCTCACCGGCGAGAGCTTCGCCTCCACGAGCTCGATGCGGTCCCGAAGGCCGAGCTCGATCGCCGCGACGAGCACCTTGCGCACGAACGGGGAGGCGCTGGAGGAGTAGAGCTTCATCCCCGTGAGGTAGCACGGACGTCCGCGCCCGGGCGCCGCCTTGCCTGGCCTGGGGGTTTCCGCTATATGCCTCCGCCCTGCTCGTTACAGCGAGCCGCTCGACCCCCCAGCTGCTTCTCGGCAGCTGCTTCTTGGCTGGGGGTCCCATCGAGGAGCCTTCAGCCCCTCCTTGGCCGAGCCAGCACGTCAGCGCGAGCCGAAGGAGATCCTCATGAAGGCCGGCATCCACCCCGAATATCACCCCGCGACCGTCACCTGCGCCTGCGGCGCCGTCGTCGAGACGCACTCCACCCGCGGCAGCTTCAGCACGGACGTCTGCTCGGCCTGCCACCCGTTCTACACCGGCAAGCAGAAGCTCATGGACACCGCGGGCCGCGTCGATCGGTTCCGCAAGAAGTACGCGACGAAGTAGCGCTCGCCTACCCGCTCGAGGGACCGCGGGTCCGACCTGCGACCTTGCGTGCGGCCTGCTAAAGTCGAGAGCAGCGTAGGAAGGCGAGGTTTTCAGGTGAGCGAGGAAGAGTCCACGCCGACCCCGAAGAACGTGGGCGGCCAGGCGGTGATGGAGGGCGTGATGATGCGCGCCCCCGGATCGCTCGTGACGGTCGTGCGCCGCCGCAGCGGCGAGCTCACGATCCGCGAGCGATCCATGGCGCCGGTCCTGTCGGGGCCGAAGACCTGGCCCTTCCTGCGCGGCGGGATGACGCTGTTCTCGTCCCTGAAGCTCGGCATGAAGGAGCTCCGCTGGTCCGCCTCGCTCATGGAGGCGGACCTCCTCGAGGAGGAGCGGCAGGCCGAGCTCGCGCTCGCGCGCGCCGAGAAGCAGAAGCGCAAGGAGGCCGCGAAGGCGGCGGAGAAGTCGTCGATCGCCGCGTCGGCGATGAGCGCCCTGCGCACCGTGTTCCTCGAGGCGTCGTTCCTGATCACGTCGATCGCGACGTTCACGACCGAGGACGGGCCCCCGGAGGAGGAGGCGAAGCCGCAGAAGGCCGCAGCGATCGTCCCCGCGCCGGCGGGCGAACAAAAGGAGCGCAGCCAGCTGCTCACGATCATTCCGTTCGCGATGATGCTCCTGTTCTTCTGGGGGTTGCCGCAGCTCGCCGCGTTCCTCATCAACGGCGTGCTGAAGCTCGACCTGTCGAAGAGCTCCTGGCAGTTCCAGGCGATCACCGGCGCCGCGAAGCTCGCGATCATCGTCGGCTACATGTCGCTGCTCCGGCTGAACCGCGAGACGCGGCGCTTTTTCCAGTACCACGGCGCCGAGCACAAGGCGATTTCGACCTACGAGCACGATCGGGATCTGGTCGTCGATCAGGCGAAGCCGCTCACGACGTTGCACGCGCGCTGCGGGACCACGTTCCTCATCATGGTCGCGGTCGTGAGCGTCGTGATCTTCTCCGCCGTCGGCGCGGTCCTCCCGGAGATGCCGAGCACGTGGCCGAACATCCTGCAGTTCGCGGTGATGTTCGTCGTGAAGCTCCCGCTCATCCCGGTCGTCGCGGGGATCACGTACGAGATCCAGCGCGTGTTCGCGCGGTACTGCATGAGGATGCCGCTCCGGGTGCTCCTCTGGCCGGGCTTCGCGGTGCAGAAGATCACGACGGCGGAGCCCGAGACGGATCAGCTCGAGATCGCGCTCGCGTCCCTCCGCGCGGCGCTCGCGCACGCGGCCGTCAAGCTGCCGGACGATCACCCGGACAGGACGTTCCCGACCTACGAGTCGCTCGTCGACGATCCGTTCTTCGAGAAGCCCGCCGCCGCGGCGTGAAGCTCCGATGCTCCCGAAGGAAAAACTCGAGGCGCTCGTCCGGCGCTACGGCGAGCTCGAACACCTCCTCTGCAGCCCCGAGGTGTTGACCGATCGGAATCGACTCCAAAAGCTCAACAAAGAGCGGAGCGACATGGAGGCGGTCGTCGGGGCGTGGGGCCGCTACAAGGACATCGAGCGGCGCGTCGCTGAGGACAAGGAAGCGCTCGCGGATCCGGAGCTCGCCGAGCTCGCGCGCGCGGAGCTGCCCGAGCTCGAGGCCGAGCGGGAGAGCCTCGAGAAGGAGGTGAGTGTCCTCTTGCTCCCGAAGGATCCGAACGACGAGCGCAACACGGTGCTCGAGATCCGATCCGGCGAGGGCGGCGAGGAGGCGGCGCTCTTCGCCGCGGATCTGTTCCGCATGCTGTCGCGCTTCGCGGAGAAGCGCCGCTGGACGGTGGAGGTCCTCAGCATGAGCGAGGCGGCCGCGGGCGGGTACAAGGAGGTGATCGCGCTCGTGAGCGGCGATCGCGTGTACTCCCAGCTCCGCTTCGAGGGCGGCGTGCACCGCGTGCAGCGCGTCCCGGCGACCGAGGCGCAGGGGCGCATCCACACCTCGACCGCGACGATCGCGGTGCTCCCCGAGGCGGACGACGTGGACGTCCACATCGACGAGAAGGATCTCGAGATCTCCATCGCCGCGAGCGGCGGGCCGGGTGGCCAGGGCGTCAACACGACGAACAGCGCGGTCCAAATCCGGCACATCCCGACGGGGATGATCGTGAAGTGTCAGGACGAGCGCTCCCAGCTGAAGAACAAGGCGCGCGCGCTCAAGGTGCTCCGCTCACGGCTCCTCGAGATCGAGCAGCAGAAGGCGCTGGAGGCGACGAGCGCGGAGCGGCGCGGGATGGTGGGGACCGCCGAGCGCTCGCAGAAGGTGCGGACCTACAACTATCCCCAGAACCGCGTCACGGACCACCGCATCGGGCTGACGCTCCACAAGCTCGACAGCGTGATGGAGGGGAGCCTCGAGGAGCTCATCGAAGCGCTCCGCGCGAATCGACAGGCCGAGCTCCTCCGCGGCGTCTCGACGGACGCGAGGGACGCGTGAGCGCGCCGTCGTGGAGGGCCGGGCTCCCCAAGGAGCCGAAGGCCCATGCGGGCGACGGCGAGTCCACGGGGCCGGGCATCGACTGCGACGCCCTGCTCTGCGCGCTGGTGCTCGCGCCGAGCACGTACTCGCGGAACCGGTTCTTCCATCTCTACCAGGACCAGGAGATCCGCCTCGTGCGGAGGCGCGCCGCGCGGCTGCGCTCCCTCGTGCGCCAGTGCGTGAAGGCGTCCGTCGATCCATGCGTCGTCAAGCAAGCCGCCGGAGACTTCGAGGTTCAGCTGAAGGCGCCGAACCTCGGCTACGAGCGGCGCACGTCGCTGTGCGAGCTCGAGCTCTGCCTCTTCCGCTACCTCCACGCGAAGTCCCTCGGGCGCGCGGCGGACGCGGAGCGGCGCACCATCGAGGCGTCGCTCGCGAAGCTCCTCCCCCACGGTCTCCCCGGCGGGTCTTGATCTCCGTCGGTCTCGTCTCCGGTGAGTTCGTTCAGTAGCACCCATTGTGTCTGCTAGAGTGCACTGGTATCAGGACCCCTCGGGGGGTGGGGGAGGAGTAATGGACGAACGAGGGCCGCACGACGTGGTTGCCGGTCGACGCGCGCAGTACGAAGGCTTCCTGCAACGCGTTTGCGAGCGACAGAAGCGGGATCAGCAGACAATCGAGGCGGCGCTCGGGCGCGCGCCAGATCCAAGCCGCGCAGTCAACGAAGCCGCGCTCGATCCCGGGTATGACGTCCTACTCGAGTCCGTTGCCAACAAACTGCGACCCGTGCTCTTCGTGACGGAGGAGGGGATCTCCCTAGAAACCCCGCGCTCCGACTTGGACGAGGTTCGACTGCTTGTCGAGCGCATTGAAAAGGCGTCGCCAAAAATTCAGCCCGTCCTCCCGAGTATCGGCCGCATCGACATTGAAGGTGGTGGTACGAGCTGGGTCGCAACCGCTTGGTTCATTGCTGAGGACATTCTCGTGACCAACCGTCATGTGGCGCTCCAGATCGCCCGTCACGATGGCCGACAGTTCCGCTTTCTTCCTGGATGGAATGGACCGATCCGGGCGTCGCTGGGTGTCGGGCACCTCGCGTCGCGCCCACTGGACCCCGGGCCGACCCACCCCATCGACTCGGTCCTCTATGTCGAGCCCGAGGGCGATGGGAGGCCCGACATCGCCTTCCTCCGCGTCCGAAGCCCCAGGGGCGGGGGGCTCCCACGCGCCATCCCCCTCGCCGACGAGGTGAGCAAGGAGGTCGCCGTCATCGGCTATCCGGCGAGTGGCTCGCCCGAACACATCCGCGATCAAGCGCTGATGCATGAGATCTATCAACGGACCTACGACGTGAAACGCGTCGCGCCAGGGTATGTCTTTGCAGAGAGAGGGCAGACACTGCTTCATGACTGCACGACGCTCGGAGGGAATTCGGGGTCCGTCCTCCTCGATCTCGAGGGCCGCGCGGTCGGGCTGCACTATGCCGGGGTCTACCTCGTGGAGAACAAGGCCGTCCCGCTCAGCGTACTGCGCAAATATCTAAGGGGCCAGCTTTGGAACGAGCCCTATGACGTACCTCCGCCCGTGGCGACGCGTGCACGGACCGCCGTGCCGGTCGAGAGTCCCGCGCCCGTGTCCCTCGCGCGGGCCGAAGGCCCCGTGTCGACGTTCCACGTCCCGGTCACCATCACAGTGCAAGTCGGCGCACCGATCCCACTGACCGGAGGGGGCGCGGCGGTGGGCACACACCCGTCGATCGAGGACGCTGCCGCGGCCTACTGGGACGCACGGCCACCGCACGTCATGGCGGTTCGCGTGGGGTTCCTGGACGATGGGGAGCGCATCGGCGAAACCCCCTGCATCGCGGTGTCCGTCGCCCCGGAGGCGCTCGGCCAGTGTCAAGATGGCTCGTTTCGCGGACATCCATTGCGGTTCTTTCCGGCGAACGCGGTCGAGCAATTTGAACACCGCGGCCTGCTGGAGACGCGAGGCCCAACCATCCAGTACGACGACGACGCGCGACAAGGGGAAGACTACGCGCTGGACGCCGTTACAGAGGTGATGGATATCATTGCGCACGTGGGGCCCGAGTATTCTTGGGAGGTGCTGGAGGCGTTCATCGAGGGAACCAAGTCGGGGAGCCTCGTGTCCTCGATGTACGAGTTCCATGCCCGGCACATCATGAACGCCATCCAGGACCGGCTTGACGAGAGGGCATCGGTCACCCTCGTGCTCGACCGGAAGACCTTCGGCAGAATCAAGGACGAGACCTACGACTTTGACCGCGACAAGGTGTTCAGCCAATGGTCACAACGTTACCCCGAGCGGTTCAAATATGTCGTTGTCCCACTTGGATCGACCGGGCTTGTCTTGCAGGCGTACCACGTCAAGGTCAGTGTTCGTGACGAGGATACAGTCTGGCTCTCCTCGGGCAACTGGAAGGCGGGGACGAGCCAACCGCTCGTGGACGATTCCGTACGCGAGCGTGCGCCAAAGGCGAACTTGCCAGGTAATCGTGAGTGGCATGTGGTGATCAAGAATCAGCGGCTCGCGCGCCGACTGCGCAAGCACATCCTGCAAGACCTAGAACGGTCGACGGAGCTCGCTCGGGGTGCTCCTCCCGAGCGCGTGGAGGCGCGGGAGGAGGCGGTTTATGAACCCGTCGAGTCCTCGGAAGTGAGCGAAGTCCGGCGCGCGGAGAAGCTCCTTCCACCCCGCGAGATCTCCGGCCGAATCCGCGTCAAGCCTCTCTTGACCCCGGATGACGAGGGGGCGGTGTATGCGGACACCGTGTTGCGACTCATTCGTTCCGCGCGGGAGAGCCTGCTCTTTCAGATCCCCTACATCGGAATGCCATCCAATCCTCGGGCTTACCGCGGTTTCATCGACGATCTGATCGCCGCGCTCGTCGACCGAATGAAGACCATCGCCGACGCCCGGCTCATCCTGCGGTCGGGCGGAAGAGCCCTGTCGTCGCCAAACCACGCCGCGTGGTACCTCAAGTCGAAGGGGATCGACCTCGAGAGACAAGTTCGCGTGATGGAAAAGCATCACACGAAGGGAATGGTCGTTGACGGCAAGCGTGTCCTCCTCGGGAGCCACAATTGGAGCGCGGCTGGTGTGACGCTGAACCGTGATGCCTCGCTCCTCATCGACCATCGCGAAGTGGCGCAGTACTACGCCGAGGCGTTCCGCATCGACTGGGGGCGCGCCAACCCGATCCGCCCGCGGCGCTTCGTGGAGCACGAGGCACAGGGGGGCGGAATCGAACTCGAGCGGGTTTCGCTGGAGGACGTGCTCGCCGAGGGGGGGTAACGCGGCCGAACTGCAGCGGAACAGCTGAACCGGCGCACCCCTTCTCGGGTCGACGCTGCCGTCGCAGTCCGATTGACCGGGCCCTCGGTACTGTGGCAACCTGCCCCAGCGCATGGAGGGGATGTGACGGAGCCTGCCGAACGCCAGGCCAACGACTTGCCGGGGCGATCGGTGGCGGTGCGAGCGCAGGTGGTGACGATCGCCGCGCACAGTCCGCGTCTGTCGGTTGGTCTCGCCGCCTTGGTCGTCGCGGGGCTCGCAGGGCTGATCGCGGTCAGCATCCTTGGGCCTTGGCGGGGGCGGCCCGTGGAACCCGCGCCAGCCGAGCCCGCTCGAAAGTCGGATGCTGCGCGGGCCCGAGGGTTCGTCCATTGCGGCTTCGTCGAGGCGCAAGGTGCCTCTCTCGAGTCCACGCTCGACGCGTGGCTCGCCGAGGCGGAGAACGCGTATTGTCAAGGACTCACAGGGGCTGGGGACTGCAACGCAGCTGACGCGGCGACGTGCGATATCGAGATCAGGGAGTCCCCGTACGTAGGCGCAGCGACCAAGGTCGATTTCTCCGCTAGCTCTCCCCATGTGCGGATCCAAGTCACGAGGGCCGCCCTTGAACTCCTCCCGAGGCTCGACAGTCTCCTGCGCGCCTTCAGGGAGCGCTCTCCCGCAGATAGAAAGGGAATCCTTGCGAATCTGCGAGCCGCCCTGGGAATAAAGGCGCCGGGCCCGGATTCCTCCAATGCGAGCCTGCTCCGCCTTCTGTTGCTCCACGAGTTCGGACACGTCGCGTACCGGCTGTGCAATCCGGACACCGTGGGGGGCTTGACTCCGGCGAAACCAGAGTGGTGTGATTCCGCCAACCACCCTTCTAGGAACGACGAAGCTACCATTGATGCCTCTGCGCTTCGAGTGATGAAGCGCATTGACGACAAAGTCGGGGGCGAGGTCTCGGTCGCGGGCTGGTACCTCAAGTACAGGCTCCTCAATAGGGGGTTCACCAATCCGTTCGTACCGGATGATGTCGACGGCAATGCTGACGTTGCGGGGAAGCTGCCGAAAAACAGTCTTCGAGCCCTGGTGGAAGAGGCGATGCCAAGATGAAGAGCAGGCGCTTGCTCGGAGCGATAATCGCCGCAGCGCTCGTGTGTGCGGGTTGCGGCGCTGCCTCGGAAGCGATGACCCAGGTCGTTCTGGATGGTCCGCATCTCATCGACGGCTCAACGACAACACCTCCGTGCTCGAATTTTGTCGTGGTCAAACACACGATGACCGACGGCGAACTTCCAAGCGATGCTATCCCCGATCTCGGCCGCATTGAGACGAAGCTCCTTCAGAAGGCCCAAGCGCTAGGCAATCGGTGCCCACCCCACCTGAATGCATCGAAAGAGGTGTGCGTCGAAACAGCCCTCTTTCTTGAGCAAAAGGAGCCTCACGGCTATCCTGTTAAGGTCTACGTGAAGCTAGCGGGATGGTCCCCGCCCGAGGTTTCCCACCCCGATCCCACTAACAGCAGCTTGAGGGTCAAGGAGCAAATGCTCACCCTCGTGGTCACGGGAGAGGCGAAGGAGATGGGCCAGGATAGGGTCGCGATCAGCAGCGAGTCGCTCAAGACTCGGCTGCCGTCGGTGCTGTTCGAGTTGGTTGCGCAGCTGGGGTGCTCACCCGAGATGGGGTGCGAAGTCGTGGTCCGAGACCATCTGCCCTCCTTGCGGATTGGCGATGCCGATAGGTTTGTTTCTCGGCCCTAGAGGAACGGGCGCGGAACCCACACCCCTGCGGCCGCGCCGGCGAACGCCAGGCTCTCTGTGGTGCGCGTTGACGCTGGTCCTCGGTGCTCCTGCGACGGCGAGCGCTGATCCTATTGAACCGACCGGGGCGGTCGTCTGGGTGCCGCGCGATGACTCGATTCGTCACATCGTCGCGCTGCCTGGGAAAGGCGTCTTCGGCTGGTCCGAAGCGCGCAAAGGTGTCCTCGCGGTCCAAGGAGAAGCCCCGAGTGTTCTCCAGGACAGTCGGATCTTGACTCTCGCGGCCGCGGGCTCAGGAACGCTTTTTGCGATCGTCCAAAGTACTCCAGGCAACGAAGTCGTGTGGAATATCGACCCGGCGATCCGTGGGCGGGTCCCTCCTCGAGCAGCGCTGGGCGAGAACACGTCGGTCGAAGCCAGGTGCGACATCGGTTGGTTCAGCCTGCGCGGGTCCACTCCGACGACTCCCGCTTCGACAAGCGCTCAGGCGCTTGGGGGATCACCCTTCGCGGTGTCGGAGCCATTGGGGATGGGCTGTGGGCGTCAGTGGGGGATGGGTAAGCGGGGGCCCTACTCCGTGAACAGTAGCGGGGGTACCCACGATACGAATTTGAACGACTGCGACCTTCCGAGCGGAGTCCGTCCTCGCATGTGGGATGATGCCCTTGGGACATGGCTCGCATTCGACGAAGGTACGTGCGTCCAATATTGCGCGCTTCGCGAGGACTCGACGTGGGAGCGCCGATCCTGTGAGACGACCGCCTGGCCAAAGGACGTAACACCGCTATCGCCCGCGATAGCGCTCGCCCTTTACACGGACGGTAAGCTGATGCGGCTTCAGCGACCGCGTGACGATGGACAGCCGTCTGACAAGCAGGTCGCCCGCGGCGTCGCGGAGTTCGAGGTGGGGGTCAACGGCACAGCCTGGTATCGCACACGCCCAGGGCTGGTCGCAGCCTATTCCGACGGCAAGAGCCTGACGGAGTACCGGCTGAGCAACGAGTCGGCGCCGCACGCCAATCGGCTTGTTGCAAATGGGGATCAGGTGTGGGTCGAGTTCGACGATAGGCGGCCAGTACTCTTGGTTGCCGCCGCGAAAGTCGCAAGAGTCGATGCGCCTGCGGCCAACTCCTCCTGCGAACAAATGCGCAAGTTGACCCTTCAGCTCGAGCCGCCGGACGGTGTTGTCCTCGACCCAGAAGCGACGGCCAAGCTCGAGGTGAAGTGGAGCGGGGGAGGGGGTACGGAGGAGAGTCTACCGATCGCCAAAGACGCAAAGGAAGTCGATTTCAACCTGGCCGGGTGTGTTCCCGGCCCAGCTTCGCTCTCGCTCCACGTGACAGGTGCTCGCGGAACGGACATGAAGTGGAACTGGAGCGGTGCGGTCGCCGCGCCTGCTCCGGTGCAAGTTCCTCGGCCGCCCGAACCTACCTCGATCTGGACATGGGTGTTGATCGCTCTGGGTATCGGGTTCTTGGTAGTCTTCCTGTTCGTTGGCGGCGTCTTTATCTGGCGCCCGATACGACGTTGGCTTGCGCGCAAGGGCAAGCACGTTCAGCAGGTGGAAGCGTTGACCCCGAAGGCCACGCTTTCCCGCTGGCAGAGGTTCTTGGCTCGCTTCGCTGCGAACGAGGCTGCCCTAGGGGACACTTGGTTCAAGGACGCTTCGTGGCTCCAGTTGGCCATCGATCGAGGAGGCATCGTCGGTCAACTTCGCCGCCGCGGTGCAGGGGAGGGGACTGGGACTGGGTTCCTGCTCCCGCGGAACGTGTTTCGCGGTAAGCTGATACCGCCGGAGCAGCACGTCTTCTTGCTTACGAGTTCCCATGTGGTGACAGCCGACCCCCGGAACTACGGTCGAGTTCAGAAGGCTGGTGCCTTGAGGCCGGATGAGGCCGAGGCAGTCTTCCACGCGACGCCCGGATCGCCCATTACGGTGGCGTCGCTGTCGGTCCTCTATGAGTCTCCGGAGGATGAGTTGGACTACGCCCTGCTGCAGTGTCACGACCCTAGCGGGGAGCTTGCGGGGCGGACAGTTTCCGCATACGACGGCGATATTAAATCCGTTCGGCGAGTGAACGTCGTGGGGTTCTTGCCGGGGGGCGGGCCAAAGTGGTCCATTCAAGAAAATGTCGTGACCAAGTATCCCAAGCCGGGCCGGCCACGGGTTTACTACAGGAGTTCCACCGCCGGCGGAATGAGTGGGAGTCCACTGCTCGAGGACAAAGGCTGGCAATTGGTTGGAGTGCACAAGGGCTATGAGCCGTGGAGTGGCGATAACTTTGGGGTTCCTTTGGAACAGATTGTTTTGGATGTGCTCAGCAAGCATGCGGAACGAGTCCAGTAAGATCGACCATTCGGCTTTGTGCATCGCCGTGCTCGGCGAAGGCAGTGGGGTCGGACCAGGTCTGAGGGGCCGACGCCGCGGCGAACCGTCTTGGCGGTCGATCGGGAGCGGTGATACGCCCGGGGTTGTCATGGCGTCCGTGCCCGCGCGCTTCGTATCGATCGCGTCCTTCGCGCTCCTCGCCTGCGGCTCGTCGAGCGGCGCGTCGCCTTCTGCGAGCGCGTCCTCGAGCGCCGCTCCGAGGATCGCGGAGACCGGCCCCGCGGGCTCCACGTCGTCGCCGCGCGCGTCGACGGTCTCGGAGGACAAGGAGTTCCTCGGGCTCACGCTGCCGCCCATGGGCAAGTGGAAGCCGACCTGGAACCCGGAGGCGAAGGTCGCGGCGTGGGAGAGCGCCGACTCCCTCACGGGGATCGTCCTCCGCGTGGTGCGCGAGAAGCTCGACACCGTCGGCGACCTCGAGAAGGCGGCGCCGATGATGATGCAGCTCGGGAGCGCGATCGCGAAGGTCGACGAGGAGAAGAAGACCGACAAAGGGTGGTACGCGGTCGTGCGGATGGATGCGGATCCCACGCTCGTCTACGTCCGCGCGTTCGACGCGACGACGGTCGTCTGCTCCGCGAACAACCTCGGGAAGAGCGTCTCGAAGGAAGACGCGATCAAGGCGTGCGAGTCGTTCGAACCCAAGAAGTGATACCTTCCACCGAATGAAACGAATCATCGGCTTTGGGGTTCTTCTTTTCGTAGCGGGCTTTGCGGCGGCTTGTGATGACGCGAGCGGGAGCGGCGGCGCGGGCGGTGCGACCTCGTCGACCGGATCGAAGTCGTCCACCGGCGCCTCGATGACGACCGGCACCACGAGCGGGACGACGTCCGGCACGACCACCGGCGGCACGACCACGAGCGGCGGGACGACCAGCTCGAGCTCCGGGGGGATGGCGTGCTCGGGCAGCACGCCGATCGAGCTCACGGTGAAGAACGTCCTCAACTGGTGCGACGTCTCGGTGAACGGCGCCGCGTCGAGCTCGCTCGCCGAGCAGAAGGTCTGCGTCGCCGCCGGCACGTATGATCTCAAGGCGACGGCGCTCTCGGGCTTCATCCTCGGCAAGACGCCGTGGCACGACACCGACGGTGACACGGGCAACGGCGAGCAGGGCAACCTGATGGGGACGGGGCAATCCCAATCGAGCACCGCGAAGATCACCGTCAGCGGGACCAACCCCGACTGCGCGTGGGTCTGCTGCCCGTTCCCGGACGGGACCGGCTGCCCCACCACCGATCAGTGCCCCTGAGGGCGCGTCCAACCCTGAAGATCACCGGGCGAGCTTCGAGAGGAACCTCTTCGTCTCGTCGCTCGCTGGTGCCTCGAAGAACGCCTCTGGGCTCGCGCTCTCCGCGCGCGCACCGCTCGCGAACAAGTGGACGGTCGTCGCCGCCCGGCGCGCGAAATCCATCGAGTGCGTGACGACGAGCATCGTCTGCCCCGCCTTCGCGAGATCCGCCATCACCCCGAGCACCTCGCCCGCCATGATCGGGTCGAGCGCGCTCGTGGGTTCGTCGAAGAGGATCACCTCGGGCTTCATCATCAAGCAGCGCGCGATCGCCGCGCGCTGCTGCTGCCCGCCCGAGAGCTGACCCGGCCGGGCGAGCGCCTTCGGCGCGAGGTCGACGCGCGCGAGGAGCTCGCGCGCGCGTTGCTCGGCGCTGTCGCGGGCTTCACCGAGCACGCCCATCGGCGCGACGACGAGGTTCTCGAGCACGGAGAGGTGCGGGAACAGGTTGAACTGCTGGAACACGAACCCGACCCGCCGCCGGAGCGCCTCGAGCGACGCGGCGTCCCGTCGCGGATCGGTGGTCGGCGTGAGCACGTGATCGCCGACGCGCACCGACCCCTCGTCGAACCGCTCGAGCCCGTTCAAGCACCGGAGGAACGTGCTCTTCCCGCCCCCGGAAGGACCGACGACGACGTGCACCTCGGCCTTCTCGACGACGAGGGAGATGTCCCGGAGGACGACGAGATCACCGAACCGCTTCGAGAGACGCTCGATCGTGATCACGCGCGCGCCTCCAGGCCGAGGCGCCGCTCGATGCGCTGCGCGAGCACGGACATCGGGTAGCTCATCGCGAGGTAGAGCACCGCGGTCATCGCCATCAGCTCCACCGTCGCCTGCGTCGACTGAGACAGGATGCTGAACCGCTTCGTGAGCTCGACGAGCGTGATGACGGAGCAGACGCTCGTGTCCTTGAAGAGCGCGATGAAGTCGTTCACGACGGGCGGGATCACGATCCGCACCGCCTGTGGGACGATGATCCGTCGGAGCGCCATCGACCGCGACATCCCGAGCGCGAGCGCCGCCTCCATCTGGCCGCGCGGGATCGCCTGGAGGCCCGCGCGGTAGATCTCGCTCTCGTACGCCGAGTAGTTGATCGCAAGCCCCAGGATCGCCGTGGGCAGCGCGGGCAGCGCGACCCCCACGACCGGCAGCAAGAAGAACAGGAAGTAGAGCTGCAGCATGAGCGGCGTCCCCCGGAGGAACTCCACGTACGCGGCGAGCGGCCACCGGACCCAAGCGGGCCCATAGAGGCGCCCTATGGCGATGAGGAGTCCCACCAGGATCGCGAGCGGGAACGAGGTGACGGAGAGCAGGACCGTGAGCCCCGCCGCCTCGAGCAGCGTCTTGCCGTACGCCGCCACGACGTCGACGCCGCGCTTGCGCGCGCTCGGGATCGCCGTCGGCTCCGACGGGGGAGCCGGCTCCGCGCGGCCCGTAGGCTCGTCGTTCGTGGGCGCGGAGGCCGCGGGCCGCGGTGTCGCCACGGGCGCGTGCCCGACGCGGAAGAACCGCGCAGATCGCGCGAGCTCGAGGATCTCCTTCTGTCGCTCGTCCCAGATCCCGTACCTCTCGTAGATCCGCTGGAGCTCCCCCGAGAGCGCGAGATCGACGAGCGCGCCGTCGATCTCCCGAGCGAGCGCGTCCGCGCCCTTCGGGACGTACATCACGTAGTAGCCGTTCCGCCGAGGCTCCCCGACGACGTGGAGCTTCGGGAACCGAGAGGCATAGAACCGAGCTATGGGCGTGTCCTCGATCGTCGCGTCGAGCTTCCCCGTCTCGACCTCCGTCATGGTGTCGGTGTTCCCCTCGTAGGCGCGCACGTCGCACCCCTTGCCCGACGCGCAGAGCTCGTTCGCGAGCGTCTCCGCGGCGGAGCCCCCGAGGACGCCGATGCGGACGCGGTGGCCGCCGGGCTCGGACGTGAGGTCTTCCCAGCGCGTGATCGACCCGTCGTCCGTCCGGGTGAGGAGCGCGAGCGCGTACACGTAATAGGGCATCGACGGCGTCATCGCGTCCGCGCGCTCGGGCGTGAGCTCGTACCCGTTGAGGACGACGTCGACCTTCGACGTCTCGAGCATGTCGGGGAGCTTGTCCCAGGCGGCCTGGGTGAACTCGGGCTTCAGCGCGAGCTTGGCGGCGAGCGCGGTCGCGAGGTCGACCTCGAACCCCGTGACGCGATCGGGATCGTCGTCCCGCGGATAGACGTAGGGTCCACCGCCCTCCTGGTCGGCGCCCCAGCGGAGGACGCCGCGCGCCTTCAGGTCCGACAGCGGATCCGCGAGCGCCGGTGTCCCGAGCGAGAGGGCGACGAGCGCGAGGAGGAGCGCGAACCTTGCGTGCACGCGCCGAAGCGTACCCCCGCGACGCACGACTCGGTGTCGAAGGGACGCGGCGGTCTCACTTGGCCTTCGGATCGTCTCGCTTCGCGCCCTCGAGCTTCGCCTTGCCGAAGTCCGCGCCCTCGGTCTTCGCGCCGCGGAGGTCGACGCCCGAGAGATCCGAGCGCTCGAAGTTCGCCGACTCGAGGGTCGCGTTCGCGAAGGACGCGTCCGCGAGCTCCGCGCGCTTGATCTCCGCCTCCGTGAGATCCGCCCCGGCGAACGACACGGCCGTCCCCTTGGCCTTCGACAGCGCGCTGCCCTTCATCTTCGCCTCGTCGAAGCGCGCCTTGCCGAGCGTCGCTTGCTCGAAGCTCGCGGCCTCGAGCTCGGCGCGCGTGAAGCTCGCCTCCTCCAGGGTCGCGCGCTTGAAGTCGGCGCGCGCGAGCGACGCGCCCTCGAACGAGGCCTTCGCGAGCGTGCACCGCGTGAACGACGCGTCCTCCCCCTTGGCGCTCTTGAAGATCGCGCCGTCCCCCGAGGCGCCCTCGAACGTCGCGCCGTCGAGGCGCGCGCCCGCGAACGACGCGCCCTCGACGCGCGCGCCCTTGAGCTCGGCGGCGGTCAGGTTCGCGCGATCCAGCTTCGCGCGCGTGAGGTCGGCGTCGTGCAGGTGGGCGCCGGAGAGGTCGCACCCGACGAGGTTCGCCGCGCGCAAGTTCGCGCCGTCGAGGCGCGCGTTTTGAAGCGAGCGCCCCGAGAAATCGAGCTTCGAGAGCGGCGCTCCCACCGCCTCGAGCATGTTGAGCGACCCGCCGCCCGCGAGGAGCTCGATGACGCGGTGTCTCGGACTCCCGGGCGGCGCCTCGAGATCCGGCTCCGCCGGGGGAGGGGGCTCGGCTGGTGCGGGCGGGGAGGCGGTGACCGGCGCGAAGCCCGGCGTCGATGGGGGCGGAGCGCCCGCGATCATTCCGACGAGCCCGGGACGTCCCGTGGACGACGGGCTCGAGCCCAGCATCATCGGAGGCTGCGCGGGCATCATCGGAGGCTGCGCGGCCATCCTCATCGGAGGCTGCGCGGGCATCATCGGGGGCTGCGCGGGCATCATCGGGGGCTGCGCGGGCATCATCGGGGGCTGCGCGGGCATCCTCGGCGGTGGCGCAGGAGCGCCTTGCGCCGGCTCGACATTCGCTCGCGGCATCGCCGCGGAGGCCCGCGCGAAGGGGAGCGCCTCACGCAGCGCCTCGACTTCGCTCGAGTCGAGCTGACTCGTGCCTCCAGCGGCTCGCGAGGCCGCCGAGGGTGCGGTCGACGCGAACGGCAAGGACGCCTGCTCGCGCAGCAGGCGCGCCTCGTCGGGGGAGAGCTGGCGCGTCTGGCCCGACGAAGCGGCCTCGGGTGTCCTCGCGGCGGCGAACGGCAGCGCAGCCGATGCCCGGAGCGCGCTCGCGTCCCCAGGGCCGAGCTTCGCGGTCACGGGTGGCAGCGGCGCGGACTCGCGCTGCGCGCGCCCGAACGGCAGCACGCCCCGCCCGAGCTCGGCCTGGAGCAGCTCCGCGTGCGAGCTCAGATCCGTGGTTTGTTCGGCGAAGAGCTTCGACCCGAGGTCCGCGCTCTTCGCGGCGCGCGCGCCGGGGGAGCTGCGCGGCTCCGCGCTGGACGCGGAGTCGGGGCCGACGAGCGAGCCCCGCGAGGGAACCGACGCTGGCGCCTGCTCCACCGAGGGCCTCGGGCTCGACGCTGGTGTCGAGGCTTGCCAGTCGATCGCCTGCTCGCCGAGCGCGAGCCCGACCTGGACGCGGAGCCGATCGGCGAGCGACTCGTCCACGAGCGGGAAGCTCTGACGGAACACGAGGGCGATCGTCATCCGGTCCGCGTCGATGGCGATCGTGTCGAGCACGAGGTCGATGATCTGCGCCGTTGCGGGGGCGTCCGGGACGGCCACGCGCGCGCGGGCACGCGCCGACGGCAGCTGCGTGCGGATGCGCGCGTGCTCCGGGTGGACGCCTTCGAGGAGCAGCCACTCGTCTCCACGCGCAGTGTCGACTTGCTGCTCCGCGGGTGCGGCGAGGAAGTAGCGCCAGTCGAACGCGTCCGCGTAGTCCGCGGGTGGGGCGGGCTTCGCTCGACGCGCGCTGCTCGGCTCGCCCGAGGCGCTCTCGGACGCCGCCTCGGATGGGCGCGCGGGTGGCGCGACGAGGAGGCTCTTTCGCGACGGCCAGCTCCGCGCGATCGGGCCGCAGATCCCGGCGCGCTCGGCGCTCGCCGCGTCCACGATGTTCGGCGACCGGGTGCCGACGGGGTTCTCCTTCGTGAGCAACGCGCGCTCCGCGACGAGCGGCAGCTTGGCGAAGGGCTGATCCCGGTCTCCCCGGACGTGCAGCACGCGATCGATCGTCGAGGTGCCACCCCGTGTCTTCTGCGCGGACGCAGCGCCGCCGGCGAGCGCGAGCCGAACGCTCATGCTGGGCACCGGGCCGGAAGCCGGCGCGACCGCGTGACCGACCAGCGTGAGGTCGACCCGCGGCTTGTACGGCGCGAGATCGGACGCTTCGCGCACGCTCCGCCCCGCGTTGTGCTCGAGGTGCCTGTCCTTCGGCACGATCTCGTCGGGGGCGCGGAGCGTGATCGGCCGCTCGGGGACGATGTCGAACGTGGCCTTCGCGACCACCGCGACGCGCAGCACCCCGCGGTGTCGGAAGAGGACCGTCGCAGCGGAGACGGTCGGCCCCGAGGGGCCGCCGACAGGCTCGACTGCGACGGGCCACTCGGGCGAGGTCATGCGCGAACCGTAGCCGATCTCGGCCATCACCCCAACGCACCGGCCCCGCCGAGCGCAGGCTTTCGTCATCGCCCGAGGCGATGCCAGCCATCGAGCGGACCTATGATACGTCGCTCGTCTAAGGGCGTAGGCAGCACGTGCAGGTGTTGGCGGCCGCTGCCGTACTTTCGCTCCAGGGCCGATGGGCTCGCGTGTAGCCTACCGGCCACTCGAGAGGGGATGACTCACATGGCAGCCAAGACTCTACGCGTCGCGACCTCCACGCGCGGGGGATCCACCCTCGCCGAAGCGCGAACGAACACAGGCATCGCGTCACCCGACGGCGGGAGCGCCGAGCTCGTCGGCGACGCCATCGAGGTGCGCGATCCCGCGGGTCGCATGCTCGTCCGCTACCGCGACGGGGCGCTCGAGATCGCGCCGCTCTCGGGCGATCTGCGGCTCGCCGCGCCGTCGGGGCGCGTCCACATCGAGGGGGTCGACGTCTCGCTCGGCGCGACGCGGGACGTGACCGTGTCCGCGGGCCGCAGCGCGGCCGTCGCCGTCACGGCGCTCGACGAGGCGCAGGGAGGCGCCTCGCTCCGCCTCGACCCGACGAACGCGCGCGTCGCCGCGCGGAGCATCGAGCTCCGAGGGCAGACGGCGCGGACGGTCGTCGCGAAGGCCGAGGTCATCGCGACCGCGGTGCGCACGACCGCCGTCTCCATCGAGACGCAGGCTCGGACCATCCAGGAGACGGCCGAGCGTGTCTCGCTGAAGGCGAAGGAGCTCACGCACCACGTGACGGGCCTCTTCGACGCGAAGCTCGGGCGCGTGCGGTCCCTCGTGAAGGGCGCGTTCAGCGTGCGATCCAAGACCGTGCAGATGAAGGCGACCGACGACGCCACCGTCGACGGCAAGCGCGTGCTCCTCGGCTGAGCGATGAGCGAAGAGATCCCGCCGTTCAACCCCGGGCCCGACGACCGCGGCGAGTCCGTCCCCACCGTGTCGGACGCCGGCCTCGCCGTCGTCACCACCCCGTGGCAGCTCACGCCCCCCGAGGACGCGCTCGTCGTCATCGTGAAGGGGACGTTCGACCTCGTCCCGAACGCCGCGGCGACGCTCCGAGAGGAGTCGGAGCTCCCCAACGACGACACGTTCGAGGACGACGATCTCGAGCGAGCGCTCGTGCACGCGAGCGACTTCGCGATCATGAAGCCCGAGGTGGACGTGCTCGTCGAGGGCACCGTCTACGCCCCCGCGTCGCAAGGAGACAAGGGAGCGACGGCGATGCAGGCTGCGGTCCGCGTCCGAGGCGCGCACGGCGCCGTCGACCGCGCGATCGCCGTGTTCGGCGATCGAACCTGGGGCGGGACCGCGCTGGCTCGCGTGCCTACGGATCCGGCGCCGTTCAAGTCGATCCCCCTCACGTATGCGCGCGCGTTCGGGGGTCCGAGCTACAGCGCGAACCCGAACGGCGTGGGGACGGACGCCTCTCGAGAGGGTGCGCGGCGCATGCCGAACTTCGAGGAGATCGGCAAACTCGTCACCTCGCCGGATGCGTCCGTGCCTCCCGCGGGTCTGTCCGGGATCCACCCCTACTGGGCTTCCCGGAAGCGCTACATCGGCACGTTCGACAAGGCCTGGTACCGCGAGCGCTGGCCGTACTATCCGAAGGACTTCGACTGGCGGTACTTCCAGTCCGCGCCGCCGAACCAACGCCTCCCGCGGGCGACGGGGGACGAAGAGTACGAGCTCGTCGGCGTGCACCCCGAGCACGGCACGTTGAAGGGCCGCCTCGCGGGCCTTCGAGCTCGCGTGTTCGCGAAGCACCACGGCAAGGACGAGCTCGTCGAGGTCGCGGTGCGGCTCGACACGATCACGTTCGCGCCCGACGAGGGCGCGGTGCACCTCGTTTGGCGCGGCCATTTCCCCGTCACGAGCGATGACGCGCCCGAGATCGAGGCGGTCTTCGCGACGACCGAGCCGGTCGCAGGTCCGAGCCTCACGCTCGCGGCGGCGCGCGAAAGGTACCTCGCGATCACGGGCGATGCGCCGACGGAGGACGACGCGCCCGAGGACGACGCCGAGCCCGAGCCCGAGGTGGTCGACGCCGAGGCCGAGGCCGAGGCGCGCGCGCTCGACGAGAAAATCGCCGCGATGGAGGCGGAGATCGTGGGCCGCCAGGGCGAGGCAGGCGTGCCGGCCGAGCCCGTTCCGGAGCCCAAACCGGAGGAGATCGCGGAGCTCCTTCGAGAGGCCGAGGCCGACGAGGACGACGTGCAGCAGGTCCTCGCGGGCATGCGCGGCGAGGAGCGCGTCGCGCCGCCCGAGCCGGATCCCGTCGTCCGTGAGCAAGTGCAGCAGCGCCTCCGGGAGGGGGAATCGCTCGTGGGCCTCGACCTCCGCGGCGCGGATCTCTCCGACCTCGAATTCGCGGGGCTCGACCTCGAGGAGCTCGACCTCAGCGGGGCGCGGCTCGACCGCGCGAACCTCTCTCGGGCCGAGCTCGCCGGAGCGAAGCTCGTCGAGGCGTCGCTCGTCGGCGCGAACCTCGAGGGCGCGAAGCTCGCGGACGCCGATCTCACGGAAGCGCGGCTCGACATGGCGAGCCTGGTGGGGGCCAAGCTCGAGCGCGTCGAGGCGCGCGGCGTGCGCGCGCAGGGCGCCGATTTCACGAAGGCCACCCTCGACGAGGCGATGCTCGGCGAGGGCGACCTCACCGACGCGAAGCTCGACGACGCGGTCCTCACGAAGGCCGACCTGTCCGGCGCGCGGCTCGATCGCGCGAGCCTGCGCCGCGCGAGCATGGCGGACGTGCGCCTCTACGATGCGAAGGGGGAGAAGGTCACGTTCGACGGGGCGGATCTCACGAACGCCCGCGCCGAGGGCGCGAGCTTCACGGGCTCCTCGCTCCGCGAGATCGCCGCGGACGGCTCCATCTGGGAGCGCGCGACGCTCGCTGGCTCGAACTTCCTCGGCGCGAGCCTCAAGGAGGCGAGCTTCAACAAGGCGCGCTGCGACAAGACGATCTTCGGCGAGGTCGATCTGCGGGGTGCTCGCCTCGTGAAGAGCTACCTGCGCGGCGCGATGCTCGTGAAGGCGAACCTCATGGACGCGCGGATCGATCGGGCGATCCTCGAGGGCGCCGACCTGCGGGGCTCGAACCTCCACGGCACGTCGCTCCTCCGGACCTCGCTCCGGAACGCGCTCCTCGATCAGGCGATCATTTCGTATTCGGATCTCGATCGGAGGCAGGGATGATCCGCACGAAGGAAGAGTTCCTCGCGCGCGTCGAGAGCGGGCTCGGGTTCGAGGGGGAGACGCTCGAGGCGCTCGACATCGACGGGGTCGTCGCCGAGCGCCAGAATTTCACGAACAGCACGTGGTCGAACGTCTCGGCGCGCGGCGCGAAGCTCGACGACGCGACGTTGACGGGCGCGCGCTTCGCGCTCGTCGACTTCGAGGACGCGTCGATGCACGACGCCGTGGCGGACGACGTCGTCGCCGCGACTCCGGACGGAGCGCCCGTGAACCGCTTCACCCGCGCGAGCTTCGAGGGCGCGACGTTCGCCAACGCCGACTTCACGAACGCGGATCTCACCGGCGCGTCCGTCCGCGGCGCGCTGATCCGGAGCTCGTCGTTCGCTCGAGCGAAGGGGGAGGGGGCGAACCTCTCCGAAGCGACGCTCATCGGATGCGATCTCACCGGAGCGAACCTCGGGAGCGCCAAGCTCGAGGGGACGGTCCTCGTCGACGTGAAGCTCGAGGGCCTCTCGCTCGAGAAGGCGTCGCTCTCCGGCATCGATTTCACCGAGGTCGCCCTCTCCGGGGTCTCCCTGAAGGACGCAGCGCTCGTTGGGTGCACGATCGTCGACGCGGACTTCGCCGCGCTCGGCCTCCCGCTCGACCTGAGCGGCTCCAAGCTCGTGAGCGCGCGTTTCCGCGAGCTCGATCTCTCCGGGCGCAAGCTCGCCGGAGCGAACGTGTCGGGGGCGTGCTTCAGCGGCGCGCGCCTCCAAGGGACGGACCTCTCGGACGCGGATCTCTCTCGCGCCGCGCTCGACTACGCCGATCTCGCGGGCGCGAACCTGGACGGCGCTGCGTTCGAGGACGCCGATCTCACCGGCGCGGTCATGACCACCGTCTCGGTCGTGGGCACGTCGTTCACGCGCGCGAACCTCCGCGGCGCCGCGCTCGACGGTGTGACGTGCTCGGACGCGACCTGGAGCGGCGCGAACCTCGAGCGCGTCGCGCTGCGAGATCTCGATCTCCGGTGGGCCGACCTCTCGGGCGCGAAGCTCTTGGGCGCGAACCTCTCGGGGCGCGATCTCTCGGGCGCGAAGCTCGAGGGCTGCGATCTCGTGGGTGCGAGCTTCGCCCGCGCGGATCTGCGGTTCGCGAACCTGTCCCGCGCACGGCTCGAGGGCGCTAGTTTCGAGGCTGCGAAGTTCGACGAGACGAACTTCGAAGGGGCGGACCTCTCGAAGGCCAAGCTCTCGGCCGCCGACCTCCGCTCCTCGAAGCTCGACGGAGCCGATCTCTCCGGCGCGGATCTGCGCGGCTCCTCCCTCTTCACCGCGATGCTCGACGGCGTCGACCTCACGAAGGCGGAGCTCGTCGGCGCGCGGCTCGTCCAGTGCGTGCTCGACGGCGCGAAGCTCGACGGCGTCGACCTCCGAGGGACGGTCCTCGATCACAGCTCGTTCGAGGGCGCCTCGCTCGACGACGCGAACCTCACGGAGGTCTCCGTGCTCAAGGCGAGCTTCAACGGCGCGTCCCTCGCGCGCGCGAAGCTGCTCCGCGCGAAGGCCCACCACACGCAGTTCGACGGCGCGAAGCTCGACGGCGCGGACCTCCGGGATCTCGCGGGCATCGCCACCTCGTTCGACGGGGCGAGCGCGAAGAAGGCGCTCTTCGATCAGGCGACGCTCACGCGGGCGACCATGGACGGCGCCGATCTCCGCCACGCGAGCTTCCGCAGCGCGGACCTCAAGCACGTCTACGCGGAGCACGCGAAGCTGGATCACGCGGATCTGCGGGACGCGAACCTGTTCTCGATGCACATCCACCGAGCGTCCATCGAGGGCTGGCAGATCGACGGCGCCAACACCGATCACATGGAGCGCACAGACGCGGACGTCGCGCGCGCCGAGGATTTCCAGAGGAGGACGAAAGCATGAGCCATCTCCCCGTCTCCACGACCGAAGGCGGCATGTCGATGACCACGGGGCCGACGGACACGTGCTTCACGCCGTCCCCGCCCGCGCCGCCGCTCCCGCCCGGAGCGCCGCCGGGGATCCCGCTGCCCTATCCGAACAAGGCGGACCACAGCGAGGCCAAGATGACGACGAAGAAGGTCCTGGTGAAGGGGAAGAAGTGCCTCATCGAGTGCAGCTTCATCAAGACCTCGACGGGGGACGAGCAGGGCTCGAACAACCCCATCCCGAACGGCATGCGCGGCATCAAATCGCGCAAGAACACGTTCAAGTGCGAGTTCTCGCAGTACAGCGGCAAAGTGAAGATGGAAGGCAAGGGCGTCGTCTTTCACACCGCGTCGACGAAGATGAACAAGTCGAACACGGTCGGGAAGCACGGGACGGCGTCCCAGCGCGTCGTCCTGACGGCGAAGTGATCGTGGGAGGAGTACACCGTGGCTGAGAACGACAAGGGCATTCACCTCGGGTTCTATTCACGCGCGCTGAAGGACGACACGGCGCCGCTCGCGCTCGTGGGCGTCGATGGGCGCGAGGAGATATCGCGCCTCTTCGAGTTCTCGCTCGTGCTCCACCGCTCGGGGCCGCCGCTCGAGGACGCGCAGATCGTCGCGCTCCTCAGCGACCCGTGCGTCATCGCGCTCGGCGCACAGAAGACGGACATCGTCCACGGCGTGCTCTCGAGCATCGAGCATCTGGGCGGCTTCGGTGGCCGGGAGAACGCGCTCGGGAACCGCTACGTCGCGAAGCTCGTCCCGCACGTGTCTCTGCTCGATCGAGGCCAGCGCTCCGCGATCTACCAAGCGACGACGGTGCCGGACATGGTGGCGGCGATCCTCCAATCGTACGGCCTCGCGAAGGACAAGAACTTCTTCATCCACGACGCGCAGGCGAAGAAGAGCCCGAAGCACGAGTACATCGTGCAGTTCAACGAGTCCGACTGGCGCTTCATCGAGCGGTGGCTCGAGCGCGAAGGCTTCTTCTATTGGTTCCGACACACGATCGACGGCGTCGCGCTCGTCATCGCGGACACCAACTCGGACGCGACGCCGCTCGACGACCCGAAGACTCTCCCATTCCGGGATCGGACGAACGTCCGAGCGACGGAGACGTCCGTGTGGGATCTGCGAGTCGTCCACCGGCGCGTGCCCTCCGCGGTCGCGCTCGTGGACTACAACGATCAGCGGCCGCTCGATCTCCTCGTCTCGACGAAGAAGGTGGACGACGGCGGCTTCGGCCAGGTGATGTTCTACGGGGAGCACTTCGACGACAAAGGCGTCGGGGGGGAGTGGGCGCGCGTGCGCGCGGAGGAGCTCTACACGGAGCGGACCACGTTCCACGCGCACTCCGATTGCCCGCGCCTCCGCGCCGGGCACGCGTTCGAGCTCGAGAACCACCCCCACGCGGCGTACGACGGCGCGTACCTGATCACGTCGGTGGATCACAGCGCCGGACTCTCCCCGAGCACGGCGCTCGAGGCCGTCGCGGGCGTGAACGAGACGCGGCCCTACCGGGCGACGCTCGGCGCGGTCTCCGCGGCCGTCCCGTTCCGACCGCGGCGCCGGACGGCGTGGCCGCGCATCCACGGCGTGATCAGCGCGCACGTCGAGGCGGACACCTCGGGGGACTTCGCGCAGATCGACGACCAGGGGCGCTACAAGGTGAAGTTCCCGTTCGACGTCGGAACGCACAAGGGGCTGCCCGCGTCGCGCTGGATCCGCATGGCGCAGTCGTACGCCGGCGCGGGCTATGGCCAGCACATGCCCCAGCACAAGGGGACGGAGGTGCTCATCGCGCACGTCGACGGCGATCCGGATCGGCCGCTCATCGTCGGCGCCGTCCCCAACCCGGTCACGCCGTCGCCCGTCGTGTCCGGCAACGCGAGCCAGTCCGTTCTGCAGACCGCGAGCGGCATCCGCGTCGAGCTCGAAGACCAGGCCTGATCGAGGAGCGAGGACACCATGGCAAACGAGACCTTCCCGGTTCAAACCAGCACCGCCTCGAAGCGCGTCGTGGGGCAGCTCGATCTCTCGGAGCTCGACTCGGCGCTCGCGCCTCAGCTCCACGACCCCCCGACGGGCTTCGATCCGCACCACGCGTCGCGACCCGCCGTCGCATCGCCGACCGCTGGGCCGCACCGCTACACGATCTACGTCCCGCACGACGAAGGCGCGCGCATCAACATCGGCGCCCCGCACCCGAAGCACGGCGAGCCGGGCATCACGATGCGCACGAACACGCACTGGAGCGCCTGGGTCGGCGAGGGGCTCCAGACCGCGCTCACGCTCGGCGCGCCGGCGACGGACAGCGCGCTCGACGCGAACAAGAAGACGTTCGGCTACGCGATGCAGACGTCGGGGCAGTCGAACCACTTCGCGCTGTTCGACGTGTCGATGGGCTCCATCATCTCCGGCATGAACCTCGCAAGCCTCCTCGATCTACGCATCGATTCGAAGATCGCGACCGTCGGCATCAGCGGCGGGACGGGTGTGACGCTGAACTCGCAGGGGCACATCCAGATCATCGCGGGCTCGGAGCACAAGCCGCACACCGACTTCTGGACCGCGGTCCAGGCGCTCGGCCTCATCGCCGCGGAGGCGGGCGAGTTCGCCGCGCAGCCGACGGGTGTCTTCGCCGGCGACAAGGCGGGGAAGCAGGTGAAGGAGAAGTCCGAGAAGGGCGGGAAGTTCCTGAAGGACCACGCGTCGAAGGATGCGAAGGAGCTCGCCGAGTACCTCATCCGGACGAACGTCGGGAAGATCAACAAGACGCTCGATCACCTGGTGAAGATCGCGGGGTTCGTCCTCGCGTTCAAGAAGACCGCGAAGAAGGGTGTGGAGGGCAAGGGCCTCCTCAAGAAGGCGAAGGCGTACGGGCCTCACCTGCTCAAGATCGGTCAGGAGATCATCGCGATGGTCGGCGACATCCGGAAGTCGGCGTCGCCCGCGAAGGACCACATCGGTGACATCGACATCAACGCGCACCGGAACCTCAACATCAACGCGGACTCGAGCGTGAGCGTGAGCGGATTCCAGAGCGTCGCGATCAACGGCTTCAAGAAGCTCACGATGACGAGCCTGAGCGCGTCGCTCACGGCCTACAAATCCGCGTCTCTCTGGGGTGGGCAAGGGATCGGTCTGAAGGCGCTGACGGGGGACGTCGAGATCGCGAGCGACTACAAGAACGTCACCGTGCGCGGGCTCAAGGACGTGAGCCTCACGAGCGAGGACGGCAAGGCGACGGTCAGCGCCGACAAGGACGTGCAGCTGAACTCGGCCACCGCGAGCGCGTTCGTCCACGGAAAGAAGGGCGCGTACATCGGCGCGGGCGAGGGCAAGGGCTACGGCACCGTGATGAAGTCCGCCTACCTGACGATCGGCAAGCACTCGAACGTCGACAAGTTCGACAAGACGGTGAACGAGAAGGACTGCAGCGTCATCACGATGAAGGACAAGTCCACGAAGCTCACCGTCACGCAGGACTCGCACATCGAGCTCACCGACAAGCTCCTCGACACGAAGAGCGACAAGGTGACGATGACGGCGAAGGCGAACGTCGAGATCAAAGGGAAGAAGGTCCTGCTCGGGTAGGCGTTCGCGCTTTTGCGCGCGGTGCCCCCGTGCGACCCTCGGCCGATGGACGGCTCCTCGCGCTCGACAAGCACCGATCTGCTCGAGTCTTCGGCGTTCTCGCTCGCGGCGCGCATCCGCGACAAGCGCGTCTCCTCGCGCGAGGTCGTGGAGGCGCACATCGCGAGGATCGAGGCCGTCGATCCATGCCTCAACGCGGTCGTGAACAAGCGCTTCGAGGCGGCCCGGCGCGAGGCCGCCCTCGCGGACGAGGCGATCGCGAGGGGCGAGTCGCAGGGGCCGCTCCACGGCGTGCCGTGCACCATCAAGGAGTTCTTCGGAGTGACGGGCATGCCGCGCACGGGCGGGATGATCCGCACCAAGGACGAGGTCGCGACGGAGGACGCGGTCCTCGTGCGCCGACTGCGGGCTGCGGGTGCGATCGTCCTCGGGTGTACGAACGTCCCCGAGGGCGGCCTCTGGATGGAGACGTACAACCCGGTCTACGGGCGCACGAACAACCCTTGGGACGTGAAGCGCACGCCCGGGGGCTCGAGCGGTGGTGAGGGCGCGATCATCGCGGCGGGGGGCTCGCCGTTCGGGCTCGGCTCCGACATCGGCGGCTCGATCCGGCTGCCGGCGGCGTTCTGCGGGATCCCGGGGCACAAACCCACGGGGCGCATGCTCCCGAACCACGGGAGCTTCCCGACGCCGAACGGCACCGCGCAGACGTTCCTCTCCGGCGGGCCGATGGCGAGGCGCGTCTCCGACTTGATGCCGCTGCTCGAGATCCTCGCCGGGCCGGATCCCTTGGATCGCTACGCCGAGCCGATGGAGCTCGGGCGGCTGGCGGACGTGAAGCTCGAGGACCTCACCGTGATCCCGATCGAGACGAACGGTCGCGAGCGCGTCTCCGAGACGATGCGGCGCGAGGTCCGCCGCGCGGCGGCGGCGCTCGAGGCGCGCGGCGCGAAGATCCGCACGATGGAGTTCCCGCGGCTCGCCCGGTCGCTCGAGATCTGGGCGTGCATGCTCGAGGAGGGATCGGGCGGCGAGCACTACGACACGATCGTCGGGGGCGAGCGCGGCATCCCCGCGAGCGAGTACCTCAAATTCGTGTTCGGAAAGTCGCGCCACTCGTTCGCGCCGCTCGCGGTGTCGCTCGTGGACAAGATCCTCTCGAGGATCCCCATCGACAAGGCGAAGATCGTCGCCGAGGGCTTCGCGCTCCAGGCGGAGCTCGAGGCCGCGCTCGGCGATCGGGGCGTGCTGCTCATCCCGCCGTTCCCCACTCCGGCGCCCGTGCATCACGGCGCGTGGCGGACCCCCGTCGGCGCCCAATACACCGCGATCTTCAACGTCCTCGAGCTGCCGGTCACGGTGGTGCCGACGGGGTTCGACGCCCGGGGCTTGCCGCTCTCCGTGCAGATCGTCGGGAGGCGCAAGAACGATCACGTGACCCTGGCGGCCGCGGAGGCCCTCGAGGCGCACTTCGGTGGATGGGTGCTCGCGACGCCCGAGGCGCCGCGAGCACGCGCGTCGGCCTGAGGTCAGGCGCCGCGGCGCCGCTCGACGACCGCCCCGATCAGACGATCCCTTCGTCCACGCGGCGCATGCCCTCGAGGAGCAGCGCCTCGGGCGAGACGTTGATCGTGCGCTGCGAAGGCGCGGCGGCGTTGGGGTCGATCTGGAAGTCGCCCTCCTTCAACGAGAGCATCTGATAGACGGCGTCCTCGCCGCGGCTCGCGCCGAAGCGCGCGTCGACGAGCTGACCCTCGCTGAAGTGGATCTCTCCGTTGCCTTTCTTCGACTGGATGCGGAGCGCGCAGCTCTTCCGGCCGTGGAAGAGGATCTGAACCATGTCGGGGAGGCTCATCTCCGCGAGCGAACCGCTCACGCCCTTCGCGGACGTGGGCTTCGCCTTCCGCCGCTCGAGGATTTGCTTGAGCTTCGCGACCAGGACGTCCGCCCCGGTCGCCTTGGAGATGAAGTCGTCGACGCCGAGATCGAACACGATCTGGGTGACCTGACGATCGCTCTTCTTCGTGTGGATGACCCAGAAGACGTCCCGCCCCCAGGGCTCGCTGATCGCCTTGCCGCGGAGCGCGATGCCGTCGTCGGGCACGTCGAGATCGATCTCGCTGACGACGCCCGCGATCTCCTTGGTCGTGAGCTCGTGCATCGCCTGCTGCATGCTGCGCGCGACCTTCACCTCGAAGCCCTGCTCGATCAGGCGGAGCTCGAGCACGGTCGTCTCCTCCGGATCGGGATCGACGATCAGGATCGTCTGACGATCGGCGAGGAGCTTCATGCGGATGTCGTCGCCCGTCACGATGTGGGTGAGGAGGTCGACGATCGTGGGATCGAAGATCGAGCCTTTGTGCTTCGCGAGGACCGCGCACGCCTCGGCGGGGGGCAGGATCTTCCGGGCGGGGTTCCTCGGGTTCTGCGTGAGATCCGCGTAGGAGTCGGTCACCGCGAGCACGCGCGCGCCGATCGGGATGTCTTTGCCGGCGAGCGATCCTGGGAGGCCCTTGCCGTCGAAGCGCTCGTACATCGACGCGACCGCGGACTTCGTCTCGGGGGGGAGGGCGACGGAGGAGAGCACGTTCTCCGGCACCGAGTAGACCTTCTGCGCGGCGGTCCGGTGGCCGTCGTACTCGGCGACGTTGAGCGCGGTGAGGTGGTACGTGCCGGCCTTCCCGAGATCGTGGATCAGCGAGCCGAGCGCGATCGCGCGCGCCTGGTCGGCGGACAGTCCGATTCGATCGCAGACCTTCTGCGAGAGGCGCGAGGTCGCCGCCGAGTGCCCGCGGAGATCGGCGCGCGCGTTGTCGAGCAGGCTCACGAGGACGTTCACCGTCTCGAGGTAGTCGCGCGACAGCGTGGGCGGCGGCCCGACGACGGGCGCGGCGCGCTCCTTCGTCACCGCCCGCGAGACCTGACTGGTCGCTGGGCTGGGCTGAGGGGGGGCGGGCAGAGCTTCGCGGCGCGGTGGTGGGTCCGCCGCGGCGTGCGAACCGGTCTGCCCCTTCGGAGGCATCGGCGGGAGGACGGACTCGCGCGCGGGCGTCTGCACCCGCGTGTCCGCCGGGGATGGACGCGCGAGGTTCGGGTTCACGCCCATCGTGTGGTGCGTGGATCGCGAGACCTCGAAGTTCGACACGTTGCTCGGGGCGGGGAGCGCGCTCGTCGCGAGGTCGATCTGGCCAGCTCCCGCGCGGAGGAGCGCGGCGAACTGCTGCGGATCGTTGTGGTAGACGCGCGCGATCGCGGCGCGCACGGCCGCGGGGCGCGCGACGATCGGGCGAACGTCGCGGACGGACGTGGCGAGCTTCACCTCCTGAAACGCGATCAGGTTGTCGGGGTCGGCGGTCGCGACGGTCAGCACCTGCGCCTCCGCGTCGAAGATGACGGGGAACACGTTGTGCAGATCGATGAGCTTCCGCGGCACCATCGAGAGGATGCGCGTCTCGATCTGGGCGGTGTAGAGCTTCTGCGTCGAGACGAAGCGCGTGGAGTAGAGCGTCGCGATCGCCTTCAGCAGATCGGCCTCGGCGATGAGCTCGAGCTCGACCAGGATGTCCTCGACCCGGCCGCCGTGGAGGCTCGCGAAGTTCAGCGCCGTGGAATGCGCCTGCGCCGAAATCACGCCCTCGGAGAGCAGCCGGTCGGCGATCCGGCGCTGGATGTTCGCCACGGGTTTCATGAGTGAGGAGAACTGATCAGACTACTTCTCACGCCTCGCCTCCGCAATCCATCCCTCAGTTCCGGAGCGCGCCGAAGGCGCTCGATTCGGCCGCGGTCCTCCGCGGAGCTCGGGGTCGACGCGCTTCGCCGGAACGTCCAGTGTTCGACGCCTCGCTCGGGGGCGCCGACCTTCGGCGCTCCCTCCTACGGCTCCAGTCGCCGAGTCTTCCGCTCCAAGACGGCGAACGAACTTCCTCACGCAAAGTCGCTTCGCGCAGCGGGCGCGAATCGGCTGCGCTCGCGGCCGGGACGCGGCCTCCGCGTCGGCCCCTCGAGGGCCATGGGCGGCGTCTTCACCGACCTTTCGGGGATCCGATTCGCGCGGCGACATGCGCTTGCGCCGCCTCCAGGCTCGTCGCGACGAAGCCCTGGGGGACGCGGTTCTCGCGTCGCAATCGCGTCGTCTGGAGCTTTCCGACGGCCGTGCCGATGACGGTCGCGTACGCGCGGAAGCCGCGCTGCAGCTCGTTCGCGGTCGCGAAGAGCCGGTCCTCGATCTCGGGGCTCGCGAGGGGCCCCCGTCGCATGTCGAACACGAGCCCGAGCTCCCTGCGCAGTGCGTGCGGGAGGAGCACCTCGAACCGGGCCGCGACGTCCGCGAGCCGCTCGAGGTCGAGCGGCTCGGCGGAGCGTTCGAGGGTGACGACGCCGAGCGCCTCATCGAGCGTGATCGTCGCGAGAGGGCTCTCGAGGAGGACGCGCGCCATGGCGCGAGCATGGCTCCATCGAGCGCGCGGGCAAGTCGCTGGGGCGGGCGGTGACGACCGTCGTCGTCGCGGTGGAGCGGCGAGCCGGGATCCTCGCCCGAGTCGCGGAGCTCTCGCGCGGCACGCGGTCTGCACTCGCGGTCGCGATGATGAACGACCGAAGCCTCCGAACCATCCTCTCGATCGCCGCGCTGACGCTCGTGGCGTGTGGTGACTCCAAGAACGACGGCGCCGCGAGCGCATCCCCGAGCGGCGCTGCCGCGTCGAAGGCGAGCGCGAGCGCCACCGCGAGCGCCGCACCTCGGGTGGCGATCGATCTCGCGAACACGACCGACGACAAGGTGAAAGCGGCCGTCGTCGCCGCGGGGTTCAAGGATCCGTTCGTCTACCACCCGGAGCCGAACTCTTCGTACGGCTCGTTCGAGGTCTCCCTCAAGGAGCCGAAGGCGCGGGTCGTCGTCTACAACTTCAGCGCGGGCGTGCAGGCGCCGAAGCGCGTCCCGTTCGTGAACGACTTCAACGACAAGCGCATCCTCTCGGTCGACGCGAGCCTCGACTTCGCCGACGCGGGGTTCGTCACCGCGACCGCCGACGTCCTCAAGAAGTCGGGCTGCACGCTCGCGGCCGAGTGCGGCAAGGCGCTGAAGGACGCGGGCTACGGCGAGATCTCGGGGGCAGACAGCCGCTCGCAGATCGGCGCGACGGGCTACAGCTACATCACCGCGTCGAAGGGCGGGAAGTACGTGCAGGTGCAGGTGCACGACCTCAAGCACGAGAAGTTCGACACCGTCGTGCGCGTCGCGCCGCCGTTCGTGGTCATCGCGCTGCCCGACGGCGACGCGCCCGTGCCGAGGGCGGAGCTCCAGAAGCTCGCCGACGCCTTCAAGTGAGCGGCCACGACACGGGGCCTTCGCCGATCGCGAGACCTTCCTCTCGCTGGCACCGATCAGGTTCGGTGCTCTAGAAGGTTCGCGCGCTCGACTTCGGCAGCGCCTTCATCGCCAGTTCGACGAAGCAGTTGACCTCTGTCTGTTTTCGGTGGATTGTCCCGCTCGGTATCGCTCGCGGCTCACACGAAGATCGCTTTCGGGCCTTGTTTTCAAGGCTCTGAGGGTGTCGTGTCCTCGACACGCGAGGGCTCCTCATAGTAAGGACGCCTTCCCCCCGAACTCTGTCGAACCGTTGCTTCCCCGCTCCGTGGTGAAGCGACGTGGGGGCCGAGGAGAACGAAATGTTGATCCCACGTATCGCGGCCGGAGCTCGTCGCTTCGTTCCATGGTTGACCACGATGGTCGCGGCGCTGCTCGCGATCTTCCCGTCGCTCGCGTTCGCCGACGAAGCACCGGCGGCGGCCTCCACGGCGGCCGAGGCAGGCGCGGAGGCGGGGGCGCACGTACACCACGGCGGCGAGGCGAGCCTCGTCCTGCCGAAGCTCGCAGACGCGCACTTCCTCGGCATGGATGGGCAGACGCTGATGATGATGGGCCTCGGCGTCTGCGCCTTCGGCCTGATCTTCGGCCTCGTGATCTTCGCCCAGCTCCGCGCGATGCCCGTTCACCGCGCGATGAAGGAGATCAGCGAGCTCATCTACGAGACGTGCAAGACGTACCTCGTCACGCAGGGCAAGTTCATCCTGCTGCTCGAGCTCTTCATCGGCGCGGTCATGATCGTGTACTTCAAGTTCTTCGCGAAGGACTCGACCGGTCAGCTGCTCTCGTGGGCGAAGGTCGGCACGATCATCATCTTCAGCCTAGTCGGCATCGCGGGCAGCTACGGCGTCGCCTGGTTCGGCATCCGCGTGAACACGTACGCGAACTCGCGCACGGCGTTCGCGAGCCTCGAGGGCAAGGCGCACCCGGTCTACGCGATCCCGCTGAAGGCCGGCATGAGCATCGGCATGCTCCTCATCTCGGTGGAGCTCCTCCTGATGCTCCTCATCCTGCTCTTCGCGCCGCGCGACTACGCCGGCCCGTGTTTCATCGGCTTCGCCATCGGCGAGTCGCTCGGCGCGTCCGCGCTCCGCATCGCGGGCGGCATCTTCACGAAGATCGCCGACATCGGCTCCGACCTCATGAAGATCGTCTTCAAGATCAAGGAAGACGACGCGCGCAACCCGGGCGTCATCGCGGACTGTACCGGTGACAACGCCGGCGACTCCGTCGGCCCCTCGGCCGACGGCTTCGAGACCTACGGCGTCACCGGCGTCGCGCTCATCTCGTTCATCCTCCTCGCGGTGAAGGCCGACGAGCAGGTGAAGCTCCTCGTGTGGATCTTCGTGATCCGCATCGTGATGGTGCTCGCCTCGGCGATCTCGTACCTCATCAACGCGGTCATCGCGAAGAGCCGCTACACCGGCCACAAGATGAACTTCGAGGCGCCGCTCACGGTCCTCGTGTGGCTCACCTCGCTCGTCAGCGTCGCGGCGACCTTCGGCGTCTCGAAGGCCCTCATCCCGGACCTCGGCGGCGGCACCTACTGGTGGAAGTTCTCGATCATCATCTCGTGCGGCACGCTCGCCGGCGCGATCATCCCGGAGCTCATCAAGGTCTTCACGTCGACCGAGTCGGGCCACGTCCGCGAGGTCGTCACGGCCTCGAAGGAAGGCGGCCCGTCGCTCAACGTGCTCGCCGGCCTCACCGCCGGGAACTTCTCGGCGTACTGGATGGGCATCATCTTCATCGCGCTCATGGGCGCGGGCTACTACGTCACGACGATCGACGCCCTGGACCCGGTGAAGGCCATCGGCGCGATCATGACGCTCAACAAGCTCGACGTGTCGCCGGTCTTCGCGTTCGGCCTCGTCGCCTTCGGCTTCCTCGGCATGGGCCCCGTGACGATCGCGGTCGACTCGTACGGTCCAGTCACGGACAACGCGCAGTCGGTCTACGAGCTCAGCCTCATCGAGAACGTCCCGAACGTGAAGGAGGAGATCAAGAAGGACTTCGGCTTCGAGCCCCGGTTCGACGTGGCGAAGGAGCTCCTCGAGGAGAACGACGGCGCGGGCAACACGTTCAAGGCGACGGCGAAGCCGGTGCTCATCGGCACGGCGGTCGTCGGCTCGACGACGATGATCTTCTCGATCATCGTGGTGCTCACGGGGCTCCAGTCGGACCTCCTCAAGAACCTCTCGCTGCTCCACCCGCCGTTCCTGCTCGGCCTCATCGCCGGCGGCGCGATGATCTTCTGGTTCACCGGCGCGTCCACGCAGGCCGTGTCGACGGGCGCGTACCGAGCCGTCGAGTTCATCAAGGCGAACATCAAGCTCGAGGGCGTCGAGAAGGCGTCGATCACCGACTCGAAGAAGGTCGTCGAGATCTGCACGGTCTACGCGCAGAAGGGCATGTTCAACATCTTCCTCACGGTGTTCTTCGGCACCTTGGCGTTCGCGTTCTTCGAGAGCTACTTCTTCATCGGGTACCTCATCTCGATCGCGCTCTTCGGCCTCTTCCAGGCGCTCTTCCTCGCGAACGCGGGCGGCGCTTGGGACAACGCGAAGAAGGTCGTCGAGACCGAGCTCAAGGCGAAGGGCACCCCGCTCCACGACGCGTCCGTCGTCGGCGACACGGTCGGCGATCCATTCAAGGACACGTCCTCCGTCGCCATGAACCCGATCATCAAGTTCACGACGCTCTTCGGCCTCCTCGCCGTCGAGCTCGCCGAGCAGCTGAGCAAGAACGCCGACGGCACGCCGAAGGACTCCTCGCTCCGCATGGTGATCGGCCTCGGCCTCTTCGTCGTGTCGGCCTTCTTCGTCTACCGCTCCTTCTACGGGATGCGGATCGACGCGGGGAAGAGCTCGGCGCACGGCGCGACCGAGGAAGCGAAGATGACGACCTGATCGTCGCTCCGCTCCCGTAACCACAAGAGGGCCCCGGATCGCGATGATCCGGGGCCTTCGACGTTCTCACGCCCGCGCGCGGTGCTCCTCGGCGCGAGCTCGAGCGGGCGTTCGCGCCGCTCGCTGCGTCAGAGCTTGGTGATCTCGAGATCCTTGGAGTCGCAGCTCCGCTCGAGCTCGATCGGCGCGCCCTTCGGAGGGACGAGCTTCACCCGGACGCGCCCGCCGAGCTCACACTCGACGTTGCCCATGTAGGGTGTCTTCCCGATGCGGTTGTCGTCGATGAAGATCTCCGACTGATCGGGCGGGAGCGTGATCATCGCGGTCACCCGGACGATCTTCCCCTTGGCGGCGATCGGCGGCCTGTCGTGCGTCACGGCGGGTGGGCGGTCGGTGCCGCGGCCGACGGGGGCGGACGAGTCGCTCGCGACGGGTGGAGGGGCGGGCGCCGTCGCCGCCTTCGCGCTCACGTAGGCGAAGCGCCCGCCGATCGCCATCACGGCGATGGCGCCGACCGCGCGCGCGGTGATCGCGATCTTCTCGAGGACCGAAGCGCCGCTCATCCCGCCACCCGCAGCACCTCGAGGAGAGACGTCTCCCCTCGCTCTGCGCGCCGCGCGCCGTCGGCGGCGAGCGTCGTCATCGACTGGCCGCGCGCGATCTTCTCGATCTCGCTCGTCGCCGCGCGCGCCTTCACCGCGTTCTTCACCGCGTCGCCCGCGACGAGGAGCTCCGCGATGGGCACTCGACCCTGGAAGCCTTGGCCGTCGCACGTCTCGCACCCGCCCGGCTCGTAGAACGTGCCGCCGCCGAGCGTCACGCCGAGCGCCGCGAAGCGACCGCGCATCGTCGCGTCGGGGGCGCTCGGGCGCTTGCAGAGGGGGCAGAGCATCCGCACGAGGCGCTGTGAGAGGGCGCCGAGCGTCGCGCTCGCGAGCAGGAACGGCTCGACGTCCATCTCGATGAGGCGCGCGAACACCCCGGAGGCGCTCTGCCCGTGCACCGTCGTCACGATGAGGTGGCCCGTGAGCCCCGCCTGCATCGCGATCTCTGCGGTCTCGCGATCCCGGATCTCGCCGAGCATGAGCACGTTCGGATCCTGACGGAGGACGCTCCGGAGCGCGCTCGCGAACGTCATCCCGCTCTTCGCGTGGATCTGCGTCTGCGTCGCGAACGGGATCTCGATCTCGATCGGATCCTCGAGGGTGACGAGCGTCGTCGTCCGGCCGCGCGTCCGCTGGATGTGCTGGAGGCACGAGTAGAGCGTCGTCGTCTTCCCGGAGCCCACGGGCCCCGTGACGAACAGGAGCCCTTGCGGCCGGGCGGTGAGATCGGCGAGCCCGCGCGACACCTCGCCGCTGAAGCCGAGCGCGTTGATCTCGGGGACCTCGCGGTTGCCTCGGACGAAGCGCAGCACGATGCGCTCGCCGCGCTCCGTCGGCAGCGTCGAGACGCGCGCCTCGATGCCGACGCCCTCGATCTCCGCGCTGAGGCGCCCGTCCTGGGGAGCGTTCTTGATGTACGTGTCGAGCTTGGAGAGCACCTTGAACCGCGTGATGAGCGGGGCGAGGTCGATCAGCGGGAGCCGCACGACCTCGAGCAGCTCGCCGTCCACGCGGTACGTCACCTGGACGTCGTCCGTGCCGGGAGACAGGTGCAGGTCGCTGGCACGGAGGTGGATGGCGCCGCTGATGAGCGTCTCGCACGCGCCGATGGCGTCCGCCTCGCTCTTCCCCATCGCGGCGCGGAGGCGCTCTTGGACCTCCTTCACGATCCTCGTGGGCTTCCGCGGCGCGAACGGGAGCGGCCCGCCGGGGCTTTGCGCCGACGCGCCGCGATCGCGCTCGCGGCGCTCGTCGCGGATCGCGACGCCGCCGAGCGCGACGCCGAGCGGGACGGCCGCGCTCCAAGGGCTCTCGGCGAAGGAGTCGCGCCAGCGCTCCTTCATCGTCGCGCCGATGTCGCCCTGCCCCGACCACGCGCCCAGCACCGCGCCCGCGCCCACGGTCGCAGCCGCGAGCGCCATCAGCGTGCGATCCAAGGTCGCCATTGCACCGCGGATGTTCGCACGGAAGGGCTCCGCACCCCGCGTTTTCTGCGGCGCGGCTCGCGCCGGACCCGCGGTCGTTCCTCCTCCGCACCGCGCCTTTTTCGCGCCGAGCGGCGGTTCGCCCGGGCGTCGAGCCTGCCCCTGCTAGAGCATCGAACAGGTTGAAAACGCCGAGCGTATGCGCCCGATTCCGGAGAGATCCACACGGCCTCACTGGCTGTGCTCCTCAGATGACGAGGAGTCGTCCTCCGGTGCTCGCTCCTCGGGCGTGCGCCTCTCCCTCGAACTCGAGCGCATTCGTTCGGGTTTCAACCTGTTCGGTGCTCTAGAGCACCGACCGGTTGAATCGCCGAGTATTCACGCGACTTCAGGTGCGATCCACACGGCCTCGTCGCTGTGCTCCTCGGAGGGTCAGCAGCAGTCTTCCGGTGCGCGCTCCTCGGGCGCGCGCCTCCCACCCAAACTCCCGCGAATCCACCGGTGATTGAAACCGGTCGGTGCTCTAGGCTTCGAGGCGAGAGCACCGTGACCGTCGTCGCGCTCCCCGGGCCCACGAACACCGGCAAGACGTTCCGCGCCATCGAGCGGATGCTCGAGCTCGAGAGCGGGATGATGGGCCTGCCGCTGCGGCTGCTTGCGCGCGAGGTCTACGACAAGGTCTCCACGCGCGTCGGCGAGGGCGCGTCGCGCTCGTCACCGGGAGGAGAAGCGCGTCCCCGCGAGGCCGCGGTACTCGATCGCCACTGTCGAGGCGATGCCCGTCGAGCGGCGCGTGGACTTCCTCGCGGTGGACGAGATCCAGCTCGCCGCGCACCCCGAGCGCGGGCATGTCTTCACCGAGCGGCTCCTCCACGCGCGCGGCGAGCTCGAGACGTGGCTGCTCGGGGCGGCGACCATGCGCGACGTCGCGACGCGAGCAATCCCCGATCTCGAGATCCGGTCGAGCCCGCGCCTCTCGAAGCTCACGTGGTCGGGCGCGGCGAGGCTCGGCCAGGTCCCGAAGCGGAGCGCGATCGTCGCGTTCTCCATCCCGCGTGTGTTCGAGCTCGCGGAGCGCCTGCGCGAGCGGAAGGGCGGCGCGGCGGTCGTCCTCGGAGCGATGTCTCCGAGGGCGCGGAACGCCCAGGTCGCGATGTTCCAATCCGGCGAGGTCGACTACGTCGTCGCCACGGACGCGATCGGCATGGGCCTGAACCTCGCCATCGATCACGTCGCGTTCGCAGACCTCCGGAAGTTCGACGGCAAGGAGGAGCATGCGCGCTCGAGCTCTCGGAGCTCGGTCAGATCGCCGGCCGCGCGGGCCGCTACACGCGCGACGGCACGTTCGGCGTCGTGAGCCCGGAGGCCGCGCTCTCGCCGAGCTCGATCCGCGCGCTCGAGCGCCATCATTTTCCGGCGATCGAGGTGCTCCGCTACCGCAACGCGGACCTCGACGTCTCGAGCGTGCGCGCGCTCCTCGCCTCGCTCGACGCTCGCCCTCCCCACGCGTTCATGCGCCGGACGGACGACGCCGAGGACCACCGCGCGCTCCGGGCGCTGCTCGCCCGCGACGACGTCCGCGTGCGCGCCGAGTCCCGGCGCGACGCCGCGCTCCTCTGGCAGGTCGCGCAGATCCCGGACTACCGGAAGCTCCTGTTCGAGGACCACGTCGAGACGCTGGCGCGCTTGTTCGCGGAGCTCGACGACGCGGGCGGCGTCGTGGATCGGAACGGCATCGAGGAGGAGCTCGACCGCATCGCGAAGCCCGTCGCGTCGCCGGGGGCCGACGTCGGCGTGGAGGAGCTGCTCGCGCGGCTCGCGCGCGTGCGCACCTGGAACTACGTCGCGAACGCGGGCTGGGTCGACCCCGCGAGCGGCGTGCGGGAGCGCGCGATCGAGGTCGAGGACACGCTCTCGGACAAGCTCCAGATCGCGCTTCGAGATCGTCGGTCGGCGCGCCTGGCGACCCGTGCCAGCCCGTGGCGAGCGGGGACCATCCATTCGCGGCGCTCGCGGCGGCCCGGAAGGAGGCCCCGCCGACGCGGACGCTCCTCGAGCGCGTCGCGCTCGCGGCGCACGAGGACTTGTCGATCGAGGCGGACGCGACGATCCGCTTCGAGGACGACGTCGTCGCGCAGGCCACGCGGGCCGCGCGCTCCGCGAGCCCCAGGTCTGCCTCGCCGCGCAGGGGACCCCGTCGGAGCGCCTGCGCGCGGAGCGGCGGCTGCTCGCGTTCACGCGGGACGCTCTCCGTGAGCTCGTCGACGACTCGCTCCCGCCGGTCGCCGAGCTCTCGAGCGGCGGTCGGGGCGTCCACTTCGCGCTCTCGGTCGGGTTCACGACGGCGCTCGTCTCGTCGGCGCGCGCGCAGCTCGAGGAGCTCTCGGACCGCGATCGGGAGCTCTTCCGTGAGGCCGGTGTGGTCCTCGGGGACGTCGTCGCGTACCACCCCGCGCTCCTCAAGCCGAAGCGCGTTGCCGCGCGCGCCGCGTTCGTGCGCGCGTTCGTCGGTCCTGGGCCGCGCTTGCCGTCGGGCGTCGAGACCTCCGCGCGGGCCTCCGCTCCGCTCGACGATCGCCTCTACCTCGCGCTCGGATACCCCGTCATCGGAGGGAAGCCCGTGCGCGCGGATATCGTCGAGCGTGTCGCCAAGCGCGTCCGCGAGGCGAAGGACGCGCTCGAGGCGCTCCCGCTCGCGGCGTGGCTCGCCATGCCCCCGCGCGACGCGCTCGCGGTCGGGCGCGCACTAGACCACCGAACATGTTGAAACCCGCGCGAACGCGTTCGAGCTCGAGGCCGCGTGGATCTCTCCGAAATCGGGCGCGTAGGTCGGCGTCAGAGGTCGGCGCACGCGAGGACGACTCCCTCGCACGTATCACCGACGCGTAGCGCGAACGCGTGCGTGCCCGAGTAGTCGCTCGGCGCGCGGCAGTAGGTGTCGCTCACGTCGTCCAAGGTCGCGGACGGGATCATCCGGCAGTCCGCCTCTCCGAGGTCGGTGCAGCGGCCGCGCTGGATGCAGCCCATGGTCTTCTCGACGGGCGTGGGGTTCGGCACCACGCGCACGTACCAACGGCCCGTGCCCTTGCCGAGGTTCCAATCGAAGCGCGCGCGCGCGCTCACGCTGGACGAGCCGACGGGAGAGAGATCGACGACGACCGGCTTGCTGCACCCGGCCACCGCGAGCGCGAAGAGCGCGAGGATGACGAGCGGGAGGAGCCTCTCTAGCTCGGGTAGCGACACCGCGAGCTAGAGCACCGAACAGGTTGAAACCCGAACGAATGGGCTCGAGTTCGAGGGAGAGGCGCACGCCCGAGGAGCGAGCACCGCAAGACGACTCCTCGTCCTCTGAGGAGCACCGCGACGAGGCCGTGTGGTTCTCTCCGAAATCGGGCGCATACGTCGGCGTTTCAACATGATCGGTGCTCTAGGTGTCACGACCCGCGCGAACCGTCAAGCTGCGGCTCGACGTGCGGAAGGGTGCGCGGCGCCCACACCGAGCGAGCGCGACGCGATCTCCGTGCGCGCCTTCTTGGCCTTTCGCGGCGCCGCGTGAGGGTGCGCGAGCGCGCGGTGCTTCGCGGCGCAGCGCTTGTGGATCGATGCTCCGCATCCTCTGCAGTGCTTCCCCTCGAGCTCCATCGCGATCGTCTCATCGCACAGCGCGCACGCGCACCCGACGATGTGCTTCGGCAGCTCGGCCTCCGTCGCGAAGCGCTCGAGCCTCCGGCCCGCCACGATGCGCACGGCCCATGCGAGGCCGATCGCGGCCATCAGGCCGAGCCCCATGCCCGTGCGCGCGGACTGCGCGCGCGCCTCGAGCGCGCCGGCGATCTTCTCGTCGTGCTCGTCGAGCGTGAGCTCTCCACGCGCGTACGCGGCCGTGACGGCCTCGGGCTCGGGCAGTTCGCGGACGAGGAGCGTGCGCACGCCGATCCCGATCCCCAGGTAGAGCACGAGCGAGACGGCCGCGAACCGGGCGGGGCGATCGACGCGCTCGCGCAGCAGGAGCAGGGGAACGCCGAACGCGAGCGCGAGCGTCGTGATCCCAAAGACGACGAGCAAGGGGGTCGACGGGCCATCAGGGTTCATGCGTCGATGTCTCCGCTCCCCGCGGTACACGACGCTCCGGAAAAGGTGAACTTCTCGGCGGTCATCGTCACACGTCGCCGCACCCACGCGACGTACGCTCGAGGGAACGATGCGAAGACGATGGCTGCTCCTCCTCTCTCTCCTCGCGGCCACGAGCGCGTGCTCCGCCGCGGAGGATCGCGCCGAGGACGTGATCGCCCCAGACCCCGTGGACTCGACCGATGTCCGCGCCCCGAACACCGCGGGCGCGGTCACGTCGTCGGCCAAGCCCGACATCGTCCTCCGGGATGGCGAGCAGAAGTTCGTGGGGATCTACGGCGCCTCGCCGCACAGGGAGGGGCACGCGTTCAACGGCACCTACCTCGAGATGGAGGGTGGCCGTCGCTTGATCCTCACGTACGGTGCTGTGCCCGAGCGAGAAGCCTGGATCGGCAAGCGCGTAGTCGTCGTTGGCTCTCCCTATCGCCCCGAGGGCCGCTCCGTCGCGGGGGAGCACGTCAAAGCACGGATCGTCGAGCTCGCAGACCCCGAGTAGGGGAATGTTGGGTCGACTGAAGGGTTGGCTCGACCATGGAGACGAACCCCCTACCGCGGCGGTCCTCGCTGCGCTCGGCGATGACTTGGATCCTGCTGCTCCTCGCCGCGGGTCTCGCGGGCTGCGATCACGCGACCAAGTATGTCGCTCAGCAGGAGCTCTCGGCCTCCTCGAAGACGATCGTCCCGGGCGTCGTGGAGCTCGTCTACAGCGAGAACCGGGACACCGCGTTCAGTCTGTTTCGCTCGCTCGGTGGGCACGCGCCGAAGGCGCTCCTCGTGATCCTCCCGCTCGTCGCCCTGGTCGCTGTGGCCGTCTTCGCGTGGAAGCGGCGCCGTGCGGCCAGCAAGCTCGAGCTCACGGGCTACGCCGTGATCTTCGGCGGCGCGCTCGGAAACGTCATCGATCGCGTGTTCCGGGGCTACGTCATCGACTTCATCCACGTCCGGCACTGGCCGGTGTTCAACGTCGCGGATATCGCGGTCGGGGTCGGGGTCGGGCTCCTCGTCCTCTCGGGGCTCTTGAGGCCGAAGACGCCCGCCGCACCGGACGTGCCCGCGCCGAGCTGAGCCGGGAGGTGAAACGCGCCGAGTGTGGCGGCCCTGCACGAGCTCGGAGGCGGGCTCCTTCGGTCGAGCGCTCACCGCGACACCGCCTACTTCGGTCGTGCGCTCACCGCGACGCCGGCGACCACGAGGCCACACCCGACCCAGCTCAACCAGTCCACGTCCTCGTGGAACGCGAACTTTGCGAGCAGCAGGGAGAAGACGTACGTCACGGCCGTGACGGGCACGAACAGCGACATCTTCCCGCCGATCGAATAGGCCCAATTGCTGACGAGGAAGCTCGGTCCCATGCACAGCATGGCGAGGAGGATCCAAACGCTCCACACCGGGTGCCCGCCCCTCTCTCCGTTGAGCCGTTGGAGGGCGCCTCCGCCCGACACCAGCGCGCCGTTGAGCACCGCGAGCAGGACGACCTTCACATGGGTCGACGCGACCATCCCCGCGCCCGCCCCTCAGGCTGCTTGGACCGCGCTCGCCTCGCGGGGCTGCGCGACCGGCACGGTGACGCGCACGGTGCACCCCGCCGCGCGCGGTGCGTGCTCGACGGACACGGTTCCACGCGCCGCGTGGACGACGGCGCGAAGCCTGTCGAGGGACGGATCCTCCGCGAGCGGATCGAACGACGAGCAGGCGATCGCGCGCCCGCTGTCGCGCACCAACACGACGACGTGCGCGTCCGACGCCGTCAGCTCGATGGCGAGCGGCTCGCGCGAGTTCGTGAGCGCGCCCGCGTCGCGCACCACGTCGGAGAGCGCGCGGATCCAGTCGTCGAGCACCCCGCGCACTTCGCAGCCGGCGGCGCGCACGTCCGCGGCAAACACGACCGTGCTCGGATCGACGTCGCCGAGGACGATCCGGAGCGCCTCGAGGAGGTTCGTCGCCGACACGCGGCGATCCCTGAAAGACACTTGGCTCGACATGCCGAGCGGGAGTGCACGGACGGTGCCAGCAGCTGGTAGCCTCCGCGCCGTGAACTGCAAGAGGGTCATCGGGCTCCTCGGACTCGTCGGCGCGGGCCTCCTCGGTGGGGCAGCGTGCGGCAGCAAGGACGAGGAGAAGAAGGGCCCCGTCCCGGGGGGAAACACCGCGTCGACGGTCAAAGTGCACATCCAGTGCGCCGGTGACGGGAAGGAGTGGGGCTCGAACCTCGAGGTCGAGACCGTTCGCATGTGTCGGTACTCGGCGACGGGAAAGGGCCTGACGATCGAGCTCGGCCCGGCGAAGGACGCGAAGGCTCACGCGAACGACGTGATGAAGATCCTCCTCGCGAACTACCACGGCGCGGGGACCTACGAGGCGAGCGGTCCCACGATCCCGACGCGGATCGACCTGTCGGCCGCCCGCGAGGGCGACGGCTCCACCGACACGATGGCGATCACGACGTGGAGCTGCGACCAGCAGTGCGTGATCGAGGTGGGGCCGAACGACCTCCTCCAAGCTCCGCCGAACACGGAGGTCAGCGTCCCCCTGAAGATCCGGTGCCCCAACATCGGCGAGAGCGGGAGCGGCTGCAAAGTGAGCTGCTCGATGAAGCCCGAGCCGATCGACCTGCTCCTCCGCTGCTCGGGGGGCTGATCGCGAACGCGATCAGTCGAGCGTGACCGGCAGACAATCGAGCTGTCTGCACGTGAGGATCGCGTTCGGCGTCACGATGCAGCGCGTGTCGTCGTCCTTCGGGTCGAAGCTGCAGGGATAGCCGCACTCGTGGGAGTCGGCGACCTGGCCCGAGTCCTCCTGCGGATCGATCAGGGTCGTGTCGAGCTCGTACGCGCAGGTGTCCTGCTTGAAGATCTTGTCGTCGTCGTTCGTGAACGACCAGTTTCCGCACGCGACGAGGTGCCGCGTACCGAGCGCCGGTGGACAGCCGCCCGTCGTCTCGCATTCGATGATCGTGAGCGTCTGCCCCTCGGCGACGCCGAGCGGCTTCGGGGACGGGTACGAGAGCCACTTGTCGCAGTGCTTGCAGCCCGGAGCCACGGGCAGGACGAACCCACCGAACAGGGCGAGCGCGAGGGTGGACAGGGCGACGGCGCGGGGGATGGATCGAGTTCGCAACGCGCGCAGCCTATCACTCCCGGGGAGTCGACGTGGCGCGCAGCACGGCGAGCAGCCCTCCGCCGACCAGGAGTCCCGCAACGATCGCGAGCGTCGCCTCGAGCGCGAACCCCTGCTTCGCGGTGAGCCCTCGGATCACGACCGCGATGCCGCCGATCGCGCCGATCGCGGAGGCGACGATGCCCGGGACGAGCGCCGCGGGGGGGCGCGGGGTGTCCGTGAGCGTCGTCCGCTCGCGCGCGACGGGGAGCTCGACGGGGGGCGGAGGGGCCGGGGCCGCGAGGACCGACGGGCGCACATTCGGCGCGGTGACGCGGCTCATGCGGAACGTCGCGGGATCACCGAGCATCGTGTCGCGATCGAGCTCGCGGTCCGTCCCGTCGAGCGTCGCGAGCTCCTTCTCGAGGTGGACCGCGGACGGGGGCCGGTCGTTCGGGTCGCGCGCGAGGAGCCGCATGACGAGCTTGTCGAGCGCCTCCGAGATCGACGGGTCGTGCTCTCGCGGGCGCTTCGGCGTCTCTTCGACGACCTTCACGAGCACCTCCGCCGGCTCGTCCCCCTCGAAGGGCGGGTGCCCCGTGACGAGGTGATAGAGCACCGCGCCGAGCGCGTAGAGATCCGTCCGTCCGTCGACCGCGAGCCCCCGCGCCTGCTCGGGCGCCATGTACGCGGGCGTGCCGACGATCATCCCGGTGCGCGTGAGGTTCGATCCATCGCTCAGCTTCGCGACGCCGAAGTCGAGGATCTTCACGCGCTCCTCTCCGCTCACGTCCTCCACGACGAACAGGTTCTCCGGCTTGAGGTCGCGGTGCACGATGCGCTCCGCGTGCGCCGCCGCGAGCCCGCGGCACGCCTCCCGCACGATCGAGATCGATCGCAGCACCGAGAGCTTCCGTTCTCGCGCGAGGATCGACGTGAGCTCCTCGCCCTTCAGGAGCTCCGTCACGATGCAGGGGCGACCGTCCCTCGCGCGGATCACGTCGACGACGTCGAGCACGTTCGGGTGCGTGACGCGCGCCGCCGCCTGGGCCTCGCGCTCGAACCGGCCGATCGCCTCCGCGTTGCGCGCGTAGTGCGCCGCGAGCACCTTCACGGCGTATCGGCGCGGGAGCCGAACGTGCTCGGCCTCGTACACGCGGCCCATGCCCCCCTCGCCGATCGTCCCGACGATGCAGAACGAGCCGTTCAGGACCTCGCCGATGAGCGGGTCTTCCTCCGCGCCGGGCGACGGGTCGGGGAGCGGCTGCCCGTCCTTCGGGCATACGCGGTAGTCCGACGGGTACGCCGTCTTGCAGACCTCGCAGCGGCGCTCCATTCAGTTGGGGTCGCAGGCGCCCGCGCAGAACGGGGTGACCTGCCCGGTGAAGAAGAACTGCGCCGACTGGTCGATCGCCGAGAGCTCCTCGCGCACCCAGTCGTGCGGATCGGTCGAATCTGGGGCTGTCGTCGGCGTGTTGGTGTCCGGCGCGGGCGGCACGAGATCCTTGTAGTCGTACTCGACGATCGCCGCGCCCTGGATCATGCCGCTCTCTTCGAGGACGCCCCAGATCGGGCGGACCGCTGGGGCGAGGCTCTTCGCGCCGAACGCGCGGGCCATCAGCTCCGCGCCGAGGGGCGTGACCTGATGATCCCCGACCGCCGCGTGAATCAGCACCTCGTGCGGGACGCCGAGCTCACCGCCGCGCACGAACGGGATGAACCCGTTCGGCTCGATGCGATCCCACAGCATCTGGACGATGCCGAGGACGAGCTGGATGTCGCGCTTCGACGGGTACTTCGTCGCGAGGATGGCGAAGAAGTCCCCGAAGTCGACGGATCGGTTCAAGAGCAGGTTGTACGGCGCGCCCGGCTCACCCAAGAGGCCGCGCGTCACGTCCGTCGAGACCGCCATGTACGTCGCCCCGAAGATGCCGCCCTGGCTGTCTCCTCGATAGTACCGGCGCGCCGTGTTGATCGTCGGCGTGCCGGTCGGCATCGTCACCGGGTCCTCTGCGAACGCGCCCATCATCATGCGCATCGCGACGAGCTCGTTGATCATGCCCTGCAGCTGCCGATCGACGAAGGGCCGGAAAATCGAGGGGTCGTTGAGGATCGCGGACACGACGGTCGTCTCGTCCTCCTCCGCCATCCCGATCAGGTCGACCGCTACCGTGACGAAGTTCCCGCGGTTCGCGATCTTCGCGAGGTACCCGTTTCGGCCCTCGTTCCTGCTCCCGAGCAGGCCATGTCCGTTCTGCAGGATCGCGCCCGGCGTCCCGCTCGTCGCGGCGTGGGGGATCTGCACGATGAACGGGTACTCCGCGGTGCCGCTCATCGTCGGGTGGCCCGCGGCGTCGAGCACGAGGTGCGCGCCGGGGTTCGGGCCATCGAGGAAGAGCGGCACGGTGAAGTGGCCCTCGATGCGGCGCGCGATCTCGGGGTTCGGATCGTCCGTCACCGTGTCGACGACGTACGCGGGGCCGTTCGGCCCGAGCGACGCGAGCGCCGCGTCGCGCATGGCGACGAGGCGCGAGGTGTTGTTCGCGCGGCTCGCGGTCGTGTAGTCCCAGGCGATCTGGAGGTTGTCGCGCGGGATCCCCGCGAGCGAGAGCTTCGCGAAGATGTCCTCGTAGAGGGTGCGCCTCAGCTCGACCGACGGCTCGTCGCTCGGGGTCTTGTCCCGCAGCGCCTGGAACACGGGGCTCGGCGCGATCTCCTTCTGGGCGGAGTCCACGACCTTGCGCACGGCGACGATGAACCGGTGAGCGTCCGGCAGGCGGACGACCGGGCGGATCATCAGCACGCGGTCGCCCTCCTCACCGTTCATGTCGATCTCGGCGAAGTGCGGCACGAGGTGCCCCGTCTCGGCGTCGAGCAGGATCGTCGGGCTCGTCGTCGCGATGGACTCGTCGAGGGTGTGCTGCGTCGGGAGCCCGGTCGCGGTCGCGCCCGGCATGTCCGTCATCGGTGCCTGCCCGGGCGAGAACCCGTCGCTGTCGGCGACGATCGAAGGCGGGATGTGGCCCACCTTGGGGTGCACGGGGAGCGTCTCCGCGCCGAACGCAACCCGCTTGCCGCTCTCCGTGCTGGTGTCGTTCACCAGGTAGACGTTCGAGGGGAACGGGAACCCGCAGTGGCTCGGGACCATGGGATCGCACGACGCGCCCGCGAGGAGCTCGGGGCCGCTCGTCTGCCCGCCCGCGCCGGTGCTGCTCGAGCTCGATGCGCCCCCCGTGCTCGAGCTCGATGCGTCGGTCGTTCCGCTCGTCGTACCGAGGGGGTTCACCGTCTCGTCGGTGCAGGAGAGGGCGCACGTGATCGCGACGAGCGCGGGGAGGACGAAGGAAGGTCGCTTCATGTTTTTGCCGCCGATCGAGTGCGCTTCTTGGCCGCGAGGTACGCGCGGCCACGCGGAGAGATCTCGTACCCCACTTCGAAGCTCTGCGTCAGCCCGAGCTTCTTGAGCCGGCGCACGTCCACCTTGAAGCTCGCCGTCTCGCGGCCGAGCCGAGCGGCGAGCTGGGACGCGGCGACGCGCGGGTGTCGATCGATGAGCGCGAGCGTCTTCTTCGTCCAGGGCTCGTCGCCGTCCATCTTCGCCAGGCGCGCGGTGATGTCCCGCACCGCGGCGGCGTCGAGCGCGTCGACGAGCGCGAGCTCCACGCGGTCGCCGTCTCCTCCGTGATGGAGCGCCACGCGGAACACCTCGCTCGCGTCCGAGAGCGGCTCGTCCTTCGCCGTCGCGAGATAAGCGACCAGCTCCGCGCGCGTCGCGAACCCGGCGCGCCGCGCGTCCTCCTCGGAGATCGCGCCCACGCTCACCCTCGAGACGTCGTCGACCTCGAGCACGCCGATGGGGTGACACCGGTAGCGCCCGCTCGGCCGCACGTGCGTCTTGTCCCAGCGGCGGAACGTGAGCGTCACCTCACCCCGGACGAGGCCCTCGTGGAACCGCTTCTGAAAGAGAAGCATCGGCTCCGCTACTCTACCGCAGGCTCGCGCTACGGTCCGATGAGGTTGCGGAGCTTCTTCGAGATGAACGCGACGTTGTTCGCGCCCTTGATGCCGCCCTGGATCTGCCGACGGGTGCAGCGGCCCTCTTCATCCGGGACGGAGAACATCGGGATGTAGTTCGAATCGCAGCCGAGCGCGCTGATCGCGCTCGCCTCGTCGTCGTGGTCGAACGCGACGAGCCGCAGGTCGGGGAACGCCTCGTCGAGCTCGCCTCGATCCGTGGCCTCGTGGAAGTTGTTGCAGGGCTCGCACCACTTCGCGCCCACGTAGAGGACGAGCTTCTTCTGATCCGCCTTGGCTCGCGCGAGCTCGTCCTTCACGTAGGCGTGGGGATCGGCGCCAGCAGGGACGTGCACCCACTCGACCTTCCTCGGCGCCGCGGCGGCCGTGCTGCCCGCCGTCGCCGAGGGCGCGCTCGTCGCCTCGGGCGCAGCGTCGTACGAGCTGCAGCCGAGCGCGCATGCGGCGGAGACGAGGGAGAGGGAAGCGAAGAGGGTGCGGAGTGACATCGACGCGGGCGGGCTCGGGTCAGAAGGACCCGTGGAGCGCGCCACCCGTCAGGCCGGGACCGAAGCTGGGCTCGAACGTGAGGCGCGGGGACAGGAACCCCGTCGTCTCCGACTTATTCCCGCTCTTGATCGTGACCGGCTTGTTGCCGACGAACTGCCAGATGAGCCCGCCGATCGCGATCGCCGCGCCGCCCCCGAGGAGCCCCGCGCCCGCGCCCGTGAGCGTGTTGCCGGTGGTGCCGAGATCGATCTCGGGCTGCGTGCAGTTCGTGTGACCCCCGCACTGCGCCTCCGCGTCGTTCACGTTGATGCGGCCCACCGTGAGCACGGCGACGCCCGTGAGGAGCGCGGCGCTCCCCACCCCGAAGAGGATCCACGGACCGGGGCCGAACGGACGCTTCGTCTCGAGGTCGGCGCTTGCGTCGACGTGCTTCTCAGCCTTCTCGTCTTTCTCGCTCGTCGGCTTCACGCCGTCGGCCGGCGTCTCGATGATCCCCGCCTGCATCTTCCATCGGGCGATCCGATCGGAGGCGTCGGCTTGGTTCGCGGTGGGGTCCCGCATCGCGTAGATCTCCAGCACGGCGATCGCCATCGGAAGGTCGATGTGCGAGTACGACATCGCGAGGTTGTTGAAGACGCTCGGTCGCGTGCAGTCGTATTGGAACGCCGAGTTCCATTGATCGATGGCGGTCTTCCAGTCTTCCTTCGAGTAGGCCGAGGTCGCCGCCTCGTGCGCCGTGGCCGCATGATCCACGTCCGCCGCGCTGGGGTGCATGTTCGAGCACGTCGGGTAGAGGTTCGTCGCCCTCGTGCGAGCGTCCGCGAGCCGAGTGTCGCCCGCCTGAGCGAGCGCCGTCGCGGGTAGAGCGCCAGCGGCGCAGATTGCGATCGCCGCTCCGATGATCCAACGGGCCAAGCGCGGACCGGGCCGCGTCCCCCTATCGAGCCTCATGGTTCGCCTCACTTCTCGAAAAAGAGAGCATGGCTCGCGCGCGGAGTGCAAGCGAAGAGGTGTGGTAGCCTCGGGCCGGTGATTCCCCCCGAACGGAAGCAGATCCTGGTCGTCGACGACGAGGCGAACCTGCGGCGCGTGCTCGTCGCGCAGCTGACGCGCGACGGCTACGAGGTCCACTCCGCCGAGGACGGGGAGGCGGGGCTCGCGTTTCTCCGGGAGCACCACATCGATCTCGTCATCACGGATCTGCGCATGCCCAAGGTCGACGGCATGGACCTCCTCCGGGCCGCGCTCCGGGACGAGCCCGCGCGCCCGGTCGTCATGATGACCGCGCACGGCACCGTGGACACCGCCGTGGAAGCGCTGAAGACGGGCGCGTTCGACTACATCACGAAGCCGTTCGACCAGAACGAGGTCCGGATCGTCGTCAAGAAGGCGCTCCGCACGAAGGATCTCGCGAGCGCCGACGCGACGCCCGAGGCCCAGCCGAGCGCCGAGGACAAAGCGTTCCCGAAGGAGGGATCGCGCTTCGGGATCATCGGCAAATCCCCCCCGATCCAGGACGTCTACACGATCCTCGCGCGCGTCGCGGACACGCCGACGACCGTGCTCGTGACCGGCGAGAGCGGCACGGGCAAGGAGCTCGTCGCGCGCGCGCTCCACGAGAACTCGAGCCGGCGTGACCGGCCGTTCATCAAGGTCAACTGCGCCGCGATCCCCAAGGATCTGATGGAGGCCGAGCTCTTCGGCTACGAGCGCGGCGCCTTCACGGGGGCGATCGCGAGCAAGCCGGGGCGCTTCGAGCTCGCGTCCGGGGGGACCCTCTTCCTCGACGAGATCGGCGAGCTCCCGAACGACATGCAGGTGAAGCTGCTCCGCGTGCTGCAGGAGAGCGAGTTCGAGCGGGTCGGTGGGATCAAGACCATGAAGGTGGACGTCCGCCTCGTCGCCGCGACGAACCGCGATCTCAAGAAGGAGATCGCGTCGGGCAATTTCCGGGACGACCTGTTCTACCGCCTCAACGTCGTGCCGATCGCGCTGCCCGCGCTGCGCGATCGGAGCAGCGACATCGTCCTTCTCGTCTCGTACTTCGTCGCGAAGTTCAACGCGCGCCTGAAGAAGAACGTCACCGCGGTGGACGACGCGACGATGGAGAAGCTCTCGTCTTACCCGTGGCCCGGGAACATCCGTGAGCTCGAGAACGTGATGGAGCGCGCCGTGCTGTTCGCGGATGGGACGAAGATCGTCGTCTCCGATCTCCCCGAGGACGTGAGGCGCTGGCAGTCCCCGGCGGGGTCGAAGCTCGCCGCGGATGCTCCGCGCCGAACGACGCCGTCGCCCTCGCCCGCGCCGGACGAGCTGGACGAAGGCGAGGCTGAACCCGACGGCCGCACGGAGCCGCCGACGTCCGGGCGATCGAGCTCGCCCTCCAACCCGAGCGACGAGCAGCTCGCCCCCTCGTCGGACGGGCTCAAGGAGCAGGTGAAGGCCGCGATGAGCCGGCTCGAGCGCGGGCTCATCGAGCGCGCGCTCCAGCAGACCCAGGGGAACGTCACGCACGCTGCGAGGCTCCTCAAGATCTCGCGCAAGGGCCTCCAGCTGAAGATGAAAGAGCTCGGCCTGCGGGAGCGCGACGAATAGTGCGCCCCGCCGGGACGCTCCCCCCGCTCCGCTCCACACCAGGAGAAAGCGAGGGGGGAGTGCCCCGAGGCCTCGGTTTGGCGCTCTTCGCAGCGCTCTTCACGTTCACCTCGGCCTGCAAAAAGAGCGGAGAATCGGGCTCCGCGGACGCGGACGCTTCCGCGACGCCACCGTGGGCGACGAGCGGAGCCGGCGCCCCGCCGCGCGCTGGGATGCGGTGGATCCCGCCGGGGACGCTGATCGTCGGGACGCCCCTCGACGTGTCTCCGCGCGTCGCGGACGCGGAGATGGCGGGCGAGCAGCTCGTGATGACGGGGTTCTACATCGACATCTATCCGTGGCCGAACGAGGCGGGCGCGCTCCCCAAGGCGAACCTCTCGCGCGACGAGGCCGTGAGCCTCTGCACGAGCGCGGGCAAGCGCCTCTGCAGTGAGATCGAGCTCGAGCGCGCGTGCAAGGGACCGAACAACACCGTGTACCCCTATGGCAACACGTACAAGCCGGACGCGTGCGGGACGGGCGCGAAGCACCCGATCCCCCCGAATGGCTACAACGACGGGTGCGTGAGCCACTTCGGGGTGTCGGATCTCCAGGGCAGCGTATGGACCTGGACATCCAGCGACTGGGGGCGCGGCACGGAGGGGCTCGTGACGCTCCGCGGAGGCAACAGCGAGCACGGCGAGATCGTGGGGCGCTGCGCGAACGGTTCGGGGGCGAAGCCCGACGAGCGCCGCGAGGACGTGGGGCTCCGCTGCTGCGCGGGCGCCGAGAACACGTTTCAAATCATGCTCTCGGTGGATCGCGGAGAACCGCTCAAGCTACGCGTGAAGGACGAGGCGATGGCGAAGACGTTCGAAGCGCTGATCCACGCGATGCCCTCGCTCGCGGAGGGCCTCGTCGGGTCTCTGGCGTCGTCGTCGCCGCCGATCGCGGTGAAGGAGCCGCGCGTCTTCGACGTGGAGCGCTCGTGGACGTGGCATCCCATCGGCAACGAGGAGCTGCTCGTCGGGGGAGGGTGCGCCAAAGCTTCGCCGAAGCGGGAGTGCGGCGTCCTCGTCGCGCAGTTGAAGTCGGGGGAGCTCGAGCCGCTCGCGTTCGTCTCGACGGGCTCGTGGCAGCCCATCTTGTCCGCCGCCGACACGCCCAGGCAGATCTTCGTCCACGGCGGAGACGACAACGGCGCCTTCCGCAAGCGTGTCTCTTACGAGTGGGGGAAGGTCTCGATCGCGGACAAGGAACGGAAGCACAAGCGCGGAAAGCGGTTCACGTACTGATCGTTCCGCCGCGCCGCGGCCCGACGTGCTCGCGCGCACGGTGAGGGCCCGGTAGAATGAGGCGTGTCGCGCGCCTTCCTTCGAGCGTCCTGCGCGGGCTTTCTCCTCTGCTTCGTGGGCTGCCAGGAGCTCGTCGGGATCGAGCCCTGGCCGAACGGAGCCGGGGGCGGGGCCTCCACGGGCGCGCTGTCCACCACGACCTCCGGCGTCACCTCGTCGTCGAGCGGGGCGTCGACGGTCAGTTCGTCGTCGGGCACCGGTTGCCTCGAGGACTGCTTGGGTGGAGCCTGCGTCCAAGGGAAGTGCGAGCCCGTCGTGGTCCCGATCGGCGACATCGGCGCGGGGCACTTGGCGGGGACTTCGTCGGCGCTGATCCTCGCCACTCAAATGATCGGAGACCCCGGCGCGAAGTGGAAGATCGCGCGCGTCGACAAGTCCGGGGCCCCCACTCTCGTGGAGATGGCCGAGAGCGCGGCCGTGACGGCGATCGCCGGCCTCGACCCGGACTCCGTGTACTGGATCTCCGCGAACCAAGTCTTCGAGCGGAAGTTCACGGGCATCGACAACACCGTTCGCGCATCGTCGACGTCGTCGTCGTTCCTCGGCGTGAGTCTCCGCGCGCTCGAGTTCGGCGGCGACACCAGGCTCTGTTGGGTGGACGCCGAAGCATCGACCGTGGTCGGAGGTATCTATTGCCAGCCTCTGCCGTCGATATCGAACCCCACGCAGATAGCGGCGTTCAGCTTCGGGGGACCGCTCACGGGCGACGGCGCCTTCGCCTACTCGATCAAGAGCTCCGGAACGAGCGGAGCGTTCGTGATGAAGGCTTCTCCAATGAGTAGCGCCCAGCCGATGGTGGGCATCACGAACGCGTTCGATCTCGCCGTCGACGCGGAGAGAATCTACTGGGTCACGAACACGGCCCCCTTCGAACTCGGCTCGCTCGTGAAGTTGGAGCCGTCGGGCGGGCTGACCACGGTGCAGCTCCCGAGCCTCCCGAAGCGCATCGTCAAGCAGGGAAAGTGGGTCTATGTCCTGTCCAATACGGGCATCCTTCGCTACGACGAGAAATCGCTCGCGGCGGATCCAGCGTTCCAAGTAGGTATTGGTGGTGTGCCGCTCGACCTCGTCGTCGACAGTGACGGGGTCTATTGGTTGACCTCCGGCGCGGGGACGAGCGGAGTCGGCTTTCTCGCGATCTCGTCCGACTGACCCTCGAGCGCATCTCCGACGAGCGCCCTGAGAAAGCGTCTCCGCTCACATGGGTGGAGCGTCGCCCCATAGCGGGTCGGGCGGGGGAATGCAGTCGATCTGCTCGTCCACGTAGGGTGGAGAGGGGTCTGTCGTCTCGGTGTATTGGCCGCGATAGGTGGTCACGTCGGGAGCGTCGTCGGTCCAGACCACCTCGAGCATGACGCTGACCGTTTGGGCTGGGTTTGCCGATGTCGCGGCTCCGTGGCCCTCACCCCTCATGCGGTTCGCCGACTCGACCAGATAATCGAGCGTGAGCGTCGCCGAGCTGCCCTTTCGGACGCGCGTCGAGAGCTGGGTGAACGGGTGCGCGTCGTAGAGCGTCGCCTCGCGCGCGGGGCCGCCCGAGCCCGTCCAGACCGCGGGCGGTCCAATCAGAGTGACGCGATCGGTGCGCGCGGGGTCGCCCGAGGGGAGGTGACAGTTCTCTTCGCAGCTTCGATACACGTACACCTCGTTCGGGACGATCGCGGCGGCCTCCACCGACAGTTCGCGCTTCGCGGCGCCCGACATCGTCGTCGAGTCGAACGACGCCTCGTACGTGTCCACGCGCATGGTCGGCCCGACGACGGGGAGCTCGATGGTCGTCCACGAGGCCGTGTCGATCCGCGGCTCCTTGAGGCGCGCGAGGTCGGCGCGAGAGTCCTCGAAGTGGGCCGCGAGCGCCGCGACGGGCGGCAAGGGCGCGCCGTCGACGGAGAGGATGCTCGAGGCGGCGATGCCGCCGACGAGCTCCCACTCGTCGTGAACGCGCGGGACCTCACCGGCATTGCAGCGCGGCGTGATGGTCTTCTTCTGGAGCGCGAAGCGAGCCGATGGCCGCGTCGTGACCGTCGTGAGGGGGATCGATGCGTAGTCGATCGAGACCCCCACCATGTTCGCGCGTGTCGGGTAGTCCCGCTTGGGCGCGGCGGAGCGCTCGATCGTCCTCATGATCGGATCATGGGTCATCGGTGTGGGGGCCACGAGCGATGATCCCGGGGCGCCGACGACGAACTCGAACTCGTCGGCGACGTCCTTCGGTTTCGTCGTGCCCGACGCGACGCTCGCGCCGTTCGGATGCAGGGACGCGGTGCAGCCGAGCCCCGTGAGGATGAGTGAGAAGAGAGCCGCTTGACGCACGAGCGGGTTCGACATCGTCGAACCCGCTTCGTTCCCACCCGCGTCGCGTCGCGCCCTCACTACATGTGATTGACGATCGCCTCCCCGAACTCGCTGCACTTCACCTCTTTCGCGTCCTTCATGAGACGCGCGAAGTCATATGTGACAGTGCCCGCGCCGATTGCGCCATCCATTCCCTTGTTGATGAGATCCGCCGCCTCGTTCCAGCCCATGTGGCGGAGCATCATCTCGCCCGAGAGGATCACCGAGCCCGGGTTCACCTTGTCGAGGTTCGCGTACTTCGGCGCCGTGCCGTGCGTCGCCTCGAAGATCGCGTGGCCGGTGACGTAGTTGATGTTGCCGCCCGGAGCGATGCCGATGCCGCCGACCTGCGCGGCGAGCGCGTCCGACAGGTAGTCGCCGTTGAGGTTCAGCGTCGCGATGACGTCGAACTCCTTGGGGCGCGTGAGCACCTGCTGGAGCGTGATGTCCGCGATCGAGTCCTTCACGCGGAGCATCTTCTTCCACTTGCCGTTGCCGTGGGTCTCCCAGAGCTTCAGCGCCGCCTCGACCTCGTCGGTGAACTCCTTCTGGTTCTCCGGCGGCGCCATGTCGAACCCGGGCTCCACGAGCTTCGCGTTGTCGACGACGCTGAGCTCCGGGTTCGCCTCCTTGTTGCCGAGGATCCACGACTCGCGCTCCGTGACGACCTGGTTGCGGAACTCACGCTGCGCGAGCTCGTAGCCCCAGTTCTTGAAGGCGCCCTCGGTGAACTTCATGATGTTGCCCTTGTGCACGAGGTTCACGCTCTTGCGGCCTCGCTTCAGGGCGTACTCGATCGCGGCGCGGCAGAGACGCTCCGACCCCTCGCGTGACACCGGCTTGATGCCGATGCCGCTCGTCCCGGGGAACCGGATCTTCTTCACCTTCATCTCGTTCTCGAGGAACGCGATCACCTTCTTCGCGTCGGCGCTCTCGGCCTCCCACTCGATGCCGGCGTAGATGTCCTCGCAGTTCTCGCGGAAGATCACCATGTCGACGGCGGACGGATCCTTCACGGGCGAGGGCACGCCCTTGTACCAGCGCACGGGTCGCAGGCAGACGTAGAGGTCGAGCATCTGGCGGAGCGCGACGTTGAGCGAGCGGATCCCCTTGCCGATCGGCGTCGTCAGCGGACCTTTGATGCCGACGAGGTACTTGCGGTACGCCTCCACCGTCCCGTCCGGGAGCCACTCACCGAACGTGGTGAACGCCTTCTCGCCCGCGTAGACCTCGTACCAGGCGATCTTCTTCTTGCCGCCGTACGCCTTCTCCACGGACGCATCGAGCACGCGCTGGCTCGCGCGCCAGATGTCCGGCCCCGTCCCGTCGCCCTCGATGAAGGGGACGATGGGCTGGTCGGGGACCTGGAGGACCCCGTCTTTGCTCATGGAGATCGCTTCGCCGGACTTGGGTGCAGGGAATGCTGTCATAGGGGCGTCGACAGCTAGCGGAGCCTCCTTGGGAAATCCAGCGAGGACCGTGCTAGAAGCGCGTTGATGCAACGCGTGAAGCTGAAGCGGACCGCCGCCGCCCTCGCCCTGCTCGCCGCCCTCGGCGCAGCTCCGATGGTCGCGAACGCCGTGATCGTCGAGAAGGTCGTCGCCGTGGTCGGGGACAACGCGATCCTCCTCTCGGATCTCCAGGCGCGAGGCGAGCCGTTCCTCCGGCAGATCGTGAAGGCCCTCCCGGAAGGCCCGCAGCGCGCGGCCGCGCAGTCGCAGATGAACCGGGACCTCCTCGAGAAGATGATCGAGGAGGAACTCGAGACGCAGGCGGCGGAGCGCGCGAAGATCGTCGTCTCGACGGACGACCTCGACAAGGCGCTCCAGAACATCGCCGACCAGCAGGGCATGTCCCTCGCGACGCTGTTCGACCTCACCGAGCGGAAGACCGGGATGACCGAGACGCAGTACCGCGCGGAGATCCGCCGGCAGATCGTCGAAGGAAAGCTCCTCAACCTGCGCGTCCGCGGGCGCATCCACATCACCGACGAGCAGCTCCGTTCCGCCTACGCGCGCAGCGTGCGCGAGGAGCGCGAGACGCGCGAGTACCACCCCGCGTGGATCGTCCTGCAGGTGCCCATCGGCAGCTCACCAGAGGCCAAGCAGGAGCGCATCGACGCGGCGAAGCAGCTCGTCGAGTTCGCGCGCAACGGCGAGGAGTTCTTCGACCTCGCGGCGAAGTACTCGGACGACACGAACACGAAAGACCAGGGCGGAGATCTCGGACTGCGCGCGCCCCAGAAGACCGTCGCCGCGCAGACCGGCAAGCGCCCGTTCCTCTCCGAGGCGTTCGAGAAGGCCGTGTTCCCGCTCGAGGTGGGGGACGTGACCGACCCCATCGACGCGGGCGACGGCATCGTCATCATCAAGCTCTTGAGCCGACAGAAGTCCCGCTACACGACGTTCGAGGACGCGCGCGACGAGATGGTCCAGCGCGTCCAGAACGAGCTTCTCCAGAAGGAGAAGGACGACATGATCACGGAGTTCAAGAAGCGCACGCACATCGAGCGCAGGCTGTAGACGGCGTCGATCTTCTGGCGCGCCGCCCCCACCGCCTCGTTCACGCGGTCCGAGTGGGTTTCGCCGGATGGATGCACTCTCTACTTCGTCAGCAACGGGCTGATGGGGAAGGGCGGGCTCGACGTCTTCCGCGCTTCGCGCCCGCTCTGAGCGTAGGATCGCGCGGAGCCCTTGTCCGACGAGACCCCCCCGCGCGCGTCGGAGACGTTCCCCCCGAGCGATTGCCGCCCGTGCGGTCGCTGCTGTTTCTCCGACCTCCCCGAGTACGTGAGGGTCTTCGGGATCGATCGGGACCGAATGGATGACCGGGCGGCGTCGTTCACCGAGTTCATCGGGAACCGCTGCTACATGCGCATGGAGGGCGGGCGCTGCGCGGCGTTGGTGATCGATCCGTCCGCGCGCACGTTCGTCTGCTCGATCTACGAGATGCGCCCGGACGTCTGTCGCTCGCTCGAGCGCGGCACGGGGCAGTGCCGCGCCGATTGGGAAGAGAAGCGGGACCGGACGCTCATCGCCCTCCGACGCGCCTGATTCCGTGGGCCCTCGACTGCGCCGCATTTCCGTCCGTGGACGGCCTAGCGCGGCGCCGACCCGAACGTGGGTGGACACGTCATGGACGGCGGTCGACTCCGCGCGTCCGATCAACTCTTGTCCTACCTCGCTCCTTCACGGGCGTGCGACGCGATACGTCCGTGAATGAAGCAAAAACGCCGTTCCAGCCTGAGATCGGGGGGGAGACCCAGGTCGGAACGACGTGACAGCACTTCACCCCATTGACCCACTTTTGTCCAGGTCGTTTTCGAGGCGCGCCGAACCTCCGTGTTCCAAGTCAGAAAGGTTGCAGCGTCGGGATTCTCGCCCTTCGGAGGTTCATGCCGCGTTGACCCCCTCCAACGCGCCCCCTACGATATGAGCGTGTCCGGCACCTCGGGGCGGGGAGAGGCCGCGTACTCCATTCGACTCGCGGCGCGCATGAGCGGGGTCTCGGAGGAGACGCTCCGCGTGTGGGAGCGCCGGTACCTGTGGCCGCGCCCCGAACGAACGGAGAGCGGTGCTCGCGTCTACTCGGGGGCGGACATCGAGCGGCTGCAGTGGGTGAAGCGCGCGCTCGACCGCGGCTACCGGCCCGGTGCGGTCATGGCAAAGTCGTCCGCCGAGCTCGAACGGCTGGTCTCGCGCGCCGGGCCGACGGCGCGCGCGATCGCCAGCGTCAGTGACGCGCCGACCGTGACCGCCATCGTGGAGGCCGTCCGAGTGGGGGACTCGGGGCGCCTCGACGTGCTCCTCCGGCGCGCGGCGATGCTCCTCGGCATTCGGAGGTTCGTCGTCGAGGTCGCGCACCCCCTGTGCGTCGAGATTGGTGATTTGTGGGGCTCGGGGGAGCTCCGCGTGCACCACGAGCACCTCCTCACGGCGGCGCTCACCGTCCAGCTCAAGACGATGGTCGCTCAAATCACGCTCGATCGGGGCGCCCCCGCCGTGCTCCTCACCACGTTCCCGGGCGCGGCCCATGGGCTCGGTCTCGAGCTGGTCGCGGCGTACCTCGCGAGCTGGAGCGTCGCCCCCGTGCTCCTCGGCGTGGAGACTCCGCCGGACGAGATCGTCCTCGCGGCGCGCGCGCACGGCACCGCGGTCGTGGGGCTCAGCGTCGTCCCGCCGGTGGACGCCCCCGCGACCGCGAACGCGCTCGACCAGCTCGCGGTCGGCATGCGACGAGCCCGCCTGCGCACCCGAGAGATCTGGATCGGTGGCGCAGCTGCGCGAGAGATCTCCCGCGATCGAGACGCCGTGGAGCTCGTCGACGATTGGAAGAAGCTCGATCGCGCGATCGAGCGCATCCTCGACTGAGGGTGGCTGAGTGCATTGGCCTGGCGGGCTCGCCGCCGACCCCCGCTCGTGCAAGGACGAGCCATGGGCTCCGACGACATCCGCGTGGTGGAGGACTTCATCGACGCGATGAAGGCATTCGATTTCGAGCGCACGCGCGCGCTCATGACCAACGACATCGTCTACCAGAACGTGCCGCTCCCCGCGGATCGCGGGCGCGAGGCCGTGGAGCGCACGCTCCAAGGCTTCACGAAGTTCGTCACCCACTTCGACGTGGTCATGCACCACATCGCCGAGCGGGACGGCGTCGTCCTCACGGAGCGCACGGACATCCTGCGCGGCCCGTTCGTCGACATGGAGTTCTGGGTTTGCGGGACGTTCGAGGTCCGGGAGGGCAAGATCGCGGTGTGGCGCGATCGCTTCGACGTCGCGACGGCGGTGGGGCAGCTCCTCCTCGGTCCGCTGAGGCGGCTCTTTCGGCCGCGTCGCTGACGCGAGGCGGGCGGAGGTCCCCGGCTCGCCCGGCGCGAACGTCCCGCATAGAGATTGCGCTTTGTGCGCATTCGGGGCGACACTGTCCCTCGTGCCTTCTGGCGCCGACAACGCGTCCGGTGCGACCGCGGACATGGGCGAGCTCCTCGCCGGGGACCTCGATCTCCGTGCGGAGCTTGCTCGCGACATCCTCCGCGAATCGCGCGGGCGCGTCCTCGTCGTGGAAGCCGATCCCGAGCGGCCCGTCGGGCAGGCGATGGAGGAGGCCGGGTTCGCGATCGAGGCGACGGACGACGGCGTGATCGCGACGCAGATGCTCGCCTCGAGCAAGTTCGACGCGGTCATCTCGGACGTGACGGCGCGCGGGATGGGCGGACTCGAGCTCCTCCGCTTCGTGAAGGAGCAGCACACCGACCTGCCCGTCCTCTTGATGACCGGCGCGCCCGACGTGGACACGGCCTCCCAGGCGGTGGAGCACGGGGCCTTCCAGTATCTCCTCAAGCCCATCGCGAACGACCGCCTGATGATCGCGCTGGACAAGGCGGTGAAAGCCGGCGCGCTTGGCCGCGCGCGCACGGACGCGCTGCGCGCCATGGAGGACGTGGCGACGATCGACACGAGCGGGGACGGAGCATCCTCCGCGACCGGGCACGTCGCGCAGGCGATCGCAGCGCGCTCGCAGTGGAACCGCGCGCTCGACAAACTTTGGATGGCCTACCAGCCCATCGTCCTCCCGGGCGGCAAGCTCTACGCGTACGAGGCCCTCGTCCGGAGCGACGAGCCGAGCCTCCGCGGTCCCGGAGATCTCCTCGACATGGCCGAGAAGCTCGGCGCGCTCCACGAGCTCGGCCGGGCGGTGCGGAGCCGCGCCGGCAAGTTCGCGATGGATCGCTCGGGCGAGCACTACGTGTTCGTGAACCTGCACGCCGAGGATCTCCTCGACGATCAGCTGCTCTCGCGCGCCGAGATGATCGCCCAGGTCGCTCCGGCGGTCGTCCTCGAGATCACCGAGCGCGCCGCGGTCCACGACATCGAGGACGCGAAGGCCCGAATGGCGGCGCTGCGCAGCATGGGCTTCCGCATCGCGCTCGACGATCTCGGCGCCGGCTACGCCGGCCTGACGACGTTCGCGGAGCTCCGACCGGACGTCGTGAAGCTCGACATGGCGCTCGTCCGCAACGTCGACAAAGACATCGTGAAGCGGAAGCTCATTCGGTCGATCACCGAGGTCAGCAACGACATGGGCGCGCTCGTCGTCGGAGAGGGGGTCGAGACGGAGCACGAGCGAGAGGCGCTCATCGATCTCGGCTGCCACCTCCTGCAGGGCTACCTCTTCGGCAAGCCCCAGCCCCTCTGATCTCCCCGAAAGCGCCGCGCGTCCTCGGGGTGGGGACGCGGGGGCGAGAGGTGCTTCCTCTTCCTTTCCCCCCGGCTTGTTGTGTATCTCCGAGCGATGATGTCGCGAACGCTCGCGTGCTCGGTCCTCGTCGGTCTCGGTGCTCTCGTGCTCGGCGCGTGCGCCGGGAGCAACGCGAGCCTCTGCGATCCCATCACCATCGAGGTGCAGGGGAAGTGTTACTGGGACCAGCAGAGCGCGTGCGACGCGGCCGCCTGCAACAAGCCGAACAAGTGCACCGTCATCGAAGACAAACCCGCTCACGTGGAGTGTGAGCGGGTCGACGGAGCCTCGAAGTAGCCGCCGCGGACGCGCCGCGGGGCGCGGCGCCTATTTGAAGTCCTTCAAATAGTTCTTCGTGAACACCGCTTCTTTCTCCCAGCTCGAGGTCATCTCCTTCTCGGCGGTCCCCTCGAGGACGCCGCCGAGCCCGAAGACCTTCGCCTCGATCTGCGCCGTGGACGTGCGCTTCACCTTGCCGTCGCCCGCGGGCTCGATCTTCACGGAGCCCTCGGTGAAGAGTTTGTCCTTCATCGTGTTGGGGATCATCTTCCACTTGAAGATGTTGTTCGCCTTGTCGAACGTGCCGACCTCCTCGTACCCGAAGCTGTCTCCGAGGAGCTTCGCGACGGGTCCGGGCAGCGTCATCCGCGGCGTGCCGCGCATCCGTCGCGTCGTCTCCGTGAGCTCGAGGATCTCGAACTGCTTGAACGAGAGCCCCTCCAAGTAGAGCTTCTTGTTGTACTCGCGATCGAAGAACATCTTCCAGAACGTGTCGGCGTCGCAGTCGAAGGTTTGGGTCGAGATGGCTTTCTTCATGGTCGGCCTTTCGCGATGAATTCCGCGGAGGAACCGCGGCGGAGCGGAGCGCCTTCGGCGCGCTCGGTGAACGAGGAGCAGGGCGGCGCAGCATATCGGATGTTCGCGTCGGCGCGAGCGCGCGGTGCCCGCGGCTGTTCTGCGCCGATAGCGTGGGTCGCCGCCGTCGCCCTCGTCGCGGCTTCCCTCTGGATCGGGTGGTACACCTCGTCCCTCCGGTCGGCCCGCGTCTTCGCGGACGCCGTGGTCCCCGATCCCCCGCCGCCGCCCGCGAAGCCCAGCGCGAAGGCGCCACAGCGCCCGGTGCGCAAATAGGGAGTTCAGACCCGCGCCGATGCTCAGGCGAGCCGGTGCAACACCCAGGTGATGAGGGCCGCGACCGTCAGCACGCCCAGCACGAGCAGGAGCACGCGCGGGAGGTTCGCGCGCGGCGTTCGTGCGCTGGGCTCTCCACCCACGAGCTCCCCGAGGGGGTGCGGTCGGATGTTGAGCGCGCGCGCCGACGGGTCCGTCGACGTCACGAGCGAAGGGAGCGACGTCTCGTTCGCCTTGGGCAGCGAGCTCGTGTCCTCCGCGACCGCGACCGAGGGCAGCGCACGAAAACTCGCATCGCCTGCGGGGATGCGCGTCTCGGCCGCGAGGACGGACGTCGGCGTGTCGCGGTCGCGCGCGAGCGGGCGGACCTCCGTCTCGGACTCCCGATCGAACGCCGAGGGCTCCATCAGCGCCGTGTCGCCCCGGTCCCCGATCGCCTCCTCGACCGCCGCGAGAACGGCGCGCGCGTCCGGGTAGCGATCCGCGGGATCGCGCCGCAGGCAGCCGAGGACGACGTCGTCGATCGCGGGTGAGATGCCGCTCGCGAGCTCGCTCGGCGCCCTCGGCTTCGCCTCCGACACGCGCTGGATGCGCTGGGTCAGCCCGTCTCCTTCGAACGGTGTGCGGCCCGTGAGGAGCTCGAAGAAAATCGCGCCGAGCGACCACACGTCCGCGCGCGCGTCCGGCGGTGTGCGTGGATCGAGCTGCTCCGGCGCGAGGTACAGCGGCTCCCCCTGCAGCAGGCGCCCCGGGGTGAGGCTCGCGTCGACGCGCTCGATCTCGGCGAGCAGCGCGACGCGGTCGCTCTCGCACACCTTGAGGATCGATCCGCCCCGCGAGCGGGCCTCGAGGAACAGGTTCCTCGGCTTGAGATCGCCGTGGACCCACCCCCGCGCGTGCATCTCCGCGACCGCGTCGCACGCCTCTGCGATCAGCTCCGCGGCGCGCGCGACCGAGTAGCGCCGCCCCGCCGTGGGGCGGTCCTCGGAGGACGCGAGCGTGGTGTGCAGGTAGACGCCGCCGAGCCTCTCCGTCGCGAAGAACGGCTCCCCCGTCGCGCACCGGCCGACGTCCAGGACGCGCAGCGCGTGCGCGCTCCGGAGGCTCCCCGCGCGCTTCGCCTCCCGCAGGAAGCACGCGACGATGGGCTCGTGGGCGGCGAGGCTCCGGCTCAGCACCTTCAACGTGACGGGCTGGTCGAGGTCGCGCCGGACTGCCTCGAGGACGATCGTCAGGTCGTTCTCGTTCACGACGCGCTCGATGACGTACCGGTCGGCGATGACCCGCCCGGGCTCGAGGTGCTTGCGTGCCGGGCGAACGACGCCGAGCGTGCGTGCAGACGCGCTCACGCGCCTGAGTTTATCGTGTCGCCGCGGGCCGTGATATGGCGGGTGCATGCGCTCGACGAACCCGGTGTACGCATCCCTCGGCACCACGGTCTTCGAGCGCATGTCCCGGCTCGCCGCCGATCACGGCGCGGTCAACCTCGGTCAGGGGTTCCCGGATGATCGCGGCCCGGCGGACGTGATCCGCGCGGCCGCGGACGCGCTCCTCGACGGCTGGAACCAGTACCCCTCGATGCTCGGGCTGCCCACGCTCCGCGAGGCGATCGCGGCGCACGAGGCGCGCTTCTACGGCCTCACGTTCGACCCCGCGCGAGAGGTGCTCGTCACTTCGGGGGCCACGGAGGCGCTCGCCGCGTGCCTCCTCGCGCTCCTCGCGCCGGGCGACGAGGCCATCCTCTTCGAACCGTTCTACGACGCGTACGCCCCGCTCGTGCGGCGCGCGGGCGCGACGCCTCGCTTCGTGACGCTGAAGCCCCCGAGCTGGACCTTCGACGAGTCCGCGCTCGAGCGCGTATTCAACGAGAAGACGAAGCTCGTCCTGCTCAACAACCCGCTGAACCCCGCCGGGAAGGTGTACACCGAGGCGGAGCTGGATGTCCTCGCGTCCTTCGTCGAGAGGTACGACGCGTACGCGGTCTGCGACGAGGTCTACGAGCACATCGTGTTCACGGGCGCGCGCCATCACCCGTTCGTCGCGCGGCCCGGTATGGCGAGGCGCGCCCTGAAGATCGGCTCGGCGGGGAAGACGTTCTCGCTCACGGGGTGGAAGGTCGGCTTCGTCGTGGGAGCGGCCGAGCTCCTCCAGCCCGTCGCGAAGGCACACCAGTACCTGACGTTCACGACGCCCCCGAACCTCCAGGCCGGCGTCGCGTTCGGGCTCCGCAAAGACGACGCGTACTTCGAGGGCCTCGCGAAGGAGATGGAGCGCCGGCGCGATCGGTTGAGCGCGGGCCTCGCGGCGCTGGGGATCGACGTACTCCGCGCCGACGGCGCGTATTTCGTGAACATCGACATCCGCTCCCTCGGGTTCGAGGGCGACGACGTCGCGTGCTGCCAGCACCTCGTCGAGCACGTCGGCGTCGCCGCCATCCCGCTCTCGGTGTTCTACGAGGCCCAGCCGGCGCGGCACCTGGTCCGCCTGTGCTTCGCGAAGCAGGACAGCGTCCTCGACGCGGCGATCGCGCGCTTCGCCGATCGCGGCGCGTCCGCGCGGAAGAGCGGCTGATCTGTAAGGCACACGCGCGGCCGCCGTTGGAGTCCGCATGCTTCGCCTCGCGCCCTTCGCCCTCGTCGCCGCGTTGAGCGTGGCGTGCTCGACCACGCACGGCGCCGCGACGATCTCGGGGGACCGGACCTTCGTCGCCGCCGCGGAGGACCCCGCGACGGAGGCGTTCGACGACTACGCCTCCTCACACGGCTTGCGACGGCTGAACGTCGAGGCCCGTCCGATGCAGCCGTTCCCCCCACCTGGCGAGGTCGTGAGCGCGCCCGCGAGCGTCTCCGTCGAGGGAATCGCGGCGCCCGAGTCGATCGTCGCGGTCCCGGCGGAGGGCGCGCGCGTCGCGTTCCGGACGTCGCCGTTGAGCCACGACTGCGATCAAGGCCCCCAAACCGAGTACCGGGTCGCAGCTGCGGACGACACCACGGTCGTGGTCGTCCGCCTCGTGCCCCACGTGACCGTCGAGGAGCGCCACCAATCGGGCTCGTGCGGGATCGGCTGCGGGGTCGCGGCGCCGCCGCCGACGTCGAGCCTGCTCATGTTGCCCCTCGCCACGACGCATGTTCGCGTCGTCACCGTGTCGTGGGAGACCACGCAAGTCGTCGTGACGTGCGACAACCCCATCCCGATGCCGTAGTCAGCCGAGCGCATTTCGGACACATCCAGAAGATCAACCGCGAGGTCACCAAGAGCGCCAGGAAGACGAGAGTCCTCGCGAGCGCGAACGTGCCCGCGGACGCCGCGCCTCGGCCGCCGAGGATCTCCATGCCGCGTTCGCCCCATCGCACCGCGTTCTCCGCTCCGCGCGTGCTATGACCGCGGGGTGACCCGGCGGCTGACGCGGCTCTCGATGTGGATCGCGGTGCTCACGAGCGGATGCGCCTCCGAGCCCCCGGCCATGCCGGCGCCGCCCCCCGAGCGCTCAGCGCTACCGTCGTCCGCGGCGGCCTCCGCCGCCGCCTCGAACTCGGCCGCGGCGGACGTCGCGCCCCCGTCGTCCACGACGGCTCCCCGGAGCGCCGTGCTCCCTTCTGGGTATCCGTACTCGCGTCTGCTCTCGACCGAGAATCCGCTCGAGGCGCTCGCCTTCGAGATCCCGAAGAGCGAGCTCGACGCGTGGTCCGTCCGTTCGGTGCACACCGCGAGCGCGACGGCGCCGCGCGTCTGGTTGTTCGTCCTCGAGTTCGCGGATCAGGCGACGCTCCTCCGCGCGCTCCCGAAGATCGAGGCGTACTTCGAGCGGACGCCGCCCCCCTACGCCGTGAAGTCGAGCTACACCGGCGCCCACCTCCTCGTCACGGGGTTCCCGAGCGAAAAGCCGGTATCGCCCGAGATGGAGTACGCGAGGGCGGACTTCATCTCCGCGTTCGCAGGGAGGGAGTGACGCCGGCGCGGGGTGGTGCGCTCCGTGCTCGGGAGATTGAGTGAGCGCGCCGAAGGCGCTCGATTCGGCCGCGGTCCTCCGCGGAATTTGATGAGCGCGCCGAAGGCGCTCGATTCGGCCGCGGTCCTCCGCGGAATTTCATGAGCGCGCCGAAGGCGCTCCGTTGAGCCGCGGTCCTCCGCGGAATTTCTTCTCGTGGTCATGTAGAGAACGAGCCGCCGGCTCCGACTCCAGGACGAAACCGCTGGACCGGCGCACGCCTCCGCGGACCTATGGCAAAGGAGTGTCCGATGAAATTCATCCTGATGATGAACGCCCCCGGGGGCGATGGGGACTGGAACGTATCGAAGTGGGCGCACGAGGACCTCAAGGCGCACATCCGGTTCATGAAGAACCTGAACGGCGAGCTTCGAGCGTCCGGCAACCTGGTCAGCGCCGAGGGCCTCGCGCCGCCGAGCCAGGCCAAGATCGTGCGCGCGTCGCAACCCGACCGTCCGGAGGTGACGGACGGCCCGTTCGCCGAGACCAAGGAGTTCCTCGCCGGGTACTGGATCGTCGATGTCGAGACGGAGGCCGAAGCGTTCGCCATCGCTGCGCGAGCGTCCGTCGCGCCCGGTCCGGGGGGCGCGCCGTTGCGCATCCCGATCGAGGTCCGCCAGGTGATGAGCGGCCCTCCCATCGACGCATGACGACGCGCGAGCGGCTCGCGGGCTCACCCGCCGAGGCGCGCACGGCCGAGCTCCTCCGCGAGCTCGCGCCTCGTGTCCTCGCGATCCTCGCTCGCCGCCACCGCGACTTCGGCGCGGCGGAGGACGCCGTGCAGGAGGCGCTCCTCGCGGCGTTCCGCGAGTGGCCCTCCCGAGGCGTCCCCGACCACCCTCGCGCGTGGCTTCTCCAGGTCGCCGCGCGCCGGATGACCGACGGGATCCGCGCCGACTCGGCGCGCCGGCGCCGCGAGGAGGTGTCGAACGCCGAGGTGCCCGACGACGAGCGCTACGCCTCGCCTCCCGACGAGGACGACGCGCCTCGCGGTGACGACACGCTGCTCTTGCTGTTCATGTGCTGTCACCCCGCGCTCAGCCGCACGTCGGCGATCGCCCTCACCCTGCGCGCCGTGGGCGGCCTCACCACCGCGGAGATCGCGGCCGCGTTCATGGTCCCCGAGGGGACGATGGCGCAGCGGATCAGCCGCGCGAAGCAGACATTGAAGGATCGCGGGGCCACGTTCCAAGCCCCGTGCGAGGCCGATCGCGAGGCGCGGCTCGCCGCCGTGCTCCACGTGCTCTACCTCGTCTTCAACGAGGGCTATGCGACGACCGCCGGCGATGTCGTTCATCGCGTCGATCTGTCGAGCGAGGCGATCCGGCTCGCGCGCGAGGTTCGCGCCGTCGCCCCTCGGAGCGCGGAGGCGGCCGGACTCCTCGCGCTGATGCTCCTCACGGACGCTCGGCGCGCGGCGCGCGTGGACGCCGACGGCGGGCTCGTCCCGCTCGACGAGCAGGATCGGTCGCGCTGGGATCGCGCCGCGATCGCCGAGGGCACGGCGATCGTCACCGAGTCGATCGCGCGCGGCGCCGTCGGTGCGTACCAGCTCCAGGCGGCCATCGCCGCGCTCCACGGCGAGGCCGCGCGCGCCGAGGACACCGACTGGGCCCAAATCCACGCGCTCTACGGCCTCCTCGAGCGGATGGCGGACAACCCCATGGTCACCCTCAACCGCGTCGTCGCGGCCGCCATGGTCCGCGGCCCACGCGCGGGCCTCGATCTGCTCGAGCCGCTCGAGCGGGATCCGCGGATCGCCGACCACCACCGGCTCCACGCCGTCCGCGCCCATTTGCTCGAGCGCGCGGGAGACTTCGAGCGCGCCATCGAGAGCTACGGGCGCGCCGCCGAGCGGACGTCGAACGCGCCCGAGCGGGACTACCTCCGGCTGAAGATCGCGCGGCTCTCCCCGCCCAGGCATCGAAGCTGAACGGAGAGTCCACGCGACGGACGCGCCCGTTCGGACGTCAGCGGCCGCGCCGCCGTCGCGTCACCCGAAGGCCGATGAGCCCGAGCGCCGCGAGCGAGGCCATCGCTCCGCCCGTATCCCCGCCGGAGCTCGTTCGGCAGCTACACCCGCTTCCGTCGGAGGGGTTCGTTCCGCCGCCGCCGGCGCCGCTCGTCGTCGACGTGTGAGCGCCGCTGCTCGAGGAGCCGCTGCCCGTCGTCGCCGCGCCGGTCGTCGCGGCCTGACCACCCGCTCCGCCCATTCCGCTCCCCGTGGAGGAGCTCGTCGACGAAGTGGTCGACGTCGCGGTGCACACGCCAGCGACGCACTTCCCGACCGAGCACGTCGTCCCATCCATCGCGGCGGGGTTCGAGCACGCGCCCGCGGCGCAGGTCCCGGCGACGTGGCACTCGTCCAATGGCGTGCAGGTCATGGGCGTCCCGGCGCACGCGCCGGCCTCGCACCCGTCGTCCAACGTGCACTCGTCCCCGTCGTCGCAGCTCGTGCCGTCCCTTGCGGCGGGGTTGGAACACCCCATCAAGGGGTCGCAAACTCCGGCGACGTGGCACTGATCCATGGGCATGCACGCCACGGCGCTGCCCTGGCAAACCCCGGCGGTGCACTGGTCGTTCGTCGTGCACACGCTGCTGTCGTTACAGCTCGCTCCGTTCATCTTCGGCGCGGGGACGCAGACGCCCGCAGTGCACGCGCTCGTGTGACAATCGTCCGGCGGCGTGCACTGGACCGCGGCGCCTCCGCAGACCCCGGCCATGCATTGGTCGTTGGTCGTGCAGAGATCCCCGTCGTTGCATGTGGCGCCGTCCATCGCGGGCGGGTTCGAGCACATGCTGGTCGTGACGTCGCACGTCCCGGTGACGTGGCATTGATCCGAGGCCCCGCACACGATCGTCGAGCAGCACTGGTGCACGGTGGCCATCTTGTTGTGTGGATCGGCCGCGAGCTTCGCGAAGTCGGCGGGGTTGTTGTCCGTGTCGACGCAGCCGCCGTTGGTTCGCTGCATGCTGTTCGTCGCCGTCGAGCCGGGGGAGACGGGCATGGTTTCGGAGCACGACGCCGTGCTGCCGTAGCCGACGAGGTCCACGACGAGGGCGGAGGTCGGGCACGCGCCCGAGAGCGCGGTGGTGCTGCTCACCAGCGCGACCTTCGCGGCGGTGCCGCTCATGGCGATGTTCCCGGTCGCGTCCGGCGTCGGCAGGTCCGTCGTGCCCCCCGTCCCAGCGGCCTCTTGGACGAGGAAATACTGACCGGGCTGCAACGTCCCGCTGAGCGCGGTGGTCTGCCAGGTGGTGCCCGTCGCCGAGGCGTACTGCACCGACCACCCCGTCAAATCCACCGGTGTCGAGCCGAGGTTGAAGAGCTCGATGTAGTCGTTTTTGTAGACCGTGCCGGCGTTGCCACCGGTCGGGTACACCTGGCTGATCACGACGGTCGACGACACGGCGCGCGCCGTCCTCGGGATCATCGCGACGGTGAGGGCGAGCAGAGAAACGGAGAGAGACGACTTGAGCGTGCGCGACATGGATCGAGCCTCCAGGACGAAGCGCAACCCGCGCGCGCCCTCCCGTCAAGCTCGGGCTGCTGATAGGACTCCCGCGTGAGGATTGGGATCGCGGCCATCGCCTGCGCCGCTCATGGGATCGCATGCTCGGACGGTTCGCCCGCTCCGCCCTCGGCGAGGACGATCGCTCCCCGCATCGCTGCGAGCGCCTCCGCCGCGCTCGTCGCGCCCGCGGCCTCGTCCAGCGCGAGGGCGCCGGAGGTCCCCCCGTGGTTCCCGCCGGAGCGTGGATCGCCGGCGCCCGGGGGGCCGAAGATCGCGGGCGACGGCGAGTGGACTCCCGTTCCCGTGAGTTGGTGGGACCCGTCTCCAATCGTCAAGACGGTTGTCCATCCTGTGGGCGGCGCGAACGTGATGGTCGCCGCGATCGACTCCACGAAGGTCGAGTTCGGCCTCGTCGCGGGCTACGTCGAGCCGGAGCAAGCGGTCGTCCCGCCGGGCCACCGGCTCGCGGTGATCCCCAAGGAGTCGGTCGATCGCCTGCTCGCGATCACCAATGGAGGCTTCAAGCGAAGGCACGGTCAGCACGGCTTCAAGATCGGGGACGACGTGTACGTCCCTCCGAAGGACGCGGACTGCACCGTCGCGGTCACGAAGTCCGGCGAGGTGCGGATCGGCACCTGGACTCGCCTCAAGTCGTCCGAGGCGGACCTCGCGTGGTACCGCCAAGCGGGACCCTGCCTGGTCGAGGACGGCGCGAAGACGAAGGACGCCGGCGCGCCGTTCGACGGGTGGAAGTACGGCACTTCCTTGGAGGGGAACAAAGACGTGCGGCGCAGCGCCTACGCCATCTCGAAGGACGGCAAGGTGCTCTACTTCGCGATCGGCGACATGGTCGATCCGAACGCCCTCGCGGACGCGCTCGTCGCGGTCCACGTCGAGGCGGCGTGCCAGTTCGACATCAACTTCTCGTTCACGCGGTTCGTTCTCTTCGATCGCAACGAGAAGGGCGAGCCCGTCGGCTCGTCCCCGCTCATGAAGGGCCTCGTGTTCGCGCCCGAAGAAGGCTGGAAGACCCCCGCGCAGCGAGACTTCTTCTACCTCGTGAAGAAGCCGGAGACCCGCGCCGTGCCTTGAGCGCTCGCGCCGTCCGACCCGGGTCAGGAGGGGAGCTGGGCGGATCGGAGCAGGGCGTCGCGCGCGGGCTCGACGACGAGCCGAAGGGCTTCGCGCCGCACCCCGTCGATGCCCGCGCCCCCGAGCAGACCGACGCTCGGCGCCGCGGCCGACGGCCCGACCGATCGGCCCATCGCCGCGATGGTTCGCTCGAACGCGCGCTCAACGGTCCCGACGAGCCCTGCGTCCTTCTCGATCAGCCACCGGAGCGTGCGCCAGGCGAGCTCCGCGTGGCGCTGCTCGTCCGCCGCGACCTTGCGCATGTGCGCGGCGATGAACGGATCCGAGGTTGTCTCGGCGACGGCGAGCGCCTCGGCGACGCCGACGGTCTCGCCGACGCACCCCTCCTCCCCCAGCGCCTCGACGATCGACTCGAGATCTTGAGTGATGGGCGCGAGCGCGTCGCCGAGCGCGGCGGGGCCGAGCGGTTCGCCCGCGAACGCGGACGCGAGCGCGAACGCGGCGCGCGCGTGATCGACCTCGTCGATCGCGGCGGCGTGCGCGTCCCGAACGAGCGCGGCCGGCGCGCCGATCGCGACGAGCTGGAGCGCGAACCGCGCGAAGCTCGCGATGGACGCGTGCTCGAGGCGCGCGATCGCGAGGTGATGCTCCGCCGCGCGGCGCCGCAGATCGTGCGGGATCGCGGTCGCGATCCGCGCCGCTTCGGCCATCCAGTCCCCGCGCACGCGCGGCTCGGCGACCCTCGCCGTGCCGTCGATCACGAGGGGCCTGCCCACGGCGCAGTTCGGCTGCTGACAATTGTACGGCTGGCCTCCGATGTACGCGGGGGCGCACTCACCGGTCGCGCACTGGCCGTCGACCCGGCAGACGTCTTGGGGCGTGCGGCAGGCGACGAGGACGACCTCGCTGCACCCGTCGTTGTAGCTCGAGAGCCCGCACTCCCCTGACGGACAGTCGGCGTTGGAGAGGCAGTCGTTGGGGACGCACTGCGAGTAGCCGAGCCCGTTGACGATGTCCGCGCAGGCGCACGCGCCGCTCCCGCCGCACTCCTTGTCCGTCGCGCAGCTGTAGACGCACCCGCAATAGTCGCCCGCGACCTCGATGGAGGGTTGGTGCACGCAGTGCCCGTTCGGCGCCTGGTTGCAGTCGGAGTCTTTCTGACAATCGAAGAACCCCTCGGTGCCCTGGCACTGCTGGTGGTTGATCGTGGGATCGCAGAAGCCTCCGCTCGGCCGATCGATCGCCCCGTCGGGGCAGATGGAGTACGGCGTCGAGCTGCCGTCTGGGTTGAGGACCGGCTTCGGGTTCGGGCAGAGGTTCATGGTCGAGCCCGTCGTCACGCCGACGGTCGATCCCGTCGCGGCCTTCGAAGACGACGCGGAGGTGGACGAGGCGCCCGAGCCGCCGCTCCCCGACCCGTCCTCCACCCACGTGACCTTGCCACCGCAGGCGAGCACCGTCGCGCCCATGGCGCCGAACACCGCATGACGAAGCGCGAGAAGGGAAGCTTTCATGGCGCGATTCTAACAGCAGAGCTGCGGTCGTCGCGTGAGCCACCGCTCAATCTTTTTCGAACTCGACTCCTCCGTCGCGCGGTGTTCGACGAATCCGCGTTCCGTCGTCGACGGTCTCTCCACGCGCGCGGCGCTCTTCGTCGGTGTCCCACAGATCGAACGTCGTCCCCAAGGAGAGGGTGAACGTCCCGACGCTCTCGAACGTGGGCGCGTCGGTGAACGACGCGATCCTCCCCGTGGCCGCGCCCGCGAGCCACCACCGATCGACGAACCGCCACGCGAGCGAGCCGCCGAGGAACAGCTCCGTCCGCACCATCGTGCCCTCTCCGCCGACCTCGCCATGCCAATACTCCTCGCCGTCGTGCGCGAGCCGGAGCGCGATCGTGGGCGTGAGCCGTCCCTCGAGGAACGAAGCGGAGATGGGGAGCCCGACGTCGAACCTCGTCGGCGCCCGATACCCCTTCTCGTTCGCGTACAGGCTGAAGAGAGCCGTCCCGCCGACGCCCAGCGTGATCGGGACGACGGATCGCCGCGCGAACGTGTACGCGAGGTCGAACCCGAGGATCGGGAGGACGGTCCCCGTCCCGGCTTGGATGTGCTCGTGGCTCTTGCCCTGTGCGCCCAGCGCGTAGGGGTCGTCCTCGGTGCGCCCGATCGGGAGCGAGAGTCCGAGCCGCGCCGTGCTCACGAAGCCGCTCGTGGCAGCGGAGAACACCGCCACGAACCAAGGGTCGGTGACGTCGACGAGCGTCTCGTCGTGGTGGTGGATCTCGCCCGGGACGATCTTCGGCGTGCCGTCGAGCTCGGCGTACGTCGGGTTCACGTCCACGACGCGCAGCGCCCACCGCGTCTCGATCGCGAACGCGTTCGTGACGGCGAGCCTCGCGCCGAGCGCCGTCTCCGCGATGAGCTCGTCCACGTAGTGCCAGTACGGCGCGGGCGGCGAGGGGGAGGCGCACGCCGGACCCAGGTCCGGGCACCCCTCGACGTGGCTCACCGAGAGCGGAAGGAACGTCTGCGACAGACTGAGCGACAGCTCACCCGGCAAGAACGACGCGGCGGTGTTCGACCCGCCGACCGGCAGGTTGGGGTTCGTTCACGCAGCTCACGCGTAGCTGACGTTCGGCCACCCGACGAGGACGACCGCGAGGCCGATGCTGAGGCGCTTCATTCGGGTTGGATGGCTCGGTCGAACGCGGGGAGGTCGAGGCCGGTGAGCGCCGCTCGCCGCGCGCCCGTGGGACCGAACACTAGCACGTAGGGGAGCTCCTTGACGCCCGCGAGCCAGTGCTCGCCGAGCGGCGTGTCCCAATCGCCCACGTCGAGCCGGCGGTACGCGAGGTCGCTGCGCGTCTTCATCGCCTCGACGATGTGCGCGTCGAGCTCGTGGCACGGTCCGCACCACGTCGCGTAGAGATCGACGATGGTGATCTTGCCCGGCACCGCGAGCGCGGCGAGGTCTGCCACGTCCTCTCCGCCCTTCGAGACCTCGACGATGTCGAGCGTCTTCGGCTTCTCGGTCTCGGCGTACCGGCCGTGACCAGCGCCGAGCACGAGCGTCCACTCCTCGTCCTCGGGGCGCTTCGACGACGCGAGCGCGAGCGCGTCCACGGAGGGATCGGCGACGATCGTGAGCTCGACGCGGCGCTTGTCGAACCGCGTCTTGTAGACGCGCGGATCGTGGATGAGCTCCTCCGCGACCTCCACGCCGCAGTCGAAGCAGTCGAGGTCCTGGAACGAGAGCACCGTCGTCCGCTGCGCGCTCGCGCACCCGACGAAGAGGGTCGTCAGAGCCGCACTCGCGATCGTCAACCGTGCTACTGTTGATGATCGAGTTGCGTGCCCCGCGCATCCCCGACCTGTGGAGAACGTGGGGGACACCCGTGGGCATTCTGGGGGAGACCCGTGGGTAAAAAACTTTGTGGTTTCAGGCATTTGGGTCTTGCAAGTCGAGCTCGAGGAGCGCATATTCGGTTTCGTTCTGCGGCACATCGAGCCGCTCGAACGACACGCATCGTAGAACCTGCGTGGCGGGCGATGGTGACGGTCCAGCAACGCGGCGCGAGGTTTGCGCCGCTCGACCGCGCACCCGGTTTGGAATGTTCGAGGTCTTCGAAACCTCGCACCTCTTTCGGACTCGCGCACGCCGGTCACCTCGAAAGGCGAGAGCCGATCGAGGCGGCCCCGACCCTGGCTCCCTCGAGTTGAATCTCTGGAGCTTCGGCGGTCGCAGCGGAAAACACCATCGGTCCGACGTGAACAGCAGCCCCTTCGCGGGGGCGTGGGAGCGGCGGACCTCGGCCCGAGCCAACACGACTCGCTCATCTCCAGACGAGCCGTGGCAACCCGGGTGACCCATTGGTGTTCGGACTCTCTTCTTCGCGAAACCGCGGCTCCTCATGGGGCGCGGGGGGTTGATCTCACGGCGTCGTCGTGAGCGCGAAGCGGAGGGAAAGGCTGGCGAACGGCTTCGGCCGCGCGCCACCCGGTTCATCGGCCACTCGACATCGGCCGCCTCACGGCGGACCGGATCCCTCGCAAGGATCATCGAGAGCCTCCCGCTCGGGGCGCACCGCGTCTCGTGCGGAGGGCGAGGTCGACGGGGATGACATCGTCGTGCGGCGTGCCAGGAGAAGCACAAGCAGCTTGTGAGAAGTCGAGGGAGTAGGACCGAGCCGGCGCGATGGACGCGGCGTTCCCGTCCCCGCCGGTGATGAGCCGGTGATCCCATCGACGGAAGGCTCGGAGTCGGGATCGGTCCGCTGGGAGGCGGGGCCGCCCGGATCGACTCCGCGAGGACTCCCGTTCGTCGGCGGACGAGCGGACTCGGCAAGGACGTTTGGATGGCAATCCGAGCGCTCTTTCGACGGCCAAGACAGCCCTGATCGCAAGGGCGGGCCTCTGATCTTCGAGAGAGGACGGAGGAGCGAGGTCGCGCAAACCCGAACGGGCGGCCTCCGTGTCCACACCTCGAGAGGACCCAATCCGATCGAGCCCCGGCCCTGACCAGCGCTGAAGCGTGGCGGCTCCTTCAGGTACCGAAATCACTCGTCGTTTGTTGATGGAAGAGACGCGCGTCTTGTCATGGTCCGATCGCCGTCGGAGCGTGACCAGCGCAGCCCGAGACATCCTCCGCTTCGGCGCGGCGGCTGAACCTCTGGCGGCGTGGCAAGGGTGCATGTAGCGAGGGGCCTCCGGAGGGGGAACCAGGACTCGTTCAAAATCGATCTTGTCCCGCAGCACCGAACAGACCGTCGCGAGGCGATCTGGGCGGACGTCTGGCCCGTCATGCACATGGAGCGGAGGTGTTCGCGGCCTCAGTCCAGCCGTGAGCGAGCTCGCTCGACCGGCGCTGGCAGCGCGGAACCCTAGGAGAGGGTCCACCGGGCGAAGGCGTCGAGACCACGTGTGCAAGAACTCCTGAATCGTCGTGTAGCTCCTCCAGCCGATGGGTGCGGGGAGTGGTGGCCGCTCGTGCTCTTCCAAACAGGAGCTCGATGCCACGCGTCGATGTGGGACCGAAATCACCGAGGCTAACTACCTCGGTGCCCTTGCGAGTCAGGCCGCGCGAACGGCTGAAGCTCGCGGAGGGAGGCGGCGATGTAACGTTCGATCCTCGAAGGGAGCCGGCTCTCTTCGAGGCAAGGCTCGCTCGGCGGAGACGCCGAGACCCCAGCCGTTGACCGCGGCTGAATCCTCTCCTCGGAGAGGGCCGAGCCCAGCAGACGAGGGAGACCGCGAGAGCGCGCGCCGCAAGGCCCGCTCCCGCGGTCTTTCTTTTTTGTCCCCCGCTTCTGCGCTTCCCTCCGGCGAGGCGCTCGGTGAGGTTTCGCTCGTGCGTGGACGGATCCTCCTGAACGGCAACGCGGAGACGAGCGGCGATCTCGTCCGCGGTGCGCGCGCGCTGCTTCTCGGCTCTCGGCACGTCGACCCGGAGGTCGCAGCCGCGCGGCGCGTCCTCCTGATCACCACCGCCTGGCGGGACGAGCACGACGAGGCGCACGTGAAGCGCGATATCAACGCGCTCGGGCTCGCGTCGAGCTTCGACGGGGGCTTCGATCGGACGATCGTGAACCTGTCGCTCGGCGCCGAGATGCGCGCCGTGCTGGAGGCGAGCCCGTCCGTGCGGGACGCGCTCACCGAGATTCGCGCGACGCGCGACCGCGCGCGCCAGCTCTACCTCGCGCACAACGGTCACCTCGTGACGATGGTCCGGAGGGTCGTCGCGGAGGCGCGCCCCCTGCTCGACGCCGCGGACCGGCCGACGCTGTCCACGTTGGCGGACGCGGAGCACGCTCCCTCCGGGGGTGACGCGCGCTCGCTCTATCGGTTCACGCTCGCGCGCGAGCTCCGGCACCTGCTCGAGACGCTCGCGGGGAACGACGATCGGATGGTCGAGCTCTCGGCGCACATCGACGAGGAGGCGCTCGACGCGATCGGTGTCCCCTACGCGGCCGGCTGGAAAGACGCGCGCGACCGCCTCGCGGGGCGCATCCTCGGCGCAAACTCCATCGTCCTCTTCGGAGGAAACCTGGACGCGCTCCTCGAGGCGCTCCGGTTCTTCCGCCTGCGCGACGTGCTCTTCGAGGCGCTGCGGCGCGGCGCTTCGATCGTCGGCACGAGCGCGGGCGCGATGGTCCTCGGTGAGCGCATCATCGTCTACGACGATTACCGAGAGCGCGAGTTCCAGCTCTGGGAGCGCGGCCTCGGGCTCGTGAGGGGCATCCAGCTCTTTCCGCATTGCATGGAGCGCATCCAGACGGACGACCCCGACAACCTCGCGTACCTCGCCCGGCGCTTCCGGCACCGCGTCTCCGTCGGGCTGAACGCCGGGTCGTTCCTGCTGGCGGATCTCGAGGCGCGGCGGCTCACGAGCACGGGGGACGCCGATGGGGTCTACGTGTTTGGCCCGACCGGGGAGAAGCGCCGCCTCGACGCTGGCTCGACCATCGACGCGCCGTGAGCACCCTCGGCAGACCCGGCCTCGACGCCGACTCCCGGGCTTCGAATAATGCAACCACGGGGTTGCGTGATTGCGAGTGTCGTATTAGGAAAAGGCAACTAGGAGGTTGCCTAATGTCCACGGATCGAATCGAGAAGGTGGCGGAGCTCCGCGCGCCCGTCTCACGGGTTTGGCGCGCCCTCACCGACGCGGCGCAGTTCGGGGAGTGGTTTCGCGTGAAGCTCGACGGAGCGTTCACCCCGGGCCAGCCCATCCGCGGGAAGATCACGCAGCCCGGCTACGAGCACGTCACGATGGAGGTCTGGGTGGAGGCGATCGAGCCGGAGACCTACTTCTCCTTCCGCTGGCGGCCCTACGCGATCGATCCCGCCGTCGACTACAGCCACGAGCCGCGGACGCTCGTCGAGTTTCGGCTCTCCCCGACCCCCGCGGGCACGCGCCTCGCGATCAGCGAGTCCGGCTTCGACGGGATCCCGGCGAGCCGCAGGGACGAGGCGTTCCGGATGAACGAGCGGGGGTGGGCCGCGCAGCTCGAGAACGTGTCCCGGTATGTCTCAGGCACCTGAGCCCGGGCCGCTCGCTCGCCTGCACGCGGACGCGGTCGTCTTCGCTGCGCTCGGGGACGAGACGCGCCTCGCCCTCGTGGGGCGCCTCGCGGAGCGCGGGCCCCTCTCGATCGCGACGCTGACCGTCGACGCGGAGATGACGCGCCAGGCGGTCACGAAGCACCTCGAGGTGCTCGCGAGCGCGGGGATCGTCCGGGACACGAAGAAGGGGCGGGAGCGGATCTGGCAGCTCGATCCCGCGAGGCTCGCGCAAGCTCGCGCGCGCATCGATCGCGTCTCGGCCCAGTGGGACGACGCGATCGCCCGACTACGGGCGTTCGTCGAGCGGTGAATCGGAGGGGACGCGCGCCGCGAGGAGGCCGAGGAGTGACGCGCGGGCCGACGCGAGAGCGATCTCGTCGCGCTGCGCGCCACGGAACGCGCGGACGATCTCCGCGGGCTTCGTGTGCTCGTCGATCGGGTATCGATAGGTCCCGTCGCGCGTGACCTCGAGCCCGAACGGACCGAGGACACGGCTCACGGCGACGCTGACCTCGACGAGGAGCTCGCTGTCGTTGAACCGCACGCGCGCGATCTCTTGTGGGGCCGGCGACTTCGTGAGCTCCACGAGCGAGCGCGGCGGCCCGAAGAACGACGCGCGCCGCTCGACGTGGAGTCCCTCCGCGGTCGCGCGCACGCGAGCGCCCGGGATCTTCGCGACCTCCCTCGCGATCTCCGAGCGCGCCTCGGGGAGCGCGCTCGCGCGCTGCCCGCGCGCCGGCGCCCGGTATCCAGCCGCGGGGGTGTCGGAGATCATGCGGCCCACCAGCGCGGACGGCGGTGGTGCGCCGCGGAGTCGATGGCCGGCGAGCGCCGGACCCGCGAACGCGCACGCGGTGAAGAGGACCGTCATGACGTCGCCCGAGAGGCCTGTCGCGATCCGCATCGCCCCCGCGAAGAGGAGCCACGAGCTCACGCCGTAGACGACGACGCCCACCGTGGTCCACGTGCGGCTCCCACCCTTCCACGGTCGGGCCCGACCGATCACGAGCGTCGCGCCGAGCAGCCAGAGGATCGAGAGGACACCGGCGCCCGCCCGGACCAGGGCGCGCGTCGCGCGCGAGATCGGGTGCAATGTGATCGTGTACTTGGACTTCCCCGGCTCGTTCACGAACTCCGCGTTGGAGCCGCCGCTCACCGAGTTCGCGTAGACCCCGTGCACGATCACGTCGAACTGAATCGGCTCCCCTGGCGGGGCGGACTCCGGGAGCCGGAAAGAGACGAACTCGAACGCCTCGCCGCGCGCGCTCCGCCGGGTTCCGAGGCTCAACCCCCAGTCCTCCCCTCGGCCCTTCACCGTCACGCGCGTGCCGGGCCCACCGACCTCGATCGTCTCGATCCCAGCGCGCAGCCCCCCGAACGTCGCCACCTCGAGCACGACGTCGTCCCCTGGGGCGATCAGCGGCTCCAGCATCCAGATCGCCCCGCGGTCGTCCCGCGCGTCCGCGGTGAGCCACGGCAGGCGGCGCAGGAGGACGTTCGCCGTCGCCGTGATCGCGACGACCGCGAGGGTGATGAGCACCGTCGACGTGCGGATCCCCGCGATCGCAGCCGGCGCGTTCATTCGGAGAACCTTGCGTCCGGCGGGATCCCCTTCGCGTCGAGCCCCGCAGCCCGCGCGGCGGCGGCGAAGAACCCCGCGTCCCGCTCGACGTTCACGAACCACGCGCGGCAGGACTCCACGCATTGGTTGAAGCGCGACATCCTCGCGAGCACGTCGTCCTCCTCCTTCTCGGGGGCCGCGCATTTGTCGGCAGTCGTGCCGTCGCGTAGGTCGCGCTCGATCGCGGCGATCATGCCGATGAGCGGCTTGTCCGTGTACCCCGCGGTGTTCGCGACGAGCGCGTCCGTCTTCGAGCGGAGCCCCGCGCAACGTTCCACTTGCTCCTTGATCGTCCCGCCGAGGTCACCCCCGTCCGGGATCTTCGGATCGAGGAGCGTCTCCGCGCGCAGCTTCGTCAACGCCTCGAACGTCGGCTGGAGGGTTTTCACGGCGCGCTCGTATTCGGCGCGGGGGCTGCTGCACCCCGCGGCGAACAGCGCGGCGCTCGAGAGGAGGATCCACGGCGTGGCGTCTCGCATCGGCTACTCGTCGTCGTCGAACTGAGGGTAGTCACCGGGCTGGAGCGTGTCGAACCGAGTGCACGACGCGGTGAACCGCGTCATCACCTTGCCCGTCGGGCCGTTTCGCTGCTTCGCGATGATGATCTCCGCCATCCCCTTTCGATCGCTCTCGGGGTTGTAATACTCGTCGCGGTAGATGAAGCAGATCATGTCGGCGTCCTGCTCGATGGCGCCGGACTCGCGTAGATCGCTCAGCTGAGGGCGCTTGTCCTTGCCGGGGCGCGTCTCGACGGCGCGGTTCAGCTGCGAGAGCGCGATGACGGGGACGCGGAGCTCCTTCGCGAGCTGCTTCAATCCGCGGGAGATCTCGCTGATCTCCTGCTCGCGGCTCGATGCGCCCTGACGACCGCTCATGAG
>JAXLYP010000010.1:0-303249 GCA_046351395.1 Polyangiaceae bacterium
GTGGGTCGTCGCCGGGGTGAGCGCGGGCGTCGGCGTGACGCTCGTCGTCCTCCACGCGACGAAGGGGAGCGCGCGCGGCGACGAGGCCCCACCGTCGAGCTCGGGGGCGCCGCCCCAGACGAGCCTCACCTGGACGGGCTCGGGCCTCGCGCTCCGGCAGACGTTCTAGAGCACAGATCATGTTCTCAGAGGACGCCAGCAGAGAGGCCACGTCTCGTCCGCTTGGCGCTTCTGCTCGGCGCTCTTGGCGACTTGGCGGTGGATCCTCTGGATGTGTCAGAATCCGCGCTCGCTGATTTGTAGAGCACCGAACATGTCCGCTGCTCTAGTGGTACACTGCCGTACCGCTTTCGCGCCTGCGCGCCGCACGTCCGCACCGCCCCACGTCTTCGAAGGAGCGTCTCATCATGACCCGATCCCCGCTTACGCGACTCGCTCTGCCCCTCTCCGTGATCGCCGTCGCGTCCTTCGCGTGCGACAGCTCGGTGACCCCGAGCACGGGTGGGAGCGGAGGCGCGAGCACGGGCGCGACGATGCAGACGACCGGATCCTCCAGCCCGACGTCATCGAGCAGCGGCGCGGGCGGCGGCGAGCAGTTCTCGGTGAAGTTCGACCCGATCACGGTGCCCCCCGGGACCGAGAAGACCCAGTGCGTGGTCCGCAAGCTCTCGAACCCCGCCGCCGCGCACGTCGGACAGATCCACAACGTCCTCGGCGAGGGTTCGCACCACTTGATCGTGTACCGGACCGCCGACACGGTCGAACAGACGACCCCGTTCGACTGTCAGCCGTTCTCGGATCTGCTCAAGCCCGAGAAGGGCACCCCGCTGATGATCTCCCAGAAGCAGGACGACCTCCTCACGCTCCCCCAGGGCGTGGCGTTCTCGATCGCCAAGGAGCAATTCGTCCGCCTCGAGATGCACTACATCAACGCGACCGCAGCCCCGCTCGAGGTCACGGCCACGACGACGTTCATCACCATGGAGGAGAAAGACTTTCAGAACGAGGCGGACTTCCTCTTCTTCGGAAACCCGGACATCGACCTCGCGCCCAACGCGAAGGCGACGCTCGGCCCCACCTATTTGCCGCTGCCGGCGACGCTCGCGGGGTCGAAGTTCTTCGGGTTCGCCGGCCACACGCACCAGTGGGGCACGAACGTCTACGTCGGGACGACGACCGGCAAGACGGGCCCCGACACGGACGTGTACAAGGTGGACAATTGGCAGTGGGCCGAGCCCGCGACCGTCTATTGGGATCCGCCGGTCGAGGTCCCCCAGAATGGCGGCTTCCACCTGACGTGCGAGTGGGAGAACGGCAGCCCCAACAATGTCCAGTTCGGGGAGTCCGCGAACGACGAGATGTGCTTCTTCTGGACGTACTACTACCCGAGCAAGGGCGCGTTCGTGTGCGCCCACACCGACAAATTCGGCGGCTACGATCTCTGCTGCCCGGGCAACGCGCTCTGCTCGCAGCTCTTCCCCTGAGGCAGCGAGCGCGACGCTGAATCACCTCGGAAGGCAGGACTCACCGAGGCCACCGGCTCACGGGCGTCGACGAGAGGAGGGGCGTGGTCCCGATCCACGCCCCACTCCGACGCGCGCCGCTGATCCTTACGGAGGGGTGCTGAGGGCCCCCAGGTGAGGTCAGCGCCTTCGACGCCGACCGACGACGAGCCCCACAAGCGCGAGACCCGCGATCCCCGCCGCGGCGTCGACGGGCGAGGAGTCGCCCGCGCGGCACGCGCACGTCGTGATGGTGGTCGTCCCGTCGTCGGTGTCGCCGCTCGCGCCCGTGCTCCCGGCCGCTCCGCCCGCTCCGCCCACGGACGACGGCGCGCCGCCGACGCCGGAGGTCGCGGCGTCCGTCGTCGGGTTCATACCGCCCGAGCTCGCGGCGTTCGCCACCGACATCGACGCGCCGGTCGTCGCCGCCGTCGAGGACGTGGTCGACGAGCCACCACACTCTGCGGCGCACTCGGTCACGCAAGCCGTGTCACACACGCAGGCGACGAACGCGTTGAGCTCGTTCGTCGCGGTCGTGCCCGCCGCGGCGACGCACGCATTGGAACATGCCTGCGTCTGGCAGTTGTTGAGACAGTCGTTCAATTGGATGCACTTGGGATCGTTCCCGCACGTCTGCGCTTGGGACGCGCAGGCACCGCTCTGCGCCGCCCCCGCGCAGCTGTTGCAGTCCACGGGCGTCGACGAGGCGGGCGTCCCCGTCGGCGTGTCCGCGAGGAAGTGCGTGATGAAGCCGTTCGGTCCGGTCTCCGAGGTGACGCGCATGCTGACGCCGGTGGACCCTTGCGAGCAGCTCGCGCTGTTGCCGTAGGACGTCGTCGCGACGACGATCTGTTGCGACTGTGCGGCGCCCGCCGGCATCAGCGCCGGGCCGCCGCTGTCTCCCTCGCAGGGGCCCGGAATGTGCGACGGGCCGCCCTGACTGTATTGGATGTGGAGCGAGGTGACGCCTTGATCGACCGTGTCCGTCCCGTGCCGCCGGACGCTGTTGTTCTGGTTGTTGTCCGTGATGCCATACCCCACGTGCTCGACCTGGACGCCGACCTGGAGGCCGTCCTGTCCGGGCTGGGCGACCGGGATGACGGGCGTGTTCGCCGGCAGTCCGCTCGCCTTCAGCATGCAGAAGTCGTAGTTTTGCTGGTTGTAGAGGGAGTCGTAGTAGACCGAGCCGGCGATGACGGGATACGCGGGGGGTTGCGGGTTCGCGGTCCCGAGGTACTGCTCACCGGCCGAATAGTCGTTGCCCGTGACCACGATCGAGGGAGCGCCCTGGTTGCAGCAGTGCGCGGCGGTGAGAATGTATGCCTCGCCGTTCTTCATCTGGACGATGGTTCCGGAGCACTCCGAGAACGAGCCGCCTCCGGCGTCGGCCAGGAGGGCGACGACCGCGCTGTGCGCGCTGTCCGCCGTGCCGTAGGCGATCGGATCTTGCGCGCGCGAAGACGACTCGCGCTCCGTCGGAACCGGCCGAGGCGGTTCGCACGCAGTGAGGCCAACCGCAACCAGACAGAGGGAGAAGGAGATGCTTCGCATGATCGACCTCGCGGACGAGACAGTGGGCGCCTGGGGCCGCTGCTCTATCGCGTCCGCGCTCAGGCGTCGACGCATGCTTGGAGAGATCGTGTTCTTGGCAGGCTCGAACCCGTCGAACGCGTTCACTCGAACTCGCGAAGCGCATTCACGCGCGACAGCATATGACGCTACGAGACATACGGCGAGCGCGCCTCCCCTCGCGCAATCCTCGCCGGGTGGAGAAGCAAGTGGCCCTCGCTGGTTTACACGAGCAGACATTGCTTCCGTTCCACTCCGCGAACCGGCCATTTTCGCCGACAGTCGCGTCCGCCACGGTCACCGGCAGCGAAGAGCAATACACCCGAGTCCCCGACGCTCAGATCTTCTCGGTCGCAGGCGCGGGTGCGGGCGCGAGCCCGCTGAGGTCGGGGACCACGCTGATCTCGATGCGCCGGTTCTTCGCGCGGTTCTCGCCCGTGTCGTTCGGAAAGGCGGGGTCGTACTCACCGTAGCCAGCGGCCGAGAGCTGCGCGGGCTGGACGCCGGCCTCCTGGAGCAGGCGCGTGACCCTCACCGCGCGCGCCGTCGAGAGCTCCCAATTGGATGGAAAGCGGTTCGTCGAGATCTTCACGTTGTCGGTGTGCCCGGCGACCTGGAAGCGCCGGTCCGAGATCGTCTTCAGGACCGCCGCCACCTCGAGGAGTGTCTCCTTGCCGACGGCGAGCAGCTCGTCGCGCCCCGATTCGAAGAGCACGTCGTTCGGCAAGTCGAGCATGAGGCGGCCGTCGCGCACGGAGACCTCGAGCTTCCCGGCGTCCGTGAGACCCTGGAATTTGCCGACGAGCGTCTGCAGCTCGTGCGCGCGCGCATCGGCGAGCGCCTGCTGCTTGCGGAGCTCCTCGAGCTGCTTCTTCGTCTCGGAGAGATCCTTCGCGAGCGTGCTCTTGTCGGTCGCGAGCGACTCCACGCTCTGGCCCGCGCGGCGCAGCCGATCGCTGAGCGTCACGTTGAGCGCCTGGAGCTCCTCGATCTCGCGGGAGAGGTTCGCGCTCGACGCGGTCAGCTCGTTCAGCTTGGCGTCCCGATCCGCGATGTCCTTCTCGAGGGCCTTGATGTCGTCGAGCGCTTTCACGAGGCGTGCCTGCGCCTCCACCGCCTGGTTCCGCGCGTAGGACGCGTCCCCGAGCGCGGCGAGGTACCGCTCCTTCGTGACACACCCGGTGACCGCGGGGGCGGCGAGGGCCACGAAGAGGGCGACCGTGGAAGCCCGCCGCCACCCCGAGCGTCTCACGGGACAAGAGCGCGCCCCGGGCGCATGATGCGTCGGCGTCTCGGGGCGCGCCCCGGCCGGGCGGCACCGCGTCCCTCGGTCTCCCGCTCCGCCCATCCGCGGACCGGCCAAGTTTCTTTCCTGTTTCAGGTTCGACCTGCTATCGCGATCCATATCGCTCGCGCCGTACCATGCCCTCCCGAGACACCCGTACTTCTCTGCTGAACGGCGTCGCGCGCGGCGCGCTCGCGGGATTGTTCCTGCTCGGACTCCTGTCGTGCAGCGAGCACACCCAAGGGGTCCCGCCCGCCGTGTCGACCATCGCGGGCTCGACCGTGGCGTCCGAGTCCGCGGCCCCCGCCGACTCGGCGTCGCCGCCCGCGCCGGTCAAAGACCCTGACTATCGCGCCGCGTTGCGCCTCGAGCGCTGGGCGGAGGCCGCGAGGCTGATCGACGCGCTCGACCCGGCGGAGCGCGGAAAGCCGGAGATGCGCTTCGTGCGCGCGCGCGTCGCCATCGCGCTCCGGCAGTTCGACCAGGTCCGCCCGCTCCTCGCCGGGCTCGACCTGCCCCTCTTCACGGACGACATCGCGCGGATGAACGCGGAGGCCGCGGTCGAGGTCGGCCCCTACGAGGAGGCCGCGAGCTACTACAAGGCGAAGGGCCGCCCGCGTGACTACGTGCTCGCGGGGCGCGCGCTCGCGAAGGGCGGCGACACGAAGGGCGCGCTCGCGCTCGCCGACAAGGCGATCTCCGAGGCCGATCGGCTGAACCGACCCGCGGACGAGCGCGCGGGGCACGGGCTTCGCGCGGATCTCACCCCGGATCTGGACAAAGCGGTGCCCGACCTCGAGTGGCTGGCGACGCACGCGCCCGCGTCGACGGAGGGCGTGAGCGCGCGCAAGCGGCTGCGCGACGGGAAGAAGTCCCTGTCCGCGAAGGAGCTCGAGAGCTGCGTCACCGCGCTGCTCGACGCGGGCGCCGGGAAGGACGCGCTCGACACGCTCGACCGCGACGGGAGCATCCTCGCGAAGGGAACGGAGCTGCGGCTCCGCGCGCAGGCGCTCTTCAAGTCACGCGAGTACACGAAGGCGGTCGACGCGTACGAGAAGCTCGAGAAGGTCGCGAGCTCGGGGACGGGCGAGGAGGTCTTCTACCAGGCGAAGGCGCTCGCGCGGACGAAGCGCGAGGAGGACGCGATCGCGCGCTACCGCGAGGTGATCAAGCACCACAAGCGCGGAGCGTGGGCGCCGCGCGCGGCCTTCCAGATCGGGCAGCTCTACCTGCTCTCCGGCAAGCACGCCGAGGCGGAGGACGCGTTCAAGTCGTACGTGGCCGACTACGGTTCGTCCGGCGAGCAGAAGGACGAGGCGGACTACGCGCTCGCGCTGACGTACCTCGCGACGAACAAGCCGAGCAAAGCGAAGACGATCTTCGCGCGCCTCGCGGACGGCGAGAAGAAGACGGAGATCGGCACGCTCGGGAGCTCGCGGGCGTCGCGCGCTCCGCGCCGGGGACACGAAGGACGCGATCGCGTACTTCACTCAGGTCATCACGGAGCAGCCCCTCACGTGGGGCGCCCTCACATCGCGCGCCCGCCTCTCTAGCATGCAGGCGACCCTGCCGGCGATCATCGGAGAGACCCTCGCGCCGGCGAACGCCGCCGCTCCCCTCTCGCCGTCGAGCGTGACGCTGCCGCCAAAAGCGAAGAAGTTCTTCGAGCTCGGCCTGGACGCGGACGCGGAGGCGGCGATCGCGGAGAACGAGCAGGCGGCCGCCGTCGGTTACCCGAACCGCGAGTCCGAGGCGCTCTGCGCGATGTACGGCTCGCTCTCGCGCGCGAAGCGCCGCTACAAGGTGGGCTCGACCGCGGTGAGCTTCGACGCGCTGATGCGCGCGCCGAGCAGCGCCGATCGGTGGACGTGGGACTGCGTCTACCCGGCCCCCTATTTCGACGCGGTCGGTGAGTTCGAGAAGGAGTACGGCGTCGTCCCCGGGCTCATCCACGCGGTGATGCGGCAGGAGAGCGCGTTCGATCCCGACGCGCTCTCCCCCGTCGGCGCGACGGGGCTGATGCAGCTCATGCCCGCGACGGCGACCGAAGCGGCGAAGGAGGCGAACGTCGACTTCACGCTCGACGCGATCCGCACGCCCGGCGTCAACGTTCGGCTCGGCGGGTTCTACCTCGGCAAGCTCACGAAGACGTACGGCGGGGCGCTGCCGCTCACCGTCGCGAGCTACAACGCGGGCCCGGGCGCGGTGTCGCGCTGGTTCGAGACGGGCAAGGAGCGGGACGTGGACGTGTGGGTCGCGCGCATCCCCTACGAGGAGACGCGCAAGTACGTCGCGAAGGTCATGTCGAACCTCATCCGCTACCAGTGGCTGCGCGGGGGCGCGGCCAACGTGATGGAGCTGCCCATCACCCTGCCCGACGAGATCCATCCCGGCGACAACGACTACTGATCGCGCGCCATGGGGGACTGGCTCGACGCGCTCAAAGAGGCCCTCGCGACGCTCCCGTTCGCGTGGATCATCGCCTCGCTCGGGGGCCTCGGCGTCGTCGGGGCCATCCTCGCGATCGCGCTGAACCGGCGCCGCCTCGGCGCGGCGCTCGGGATGGCGGCGCTCGTGCTCGCCGTCGCGTGCGCGACCCTCGGCGCGCTCTCCGTGGTGGTCGAACGCGGGCGCGCGGATCGCGCCGCGCAGGCCGGCCCCACGGAGGTCGCGAAACAGCGCGCGCGGAGGGCGGGCTACGAGCGCGCTCGCGGCGGCGCGGAGCTCGGCCTCGTCGCGTCGGCGCCCGCGCTCTTCGGGGGCCTCTTCGGCGTGCTCGCGCCGATGCTCCGGCGGCGCAAGCCGCGCCCGATGTCGATGCGGATGCCGCGATCGATCCGCAGCCAAGCGAAGCACGAGTGGACGACACCGACCGGCCTCGTCACGCTCTCGGCGAGCGGCTTCGCGGTGCTCGCCGTCGCGGCGTGCGCCGCGGTGTGGACGATCCCGCTGCCCGGTCCGGCGCTCGCCGCGAAGGACCCCGCGTGGGACGCGCGTGAGGCGATCGAGATCATGGGGTCCGGCGCGTTCGACGAGGGGTGCACGCGGCTCGCGACCGCGTGCCTCACGGGTTGTGAGGAGCGAAAGGTGCCCGATCTCGTCGCCGCGGCGACCGAGTGCGCCGAGAACCGCCTCGATGCCGCCCTCGAACACCCGACGCCCGAGGCGATCGAACGGGTGGAGCGGTTCGCGAACGGCCCCACGCCGATCGGCGAGGCGGAGCGCCAGCGCATCCGGGACGAGCTCGACCGGCTCGCGACGCCGAGCAAATGATCGCCTTGGCGGGGCGGCGCGGCGTCTGTCAGGGTGACCGCGTGCGCGCGCTCGCGATCCTCTCCGTCCTCGCCCTCACTGGCTGCGGAGCAGCCGCCCCGCCCGCGTCCGTCGTGGACGCCGTCCCCACCGCGGTCACCCCCGAGGGCGACGCGGAGACCATCGGCCTCGACCCCACGAACACCAAGGTCGAGGTCGAGGTCACCGCGGTGATGAGCCACACGGTGCGCTTCAAATCGACAGGGTCCTTGACGATTTCACCGAAGAACGTCGTCGCGTCGTCCGTCGACCTGGTGATCGACACGACGAGCGCGTCCGCGTCCATGGGGATGGTGGAGGACATGGCGAAGTCGGAGGACTTCCTCGCCGTCGCGACCTACCCGACGGCCACGTTCCGCTCGCAGTCCCTCGCGAAGGCGCCCGACGACAAGCTCGACCTGTTCGGCGAGCTCTCGCTCCACGGCACGACGAAGATGCTCAAGGTCCCGGCAGCGGTCGCGATCGATCCGTGCGAGGTGAAGGTCCAGACGGAGTTCACGTTGGATCGCCACGCGTACCACGTGGAGAGCAGCAACTCGATCGACGGCTCCGTGGGCGACGAGATCCTCGTTCGCATCGACGTGCACGCGAAGCGCCCGAGCGCGCCCGCGACGTGCCCCGCGAAGGAGAGCTGAGGGGCGCGTCCGGAAGGGACGCGCCCGCGCGTCAGCCCCCGCTCGACGAGCTCCCGGCGCTCGCCGAGGAGGCGGACGACGTGCTGCCTCCGCCGTCGGGATCGCACGCGTGGACGAGGAACTTCGTCCCGCTGGCGGTGTTGATGGTGAACTCGACGCACGCCGCGGCGCCGCACTCGTGATCGGCGCTCATGGGCTCGCAGTAGGGCGTGCAGACGCCCTTGCCGTCGCCCTTGCCCTGGACGATGCAGACGAGGTCCTCGTCGCACGAGACCTGGCCGCCGATGAGGTTGCACGCGGCGCCCTGCCCCTGCCCCTTCTTCGCCTCGAGGCAGATCCACTTGCTCACGTTGTCGTTCGGCCAGCACGTCTCGCCGTCCGCGCACGTGAAAGGTTGGGTCGAGCAGTCCGGTCCGCCGCCCGTGCCCGTCGGTGGTTCGGGCTCGCACGCGAGCAAAACGAAGAGCGGCATCGCCACGAACGTCGCGGCGATCGCGATCCGTCGCACGGACCGCGGGCGCCTGGCTACAAGAGAAGGCATCGTCACGAACTCCATACTATCCTCCGCGCCGCCATGTCCCCAAGCGCAGCCCCTCGAGCGAACTTCAACTTCCCCACCGCCTACCGGATCGGCGCCGGTCGCGCCGCGACCGATCTCGCGCCCGCCTGCCGCGACTTCGGGTTTTCGCGGCCCCTCGTGGTGACCGACCCCGGCGTCCGCGGCCTCGCGTGGTTCGACCCGCTGCTCGCCAAGCTCTCTGGCGCCGGGCTCGAGCCGGGCGTGTGGAGCGACTGCGGCGCGAACCCGACGGAGGCGCACGTCGCGTCGGCGATGGCGGCGTACAAGGCGGGCAAGCACGACGGGATCGTCCTCTTGGGTGGCGGCTCGGCGATGGACGTGGGCAAGTGCGTCGCGCTCCTCGCGGACAACCCGGGCACGGTGTTCGACTACGAGGACGTCGGGGACAACTACAAGCGCGCCGATCCGAACAAGATCGTCCGCACGATCGCGATCCCGACGACCGCGGGGACGGGCTCCGAGGTCGGCCGCTGCAGCGTGATCACGGACACGAGCGATCACGCGAAGAAGATCATCTTCCACGCGCGCATGCAGCCCGCCCTCGTGATCGCGGATCCCGAGCTCCTCCTCGGGCTGTCGCCACGCCTCACCGCCGCGACCGGGACGGACGCGCTCGCGCACTGCTTCGAGGCGTACTGCGTGCCGAGCTACCACCCGATGGCGGACGGGATCGCGCTCGAGGGCATGCGCCTCATCAAGGAGTGGCTCCCCGTCGCCCACCGGGACGGCGCGAACCTCGCCGCTCGCACGCACATGCTGATGGCGTCGTCGATGGGAGCGACCGCGTTCCAGAAGGGCCTCGGCCTCGTGCACGCTTGGTCACACCCGCTCGGCGGCGTCACGGGCCTCCACCACGGCACGGCGAACGCGATCTTCCTGCCCTACGTGATGGTGGAGAATCGCGCGGAGATCGACGCGAAGATGCAGCACCTCGCGCGGTACTTGGATCTGCCGAAGCCCGGGTTCGACGGGGTCCTCGCGTGGATGACGTCGCTCATCGCGGAGCTCGGCTTGCCGAGCAAGTTGGACGGCGTCGCGGGCGTGACGCGCGCGATGGGCAAGGAGCTCGCGCCGATGGCGGAGCGCGACCCGTCGCTCGGTTCGAACCCGAAGCCGTGCTCGCTCGGGGATCTGCAGCGCGTGTTCGAGAAGACGTTCGACGGGGACCTCACCCCCTCGTGATCCCCCGATGAACCAGCCCCCGAGACAGCGGAAGAAGCCCGACGACGGGGCGATCGCGGTGATCGCGCTGAACCGGCGCGCCACGTTCGACTACGACCTCGGCGACAAGGTCGAGGCGGGGATCGCGCTCGGCGGCAGCGAGGTGAAGATGCTCCGCTCCGGCAAGGCGGATCTCTCGGACGCGTGGGTCGAGATCAAGCCGGACGGCGCGTGGCTCCGCGGCCTCAGCATCCCGGCGATGGATCACTCGCCGTTCTCGCACGAGCCGAAGCGCACGCGCCGCCTCCTCATGCACGAGCGCGAGATCGAGGTGATGAAGCGCGGCATCGACCGGGACGGGATGACCGTCATCGCGACGCGGCTCTACTTCAAAGGTCGCCTCGCGAAGGTCGAGATCGCGCTCGCGCGGGGCAAGAAGAAGGGCGACAAGCGCGAGAGCATGAAGGAGAAGGACGCCGATCGGGAGGCGCGGCAGGCGATCGCGCGCGGCCGCCGTGGTTGACGTGGCATGGCAGGGCGGGGGCGCGGCGCGCGTCTCGACGCTGACGGGAGAGGCCATCGTCGTCGTGAGCGAGAAGCCGTTCGCGCCCGGGGCGCGGCCCGCGGGCGCGCTCGCCTCGGGTCACGAGATCCGCATGAAGGTGCACCGGTGCCGGCGCGTCGGAGACGCGTTCGAGATCGAGGGCCGTCTGATCGACGCGACGCGCGCGCTCCGCGAGGAGCTCGCGCGGCAGCTCGGGACGGGCTGACCGGCGCTCCATCGAACGACCCTGACGCCCGCACGCGGACCCACGCCCCGCCAAATCAGCGCGCGCGATCCCGACACATCCAGAGGATCAACCGCCAAGACGCCAAGGCGCCGACACGAAGCAACCAAACAGACGAGAAGTGGCCTCTCCACAGTCGCCGAGGACGCCAGCGCGGAGAGGCCACTTCTGGTCTTGGCGCTCTTGGCGTCTCGGCGGTTGATCTCATGGGCGAGCCCCTCCCGGCGCGCGCCCTTCGCGCCGTGCGTTCGCGCCCCTGTCGGTCAGAGCTTGGCGAGGCCGGCGTCGTCGAGCGCGTCGAGCGCCTTCGTCAACGAGTCCATCGTGGCCGCGGCCTTGTCTTTGATCTCGACCTGTACTTGCACGTTCTTGATGTCGACGCGGATGAAGTCCGCGCCCTTCTTCGCGGAGTAGGTCTTGTACTTGTCGTCCTTCGGCGTGACGTTCCCGCTCTTCACGTCCGCGGTCTGATCCTCGATGTCGAGCGACAACGCGACCTTCTTCGCGTCCTTCTTGCTCACGAGATCCCAGCGCACCTCGGTTGGGTGATTGGCCGTGCCCTCGATCATGAAGTTCTTGTTCTCGGCCCACTCGTAGTCCGCTTCCATCCCCTTCGGGACCGCGGGCTTGAACTTCTTCAGCGTCTCGACGCTGATGGCGGCGCTCGCCGCTGCGCTCCCCGTCGCGGTCGCCGTCGCCGTCGCGCTCGCCGCGGGGGCGGTGGACGACTTCGTCGCAACGGACGACTTGGCCGTCGGCTGGGCCGAGCCGGTGGCGGTGGCTGTAGCGGTGGTCGCGGTGTCCCCGCACCCACCCAGAACGGAGAACGTTGCAACGACGAACGCGTAGGCGACGAGAGGGTTGCGCATGGGGGCCTTTATCCTTTGACCGGCGCCGCGACAAGCCCACTCTCCCGGCGCGATTCACCCAACTCGTGGCACCGTGAGCTTTCGATCGCGGCCATTCACAGCCGACGCACCACAACCATCTCGCGCCCGTGATCCTCGCAGCGTCTTGTCGCTGCGCTTCCAGTCAGTGGGCTCCGCCTCGAGGCCCACCCCAGGTTCCACCAGGTTGCGGCGCCACTTGCGGCACCGGGTTGCGGGCCGACAGTGCCTGGTGCTGAGGATGCATCGCTGGCGGAGCGGAGTATTGCGGGTGCATCGCTGGCGGAGCGGAGTATTGCGGGTGCATCGCTGGCGGAGCGGAGTATTGCGGGTGCATCGCTGGCGGAGCGGAGTATTGCTGCGGGGGGTAGTGCGGCCGATGCATCTGCGGTTGGGGGTAGTGCGGCGGCGTGGGCTGCTGCCATGTGGGCTGTGGGGCGGGTGCAAGTGGAGGCTGGGACGTGGCGGGGGCTGGCGTCGGATTGGGTAGCGGCTGCCCTGCCGCGAGCAGGCGCGATCGGAACGTGACGGCTGTCCCCGCCTGCACGAGGGCCGCGACCGCCTTGATCCCAATATGAAGCCCGAAGCCGATGGGGGCGAGCGCCAGCGCGAGGCCGCCGAACACGGCCATCCACGACTTGCCCCGGTTGGGTATTCCCAACGTCCAGTAGGCCACCACGACGCCGGCCGCGAGGAGGACCAGCGACATGGCACCCTCAGCGCCACGAACGCGCCATTCGTACGTTTGTCGCGCTTCCCACACGAGGGACAAGGCGCGAGGCGAATCAAGAGCTCCCCCGCCCGGAGGGCGATTCCATACGCCTTCGCATAGGCCGTCCTGAAGCCGAGCTCCTTCAACGCTGGCGAATGTCCCCAGCCGCGCTCGGCGTGGCGTTCCTCGGCGGTGCGCGTCGCGTAGCCCCGATCGACAGCCCCACAAGCGCGACACCGATAGTCGAGCTCTGCGGTCGCTGTCGCCTTGGCCGAGTAGTAGGTCCAGCGCTCCGATCTCGACATGCCGCGTCTCAGAGCGAGGCGCGTGCCAGCGCGGTGGCGTGGTTTCGCCGCGACTTCCGCGCGAGAGCGAATCTCGGCGATGGTAGCGACGACGACCGTCGTCGACGCGGCCGCCTTCCTACCTTCCCGTCTTCCCGTGACTCTCCCTGAATTGTCCTTCCGGGGTCGACGCAGAATCGCCCTCGCGGATCAGTTGCCAGTGCCGGTCGAGCTGCCTGTACTGGAGCCGGTGGTCCCGGAGGTCACGCCCGTGGACACCGAAGACCCGACGCCATACGTCGCGATCGCGGACGTATCGGATCCCGTGCCGCCCGCCCCGCCGCTCCCGGATCCGTCGTCGCACGCCGCGAGCTGGGCGACGCTGATCGCGAGGCCGAGGGATACCGCGACGGCGGCGCGGCGCATCCCTCGGGACTCACAGGAGGGTGACTTCAGGAGGAGCGGCGCATCGCAGTGCGGACAAGAGGTGTCGGACGCACGGACGTGGCACGCGCACTCGGGACAGGCGACAAGGGTCGGTCGAAGCATGCTCGAAAGATACGCGTAGCGCGCGTGGAGCGCGAGCCCGTTGGATCGATCGTGAGGCCGCTCCGTTGACGCTGCGTGCGAACTCCCCCCAGCGTGCGGAGGTCCGCTCCGCACGGGCGACGGCTCCGACTCAGGGCGCGAACTGCAGGTTGAAGATGGGCGTCTTCATCTCGGGGCTCGCGAGGACGTCACCCGTCTCCGCGTCGATGGTGACGAGGTCATTTCCTTCGACCCACATGCTCACGCCCTGCGGCGTGTCCGCGCCACCCACCAAGAAGTAGCGCTGGGTCGCAGCATCGTACGCCGCGTCCGCTTGGAGGACGTGGTCGAGCGCGGGAAGCGCGGCGATGTCGTGCGTCGCGCCCGTCGCTGGGTCGACCGATACGAGCCGCACGTCGACTTCGTTGCTCCCTCCCTTGTACCAATCGCCAGCGAGCGACGTCGCGATGAGATGGTTTTCGAGCGGGTCGTAGCGCAGGTTCAAGAGGCTCACGTCGGACGGGGGAACGATCGCGATCGTCCCGGCTTCGGGATCCGTGACGAGGACACCGTAGTCGCCCAACGCGAAGTCGTCGCCGTCGCCAAGGACGGTTCCGCCGGGCGCAGCGCTCGGCGGGGGGTAGGACGACACCAACGTGTATCCACCCGTCAGCGGGTCGATGATGTCGATCTCGCTCACGTCGGAACCTTCGATTGGGTACGTCGCGCAGAAGAGATCTCCCGTTGCTCGGTCGACGCCGAGCCCGAACGTCTTGCGCTCGAGCGCGACGTCCGCGAGGAGCGCGCCGGAGTCGATGTCGACGCTGATCATGTGATCGACCGGACTGTCGCCCGGGACGATGTACACGTACCGACGGTGGACGAGATCCAGCGCGGACGACATTGCGCCTGCGCCGAAGAACGACGCGCCCGGAAGGGTGGTCGACACGGTGGTACTGACGCCGGTCACCGGATCGATCCGCACGAGGCGGGGGCCACCGTCGTTGCTGAGCGCATAGATCGAGCCCCCGCCCGCGCCCTTCGGAGTGGAGGACGGTGGCTCGATGCTGACACCGCCAACGCAACCCGCGAAGGCGGCTGCGGCTGCGACGATCGTGGGGAGTGCGAGAAGAACGACGCGAGAGCGGAAGAAAGAATATTTCATCCCTCGACGATACCCGCTCTGCCGAGCTCTACAACGTGACAGCGATGTCACGCATGACACGCGCGTCATGCCTCGATCTCGTGCTCCGACGGTCGCGGCGAGACGAGGAAGCGCTCAATGGATCTCGGTCGGATCCGTGACTCTTCCCATGAAGAGCACGAGCCCGGACGCGTTGTCTCGCAAGACGAAGAGGAACGGATGATCGGCGACGAACTCGGCCGCAGGCGGGTGCACGGACGTCGTCGCGTTCATCCCGATGCCCGTCGCAGCGGCGGCCTCGGTCCCCTTCTCGTCCACCTCGATGAACGCCTTGTGGAACACCTTGTCGATGTGGATCCGCTCGTCCGCCTGGGAGGGGTTCGAGATCCCGGTGAAGTCCGACGCGCGAGGATCGAACGCGGTCGCCATCCCGAGACCCGCGAGCGTCGGGCCGAGCGCGAGCGCCTCGGACGGAGCGATCTTGAACTTGGGCAGCGTCACGTTCACGGCGCGACGTCCCATCATGCCGATCACCGCGTCGAGCTTCTCCGTCGTCAGCGCCTTCTCGAGCGCAGGGAGGCCGTCTCGCTCGCTCGGGAGGAGTACGACCATCGACATCGAGCCGCCCTTGTAGTCCATCGACACCGCCTTCAGGCCATCCGCCTCGGCGTAGCCGTACTGCCTCTCCGGGGCATGCATCATGTCCGCCTGCCTCTCGCCGGAAGGCGCGAAGAACGCGCTCTTCCGCGTCGCGTCCTTCGGGAATGTCTGCTCCCAGTCACCGTGGAAGTAGACGGCGTTGACGATCACGAGGCGCGTGAGATCCGAGAGCGCCCCCGACGGGATGAGATCCGCGATCTTCTTCTCCGTCTTCTCGAGCACCCAACCGTTGATGCTCGCCCGGGCGCCCTCGAAGTCGCGCTTGAAGTCGACCTTCGCGAGCGGCGCTCCGAACCCTTTGCCGACGAGCTCGAGGAACGGAGATTCGAACGGCGCGGACTGTTCGCCATAGAGCTGGTTCGCGATCCGCAGGACGAGGGGGCGCTTCGGATCCTGGAGCTCCGCCGACAGCTTCGCCGCGGAGCTCGCGATCTCGTCCGGGGCGCCGCCGAAGTGGAAGACCTTCTTGATCTCGTCGCTCGTCTTGCCTCGCGCGCCCGCCCAGGGAATCGCCATCGCCATCGCGACGCTGGCCGGGGAGACGATCACGTTCCCCGGCTTGTCACGGAGCGTCCCGTAGAGATCGATCGCGAACGCGTTCGACGCCCCCGCGAAGTCCTTCGCCGCCTCCTTGGTCGGAGGATCGAGCCTCGGGTCGGACGGCCCCGGCCCCGGATCGACCCGGCCCTCGTCGACGGGATCGTGCGGCGGCACCGCGCTCGACGTGCACCCCGTCGCGGCGCAACTGGCGACCACGGCGAGCGCGGCGCCCGCGAGGAACGAGAGGACGTACGGCGTCGAGCGGTGGCTCAGCTTCAGGATCGGCATCCCCCGAGGAACGCCGCAAGAGCCGACGCCTTACATGTGCGCGGGCGCCGGTTCCCTGCGGTACGAAGCCGTGCGCACTCGCCGGGCGGCGGTGTCGTCCGCCTGTGCCGCGTCCCTGCGCGCCCGGGTGCCGGTCCTCCCATGTGGGCCCGTCCCAGCGTCGGTGGACGCAGCCGGCGAGCCAGACAGCGCCGCACCCAGGCGTGCGGCGCTGTCTGGTTCCTCAGCTGACCTCGTTGAACGGGCCGACGACGACGAACGGCGCGAGCCCAAAGAGCGACATGATCATCGCGGTGCCCGCGGAGATCGCATTGCCTTCGGGCGCGGCGCGCTAGCAGGACGCGAGGACCCGCCGGCCTGCGCGAACAACGCCTCTGCGTCGTCGCCGCCGTCGAGCGACCGCCCGCACTTCTCGACGTCCGCAAAAGTGACCATTGGCGACAGAGGGCGAGCGCGCAAGCATCCCCGCATGTCATTCCGAATCATTGGGGCGGTCGGTCCGTCGCGAGCATCCACGCCCGCTGCGCTCGCAATGGGTCTCCTCGGCACGCTGGCTGGCTGCGAGGTGGAGGCCCCCAAGGAGCGCCCCTGGTGCCTCGACTCGCAAGGCTGCTACAGGAGTGACGACTCCACGTGCCACGAACTGGGTGCACGAGAGGTCGCTTCGTGCGACACCGCGCAGGAGTTCGCCGTCTGCTCGGCGACCCCCAATGGATGCGCCTGCCACCCCGAATGGGCGTTGAGCCAGCCCCTCTCGGTCGCCTGCGATCGAAGCACTGTGGGGGCGCCATCGAAGTGCTGCGCCGACTCGGGCTACCCGTTCACTGGCATATGTGGGTGCCTCCAGGGCACCTCATGGACGTGCTCGGGGCTCGAAGTGGAGGACTGCGTGGAGGCGACGACGCCATGACACCTACCAGCGCGAATCTCGATCGACGGGCACCAGCCCGACAGCGGCGAGGCGGATGGCTGCTCGTGCTCCTCCCGGCCGCGCTCCTCCTCGGCGCGTCTTGCTCGGAGCCCGAGTTCGAACAGGCCTGCGCCGACGAGTGCGCCTGCACCGCGGACGCCGAGGCCTGCAGCGACGTCTGCGACAACCGCTACCGCCGCACCTGGGTCCTCGCGGACGAAGAGAGCGAGTCGTGTCGGATCGCTTACGAGGCGTACTTCCAGTGCCTGCTCGACAAGTCCGTCTGCATGGACGCGGGCGGCTTCCCCAAGTGGGCGCCGCCGGAGGGCGCCTGCACCGCGCTCGAGGAAGCGCACTTCAAGTGCTGATTGGCCGACGTGCCGTCTGCCACGGCCCGTCGTCTGGTCATTTATTGCTTCCTCGCCTTGACGATGCGGAGGTGACCTGATCCGCTCGTCAACGTGCGCCGCCATGGCTACACCGACTTCGTCGAGGCATGCTACCTCCCGGCCACCGGTGGCGACGCCTGGGTCCGCGAGCTCGCGGTCGCTGCGCGGAGCGCCTTCGGCGTCGGTTGGGGGGAGGCCTTCACGTTCCGCGTCGATCGCGCGAGCGTCGAAATTGGCGACGTGAGTGATCCTCGGTTCGAGACCGCCTGGCTTGGACAGCACGGCGAGCGTCGTCTTCCGCCTGCCGTATTGCCAGCCTACAAAGACTTCGACGTCGCACGGCTCACCGCCCTGATGCGGCCCGGAGCGGTCCGCGCCGTGCTCGACGAGCGTCCGCTGCTCCGTGGGCTGGTCAGCCGCCTCGACAGCATGGTCGCCCTCCAGGGTCGGGTGAGTCCAACGTCCGGCGTGATGGTCGTCTGGGACGCGGGACACCCGCTCGTGCCCGCCGCGACAGTCCGCCTTCGCAAGCTCGCGGCGCACCTCCGTGCGGGCGCGCGCGTGCGCGCACACAGACCGCTCATCCACGCCGTGCTCGACCACGACGGGCGCGTGCACCACGCCGAGGCCGGCGCCAAGGATCGCCGCGCCCTGCAGGTGCTTTCACGCGGCGCAAGGGCGATCGAGCGCGCCCGCGTAAAGCGGACCATCGAGACGCTGGAGACCTGGCATGCGCTGTGGGACGGACGATGGACGCTCGTCGATTCGTTCGACAAGGACGGCAAGCGCTGGCTGGTCGCCAAGGAGAACCACACATCGTCGTCGTCCGACGACTCGCTCCAACCTCGCGAGCGGGACGTCGCGCTCGGCGCCGCCGCGGGTCGATCGCTGAAGCTCATGGCGTACGAGCTGGGGCTCCCTCTCGGCACCGTCGCGGCGACGCTCTCGCGGGCCATGCGGAAGCTGAGGGTTCGCTCTCGCGCAGAGCTCTCGGCGCTCCTTGCTCCACTCCTGCGCGGAGACTGATGAGCGCGGCTGCCGAGGGGAGCGCGGACAGCGTCGCCGAGCCCGCGAAGCGCTTCTGGGCGCAAGACGCTGCCTCGCCCGGCTCGCGCAATCATCGCCCAGCCTTCACGAACGCTCCTCGTGACGCCCGGATAGGCGCCCCGAAGGTGATATGGTCCAGTGGTTGCTGCGGCGGACGAATCTCTCCTCGAACGAGCACGCCGGGGTCCGCCGACAGGGCTCGGCGGTATTCCATCCTTCGACTGGAGGGCAAGCCATCCAATGCAAATCCGTGATCCACGTGCCGGGCGGGCTGACGCCCCGACCTCACGCCGATCCGGGCGCGGCTGGTGCGATTTCGTCGAGGCCTGCTACGCCCCAGTTCAGGACGACGGCGAATGGATCCGAGGACTCGCGTCGGCCACACGAAGCGCCATCGGCAGCGACTGGGCCCAAGCGTTCTCCTTCCGCGTGGACCGCGGAGAGATCGAGCTGCAGGAGCTGAGCGATCCTGCGTTCTTGTCGTGGTTGGGGACTCGCCGTGTGCCCCCCGCATTTCTCCCCGCGTATTCCGAGTTCGACGTCGCGCGTCTCGCGAAGTTCATGACGCCGTCGCAGATCGGCGCGGCGATCGGGGGACAACCACTTCCGACCTTCATCTCGGGCTCCCTCGACACGCTCGTCGCCATTCAGGGGAGGACCAGCGCAACGACCGGCGTCATGACCTTCTGGTCCGCCAGAGGCCCGCTCTCGCCGTCGGAGAGGGGTCGCCTCCGCAAGTTCGCGGCTCACCTCCGGTCAGGCGCGCGACTTCGCGCACACCGACCGGCCATTCAGGCCGTGCTCGACCATGCCGGGCGTGTGCACCACGCCGAAGCGGACGCCAAGGAGCGCGGGGCGTTGCAGGTATTCTCGGTCGGCGCCAAGGCGATCGAGCGCGCCCGCACGGCGCGGACCTTGGAGACATTGGAGACCTGGCACGCCCTATGGGGCGGGCGATGGACACTCGTCGACTCGTTCGACAAGGACGGCAAGCGCTGGCTGGTCGCCAAGCAGAACAACACGTGGTCGTCCTCCAGCGACTCGCTCCAACCTCACGAGCGGGACGTCGCGCTCGGCGCCGCAGCCGGACGATCGCTGAAGCTCATGGCATACGAGCTCGGGCTGCCCCTCGGTACTGTCGCCGCGACGCTCTCGCGCGTCATGCGCAAGCTGAGGGTCCGCTCTCGCGCAGAGCTCGCGGCGCTCCTTGCTCCTCTCTTGCGCGATCATGAGTGAGCGGAACGCCTCGCCCCCGCGCCCCGGCACGATCGCACCGGGCACGTCATCGACCGCGAAAGTAAACCATTCTGCCAGCGCCCTCCGACTCCGTCGGAGTGCGTGCAGCGCCCTCACACGATCGAACTGCCCGCGCCCACCCCCAGGAGGTCGAGCCCCGCCACAGCGCAGCAGCGCTCAGCGGGCGAGCCGTCGAGACCAGCGCTCACCGAGCGACGTAGAGGTGATCGCGGCTCGCGGCCCAGATCGATCCGTCGCTCGCGATCGCGGGCGGCGTGATGAGCGACTCGCCGTCGGGCGTCGCGAGCGTGGATACGACGTTGCCCTCGCGACTCAGGATCTGCAGCGCGCTGCCCTTCGTGATGGCGACCGCTCCATCGGAGAACGCGGTCGCGCGGATAGTCTGTTCCATGGGTGGGATGGACCACAGCTCGACGCCTTCCTCGAGCGCCGTGAGGCCATCCCCCGCGACGAGGACGCGGCCTTGGCCCCCATCGACCGGAGGCTGTCGCACCTCCCAGGGGACGGTCGCGGACCAGCGCTCGGATCCATCTGCCGAGTAGAGGACGGTGATGGTCGAGCGCAGCGAGGGATCGCCCTGGCTCGGCTGCGGGTGCTTCACGTGGACGAGCGCGATGTCGCCGTTGGGGCCGCTCGCCATGCTGAAGCGCACGTCGACAGGCTTCGAGAACACCTGCTTCGCGGGCTCCGCCGTCACGGAGCCCATCGGGCTCGTTTCGGTCGTGTAGCGGGCGACCTTGGAGCCCGAGAGGACGACGGCGTGGGCGCCGTCCAAGAACGCATCGACCGCATAGGAATCGACGACCGAGAGCGTGAGTGTCTCCGCTGCGATGCGCGCGATGTAGGTCTTTGCGTACGACTGTTCGCCCCCGGCGATCGAGACAATCTCCGTCCACCCGGCGGCCTCTGCGCGAGCGGCGAGCACGGGACCGGTCGGCCACTTGATGGAGTTGGAGTGAGCGCCAGCTCCCCAATCGATCGCATCGAATCCAGTCCATCGTGCGTGCTCCCCGAGCACGTGGGCGCGCGGCCCTGCAACATCGCCCCGCGAGCGCGATGCGTCGGTCGAGCGCTCGACGAAGAAGAGGGATCCCACCACGACGACGTGCTTTGCCTCGGGAGAGGTGAGCACGAATCGGGGCACCCCAACAGGCTCACCGCCGCCGCCCGACCCCTCGTCTACCCCAGCGGTGAGGTCTTGGTCGCGCACCAGCGTCTTCGGCAGGAAGCTCGGGAGCTCGACGCGCGAGTCGTGCCTCGCGTTCGCGTACGCGGTCACGTAGCTGTGCATGGGGATCTCCGGGTGGTCTACCAGGTGGAGCGGTTCGGGCGCTGGCCGAGCGGAGTTCGACGCGGCCGGAGGGGCTGCCGGCGGGGACACGGACGACGCGACTGCGACGGGGTGGTCACCGCCTCCGCAGCCGGCCGCGAGGATCGATGCGACCAGCGCGTCGCGCGCGCGCATCATGGCTGCGCTCGCCAGGTGCGGGTCGTGGTGGCTGCATCGCCGGCCAATGTCTGGATCGCGCGCTCGAGCGACGACCCCACGAGTTCCGTCAGCGCGAGCGGACCGTCGAGCGCGACCATCGCGCCGGTCGCGTCGGGCGCGGCGGACTCGAGGCCGATCGCGTAGCGCACGACCGCCCACGTCGCCTCCGCTGGGCGAAAGCGGAGCGCCGCGGGCTTCGACGCGTTCGGGAGCAGCAGGTCGCTCTGCTGGGCGGACGTCGGCAGCTCGATGCGGGCGGTGACGTTCGGCGGCGCGGGCGTATCGAAGATCCCGAATCCGAACTGGAAGACCACGAGCAGTTTGGGGAACGGCACGCTGGCGTTCGTCGTGAACACCCATGAAGGCCAGGACGCGCGGCCGATGAGCGAATAGAGCGCTTGCGCCGCGGAGATCACGTCGTCGCTCTTCGCTTTCGGGCCGGCTTTCAGGTCGAAGTGGACTCGCACGAGCACGAGCCCATCGAGCGGTACGTCGTCGTCAGGCAACCAGGGTTGATCGTGAGGGACGTCGGCCGGCAGGACGTACACCGCCTCGGCGAAGCCGGGGAACGCGAAGCGGTAGTGCCAGGGGCGCGGAGAGGTCAAGGCGGCAGTGCAGAGCGTAGCCAACCTGGCATCGCGCCGTCGGAGCTTTCGAGGCGCTCGCCCCGGCGCGCCGCTCATGACGGGGTCGAGCGAGGACGAGGTCGCGACGAGCGACGCCGATTCGGGCGTCTTTGCACGCGCGTCGGGCGGCATGCGTTGATACCTCGAAGCGCGTGGGGTAGAGCGCGGCCCATGAAAACCCATGCAGCGGCAGTCGCCGCGTGCCTCGTCCCTCTGCTCACGCTCCCCGCCTGCGAGACTCCCGAGAGTGCCGCCACGGCGACGCCGTCTGGGTCGACCGTCCCCGCGAAGCCGGGCGGGTCGGTCGCTGCCAAGCCCAGCGGGTCGGCGGCGAGTGCAAAGCCTTCGGCCGCGCCGTCCGGGTCCTCCGCGGCGTCCGCTCCACCGTTTAGCAGCGCGACACCGGGCGCCCCCCTCGCGCTCGTGGACAAGCCCCTCGAGCTGACAATCAGCGGCAAGCCCTTCAGCTACTCGAAAGGGTATCTGATGCAAGACTCGTTCGGCGTCGTCTCGATCCTCCTCGGTGGACCGGACGTCGACTGCACGAAGCCCAGCAAGGACCACAAGGTGCCGGACTTCGAGGTCTTCCTCGGGAAGACCAACCCGCTTCGATGGGCGGGCAGCGAGTTCGCCGCGCACGTCGGGATCAAGACGGAAGACGGTCAGTACAACGGCGTCGATCCGGTGTTTGCCCTCGTTCGCCTCCCGTCGTTCACCCTCGAGGACAAGGACTTCCAATTCATGCTCGCCATCGACTCGAATTTCTCGGGCAAGGTGCCGGTGAGCGGCGCTGGATCCGTCAAGATCGAGATCTGTCAGGACAAGCAGAAGCCGTGGACGAAGCTCAAGTCGCTCCCCACCGCGTTCGATGGGTCGGTCTCCGGCAAGCTCGACGGAAAGCCGTTCACGCCCAAGTCCGTGTTCGCGACGGTGGCGACCGACAAGACGACGAAGGCCGAGTACGTCACGGGGATCTGGTTCTTCGAAAAGGAGGGGGACTGCAAGACGGTGGTCACCGACCTCCAGACGAAGGCGTTCGGACGCAAGGTGCTCATCACGGCGCGCGGCCTGCAGAGCGGCAACCCGCTGCTAGGCAAGCCCGGCGAGGCGGACGCGTCCTTTAGCGAAGCGCCGTTCCTCGGCGCGGTGTTGAAGGTGGACAAACTCGGACTGAAAGAGGGCGAGGTGCTCACGGGGTCCTTCGCCGCCGACAACTTCGCCGAAAAGCCGGGCGAAGTGAGCTCGTTGAAGGGGCAATTCGAGGCGAAGGTCTGCCACTTCCCCTGACGCGAATCCCCATGCGGGAAACGACGGTGGACGCGCCGATCCCAACAGAGGGGATTGAGCCGTGATTGCGTGATCGCCCAAGCTCTGTAGACTGTCGCGACGAGGTGGCGGGTATGGGATCGAGTGTGAGACGGCGGACGCTCCGCCGCATGGAAACCCTCATGACGTCCGCCGCCTTCGTCACGGCCGCGTGCTCCTCCGGGCGAGAGGACGGCATCGGCTCGTCGAGCTCGCCCCGCGACGCCGGCACCGGCTCCTCCGAGCCTCGGCCCATTCGAACGAGCGGCTATCAGGTCGTCGATCCGGTCCCGCGGCCGTCGCGGTGCTCCACGATCGCCGCCGGCGCCGTCTCGGCGTCGTCGTCGGTGGTCACGCGCAACGACGGGCGCTGGGACATCGTCATGACGTTCAAGCCGACCGACCCGAGCGTGAAGGTGCGCAGCGCCGCCCACGCCTACCACCGCTCCGCGCCGAGCGGCCAGGGGGCGCCCGAGTTCAAGGAGACGCCCGACGGGGCGACGGTGACGACGACGGTCGATCCGAAGACGTCGGAGTCTCTCCGGCTCTTCGTGGGTGTCTCGTGCGGCCAGGAGTTTTGGGAGATCGACGCGGCCGTGCATTGGACGGAGAAGGGCGCGCCGCCGGCCGCGCCGCCCGTGACGCTCGCGCCCGTCGCCACGGTCGTTTGGGGTGGGTCGAGCCCGTACGGGATCCATTAGCTAAATCAGCGAGCGTGATCCTCGGTCGGCAGCAGAGGCAGAACAACGGGAAGACGGGAAGACCGGAGAGGCAGAACAAAATCAGTCTGCTTCTCCGGTCTTCCCGTCTTCCCGTCTTCCTGTGACTCTCCTCTGAAACTGATTCAGAATCGCGCTCAATGATTTAGATCAGCGAAGGGCCCGTGTCGTCGTAGCCGTTCGATCGGCGCGGACCCCCCACTCCGACCGTCGTCGCGGCGAGGGGCCCGCGGCTCACCCGGAGGCCAGTGTCAATTCCAGGGCAGGACGAAGCCTACCCACCGCCGGACCCAGGCGAACGCGCCCGGCGCTTTGAGCTTGTTCGGGGGGTAGATCTCGAGGACCTCTCGGTAGAGGAACTTCTCGAGCGTTCCGCCCGCGTCGGCCCGCTCCGCCTCCGTCATGACGAGCCAGCGGGCCTTCACGAGGACGTCGAGGCGCTCGGCGACGCTGTCGTACCGCTCGTTCCCATACTGGTTCGGGTGACGGAGGATCACGAGCGCCTGGTAGAGGATCGCGTTCGCGCCGACCTGTGGACAGACGCGTTGACACTCTTGCAGCACGCCCTCGGGCGTCTTCCCGAGCGAGGACGCGATCACCGTGGCAGCGGCTTGCTTCGCGATTTGCTGCATCGAGACGAATTCAGGTAGTCCCATCAACGCACCTCCCCCACGCGACCGCCAGTCAGCGTACGACAATACCGTCGTTCGAGGGAGCAGCGTGAGACATGTGACTGAACTGGCTCGTCCCCAAACGTCACAACACAGCTCCAATGTCCCGCATGGGCGCAGCCGGCAAGTCCGCCCGCCGCCCGAGCGCTCTCTAGCGTGTGCCGAGACGGCTGCGAGCTCCCTCCTTGAATCCGGTCGGGGACCGGACGAGGACACGCATCGTGATGCGCGCGCCGCTTCCCCTGTTGCTCCTCGGCTTCGGTGACACGGCGCGGGCGGTGCTCGAGGCAGTGCGCTTCAGCGGCGCGTCGCGCGCCGTCTTCGCGACGACGCGACAGGCGTCGCGGGTCTCCGAGATCGCCGCGATGGGCGTCACGCCCATCGTGCTCGATCTGAGCTCGACCCGCGACACGCGCCGCGGTCGAAGCGGTCGCGGGCGGTGCCGACGTCGTCGTCTCGCTGCCGCCGGATGGTCGTTCGGACCAGGTCTTTTCGGCGTGGTGTCGGCGCGCGACGAGCGTCGTCTACATCTCGTCGACGGCGGTCTACGGGGCACGGAGCGGCGTCATCGACGGCGCGACCGAGGCCGCCCCGGACACCGCGCGAGGCCGTGTCCGGCGGGAGGCGGAGCTCCTCTGGCAAGCGGTCGGCGCGGCTGTGCTTCGCGCGCCGGGCATCTATGGAGCCGATCGTCGCGGCGATCGGGGCGACGGCGGAGATCGCGGGATGCTGGCGAAGCTCCGTCGAGGGACGTGGCAGACCCCCGGAGACGGGTCAGGCATCGTCTCGCGCATTCACGTCCGCGACCTCGCGGCGCTCGCGCTCGCCGCGCTCGCGCCGACGCATCGCGGGGCGACCTTCGTCGTCGGTGACCACGCGCCCGCGCCGATCGGGGAGGTCGCGGACTGGATTTGCACGCGGCTCGGCCTGCCTCCACCGCCGTCGATCCCGCTCGACCAATCGCCGGAGAGTCTTCGAAGAGGCCGCGCCGTGGACGCGCGGGAAGCGCTCGCGCGCCTCGGTGTGACACTTCGCTATGCCACCTATCGCGAGGGTCTCGCCGAGGCGCTCGACGGAGAGGTCGCCGAGCGCGAGCACTGATCGAGGGCCGACTCACGCTCAGGGGGCTCGGCCGGTGCAGGAGCCAGCTTCGCCGAAGAGGCTCCGACCCCAGCACCGCAGCGCGCCTCCGGCATCCTTCGCGCACACTGTCGACGATCCGAACGAGAGGCGCTCCGGAACGAACGCCCCCTCCATCGCGACGGGCTGGGGCGACGCGCAGAGCTCGGACTCCGAGCGACCGAACGTCGACATGTGCTCGACCTTCTGACACGCGCCCGAGTGCGCGTCGCCGATGTCGCAGTTGAAGTCGGCGCCCCAGCAAGCGACCGAGCCATCCCGGCGGATCGCGCACGTCGCGGCCGTCCCGGGTGAGGCTGCGACCGCGGTCGCGTCGAGCCCCGGGACCTTCACGAGCCTCTCGCGCGTCGATGGCTTGCCGACGCCGAGCTCGCCGCCGGCATTTGCGCCCCAGCAGTACACTTCGCCGGACGCAGTGAGCGCGCAGCTGTGAGTACTGCCGACCGACAGATCGACCGCGCTCGAGACACCGTCGATCGGGTGCGCCGCGTACTCGTGCACGACGTCCATGCCCGTGCCGGCCGACCCCTCCCCCCAACACGAGACGGTGCCTCGGGACGTGATCGCGCAGAAGTGGAGGTAGGCGCCAGCGATCCTCTTCGCGTTCGTGATGCCGTCGGGCGCCGACGAGGGGAACGACTTCCGATCGTCGGGCAGGAGCTTCGGCCCCCAACACACGGTGCTGCCGTCGTCGCGGAGCGCGCAGCTCTCCTTCCACGTGAGGGCGATCTGCGTCACGTGATCGATCCCGGGCTGCGGCACCGCCACGAGCTCGTTCTCCTTCGCGCCCGACCACATCTTGTCGGACGCGGTCGTGTTGCCCCAGCACCGCACGGTCGCGTCCGGCATGATGCCGCAGCCGCGGTTGGTCTCGATCACCAGTCCGTGCGCGCCCTTCGCGTCCTTCACGGTGATGGGCTCGTAGAGGTATTGATTCTTCCCGCCCGAGCTCGTCGGCGTCTCGAACTCGAGCGGCCATTCGCCCACGCACTGGACCTGGTCGTCGAGCAGGACGACGCAGAGGTTCGCGCCGCCGAGGGCGATCTCCTTCACCGCGCCGAACCGGGATCGCTCGCGCGTCAGCGCGGGGCGGGCGCTGCTCGACGCGCTCGGCGCGACGGAGACGGCGGTCGCGCGTGCCTTGGGACCGCCGCCGTCCGGACCGCCGCTCCCGCTGCACGCCGCCACCGCGAGCACCAACCCCAATCCACCCATCCTTCGGACCACGCCCGAGCTTAGCAGTCTGTCGAAAAACTCCTTCACCCGCATCGATGACGCATCCGCAAGGACGTCGGCGGCCCATGCGGGGCCTGCTCACGCGGCTTCACCGAAGCCTCGGCTCCGAGTTCCGTGCCCCCTTTCAGGGGCGCCACGGAGGTGGAGCAGACATTCGTGATCGGTCCGACTGGACGAGCGAGCCTCGCCCATCGCCCGGCGCTAAGTTGAGAGCGTGGCTGGCCGTGACCCGGCGCTCTATCCAGACCTGCTCGGCGATCGCTGGAGCGCGCTCGCTCCTCTCGTCCAGCGCCTCCACGAGACGAGCGCGGGAGCACGAGGCACGTTCGAGGTGAAGCGCGGCAGAGGTGTGCTTGCGCAGCTCCTCGCGACGCTCCTCGGGATGCCACGCGCCGCGGAGCGTGTCGCGATCGCGCTGCGCGTGGAGCGCACGGAGCGCGGCGAACGGTGGACTCGCACGTTCGGCGATCGCGCGGTCGCGACGACGCAATGGCGAAGCGGGGAGCTCCTCGTCGAGGCGATGGGGCTCACGCAGTGTTGGTTTCGCCTCGTCGCCGCCGAGGGCGCGCTCGTCTTCGAGCAGGTGAAAGCGCGCTTCGGGCTGGGCCGCTTCGCCTTCCCGATACCGCGGTGGATCGCGCCGTGGATCACGGGACGCGCGGAGCCCCGCGCCGACGCCGTGCACGTGTCCGTGCAGATCGGCGTCCCGCTGTTCGGGTTGATCGTGTCGTACGAGGGCAGCGTGACTGTGGAGGTCGCCGCGTGATCACCGCGCTCGTCCTCTTCGCGATCCAGGGCGCACTCGGCGCGTTCGACACGCTCTATTACCACGAGTACCGCGCCCGCCTGCCGGGCGGCGTCCCCGGGACGGCGCCGGAGCTCGTCCTCCACGCCGTGCGCGACCTCATCTACGCGTTCCTGTTCGCCGCGCTCCCGTTCCTCCGCTTCGACGGCGCGCTCGTCCTCGTCGTGGGCGCGCTCCTCCTCGCCGAGATCGGCATCACGCTCCGCGACTTCGTGGTCGAGGACACCGTCCGCAAACCGCTCGGTGGCGTGTATCCGGGCGAGCGCGTGACGCACGCCGTGATGGGGATCCTCTACGGCGGCGCGCTCGCGTTCCTCGTCCCCACGCTCACCGAGGGGTGGGCCCGTCCGACCGCGATCACCGCGTGGAACGCGCCCATCGGGCTGCGTATCGTCCTGCCCCTCATGGCCGTGGGCGTGTTCCTCTCGGGCCTCCGGGATCTCGCCGCCGTCTACGGGCCTGATTGGGCGCGCTACCCGTGGGGAAGCGCCAATCCCTCGCGAGACACATGACCCAATACCCGGGTATGCCCAGACGGACCCGAAGGCGGATCGAGCTCATTGACCGCCAAGTCATCGAGCGCGATTCTCGGTCAACCGGGAATGGGATCGTTCGGCCCCGGTATCCGCGAGAACCGGCGTGCGAGAGCGGCGCGGGGCGCGGGGCGCGGGGCGCGGGGCGCGGGGCGCGGGGCGCGGGGCGCGGGACGCTACCGGAGAGCGTGATCCTTGGACCAAGCGTCGATCTCGGACAGGAGCGCGGAGGCGTCGTTCTCGCCGAACGGCCCCGCGCGAGCCTTCGCCGCCATGGCGCGCGCGCCGCTCGTGTCACCGGAGTCCCAGAGTGCGCGGGCGAGCGTGAACCGCCCCTTGGCGAGCGACATGGCGTAGGTCCCGTCGCGCTCGAGCTCCGCGATTCCTCGCTCGAGGTCCCGGATCGCGTCCGGGTATCGATGCATCGCCGCTTCGGCGTGGCCCTGATGGATCACGACGCGCGCCAGGGTGGACGTCTCGGCGTTCGTTCGCTCGAGCATCGCGATCGCCTCGCGAAAGAGCTCGAGGGCTCTCGGGAGATCTCCCTTCGCCTCGTGGATCTCGGCGATGTTGCTCGTGGTGAGCGCGATCTCGGGGTGATCGGGTCCGTAGGCCGCTCGATAGATGCGGATCCCGGACTCGTACGCGGCGAGCGCGTCATCGAGCCGATGAAGGCGCTCGTAGGTCACGCCCAGGTTGTTCCAAGACATTCCGAGCTCGGGGTGATCGGGCGGGAGCTCCTTCTCTCGGAGGGCGTGGGCCTTGAGGCGCATGGCGAAGCCTTCGTCCGATCGTCCGAGCGTGAAGAGGCACCCGGCGAGGTTGTCGAGGAACCCGGAGTACGAGTCCATCCCGCCGACCTCCTCCGCGATCGCAATGGCGCGCTCGTAGGCGGTGCGCGCGAGCTCCAGCTGATCGCGCCGCTCGTAGACGACGGCGAGGTTGTTGAGCGTGCGCGCGACCTCGGGATGCTTCGGCCCAAGGAGGCTCTCGCGGAGAGCGAGCGCGCGCTTCAGCCGGTCGATGGCCTCGTCGTATCGGCCTTTGCTGTCGAGGATGTTTCCCCAATCCGAGAGGTACCCGGCGTAGCTCGCGGTGTCCGCGGCGTCGATCTCCTCGAGCCCCTTCACCGCGCGCTCCACCGACGCGAGCGCCTCGTCGACTTTGCCCTCTTGGTTCAGGACCACGGCGGAGCGATCGTCGAGCTCCGCGGAGAGGCGCCGATCACCCACGCGCTCGACGCTCGCTGCGGCGACCTCGCGCCAGACGCGCGCCTTGTCGAATTTGGACTGCTGTGTTCCGGTCACGCCGAGGAGCATCGTCGCGGACCGCGCGACGAGCACCGCGTCACCGGCCACTTCGGCCGCCTTCAGCGCGTCCACCAGCGCCCGCTCGGCGTCGGCGGGTCTGCCCTGGGCCGACGCGATCGATCCGTCGAGAAAGGCTACCTCGCCCGCGAACGGCTTGTACCCGAGCTCGGCGGCGTCGCCCGCGAGCGCGGACACACGCGCGGCGGAATGCGTGAGCGCGCCCGCGAGGAACGAGGCGCGCACCTCCTCGAGGTTCCCTTCGAGCTCGGCGAGGCGCGAACGCGTCGCTGGATCGTCGGGCCGCGGCACAGCGGCGGAGAGGCTCGCCACGTCCGAGCAGCCGTCGATGGGCGGAAGGGCCTCGACGAGCGCGACGCTCCGCTCGACCGGCGCCCCTTCCGATTCCGTCAGCGTCGTGCGCGCGGCGCGCCGCGACGCGCGCCGGCGCTCGAGGCATTGCGTGCGCCGGTCGAGGAGGTCGCGGGATTGCTCTCCGCGCACGTTCGTCGCGAGACACGACTCGCGATACGTCGCGGCCCAGTCCCGCCCATAGGCGTCGAGCCTGGGCTCGACGCTGCCGAGGACGTCGCGCGCGAAGGGATGTCCGGAGGAGGCAAACGCGGCGTGGAGCCGCCCCCGAACTGCCGGGTTCCACACCTCGCCGAGGCGCGCGTCGCCGCCTTCGCAGAGAGGGGGTCCCGGCGCATGCCCGCGTGACAAGAGGACCCCGACGACGACGGCGAGCCCTGCGGCCAGCGCCGTGACCGTGAGAGGCAGAGCGCGAGGGTCGCGCTCGAGCACCTCGAGGAGCTCGTCCATGCTTGGGAACCGATCCTCGGGTCGCGCTGCGAGACCGCGCGCGAGCGCGTGGGCGATGCGTCTCGGGACGTCGCCGCGAGGCGGCTTGCGGAGGGCGCGCGGCCGTCCGCTGGCGGTCGGCGCCGCGTCGAATGGGGCAACCTTCCAGAGGCTCTGATAGAGCGCGACAGCGAACGCATATTGGTCGCTCGCGGCGGTGGCGCGGTGACCCTCGAAGAGCTCGTCGGCCATGTACGCGGGTGTCCCCGCGAACCGGCTCGGACCCGCCGCCGCGCGCCCCGGCGCGGCGCCGTCCGCGGCGATCGTAGTCAGCTCCGGGTCGGGCCGCGGCTCGTCGACGACACGCGCCAATCCGAAGTCGATGACCCGTGGGCGCTGATCGGTGCCGACGACCACGTTCTCCGGCTTGAAGTCGCGATGCACGATGCCTGCTGCGTGGGCTGCGGCGAGCCCCCGGCCGGCCCCCACGAACACCCGCACCACGTCCCGCCAAGCTCGAGGCTCGGCGGTGAGCCAACGCGCGAGCGACACGCCCTCGACGTGCTCCATCGCGACGAACGGATGTCCCGCGTAGGTGCCGATCTCGTAGACGCTGACCGCGTTGGGGTGCGAAAAGCGCGCGAGCGCCTTGGCCTCGGCGAGCAGGCTCGCGTCGCTGTCGATCTGAAGCAGCTTGATCGCTACTTTCCGATCGAGCTCGGGGTCGCGCGCCGCATAGACAACGCCCATCGCCCCGCGTCCGATCCGCTCGAGCACGACGAACCGGCCGACCTCGACGGGTTTTGCGCTCCCGCCAAAGAGGCGCGCTCTCACCTCGGCTCGAGCCCGCTCGGCTTCGATGGGATCGACCGCGCGCCGGGGATCCATCGAGTGCGATGCTACCATCGGCGTTCATGCCGGCCGACGACGAACTCTTCGCCGCGTGGAAGGGCGGCGACACGAAGGCCGGGACCGAACTCTTCGAGCGCTACTTCGACGTGCTCTTCCGCTTCTTCCGAAACAAGACGGAAGACGGCGCGGAGGATCTCGTGCAGCAGACGTTCTTGTCTTGCTTGTCGGGGCCCCCTTTCCGCGGCGACTCTTCGTTCCGCACGTACCTCTTCACCATCGCCCGAAACGCGCTCTACGGCCATTGGGAGAAGCGCGGGCGCGCCGCGGCCGACGCGGATCTGAGTGAGGTCTCGGTCGCCGACCTCGGCCCGTCTCCGAGCGCCATCGTGGCGAAGCGCCGCGAGGAGCGCCTGCTCCTCGAGGGCCTCAGGAACATCCCGATCGACCACCAGATCGTGCTCGAGCTCTACTACTGGGAAGATCTCTCGGGTCCAGAGCTCGCGATGGTGTTCGGCGTCGCGGAGCCGACCATTCGTAGCCGACTCCGGCTCGCCCGCGAGGCGCTCGACAAGGCCCTCTCCCGACTCACGGACGATCGCGCGCTGCTCGAATCGACGATGACCGATCTGGATACGTGGGCGAAGCGCCTACGCGAGCACGCCCAACCGGGCGACGCGAAGGGCTGATCGGCCACCGCGGCGGGGGCGCGAAGGAGCTCGAGCGCGCGCCGGGCCACCGAACGATGACCCTCGCGTTTTCTCGTGATCGATTTGCCCCCTCGCCCCTCTACCGCTGCGTCGGAGGCAAAGATGACGAAGCGGTCGTGGAGCGTTCTTGGTTTGGCGTGCGTGACACTGGTTTCGGTGGGGTATGCGTGCGCCCACTTGTTTCCCGGCGAAATCACGTTCGACGCCAACCCGTTGCGGGTCGTGGAAGGGAATGACGGGACGAAGAAGGTCGAGCTCGCCGTGACCTACGCGGCCGAGGATCTCAACGCCCAGGCGGTCCAATGGAGGACTGTCGCCGGCACGGCCCGAGCCGGGACCGACTACCAAGAGGCCAGCGGTACGATCGTGTTCGGCCAGAGCACGACGCGGACGATCGAGCTTACGATCCTAGGGGATCTCGAGGTGGAGCCCGAAGAGGCGTTCTCGGTGGAGCTCACCTGGGGACGCGGCTCCAGTGAGGAGAAGAAGGCGACGGCACAGATCGAGATCGTCGACGACGATGGGGCGACGACCAGCACTTCGAGCTCCTCATCGTCGAGTTCTTCCTCCAGCAGCTCCTCCAGCTCTTCCAGCTCGAGCACGGGGGGCGGACCGGTCCTCACCTATCCCACCGGAGTGTTCCCTGCCGCGCAGGGCATCGAAGGGGCCATGATCACGCATGGCCTCGTGACGCTGCAGAATGGCCTGCTGCTCTTCGCCGACGCCTCCGGGGTCGGAGCGCTCGACCTGTCGAAGCCCCAGCCCTCCCCGTTCGACCTCGGGCCAAGCGGTCTCTATCAGCCTCTCGCGGTGTCGTACGGCGTCGCCGTCGCCGGCCCGACGCCGAATGGAGAGCTCTTTTTCCCCTTCGGACCGACGGGCTCCGCCTCCCAACCGTGCGACGCGAATGGATGCGGACTCACTCAGCTGTTCAACGGAAACTACCGAGACGCCGTCCCCATCGGGGGGACGCCCGAAGGTGCGCAAGGGATCCTCGCCGTGAAGGGATCCGTCCTGGACGCCTTTCGCTACGATGCTCCAAGCCAGAACTTCCAGCACGACGTCGCGTTCTTCGGGCTCTCTGCCGAGAGCGCCTACGCCGAGGACGCCTTCGGACCGATCCTGGTCGTGAATGACGGTGCGCCGGGATCCCTCCATGTCCTCGACGGGGCAAACCTGACCGCGCCTCCCACGACCATTGGCGCGCTCGGGAACGCCCCGCGGCGCGTGCGGTGCAAGAAGCCCCTCTGCGCGATCTCGAACCGCGCGTCGAACACGATCACCCCCGTCGTCTGGGATGGAGTGTCCAGTACTCCGACCCTCCATCCGAGTGTCCCCGTCGGGGCGGGGCCAGTCGGCATCGACGTGATCGCTTCAGGTACCGATCGCGTCGTCGTCAGCACAGGCTTCGACGACGACACGTACAGTCTCACGACGTTCGACGCGAGCGGCGCGCTCGTGTCGAACGTGAAGACGCCCGTCGCCGCGGGATGCAGCAACCCCGGTCACGCACTCTTCGCGACCGACGAGGCCAGCACCAAGATCATCGTGACGTGCTTCGGGAGCGGCTCGATCTTCATCGTGGAGTCCGGCCTGTGAGCCCCTCGGGAGCGCGCGCGATTGGACAGGTCGCGCCCGGGAGAGATGCGCGGACTGCGCCTCCGACGTCAGAGGACGCCGAAGCGACCGACCGCCACGAAGACGCCGACCAGCGCCAGGACGGCGGCGGCCGCGGGGGATTGGTCCTTCAGCTGGACGTGCGTTTTCACGGCGCCGGCCATCAGGACCACGACGCAGACGGCGGCGATCGGCGTCAGGATCGGCAGGATGCCAGTGGCGTGCGGCACGACGAGCCCGATACCACCGAGCACCTCGGCGAGCCCGAGGAGCTTGAACGCTCCATCGCCGAACGACGCGGCCCACTTCATCTTGTCGAGGAGCTTCGTGCGTGGGACGAAGAGCTTGACGCTCCCGGCCACGAACATCGCGAACGCGAGCAGCCCCGAGGCGATCCAAAGTGCGACGTTCATGCTCTCCATTCCTCTCGTGGGGGAGTCGGACGAGGGGTTCTTCGGTTCATCCGAAGGTACGCAGCGCGTAGCTCTGCTTGCCCTCGGCGCGCAACACGCGGCCGATGCGGCGGATCTCGGTCTCGCCGCGCTCGAGCGCTTCGGGACTCGTGTGGACCGAGTAGCTTCCCAGCACGAGCTCGTGGGGGTGGGGCGATGCCGACCCGAGCACGAAGCGCGTATCCCCCTCCGCGACGAAGTCGATCGGCGCGACGCCTTGCTCGAAGACCGCCATCTCGCCCCGGGTGACGCGAGAGGAAGCGCGCAGCGCGCCGTTCATCACCGCCACCCACGCGACGATGTGGCCGGCCGGAGGCTGGAAGCTCCAGCGCTCGCCGTCACGCAGGCTCACCGAGAGGTACGTCATCGGCGGGGCGGCGATGGGGCTCACCGCGCCATCGTATGCACCGAGGATGACACGCGCCGGGCCCGCGACGGGCACCTCTTCGGGTCGGACATAGTGGCTCGCGTGCGGCGCGTTCTCGAGCTCCGGCGGCAGCGCCACCCAGAGCTGGAAGCCGCGAACGGGTCCTTCGCCAATCGTCCCGGTGTGCCACACGCCGCCTCCCGCGCGCATCCACTCCACCCCGCCGGCCGGCAAGACGCCCGCGCTGCCCGTGGTCTCGGCGTACCGGGCCGTGCCGTCGAGGAGAACCGTCACCGTGGCGATACCCGAGTGCGGGTGCCATCCAGTCTCGAGCGCGGGCGCTCCGCCCACGCCGCCGCTCCACTCGAACAGGTCGAGGAACACGAACGGCTTGACGCGTTGACCGAGGTCGCTCGGGCTCATGAGTCGCGTGATCGGTCCGCCCGCGTGACCACGCGTACGGTGAACGATCGCGCGAGGCGCGCCGTGCGGCAGTTGACCGGTCGTCGGGGTGTGGGTCGTCGTGTCCATCGTGTTCGTCCTCTCGTGAGGCTCCGAAGCGCAGCCCGGAGCCGGCCCGAACGCGAGCGCGGCGGCGCCGAGCTGCAGCACCTCTCGCCTCCTCATCGGGCTTCTCCTGCTCATGGCCGTTCGTCGCCTCGTTCCCGACGTTCTATGTAACCGTCCCGAGGGGATGATCCAGTTGCCAAGTTCTGGCCACACTTTCCCGCCAAACGATCCAATGAAGAGGGACCGCACGTGCTCGCGGGGCGGAGCTTCATCGACCCGGTGGAGGAGCGGATGAACCTTCGGGCGAGGTTCGGTCGCCCCTCCCCGCGTCGCTCCGGTGGTCGCTGGAGCACCGACCGGTTGCAGATCGGTCGGCGCTCCCATCATCGAACGTGATCTCGGCGGTCGCTCCGCAGCACAGAAGAGAGGACGCGCCGCCTCTCGAGTGGTGCGCGTTGAGCTCCTCCTGCGCCCCGGGTATGCCTGGGTCCACGCATGACACGCCGTTCTTGCCCGAATCGCACCGGAACCCCGGTCGTCTAGCCATGAGGGCCGGCACGAGCGAACGGGTGATGGCGGGGCTCTCGCTCTCGATCGTCGAGATCGCGCGCGGCGAGGGGGTCGATCTCACCGACGTGGTCCTCGCGCACGGCCTCACGCTGGAGGCGCTCGGCGCGTCCGATGCGTACGTTCCCGTCGCTCTCCACGAGCGCCTATGGGAGCAAGGCGCGACCCGCACGGGCAGGTCGGACTTCGGCATGTTCGCCGCCGAGCGGTTCACGCCTGGTCTCACGGGCGTGGTCGAATACCTTCTCCGCAACTGCGCCACTGTCCGTGACGCGGCGGAGACGTGGATTCGGCTCGCTTCGGCCGTCAGCGATTGTATCGAAGGGCGGCTCGCCGAGCACGAAGGGGCGATGAAGCTCACGTGGACGCTCCACCGACCCATGAGCCTCGGCGCCAATCATTGGGCAGAGTTCGCCCAGGCGAGGACGCTGAGGCTCATGCGTGATGGCCTTGGCGCGCCGGGGCTCTCCCCGACCGAGGTGTGGTTTCGCCACCCGGCCATGGGGAGCGCGGCGCGGCACGAGGCCTTCTTCCACGCCCCCGTGCGCTTCGGGAGGGGAGAGACAGCGCTCGTTTGGTCGAAAGAGCTCCTCGAAGCGCCCCTCAAGTGGGTGGACACCGGCGTGCGACGTGCGCTCGAAGATCGGGCGGAGCAGCTTGTCCAAAGTTTGCACGACGAGCGGCCGTTCGCCGCCAAAGTGGCCTCGGCCCTCGAGACATCGATTCGCGAACCCGGCGCCGACACCCGCCTTCAGCGCATCGCCGACCGGCTCCGCACCAAACCGAGGACGCTACAAGCGACGCTCGAGCGAGCGGGGCTGTCGTTCCGCGCGCTCGCGGAACAGGCCAAAAGCAAGGAGGCCTCACGCCTCTTGGCAGAGGAAACGCTGACGATGTCCGAGATCGCGAAGAGGCTCGGTTACGGGGACGCGTCCGCACTGCGAAAGGCGCTCCGGCGTTGGCGCAAGACGCCTTGACGCGACCTCAGGGAGGGAGCTCGAGGGTGAAGCGCTGCACGCGCTTCGTGCCGAGCTCGGCGATGTACACTCTGCCCTTCGAGTCGACAGCGATGTCATGCGGGTCGGAGAGCTTCCCGGGCTCCTTTCCGGGCCCGGAGAAGTGCCCGATGAGCTTGCCTTCGAGCGTGAGGACCACCCCTCTCCCGGCGGGCGCGTCGGGATCCTGGTCGCCGCCGTCGACCACGTACAGTCGCTCATCGCGGATCTCGAGACCGAACGGCCGGCCAATGTCTGGCCCTTCGATGATGCTGAGGAACTCCCCACGGGACGAGAAGACCTGGATGCGCGCGTTGTTGCGATCGGCGACGAAGATGCGGTCCTGCGAGTCGACGGCGACGCCGTGGGGCAGGTCGAGCTCGCCGCGACCGTCCCCCGGCTCCCCCCATTGGCGCTCGACTCGGCCATCTTTGTCGAGCACCGCGACACGTGTGTTCTCGTATCCGTCCGAGACCACTGGCGTCCCGTCGCGCAGGAACGCGACATCGGTGGGCGCGCCGAACCCGCCGTTCTCCGCGCAAGCGAAGAGCGAGCAGGCGAGGAGCCCGCACGAGGCGACTTTACCGTCCATCGTACCTCCCGAGCACAACGCCCTGGGTGGTGCACTCGAACACGAGGTTCAGCGTCGTGTCGGTCAACCAGACATGATCGTGGGCGTCGATGGAGATCCCGTGCGGGACGGCGAACAGCCCCGATCCCCAACGATCGACCAGCGCTCCCGTCTCCGCGTCGAAGACGAAGACGGTGGGCTCGTCGATGATCGTCTCGTTGTCGAAGCCCGCCCCCGCGCGATGAAAGACATACACACGGTCGGTGGAATCGACGGCGACGCCCGCGACTTGCCCCATCTGCGCGTCGGCCGGAAGGGCCGGCCATTGGGCGTCGTGTTGGTAGGACAGCTCCTTGCCTGGGCTTCGGTCGAGATCTTGATTGCCGCACGCGCCTGCCGCGAGGAGCAGGAGGGGAAACCAGCGCATGACCTCCACTCTAACGCTCGAAGACAGTCCGTGCCGGGGGCCAATCGCGCAACGACGGGGTCGAATCGCGCATGCGTTCCGCGATTCGCTGCCGCTCGAGGTCGGCGTCGGGGCGTTTTTGCGGAGTCTCGACGGCGCGTCCTCGCGGTGGAGCTTCCGCAAAGGTAGATCGAGGCAGGCCCCTGATCTGCGGGCGCGATCGCGTACGTGACGAGGCAGACCGAAACTCGGGCGACCGCGCGCGCGCCGCGCTCCGTTGGTCGACGAAGGAAGGGGTATCCGTTCTTTTATGACCGAATCGCCCGCGCAACTCCGAGGCCCCCAGCGTTCTCGAGGACGGTCTTGGATCGCGGCGCGTCGTCTCGTAGCTTCGCGCGATGCCAATCGCACTGGGGGACGCGAAGTCCGGGGACGCACTGGGGAAGAAGGCCGCCAACCTCGATGTGCTGGTGCGCGCGGGGTTCCGGGTGCCGCCGGGGTTCGTCCTCGTCGACGGGGAACACGCGAGCGAGGCGGAGCTCGCGAAGGCGATCGACGCCATAGGCGGGTTCCCCGTCGCCGTGCGGAGCTCCGGGATCCTCGAGGATCTCGCGGGCGCGAGCTTCGCAGGACAGTACGAGACGTTCCTCCATGTCGCGGATGTCGCGACGCTCGTCAAACGCGTCGCCGACTGTCGCGCGTCGGCGAAGTCGGAGCGCGTGCTCGCGTACCTCGCGGATCATGGCCTGCCCGCGGACAAGGCGAGGCTCGCCGTGCTCGTCCAGAAGATGGTCGATCCACGGATCGCCGGCGTCGCCTTCTCCGTCCACCCGGTGACGGGTCGAGAGGAGGACGCGCTCGTCGAGGCGGTCGGTGAGGTCGGTGAGGCGCTCGTGTCCGGGACGGCGAACCCCTCGAGCTTCACCGTTCGGTTGAGAGACGGCGAGGTCACCGAGCGCCGACTCGACGACGCACGCGCGGATCTCGCGCCGTCCGAGGCGAAGGAGATGGCACGCGTCCTCACGAAGATTCAGGCGCACTTCGGGCGCCCGCAGGACATCGAATGGGCGATCGACAAAGCGGGGGACCTGTTCCTCCTCCAGGCGCGTCCCATCACGAGCGTCACGTGGCGCACCGATCTCGGCGAGCTCTCGACGTCCAACATGCGCGAGGGGGGGATCGCGGCGCGCGTTTGTTACCCGTTCGTCCAGGACCTGATCGGCGGCGTCATGGGGCGCTCGCTCCAGGCGTACCTCGAGAACGTGCGGCTCATGGACGGCGACGAGGAGGTGCAATGGATGCGCCTCGTCTATGGGCGCCCGTACTGGAACGTCGGCGCGCTCAAGGAGGCGATGCGCGGCGTGCCCGGGTTCGACGAGGCGAGCTTCGACGCGGGCCTCGGGATCGTGCGCGACTACGGCGCGGCCGGGCCCCGGCGCACCGGGTGGGGGCCGGCCGTCGTGCTGCGCGCGGTGCCGACGGCGGTGCAGGTCTACCGCTGGTACGGCAAGACGCTCCGGATGCTCGAGGGCCACGAGGAGGCGTTCGCCGAGAAGGAGAAGGCGCTCCTCGCGCCACTCCCCGCGGACGCGGACGACGCGGCGATCGCCGAGCGCCTGAAGGACGCGCTCGCGTTCTTCGAATGGAACGAGACCGTGTACCTGACGGTCGGCTACACGAACAACTCGGCCCACCGCGAGCTCCTCGACACGGTCGCGAGCATCGACGCGTTGACGAAGGGCACGACGGACTCCAACGCGTTGATCGGAGGGCTCGCCGGTGTGTCCCACGTGCGGACGCAGTCCGCGCTCGAGGCGCTCGCCGACGTCGCGCGCGGAGGGGGGATCGCGAGCGCCGCGTACCTCGCGGCGCGCGCGAAGTTCCTCGACGAACACGGCTTCCACAGCGACGTCGAGCTCGACGCGAGCGAGCCGCGCTGGGAGGAGGTGCCCGAGCGGATCGACACGCGCGTCCGCGGGATCCTCGCGACGGAGACGCGATCGGCGTCGAGCGACTCGGGCGCCGCGCGCTTCGAGAAGGAGCACGCGTCCGTCGTGGAGCGGCTGCGCGCCGCGGGGCTCCGCGGCCGCTACCGAAGGGGCCGCTTCGAGCGGCGCCTCGAGCGGGCGCGCACGCTGCTGCGGCACAAAGAGTCGATGCGCGAGCTCTCGACGAAGAGCTACCGCGTCGTCCGTCGCGCGGTCCTCGCCGCGGCGGACAGGCTCCTCGCGCGTGAGGAGCTCCGCGAGCGCGACGACGTGTTCCTCCTTCGGCCGGCCGAGCTCGTCGCGCGGTTCGCGGAGGGGCGCGCGCTCGCCGCGGAGGAGATCGCCTTCCGCCGCGCGCGTCACGACGGGTTCCGCGACTTCGATCCACCGGGCGAGCTCGGCGGCGTCGTCGTGGAGGAGGCCGCGGAGGTCTCCGGCAACGCGCTCCGCGGCGTCGCCTGCAGCCCCGGTCGCGTGGAGGGCAGCGCGCGCGTCGTCAAGACGCTGGACGAGCTCGGGACCGTGGTCGACGGAGAGATCCTCGTCACGCGGTTCACGGATCCGAACTGGACGCCCGCGCTCACGCGCGTCCGCGGCATCGTGACGGAGGTCGGCGGCGTCCTCTCCCACGCGGCGGTGATCGGGCGCGAGTACGGCATCCCCGCGGTGCTGAACGTCACCGGCGCGACGACCGCGATCCGGACGGGGCAGCGCGTCCGCGTCGACGGCAACGCGGGCACCGTCGAGCTCCTGGACGGCTGAGCGCGACGGTGCCGCGCCGCGAGCTCTTCACGCTCCTCGTCCTGATGATGGTGCAGTTCACCGGCATCTCGGACCTGATCATCCTCGGGCCGCTCGCGCCTGGCCTCACGACCGAGCTCGGGAAGGACACGAAGTGGTTCGCGACGACGATCCTCGCGTTCACCGTCGCATCCGCGCTCGGGAACCTCGTCGCCGCGCCGTTCGTGGATCGGTTCGACCGGAAGCGCGCGCTGCTGGTCCTCTTCTCGGGGTTCGGCGCGGGGCAGCTCGTCTGCGCGCTCGCCCCGAGCAGCGAGGTGTTCTTCGCCGGGCGCGTCCTCGGGGGAGCGTTCGCGGGGCTCTTCTCGTCTACCGCGGGAGCGATCGTCGGCGACGTCGTGCCGCCCGCGCGCCGCGGAGCGGCGAACGGGATCGTGAGCGCGGCGTATGCGCTCGCGTTCGTCGTCGGCGTGCCGCTCGGCCTGTTCCTCGCGACGAGGTCCAGCTGGCGCGTCCCGTTCTACGGCATGGTGGGGATCGTCGCGCTCGTGGTCCTCGTCGGCGCCTTCGTCCTACCGCCCGTTCGTGCGCACCTCGATCAACCGGCCGCGCGTGCGACCGTCCGCGCCGTGCTTCGAGAGCCCGCGTGCGTGCGCGCGCTCCTCGTGAACGGGCTGATGATGTTCTCGGCGTACACGGTGACGCCGTTCCTCGCAACGTACGTCGTGAAGAACCTCGGCTATGCGGAGTCGACCCTGCCGTCGTTCTATCTGGTCGGGGGGATCGTCACGCTCGTCGCCGCCGTGGCGCTCGGGATCGCGGCGGACAACAAGAGCCACCTCTGGGCGCTCCGCGTCGCGACGGTCGCGTCGCTCCCGGGCACGATCTGGTGCGTCGTCATGGGCGATCACGGCTGGCTCGCGACCGCGCTCGCGGTCGTCGCGTTCATGGCGCCCGTGACGGGGCGCACCGTGCCCGCGATGGCGATGGCGATGACCGCCGTCCCGGACGCGCTCCGCGGCGCGATGATGTCGCTGAACTCGGCGGCGCAGCAGCTCTTCCTCGGGCTCGGCGCGGTCGCGGCGGGCGCGCTCGTCGTGGAGACGCCGCAGGGGCTCGAGCGGTTCGTGTGGTGCGGCGTCCTCTCCGCGGTCGCCGCGGCGCTCACCCTCGGGATCGCGCGCGCACCGAGCCGCGCGTCGAACCGGCCGTCCGTCTAGTCGACGAGCGTGATTCTCGGCCAGGAGCAGACGCAGAAGGCGATGATCTTTTCGCCGTTCCCACGGGCACGCGCGGGGCTTCAGAGCATGAAGAGGCACGTGTTGGCGTCGTCGTACTCCTTCGTGCAGAGATCCGGGCACGCGACGCTCCCCATGTCGCAGGAGCAGGTAGCGGCCGGGAAAGCCTGCGTCACGCACTCGAAGTAGGCGACGAACTGGGGTCCGCACGTCAACGCCTGCTGGATGTTCTGCTCGCAGCTCGTGGTGCACTTCGCCTGGTCTACGGCCGTGCACATCAGGCTGGCCGCCTTGCTACCTTTCGCGGCGCAAAAGTCACCGCAAGTCCCCAACGACCCTCCCGTCGACGTCGAGGCGGACGACGTCGTCGTCGAGGAGGACGATGTCGTCGACTTGGCGCTGGTCGACGTCGACCCGGCGCCGCCAGATCCAGGTGTTGCGTCGTCGCAGCCCACCATGAGGCCCAACGTCGCCACCCCAATGACCCTCCGAAGCTGTTTCATGCGCGCGACTGTGCCGAGCGCGGAGGCGTTGTCCACGCACGTTCCTGGAGTGGCGCGCTACGTCAGTCGATTGGCGCTTTCACGGCGTGACGCGGGGGGAGGACCACGAGCTCACCTCTCTGGACGTCGGCGAAGCGCTGGGCCCATGGAGATGCCTCTCAGTGGGATGCCGCACGGACGGTCGGTGCCCCTGGTGGACCGACTATTCCCCTGACAAGCTCGGTAGGCTCGCCGCGAGCGATGCCAGCTCCGCGCGGGACCCGACGCGTAGCTTGCGCATCGCGCGCCGCAGCGTCGACGCCACCGTGCTGAGGGGCAGACCGAGCTCGTACGCGATCAGCTTCAGCGGGCGTCCCGCCGCGACGCCCGAGACGACGTCTCGCTCGCGCGGTTGGAGCGCGCCGAGGGCGGGCCCCAGGCTGTGGTTCGCGCGCGCGAGGAGCCAACGCTTGCCGTCCCGATCGAAGGAGTCGACGAGCGTCCAGCGCCCGTTCCAGAGGGCGTGCCACGCCTCGAAACCGTCGAGGGTCCGCTTCGCCCTCGCGCGCTCGATGATCTTCGCTCCCACCGCGAGCGCTCGATGCGCGCCCCGCGCCTTCGCCGGGCCCTCCGCGTGGACGACGCGCCCGGAGGGGTCGAGCACCGCCTCGATCTCCGACCGGTGCAGGCGGAGTCGCGCAGCAGCGCGGAGGTGGGCCGCCGCGCGCCGGAGGTACCCGATCCGTCCCGCGGAGAGATGCGCGTTGTCTCGCCGGAACGACACGATGAGCACGCCACTCGTGGGGCTCGATCGCCCCTGGATCGCGCACGCTTCGTCGCGATCGAAGCGGGTGAAGGGGGCACCAAAAGTGTTGCGGAGCTCGCGGAACTCCGCCGCCGACAGAAAATCGCGCAGCGTCGCGACATCGAAATCCACGTATGCGCGGAGGAACTCGGGAGGCAGCAGGCGACCGGTGCCGATGAACTCACCGAGGACGAACGGGCCCTCCGTCGCGCGGACGATCTCGACGCCCGCCGCGTGCGTCCTGAACTCGATCGCGGCGACGCGCGCGGCCCGGAGCGGAGACTTCGCTGCGGCCGCGATCCCCACGAGCCATTCGTCGTCCGACACGCCGCGACCGTCCCCTGTGGCGTGGGGCGCGTAGCAGGCCTCGACGAACGCCGTGAACGCTCCGGGCGGATCCACCGTCGACCACGGCATCACCCGAGCGACACCTCGTCAAGCGAGGGATTCCAAGGGCCGCGCGAACGCGCTCAGCGCTTGCGCAAGGGGCGCGTCATCTGCTCCGGCGTCGCCGCGAGCGAGTCGCGCGAAGGCTCAAAAGGGGTCGATCCGACCGTGACGGGCGTCGTGTCCGGCTGCCAGGTCGCGCTGAGCCCGGTCGCCTGGAGCGCCGTAGCGACGTCCGTCGCGTCCGCGGGCCGCTCGGAGGGGAGCTTGGCGAGGCACCGAAGGACGATCGTCTCGACTGCCGGATCGAGCGGGACGGACATGCGCAGGCTCGGCGGGACGACGGGCTCCTCGCGGTGCGCACGGAGAACGGCCGCGACGCCCTTCACCTGGAACACGGGCGCGCCGGTGAGCAGATAATAGAAGACGGCCCCGAGGGCATAAACGTCGCTCTGCGCGGTCGCCTCCTCCCCCGCCCCGACCTCGGGCGCCATGAAGAGCGGCGTCCCCGCGAACTGACCCTCCTGCGTCAGCGTCTCCGCGTCGTCCCGCTCGATGCGCACGATCCCGAAGTCGAGGACCTTCACGAAGTCGGCCTCCCCGCCGGCGCTCGCGACGAAGAGGTTCTCGGGCTTCACGTCTCGGTGGACGATCCCCTTCTTGTGCGCCTCCCCGAGCGCGCGCGCCGCGTGCTCCACGAGGTACGCGGCGCGCGCGGGTGGGAGCGCGCCTTCGCGGCGAACGAGCGTGCCGAGATCGACGCCCTCGAGCAGCTCCATCGCGTAGTAGAGGAGCCCGTCGTCGGTGACGCCGTAGTCGAAGACGCGCACGGTGTTGGGGTGGCGGAGATCCGCGAGCACGCGCACCTCCCGTTCGAAGCGCTTCGCGGTGCGCTCGCCCGCGTCGCGGAGGATCTTGAGCGCGACGTCGCGCTTCAAGCCGTCGTGATACGCGGCCCACACCTCGCCCATCCCACCCTTGCCGAGGAGCTTCTTCAGCTTGTAGCGGCCGATGCTGCGCGTCTCGTAGACCTGCATCCGGAGCTGGTGGCTGAGGTGCCCGCCGAGGACGCCGAGGCCGCCCATGAGCCCCATGAGGAAGAGCTGCCCCGCGAGCCCCACGATGTTCCGCGTGCTCGCGAGCGACGTCGCCGGGTCGCCCACGAGGGGCGTGGTCGCGATCGTCGCCGCGGCGTACGACACGAGGCCCGCCGCGGGGATGCGCGCGCCTCGGCGCGCGGGCAGCTCGAGGAACGACGGCACGGCCATCACGATGATCGCGCCGCCCGCGTGGATGCTCTGGAACCCGCCGGAGAAGCAGCCGATCACGCCCAGCGCGCCCGCGAGGACGAACACGATCCCCGCGACGATGGCGTCGAGCGCGGGCCCGCTCGCGGGCGCGCGCCGGCGAATGACGAACGTGACGGGGAGCAGGACCGCTCCGACCACGAGGCGGATGACGAGGACCGTGTGCTCGTGCCCGGGGTAGACGACGCTGCCGAACGCGAGATCGATCCCGAGCGCGCTCAACCATCCGATCGCGGGGAGCGGCGCGAGGCGGGCGATGCGCGCGGCGTGCGCGCGACCGAGCTTCTCCCCGAGCTCGGCCTGCGCGCCTCGCGCGGCCGTCGCCGTCGTGGTCGTCAGCTTGTCGCCGGTGGGCGTCCCTTCCCCCATCCTCGGGGCGCGATGATAGGGTCTCGGGCGAGGGACCATCGCGGACTTCGAACCTCCGCAGTGAGCGACGCGAGAGATCTCTTTCGATCCAACGGGGCCGTCCGTAGCGTGTCCCTGGCGCATGAACTACGTAGAGAGGGCGCTTTGGCTCTCGACGGCCCTCGTGATCGGGGGCTGCGGGCCGACGGCCCCGCCCCGGTCCACGGAAGCACCCGCCCCATCCGCGAGCGCGGCGAGCCCCGCGCAGCGCGGCGCCGTGCGGGGTCGCGTGGTCGTCCGTCCATCCGGGGCCGCCGTCGCGGGCGCGGTCGTCGCGCTCGCGCGTCCGTTCACCCTCGCGAGCGCCGAGAGCGGAACGATCACCGCGCGGACGGACGCGACCGGAGCGTTCGCGTTCGAGCGCGTGCCCGAGGGGCGCTACGGCGTCACCGCGACCGCCCCGCACGTCGCCGCGGGGTACGGGGGCGTCATCGAGGTGGCCGACGCGCCCGTGGACGTGTCCGTCGAGGTCGGGGGCACCACGACGGTGACGTTCGAGGGACACGTCCTCGACGAGCGCGGCGCGGGCGTTCGAGGCGCGGAGGTCGCGGCCATCGAGTACAGCCCGCGCGAGGCCACGACGTACGTCACCACGACGGACGCCTCCGGCCGATACGCGATCGACCTCGATCCTCGGTACCCCTACGTAGGCATGGTCGCGGCGCCCCCGCGCATGCGCTCCACGCTCGTGTTCGATCCGCGCGTGGCGACGCACGACTTCACGCTCGAGCCCGCGCCCATCACGCGCCCGCCGGACGCGGAGATCCGGGCGTACCTCGACGCGCACGCGATGCCCATCGCCACGCACGACCCGGAGGCGCGGGCGTCCGACGATCTCGCGCCGATCGCCGCGGCCATCGGCGACGCACGGTTCGTGACGATCGGCGAGGTCACGCACGGGAGCCGCGAGATCTTCCGCTTGCGCCACCGCCTGTTCCAATACCTCGTCGAGCACGCCGGGGTGACCGTGCTCGGTGTCGAGCTCGGGTTCGGCTCCGGGCTCGCCCTCGACGCGTACGTCCAGGGCGGCGCGGGCGACCCCGAGGCGCTCCTCCGCGCGACGGTGACCGACTACGTCCAGACCGAGGAGTGGCGCGATCTCCTCGCCTGGATGCGCGCGTACAACACGGCGCCCAAACGCACGCGCAAGATCCACATCGACGGATTCGACGTCGAGGGGTTCACGTCGGTCGCCGCCGTGACGGACGCCGTGAAGCAGCTCGCGCCCGATCGGCTCGATCGGATCACCGCGGCGCTCCGACCGCTCTCGTCGTACGACGCCGACGGCACGTACGCGGAGACCCCCGAGCCCGAGCGCGCCGCGTGCACGAGCGCGATCGGCGAGCTCAGGGAGCTCTTCGCGAGGAGCCCCGACAGCGCCGTCCTCCTGCACCACCTCGACGTCCTCGATCAGGCGTCCCGCATCTACGTGAACCCCTCGTGCGCGACGCCGTCATGGCCGACAACGTCGCGTGGCTCGGCGAGCGCCGGCCGGGCGAGCGCGTCGTCCTCTCGATGCACGACTTTCACGCGAGCAAGCACGGCCTCTTCGACGACCAGCTCGGGCACCTCCTGTCGAAGCGCCTCGGGCGCGACTCCTACGTCATCGGCACGGCGTTCGGGGGCGGCGGCTTTCGCTCGTTGGGCGAGGACATGTCCGTCGGCGTACAGCAGTTCACGCTCGACGCGCCGCTCCCGGGCGGCCTCGACGACGCGATGATGCTGGGCGCGTCCGATCTCTTCGCGCTCGACCTCGCGCGCGCGGACGGCCCCGTCGGCGACTGGCTCGACACCCCGACGACGATGTGGTGCTTCGGATTTCGCTTCGTCGGGGCCGACGGCGCGGCCGCGAAGCTCATCCCGAGGCGCACGTTCGACATGCTGGTCTTCGCGAAGCGGGTCGAGGCCGCGCGCGCCCTTTCGAAGCGTTGAGGCTCACGCAGCGACGGGGCGGATCGCGTCCCCGGCGTGCGCCAGGTAGTCCTGCTTGCCGATCGCCACGCCCTTGGCCCGCAGGATGTCGTACGCGGTGACCACGTGGAAATAGAAGTGCGGGAGGGACCAGTCGCGGACATAGCGCGCGCCGGGCATCTCGAGGATGAACCGAGGCGCCCCGGGCGGCCCCAACGGGACGGAGATCACGCGCTCGTCCGAGCCCTCGAGGGAGGACGGGTCGATCGCGCCGAGCAGCGCGACCGCGCGTTCGATCCGGGCGCGTGACGCGTCGAGCGGCTCCTCGACGTCCTCCAGGACGGGCGGCGGCTCGCCGCGCAATCGAGCGGCGCAGTCGAGGCCCCAGTGGCACGCGAGGACCACCTGCTTCGTCAGCGGGAACATGTCGTCCACGAGGCGGAGCGCGGGCATCGCCTCCGGATCGAGCTTCGCTGCGCCCTTGTCGAGCAGCGCGCGCAGCGTCCTCAGCATCGGCACGAAGGTCCCCACGGCGAGCGCTCCGGCGGTGCTCACGCGTCGGCCCCCTCGCGCTCGAGCCGCTCGAGGATCCGCGCGAGCTTCTCGGAGCCCTGCGAGACCATCTGAGCGAACTGGCTCTTCGCGGCGGCCTCGCGATCGGCGAACGTGCGGAAGCGCGACACGAGCACGAGGCGCGTGCGGCGGCCCTCTTCGAGGAGCGAGACGGAGTTCACACACGGCGGGGGACCGCTCGTACGCGTCTCGAAGTCGGCGTTCTTCCAGACGAGGCGCGACGGCGGGGTCACCTCGACGAAGACGAGCTCGAGCGGGAACTCCGTCCCGTCGGGGAAGCGCATCACGTGCCGCCACAGCCCGCCGGTGCGCACGTCCATCTCGCACACGGGGTTCTCGATGCCGTGGCCCCCGTACCAGCGCGCGACGTGCTTGGGATCCGTGAACACACGCCAAACCAGCGCGCGCGGCGCGTCGAACATGCGGGTCATGCGGATGATCGGCTCGGTGGTGTCGGCCGCGTCCACCGTCATGGTGGTGGGGTCGTGCTGTGTGATCGTGGGCGTCATCGTCCTCTCCTTCGTCTCGGGGTGCGTTCGCTCTTCGGTCGCTTCGGGGCTCGGTTCTTCGCGGGCTTCGGCGCGGACGGTTCGGACTGGAGCTCGACCAGGTACTCGTCCAGCGCGTCGAAGCTCCGGTCCCAGAAGCGGCGGTAGTCGTCGAGCCACGCCGAGATGGCTCGGAGCGGCGCCCCGTCGAGCTTGCAGGGCCGGGACTGCGCCTCCCTCCGCCTCGAGACGAGGCCCGCCGACTCGAGCACCTTGATGTGCTTCGAGACGGCCGCGAGCGTCATCTCGAACGGCTCGGCGAGCTCGTTCACCGTCGCGTCTCCTCGCGCGAGGCGCGCGAGGATCCCGCGCCGAGTGGGATCGGCGAGCGCGAAGAGCGTGGTGCTGAGCGGGTCGGCCATCGTCTGTATTCAACCATCTAGTATTCAACCTACCGGTTGTCAACACATTGGTTGAATAGATCCGCGCGGAGGGATCGACCTGGAGCTGTAGGAGATCACGTTCAGCCATCGCCGTCGGCGGTGGTCATCAGCGGTCAGCGCGGAGCGGCCAGCGCGGAGCGGCCGGCGCGGAGCGGTCAGCGCGGAGCGGTCAGCGCGGAGCGGTCCGCGCGGAGCGGTCCGCCGGCCGCGCGGAGCGGCTGCGTCAGCGCTTCGCGCGGCGCAGCGGCGCTTTTGCGCGGGCCTTGGGGGACGGTAGGGCGTCGAGCGACGCGAGGTCGTCCAGCGACGCGATGAGCGCCGCTGCGTACGACGGGGAGAGCGCGCCGAGTCGATCGAGCGCTTCGGCGGCGATGACCTGCGCGTTGTACGGGCCGGCGCCCTCCGGCAGGTTGTCTCGCACGCGAGCGATCGCAACCGCCGCGCGCGCGCCGCTCACCGACTGATCGTAGAGCGCGCGCGAGATGTCGGCGGCGAGCGAGCGGGCCTCCGCGACCGATCGGGTCGGGTCCACGCCGCCGAGCCCGCGCACGCGCGACGCGAGGTCGGGCGCGAGCGCGACGGAGCGCTCACGGGCCCTCTCCGCGAGCGAGAGCGCGCGACGCGACGCTGTCGATCGACGCGCGCTCTCGTGCTCCCGGAGCGCGCGCTCCGAGAGCCGGCGCGCGTGCCGCAGATCCCCTTCGTCGACGGCGCAGCCGACCTCCCTCGGCTCGACCGCTCCCGCCTCGCGGAGCCGGCGCCGAGCCGCCTCGAGCTCGATCCCGCGCGGCCGCGAGCGCCACTGCGATCGAGGCGAGTCGCTCCTTCGCGCGATCCTCGAGGCCCGCGGCGAAGAGCCGCGCCACGAGCCGCGCGCCCTCGGGATCGAACGCGCGCACCTCGTCCGGTACGTTCACGGCGCGCTCGGCGCGGAGGGGGGCGAGCCCGCGGGCGATACGGCGCCGCTCGCGTGGAGCGGGACCGGGGAGATCTCGACGCGCCGGTTCTTCGCGCGGTTCTCCGCCGTGTCGTTCGGCGCGATCGGGTGCGCGTCGCCGAACCCCGCCGCGAAGATCGCCTCCTTGGGGATGCCGGCCTCCATGAGCGCGCGCGTGACCGTCATCGCGCGCGCCGCGGAGAGCTCGAGGTTGTCCTTGAAAGCGCTCGCGCCGGTCACGATCGGGGAGCTGTCCGTGAAGCCCGAGACCATGATCGCCTCCTCGTGCTGCGCGAGGTAGGCGCGGAGCGGCGGGCCGAGGCCCTCCAAAATGGCAGCCCCTTCCTCGCGCAGATCGGCCGAGTTCAGCCCGAAGAGGACGCTCCCGCGGATCCCGATCTTTCCGTCGGTCAGCGTGATGCGCCCGTCCGCGAGGGGCCCGGCGAGCGCGCTCTCGAGCGTCTCGAGGCGCGCCTTGTCGACCTCGGCGCTCGCGAGCTTCGCGGCGTCCTCCGCGCGCTGCTTCTTCTCGGCCTCGAGGTCCTTCGTCAGATCGACCTGGAACGCGATCGCCCAGACGAAGAACAGCACGAAGATCCCAAAGAGGCACGCCATGAGATCCCCGAAGGCGGGCCACACCGGCGCGCCCTCGAGCGGCTCCTCCGCCGCTTCGTCGATCATCCGCGGCCCCTCGTCTGCAGCGCGCGGAGCTCGCTGAAGAGCTCCCGCTGGAACGCGAGGGAGTGATCGAACACCTCACGCGTCTGATCGAGGTAGGCCCCGAGCATGTCCGCCGCCTCGCCGCCTCCCGCCCTCGCCTGCGAGGGGTCGATGGCGGAGAGCTTGTCGAGCCAGAGCTCGCTCGCGTCGCGGTACCGGTCGACCGCGCCCGCGAACATCTCGGCGACGCCGCCCATCTCGCTGCCCCCCTTCTGGACGACCTCCGCCGTCTCTCGGACGACGAGAGCGGCCTCCGAGAGGCGCTGGCTGACCGCCTCGCCGTGCGCCGCCAAACGCTCCGCGAGCGCGGCCGCGACGTCGGCGCGATCCCGATCGAGGCGGGTCTCGAGGCCCGCGAGCGCGGTCGCTTGCTCCTCCGCGCGCATCACGAGCGCCGAGGAGAGGTCGTCGAGCCGCGCGAGCAGCGCGTCGATCCGCTCGTCCCGCGCCCGCTCCGTGCGCTCCCGCTCCCCGAGCCGCGCGCGCTCCGCCTCGACGAGCTCGACGACCGCCGCAGGCCCCGCCTGGGTCGCGCGCGCGGCCTCCGACAGAGGCCCCGCGAGCTTCTCCCCCAGGGAGGCGAGGTGATGCTCGAGCTTCTCGTCGATCGCGCCGAGCGTGCGCTCGGCGGCGCTCGCGCGCGCTCGGTCGAGCGTGGTCGCGTGCTCGGCGTGGGCGTCGAGGAGCGCCGTGAACCTCTCGACCTCGGCGCCGATCCGGCCGGCCGCCTCACCGATCACCTCGAGCCGCTCGCGATCCCGCGATGCGGACCGAGACGCCGCGCTCTCCACCGAGGCCGCGACGCGCTCGAGCCGCGTCTCCACGTCCCGAGCGCTCGCCGCGATCACCTCGAGGCTCTTCGCCGCGCTCTCCTCGAGGACCGCCTCGTGCATCGCCTCGCGCGCCGCTCGCGCGTCCGCGTCGCGGTCGATCCGCTCGATGGCGCGCGCGACGCTCGCCGCCACGCGCGATTCGACCGCCTCGGCCCGCGCGACGACCCCCGCCTCGAGCGCGCGGAAGCGCAGCGCGATCTCCGTCTCCGCGCGATCCAGGCGCGCCGCGATGGACCGACCCGCGTCCGAGAACTCTTCGCGCGCAACCTCGCCAGCTCGCGTGATCGCGCGCTCGACGAGGGGCGCGACGGCGTCGCTGGCGCGCTCGACGCCTTCCTTCACGTCCTCTCGCACCGACGCGGCCCCGGCCTGGAGATCCGCCCGGATCTCCGCGACGCCCACCCCGAGATCGGCGCGCACCTCGCCCGCGCTGACGCGCAGATCGGCCCTCACGCCCTCGACACCCACCGAGATCTCCGTCCGCAGCCGATCGGCGCTCCGCTCGAGGTCGCCGCGCACCGACGCAGCGCTCGCCCCCACCTCGGTCCGAATCCCGTCGATCCCCGCCCGGGCCTCCGCGCGGAGCTCCGTGAGGCCGCGCTCGAGCTCGACGCGCACACCCCCGACGCCCGTCACCAGTTCGTCGCGGATCGAACCGACGCCGCTCGCGAGATCCCCGCGGATCCCCGCGACACCGCTCTCGAGCTCTTCACGGACGCCCGCCGCGCCGCTCCGCAGATCCTCCCGGGCGCCCGCGACACCGCGTTCGAGCTCGACGCGCACGCCGTCGATGCGGCTCACGAGATCCTCACGGATCCCCGTGACACCGCTCACGACGTCTCCGCGGACCGCGGTCACACCGGCGAGGAGATCCGCTCGGACGCCGACGACGCCGCGCTCGAGCTCGCCCCGAACGCCATCGACGCGGCTCACGAGGTCCGCACGAACCCCGGTGACGCCGCTCGCGAGATCCGCGCGGACCCCGGTGATACCGCCCGCCAGGTCTTCGCGAACGCCGTCGATGCCGCGCGCGAGATCCGCGCGAACGCCGGCGACGCCGCCCACGACGTCCTCCCGAAGGCCCGCCGAAGCGCGCTCGAGATCCCGTCGGACGCTCGCGACTCCCGAACCGAGGTCGTCGCGGACGCCGCCCACGCCGGCGACGAGCTCGCCCCGGAGCGCGCTCGTCCCCTCCTGGAGATCCGCGCGGACGCCTTCGACGCCCGCCTTCAGATCGGCGCGCACGCCGTCGGTGCTCGCCGCGAGATCGGCGCGGACGCTCGCGGTCGCGACACCGAGATCCGCGCGGACGCTCGCCGTCGCGGCCGTCACGTCCCCGCGGAGTCCGAGGACTCCGTCGCGGAGCTCCGCCCGAACCTCCTCGCCCCGCGCTCCGAGCTCGGCGCGCAGCGTCCCCGCGCCTGCGGAGATCTCCGCTCGCACACCTTCGACTCCGCGCGCGACGCTCGCGTCGACCGACGAGAAGCCCGCGCCCACGGCGCCCCGGAGCGCTTCGAGCCCCGAGCCGATGTCCCCCCGCGTGGCCGCGATCCCGGTGCGGAGATCTCCGCCGATCGACCCCGCGGCGTCCCGAAGGGCGGCGACGGTCCGCTCGTTCGCCTCGATCTGCTGCTTCGCGAGCTGCTTCTCGAGCGCGCCGAGGCGCTTCGCGACCTGCTCGATCGCGCGCGCCGCGCCCGGCAGCGCGTCGCTCTGCTGGGCGAGCGCCTCGAGCGCCGCGAGCTGCCGACCGGCGCTCGTCAGCGCGAAGAGCGAGCGCGCCGCGAACGCCTGGAAGCGCGCGGTGAAGCGCGACTCGGCGCGGCGCACGAACACGGCGGCGAGGCCCAACATCGCGGACGCGGAGACCCCCGCCGCGGACGCGCCGAACGCGCGCGACAGGCCCTTCATCGGCGCGGCGAGGCCTTCGCGCAGCGCGCTCACGTCCCCGCTCGTCGTCAGGGCCTCGCGCGCGCCGTGGAGCGTTTCGAAGAGGCCGAGGAACGTCCCCAGCAGGCCGATCATGACGAGCAGGCCCAGCAGGTACGGCGTGAACACCGCCGCTCCCACGCCTGCGGGCGCGCCCGCGATCTTCGCCTCGAGGAGGGACCGGAGCGGCGCGGGCGCCTGAGCGACCGCGTCGGCGTCGAGCTCGCGATCTCCGAGCCCCGAGAGCGCGCGATCGAGCGCGGACACCCTTCGGACGCGGCCAAGGAGCTCCACGACGCCGAAGACGAGCCCCGCGCCGATCGTGAGGACGAGGCCGAGCGCGATCGGGTCGACGCCCTTGTAGAGGAGCGCGGCGCGCGCGACCACGGCGAGGCCAATCGCGCCGAACAGGAGAACGGAGGCGCGCGTCATGCGGAGATCGCCTCCCTCTGCACGCCTTCGAGGAGAGGCGGCGAAGCGTGGGACTCGAGCTCGGCGCACGCCTCGACGAGCGCCTCGACGCGGCGGCGCTCGAACGCGATCACCGCCGCGAGCGCGCCGTCGAGCGCGGCGACGAGGGCCGGGACATCCCCTGCATGAGCCGCGGAGATCGCGGGCACGAGGCGCGCGAGCCGCGCCTCGACCTGAGCGTCGATCGCGTCTTCCACGGCGCCGCTCAAGCGCTCGAGCCGCCGCACGTCCGCGGATCCGACCGCGAGGTCGGCCCCGACGGCGCGGCGGAGCGCGCGGACACGCGCGCGCGCGTCGGAGAGCGCCCGTTGTGACTCCTCGACGAGGCGGACCTCGGTGGTGCGCGCGTCGTCCTTGCGACGGAGCACGCGCGCGAGCGCGGCCCGCGCGTCCGCCTCGATCTCTTCGATCTCGTCCGCCAGGCGCCTCCGGACGCCGGCGACCTGCACGACGGCCCGCGCGGCGCCGTTCGGCTCGGCGCGCTGCGCGAGCACGCGCGAGAGCGTCACGCTCCCGGCGAGATCGACGAGGCGACCGAGCTGCGCCGCGGGTTCGGGGGCGCCCGGAAGATCTCGAGAGGTCGTCGCGCCGACCCCAGGGGTGGTTGCGAGGCGCGCAGCGATCCGCGCGAGCGGCCCAGAGCGAGGGATGAAACGAAGCGACACGGCGATCGCCTGGGTAGCGGGCGTAGCCCCACGAGACAAGAGTTCTCTGCACGTACGCGCAGGGCGGGCGTGCCGGCCGGATCATTGAGCGCGATTCAGAATCAGTTTCAGAGGAGAGTCACGGGAAGACGGGAAGACGGGAAGACCGGAGAAGCAGAACAAAATCATTCTGCTTCTCCGGTCTTCCCGTCTTCCCGCCTCCCGTTGCTCTGCCTGCTGCCGACCGAGGATCACGCTCGCTGATTGAGACTACGGTCGCGTGCCTCTCCCGCGGGGAGGCCGCTCCGAGCGCGCTCGGACCCGGGACGGCGACGACGTATTCGCGCGGCGCGACTCGGCGCCGGCGCGCGCGACGCGATCGGCTCGAAGCGGAGCGCCGCGCCTTCGCGATTTTCGAAGCCGGCGAGCCACACGCGTCGAGCCGAGGCTACGGCGCGAAGGGCGACGTTGAACGACGATCGAGGCTCCTGTAAGGACGTCCGCATGTCCGCGCGCCCGGCTCTCGCAGCTCTCGTCCTCGGCGGGCTCGTCGCGGCGTGCGGGAGCGGGGCCTCCGAGGCGGACGCGCGCGCCGAGCTCGAGACGCGCGGGTTCACGGACATCGTCCTCACGCAGAACGGCACGGGCTTCGAGTACAGAGCCAAGCAGGGCGGAGGGCCTTGCACGGGCACGATCTCGATCCGCGTCGCCGCGGGGACGCGCTCGGTCGACGAGAAGCACACGTGCGGCGCGCCGCCCAACCCGAACGCCCTGACGTGCACGTCCGCGAACCCGTCGGGCTGCACGGACCTCGCGCTCGCGGCGGAGAACAAGAAGAAGTTCGGCCTCGCGGTGGAGCTCTATCAGCGCGGGTGCGACGCGGGCGAGCCCTCCGCGTGCAACAACCTCGCGTTCGTCCTCGTGCGCGGGGCGGAGGGCGTCACCGTCGATCGCAAGAAGGGCCTCGAGCTCTACGAGCGCGCGTGCGACTTGAAGTACGGCAAGGGCTGCATGAACCGGGGCAACGCCTGGGCGAACGCCGACCCGCCCGATCTCGAGAAGGCGCTCGAGTACTACGCGAAGGCGTGCGACTTCAAGGAGCCGACGGCGTGCGCCACCGCGGGCTGGTGGTACGCGGAGGGCCGCGGCACGCGCGCGAGCGACGACGTCGCCTACCAGATGTTCAAGAAGGGCTGCGACGAGGGGAACGAGCGCTCGTGCGGCGCGATGGGATCCCGCATCGCGCTCGGCCTCGGCGTCGCCCAGGACGTGGAGCGCGGCGGCGAGCTCATGCGCGTCGCGTGCGACCTCGGCGAAGGCGAGTCGTGCAAGAACCTCGGCGCGCTCCTGATGGACGGCAAGCTCGGCCCGAAGGACGCGGCGAAGGCGCACGAGGCGTTCGAGCGGGGGTGCAAGGCGCGCGAGGGCGGCGCCTGCAAGATGGTGGGCAACGATCGCGCGACGGGCACGGGCACGGCCAAAGATCCCGCGGGCGCGCTCGAGGCCTACCGCGCGGGCTGCGACGTCGACGATTTCGGCGCGTGCGTCCTCGCTGGGCAGATGCTCCGCGACGGCAAGGGCATCGACAAGGATCCGGCGGGCGCGGCGAAGATCTTCGACGAAGCGTGCAAGAAGGGCTCGAAGCTCGCGTGCGAAGAGCGGAAGACCGTGCCCTGAGCGATCGAGAGAGGACCGACATGTACAAATCACGACACGTCTCGCTCTGGCAGCGCGAAGAGGACGGCAGCTACAAGGCCGAGATCGACGGCTTCGCGCTCCACGTCGAGTGGAAGCCCGAGAAGGACGGCCAGCGCGGCTACGTCTGGCACGCGACCGGCCCGGCCGAGGAGAAGCTCGAGAGCGACCACCTCGTGGAGGAGATCGAGGAGGCCATGGGGGACGCCGAGGACGCCCTGAAGAAGCACCTCCACCCCGAGACCATCTAACGCTTCCAGAAGAAGCGAGGCACGCGCGCACCCTGGAGGAGATGGGCGCGCGCGTGCCTCGAGCGTTGGACCGGTGACGGAGCGCTCAGATCCCGAGCGAGCAGTTGCCGTTGTCGACGAGCTTCACCGACTTGTCGAAGAGCGTCAGATCCTTCGAGAGAGGGTCGAAGCCGATCGCGTCGAGCGCCACGCCGATCGTCCCCTTGACGCCGACGGTCGCGTCGAACGTGCAGAACTTCGTCTTCGTGACGTCGATCTGGGCGTAGCCCTCGACCGCGAGGTTCGCTCCGGCCGACGCGAGTCGGTTGTCCACGAGGCTGAGCCCGAGCTCAGGACGGATGAAGCAGCGCGCGGTCGCGGCGCTCGGGAGCGTCAGCGTCGGCCCGAGGCGGTTCAACGTGAAGTCGCTCTCCGCGATCCCGTGGAACCCGGTCGCCTTGTCGTACTCGACCCCGAGGGAGACGACGCTGACCGCCTTCGCGCCGGCCGCGATCGAGCTCCCGAGCGGGACGTCGAGGCTGCACCCGAGCGTGAGCCTCGGCGTCACGAACGCCGTGAGCGGGCCGACCGGGATGGGGATGCTCGGCGCGCTGAACGTCTTCGAGATGTCCTTGTCGATGGCCTGCGTCGTCTCCACCGTCACCTCGAGCTCCGCGCTCGTGGTCCCCGTAGCGACCGCCTCGAAGTGTTGGAGGCCCTTGAGAAGGCCCGCGTCGAGCTCGAAGTGGAACGACGGCGTGAACGAGAACGACCCCTTGGACACGGTCGCCTTCAATCCACCCTGATTGAACAGGACGGTCCCCGCGGCGTTGAAGTTCACGCCGCTCGCCTCGAGCTCCACCTCCGTCGGCGGTCCGAGGTTCGCGGGCTTGATCATCGAGCCGTCGGACTCGTCGACGAACACCATGTCGCCGTACGACGGGAGGTCCCAGGTCGCGGCCATGTCACATGTCTCGAACGCGTCGGCGAGCGTGGCGGCCTCCGTCGTGATGACAATGTCTGCTCCACTCTCGGTCACCGACACGACCTTTCGCAGGAACCCAGTGGGGTTCTTCAGGGAGCCGTCGTCCGCGCCGTTGCCGATCAGCACGTCCCCGGGCGCGAGCGGGAGGATGTCCTGGAAGTCGGCGGCGGGGAGCGTCAGGCTCGAGTCGGCGACGGTCACGAGGTTCTGCCGCGGCGACTTGATGTAGGTCGTCGTGTCCTTGAACTTCCACTCGGTGTGATCCGCTGCGTCCGGCTTCCAAGTGGCTTCCTGGCCCTCTGGGTCCTTCCACTCGGTGGGTTGATTGTCTGCGGGCGGAGCCTCCTCCGTGTCGCACCCGATGGACGAACCGGCGCTGAAGACAACGAAGAGAGAGAGGGCGGAAAGGGCAAACGTTCGGCGCATGATGGACTCCTCGTACCCGTCTCGCGACGGGGCGAATGACAAGGTGAAGTGCGCGTCGGCCCTCTCTTTCGGAGGAGCGCCGCGCGTCTCGATGAATCCACCGTACGTACGTCGAACTCATAGCGTAGCTAGATGAACGCAATATCCAGGATAGTCAAAAGCTATAGCCTCGAGGCCGGGCGCGCGCGCCGCGGCGGGTGCGCTCGCGGCGAACGCGGGAGGGGCGAACGAGCGTGTAACCGCTCGTAAGTGGAGCGGGCCGAGGGCGAAACGTAGGTTGCGCGGACTTCGGTGGTGCTCGCCGCCGCCGCGTCCGAACCCGCGCGCCCAGCCGACGCGCACTCCTCTCCCCATCCAAGATCGAGAGCCAACATGTCCTGGAAGAACGTCCTCCGATGCCTCGCTGTCACCCCGATGGCGAGCGCGCTCCTCCTCCTCGCGGGCTGCAACTCCGCTCCCACCGCGAGCGCGTCCGCCGCCCCGTCGACCGCCCCCTCCGTCCCCGTCGCCAAGGGGATCAGCACGGCGAGCGCGACCGTCGAGGCGCCCGCGAAGGCCCCCGCCACCAAGGTGTTCGACCTCGGCGCGGTCGGCCCGAAGTGGGCCGGGTTCTCGGTCGCGGGACCGGAGGACGCCAAAGTGATGGGGGACGACACGGAGGCGCGGCTCGCCGCCAAAGGTCCGTCCGTCCTCGACCAGAAGCCGGGCGGGGACGAGGGGTTCGACATCGCGTTCGAGTGGGGAAAGAGCGATCTCACCCAGCACAAGAACTTGGTGAAGAAGGGGGTCGACGAGGCGAAGGGGACGATGACCGTGCTGGCGGACGAGCCGGGCCGCCTCGAATATTCGATGACGGGCAGCGACGGGTACGTCCGCTACTCGTTCCTGGTCCACATGACCGTCGGCAAGACGGACGTGACCTGCAAGAACGGCAACATGCTCGGCGCGGGCAACGAGGCCGAGCACCAGCGGCTCCTCGAGGCCTGCAAGACGCTCACGAAGAAGTAGCCCTCGGCGCTCTCCGCGCGCGGAGGACGATCCCACCGACGAGGAGCGCGAGGCCGAGACCCACAGCGGCGTAGGCCGGGCCGTCCGCGTCGCGCGAGACCGCGCGGCCCGCTGTATCCGCGAGGCGGCCGAGCCCGTTCGCGAGCGCGGCTCCCACGGGCGTGTCGCGCGACCTCGCCTTCTCGAGGCCCGCGACGACGCGGTCCCGCACGACGTGCTGGAGCGCGAAGCCCGCGCCGACGTACACCGCGCTCGCGAGGACGAGCGCGATCCCCACCGTGACGAGGCCGCGCGCCGCCGTCTTCATCGAGACGAGCGCGAGCAGCACGAGCGCGACGATCCCTCCAATCAGCGTCGCGAGCCGCGCCGTGCGGAGCGTCGCCAGATCGGAGCGGAGTCCTCGGAGCAGCGCCGTGCGCTGGTTCGCGTCGAGCTCCGCGGCGGCGTTCGCGACGAGCATGGTCATGCTCACCTTCTCCGGGATCGCCGCGGCGAGCCGATCCACCGTCGCGGTGAGCTTCGCCGCGTTCGCCCCGGGCGCGATCGCAGCCGTCTTCGCCACCTGCCGACGAACGGCGCTCCGCACCTCGGTGAGGTCGACCTCGCCACCGCCGGTCGCGCCGTCGAGGTACCTCATCAGGCCCTCGTGGGAAGCGCCGAGCGCCGTGTAGAACCACCCCTCGGGCGCGGCCTCGTCGAGCGCGCCCCGCACCCCCGCGCCCAGCGCCGGCGCGAGGACGGGCCCTGCCTCGCGCTGCGCTGCCTCGAGGACGCTCGCCTCCGCGACGTCCAGCAGGAGGCCGCGGACGTCGGCCGCGCGCGCCGTCGCCACGAACGTCGGCGTCGACGTCCCGACGTCCAACACCGCCGTCAGCGCGAGGTGCGAGACGAACGCGGCGACGAACAGGACCGTGAGGACCGCTGCGGCGAACGTGCGCATGAGAGGTCGATCCCTACCGGTGCGCGCCCCATTTTCAAATCCCGGACATGGCCCGCGCGCTGCGGAGACGCGAGGCACGTCGAACCACGCGAGATCGAGGCTCGGATCAGCGCTCTCGGGCTCGCCTCCGTCACGCGCCCTCGCGACGCGGTCCCTCGGACCGAGGAGTCGCTCGAACTCGCCGAAGGGCGGAGCCGTTTCTTCAGTCCGGAGATAGCGGGATGGGCCGCGGTGGACGGGGATGATGAAGCGGACCAGGACGCCGCCCATGATCGACAGCGCAAGCATCCAGTCAGGGTCGCGCTCCCCCGCCGACCTCCGGCACGCCACCTCAACCGAGCATCGGTGCGAGTCGAACGCTCGGAGAGGTTCTCGAGGCGAGAGAGAAGCGCGCGTGGTCGGTTTCTCTTGAGTGAACCCCGCCTCACTCGCAGAGTGAGCTCCGGATGCTCGCGGCCCTTGGCCACTCGCTGCGCGACGGTCGCTACCTCCTCGAGCGGAAGCTCGGGCAGGGCGGGTTCGGCGCCGTGTACGAGGCGCTCGACCGCGAGCTCGGGATCCGCATCGCGCTGAAGATCCTGCGCCGCACCGAGCCCGACGCGATCGCCCGGTTCAAACGGGAGTTCCGCGCGCTCGCGTCCCTCGTTCACCCGCACCTCGTCGTCCTCCACGAGCTCGGCTTCGACGAGCTCCCGGAGGGCCAGGGCGCGTGGCTCTACACGATGGAGCGCGTCGACGGCGCGCACTTCGGGGCGGCGCTCCCCGGCGTGACGCCGCGCTCGACGGCGAGCGCGACGAGGATCGACCCCGCGGCCGAACGGGTGACCACCCCGGACGCCGAGATCGCGCCGATCTCGAGCTCGAGGCCACACCGTTCGCGTCCCGCAGCGGCGGGAGTCCGCGGCGGGGCCGCCCCCGTCACGGAGGACACGCTCGCGCGGCTCCGCGAGGTCGCGCTCGCGCTCGACTTTCTCCACGCGAACGGAGTCCTCCACTGCGACATCAAGCCGAGCAACGTCATCGTGCACCCGACGCGCGGCTCGATCGTCGTCGACTTCGGGCTCGCGACGCTGCTCGAAGGCGGCTCCTCATCGTCCACGAGCACCGGCGGGGGGACCCCCGGATACATGGCTCCGGAGCAGATCGAGCGCGCGCCGCTCGGACCCGCGGCCGACGTCTACGCGCTGGGCGCCATGATGTTCGAGGCGATCGCCGGGCGGCTTCCCTTCGAGGGATCGCGCGAGAGCGTCATCGCGGCGACGCGGCGCCTCGACGCGCCCCGGCTGCGCGCGCTCGGGATCGACGTCCCCGACGCGCTCGACGCGCTCGTCGCGCGGATGCTCGAGCGGGAGCCCGCCCTTCGGCCCACGGCCGAGGAGGTCGCGCACGCGCTCGCGCCCGGCGAGGAGGCATCCGCCTCGGGGGCGCGCGGGTCCGAGCCGTCGCGGCCGCGGGCCTCTTCGTCGCCTGCCCCGGGTGCGCCCAAGGCGCTCCGCTCCGCGGCGAGCCTCCGAGGATGGCCCATCGTGGGCCGCACCGACGAGCTCGCGCGCGTCCTCACGTTCGCGCGCGGGGCGTCGGGGGCGCTCGCGTGCATCGCGATCGTGGGCCCGAGCGGCATCGGGAAGTCGACCCTCGTGGAGTCCGCGAAGGCGGAGCTCCGCGACCGCACCGTCCTCGAGGCGAGGTGCTACGAGCGCGAGCGGAGCCCGGTCGAGGTCATCGACGGGATCGCGCGCTCCCTGCTCGAGCTCGCGACGCGCGCGATCGCCGCGCCCGAGACGGCCGCATCCGCGGCGCTGATCCGAGCGAAGCTCCGACTGCTCGCGCCGCTCGCCCCTTCCGTCGTCGAGGCTCACCCCGAGGCGCCCGCTGCGGCGGTCGGCGGGTACGGGCGGGAGCGCGCGCTCGACGCGCTGGTGGCCGCGCTCCGCGCCGCGGCGCAGATCGCGCCTGTCGCGCTCGTCGTCGAGGATCTCCACTGGCTCGACGCGGACGGGGCGGCCTGCCTCGCGCGCGTCCTCCTCGATGGCGAGGCGCCGCCGGTCGTCCTCCTCGTGACCGCGCGCCCCGGGCCATCGCTCGGAGAGAGCCTGGTGGAGGCGCTGCGATCATCCACGCGGGCGCGCGGAGACGCGCGGCCACGCGCGTTCGAGCGCCTCGCCTGCTCGAGCCGCTCGCGGAGCGCGAGGCGCTCGAATCTTGCGGCGTGCGCGCGCGACCGAGGACGCGCGGTGCGCGGAGGTCGTCCGCGCGGCGCGCGGCAACCCGCTCCTGCTCCGGAGCTCGCGCTGCACATCGACTCGGCCGTGGGGGCCGACGGAGCACGCGTCGCGCCGACGCTCGCGAGCGTGATCGATCGGCGCGTCGACGCGATGCCCGGCGCGACGCGCTCGCTCCTCGAGCTCGCGGGGATCGCGGGTCGCCCGCTCGCGGAGCGCGTCCTCGTACGGGCGGCGACGCGCCACGCCCCCTCCATCACGAGCGGAGAGGGCGCGCACGCGCTCTTCACGCTCATCTCCGGTGGCCTCCTCCAGAGGGAGGCGCCGAGCTGCTCGTCGCGCCGCGCCACGCGGCGCTCGGCGCTGCCGCGATCGAGGCGCGCTCGGGCGCGGAGCGCTCGGCGCTGCACCTCGCGCTCGCGGAGGCCCTCGAGGCCGACACGCCGGACGCGGAGGCGGAGGCGATCGCCCGGCACTTCATCGCGGCCGGTCTCGCCGCGCGCGCCGCCGGGTTCGTCCGCGTCGCGCTCGATCGTTCCCTCTCCGCGTACGCGTTCGAGCGCGCGGCGGCGCTCGCGCGGATCGGGCTCGAGGTCACGACTTCACCTGCCGATCGCGCGCGCCTCGAGGAGCGCGGGGGTCGGCGCTCGCGGCGCTCGGCAGGAACCGGCTCGCGGCGCGCGCCTTCGCCCGCGCCGCGCGCGGGCTCGACGCGGACGCGGCGCTCGATCTCGAGCGCCGCGCGGCCGAGCAGGCTCTCCGCGGCGGTCACCTCGAGGAGGGCCTCGTCGCGCTCGATCGGGTCCTCTCCCACGTCGGCTGGCGCCGGCCGACGACGCGCGTCGGCGCGCTCGGGTCGCTCGCGATCGGTCGCGCGAAGGTCCGGCTCGTCGGCGCGCGCGCGTCGCGCTCCGCGGGCCGCTCCGCGAGCGGAGCGGGCCAGGTCCGGGCGCTGGACGCGGCGCGCGCGGACGCGGCGTGGTCGATGGTCTCGGGAGTCGGCTTCATCGATCCGCTGCTCGCGGCGGACTTCTCCGCGCGGCAGTTCGTCGCCGCAGGGCGGACGGGCGATCCGATCCGGATCCTCCGGGCGACGACGTCCGAGGCGGTCGCCGCGAGCGGTCGGGGCGACGCCGCGCGCGAGGTCGTGACGAGGCTCCTCGACGAGGCGGACCGCGTGGCCGAGCGGATCGGAACGCCGCTCGCAGAGGCCCAATCCCTCGCGCGCGCGCGATCGCGTCGGCCACGCTCGGCGCGTTCCCGGAGGCGTTCCGCCTGTGCAGCGCGACCGAGTCGCTCTACCGCGATCACGTGCGCGACGCGCCGTGGGACCGCGTGACCGTGCAGCACTACCTGCTCTGGTCGGCGTTCGAGGTCGGCCGCTTCGACGTGCTCCTCGAGATCGCCCCGACGCTGTACGCCGAGGCGGCGCGCCGGGGCGACTCGTACGGCGCGGCCAGGCTCGCCGCGAACTACGCGAACCTCGCGTGGCTCCTCACCGACCCGCGCGGCGCCGTGGCCGTGGTCGACGCGTGCGCCGCGATGTGGAAGGGCGAGCGCTTCAACCTGCTCTCGTACGACGTGGCCCTCGCGCGCGTGAACGAGCGCCTCTTCCACGGCGACGCGGCGCGCGCGCTCGAGATCGCCGAGCGGATCCATGCGGAGCTCGACCGCGCGCTCTTCCTCCACTTCGAGGCGCTCCGCGTCGACGCGGAAAGCTGGATGGTCGCGCGCGCGCGTCGCCGTCGCCGCGGGCGCGAGGATGGGGCGCGCACGCGCACGCGCGCGCGCGCGACGCTCGCGATCTCCGCGCTCGAGCGCGCGCTCTCCGCATCGCGGCGCGGCTCGGCCGCCTCTTGCGGGCGTGCCTCGAGTGCGCGCGGGCGACCGATCGCGCGGCGCCCGCGCGCTCGCGGCGATCGCTCCGCGCCTCGAGGTCGAGGGCTCACGCTGTTCGGGTCGCTCGCCCGACGCCAAGCAGCGGAGCTCTTGGGGCAACGGTTCCTCGTGGCGGAGATCGACGCCTCGCTCGCCGAGCGCGGCCTCCACGACGCCGCCGCGATGGCTCGAATTTTCCTGCCCGGAGCACGCGCGTGACGGGCGCGACGACGATCGAGACGACCGACGAGGTCGAGGACGTCGACGACGATCGCGTCCCGGGTTGCTCGTCGTCGCGGCGCACGCGATCGAGCCGGACGGTCGGCCGGCGCCGATCCGTCCCATCGCCCTCACGCGCGGCGCGGTCGTCCTCGGGCGCGGGGACGCGAGCGACGTCTGCATCGCGAGCGATCGCCTCTCCCGCCGCCACACGCGCTTCACGCGCGGTCCCGAGGGCGCGCTCGTGGTCGAGGATCTCGGGAGCAAGAACGGGACGTTCGTGGACGGGGCGCGGATCGACAAGGCCACCCCCCTCGGCGGCAAGAACACCGTCGTTCGGCTCGGGGATCACTTCGTCCTCCAGGTCGACGACGTCACGCTCTTCACGAGCCGGGCCGTCACGGTGAACGGCGGCGTCGTCGTCGGTCCGGTGCTCGGGGCGACGCTCGACGCCGTGCGCGCGTCCGCGCGTGCGGACGCGTGCCTTCATCTCCGCGGCGAGACGGGGGCGGGCAAGGAGCTCCTCGCGAGGACGTTCGCGGAGGAGACGCTCGCGCGCCCCGGCCGCCCCGCGGAGACCGGGTCGCGGCCGTTCATCGCCGTCAACTGCGCCACCATCCAGCCCGAGCTCGCCGAGCGCCTCCTCTTCGGCACCAAGCGCGGCGCGTACTCGAGCGCGGACGCGGACGTGACGGCCTATGTACGAGGCCGCCGACGGCGGCACCTTGTTCCTGGACGAGGTCGTGGAGCTCGACGGCGCGATCCAGGCGAAGCTCCTGCGCGTCCTCGAGACGGGCGAGGTGTTCCGGCTCGGCGACGAAGGGCACCCGGGTAAGCGTTCGCGTGTGCACCGCGACGCACGCGGATCTTCGAGAGGAGGTCGCGCGCGGGAGGTTCCGCGCGATCTCTACCTCGGTCGTCCGCTCGTGGTTGCCGCCGCTCCGCGAGCGGCGCGAAGAGATCCCCTACCTCATCGCGCAGGCCCTCCGCGCGCTCGACGCGCGCCTCTCGGTGCACGTCTCGCTCGTCGAGGCCTGCCTGCTCCGCGAGTGGCCCGGGAACGTCCGCGAGCTCCTCCTCGAGGTCCGCTCCGCCGCGCACCGAACGCGCGGCGAGGGCGGGGACGTCGTGCGGGACAAGCACCTCGCGGAGGACGCGGGCCGGCGCGTCGCGGTGCGCTCGAACCCCGCGCCCGGAGCGGAGGCCCCGGAGGACGCGCGCGACGCGGAGCCCGCGCGGCTCCCCGCGGACGACGTCATCGAGGCCGCGCTCGCCGCGCACGAGGGGAACGTCTCGGCGACGGCGCGGAGCTTGGGCGTCCACCGGACGCAGCTCCGCCGCTGGCTCGAGCGCCGCGCCGAGCGCTGAGCGTCACGCGGACGTTCGCTGCCGCGCGCGCATCCCGAGACGACGCTTCCGCCGGGTCGAGCTCACGAGCCTTCCGAAGCGCTCGAGCCGGTCGCGGTATCGCGCGAGCGCGACGATCGGCGTCGTGAGCGCGGGGAGCGTGTACGCGTAGAAATGGTCGGGCAAGAGCCGCGCGTGGAGGAAGCCGTCGTTCGTCCAGCCGCCGTCGGGGCGCTGGTTCGCGAGGAGCCACTGGATCCCGGCTTGGATCGCCTCGTACGGCGGATCCGCTATCGCGAGCAGGCCGAGGATCACGTGCGCCGTGACGGCGGCCATGCTCGGACCGATGCCCGCGAGGGATGGATCGGCGTACGCCTCCGGCCGCTCTCCCCAGCCGCCATCTGGGTTCTGGTGTGCGAGGAGGAACTCGACCGCGCGCTCGGCGTAGGGGAGGCGCGTGTCCTCGCCGATCGCGGCGAGCCCTTCGAGGATCGTCGCGGTCTCGGCGAGGTAGCACGCCATCCAGCGGCCCCAGAAGCCACCGTGGTCGCACTGCTGCTGGTGAAGGAACGCGATCGCGCGCGACGCGATGGGATCCTTGCGGGTCATGCCCGCGCGGCCGAGCGCGCCGAGGACTCGTCCCGTCACCCCCTCGGTCGCCGGGTCTCCGAGCTCGGGCGGCGGGTCGAAGAGGACGTGAATCACGCCGAGCGATCGCTCGAGGCCGAGCGGCGCGCGGGTCTCGATGGGTCCGCGGGCCTTCTCGGACAAATCCCAGACGTACATCGGGAAGCCCCCGCTCGGGTTCTGCATGCCGGCGAGCCACGCCGCGCCCTGCTCGATCGCGGGATCCGGCAGAACCCCGCGCGCGTCGCGGCGGCGGGGTCGCCGCGCGAGCGCGGAGAGCACGGCCGCGGTCGTGTCCGTGTCCGGGAAGAGCGCGTCATCCCGGTGCGCGGACCACCCGCCGACGCGCGGCGCTCCCGTCTTTCGCTGGTTCGGGCGCGCCATCGGGACGGTGGACTGCGAGGCCGCGAGGAACGCGACGCCGCGCGCCGCCGCGTCGGTCGTGTCCGACGCTTCGGTGAGCGCGCTCACCGCGTGAGCGGTGCTGAGGACGTCGTTGCCGAGCGCCGCGAAGCGGAGCGCCCCATCGTCGTACCGCTCCTGCCGCGCGAGCCACGCGAGGGCGCGCGCGCAGAGCTCGTCGGTCGGCTTCGCGCCCACGGCCGCGAGTCCGACGAGGCACGTCAAGGTCTGCCAAGGCCAGCCGAAGAAGCCTCCCGCCTCGGTGACGTGCGGCGCGACGAGCGCTTCGATGCGCGCGCGGATCGCCTCCCGCGTGGAGCCGCGAGGCTCTCGGTCGGAGAGCGCCATGAGGACGAGCATGCCGAGGACGTTGCCGAGGTGGGCGCGTCGATCGACGAGCCGCTCGAACGGCGTGGTGAGGATCTCCGCGGGCATCTCTGGCAGGAGCTCCGAAGACAGGCGATTCGCGGCGACGAGGAAGACGACCGACAAGTCCAAGTGCTCGTGGAACCGCGTCATGAGCGCGGACTCGCCGCCCGCGAGCTCCACCCAGCGGTCCGCGCGCGCGACGGCGCCGCGCGCTCTGGGCACGCGCGTCGCCTCGAGCGCGGCAGCGGCGAGCGCGGTCGCCATGGGGCTGCCGGCGTCCGCGCCGGGGTACGGGGCGAACGACCCGTCCTCGCGCTGCGCGGCGAGCAGGGCCTTCGCCCCCGCACACGCCTCCCGCTCACCGAGCGCGCCGAAGCGTCGCTTCACGATGAGGTACGCCGAAAGCAGGGAGGGCCCCTCCTCCACGTCGACCTCCCACGCCCCATCGGCGCGCTGCATGGCGGTGAGTCGCGCGAGCGCCCGGCCGAGGGCAGCACCGACCTCTTCCCGCTGCGGACCTCGCGCGCGCGGCGCTCGGACCTCGGGGGCGATCGGGAGGACGCCCGAGCGCCTCGAGTGGGAGGGCGTGGCTCTGTCGAAGGGCTCCGCGTTTCGCATGACGAGTCCCCGCAAGAGCAGCCGTCGTGCCACCGATTCCCTGCAATCGCAGCCACTTGTAGAGCGCGAATCCGGCCCCGACGAGGTGTCCGCCCCCTGGCACGTGCCAGGCACGTGCCGACACAGGCCCGTGCGCGAGGCTCGTTTTCGAGGTCTCGCTCGCAGGCTCGCTCGGTTCCGGGGAGCTCCGCTGGGATGCTTCGTTCGCTCCTCCCGCCATCATTGGGGAGTTGCGCCCCTGTCCGACACTTCCCCTCGTGGCTTCCCCCTGGCGCGTCGCGGGTCCGACCTGTCCCTGAGTCCGCGCAGACGCGCCCGCTCGAGCCCGCTCCTCGCCGAACGCCGAGGTGGGGTACGCTTTCGCGCATGAAGCTACCCGAGCGGCCTCGCGTCATCCTCCGTCACTGCGACGCCTACGACGCGGCGCGGATCCGCGCGATCGTGCGCGAGGGCCTCGAGGCGCTGGATCTCCGGCCTTCCGGGCGCACGCTCGTGAAGCCGAACGTCGTCGCCGCGGGCGACCAGTTCCCGCACGCCTACACGCGGCCCGAGTTCGTGGAGGGCGTGATCGGCGCGCTCCGGGATCGCGGCCAGGACAAGATCGTCGAGCTCGCCGTGGGCGAGCGCTGCGGGATCACCATCCCGACGCGCGTCGCGTTCAAGGAGGCGGGCTACTACGAGATGTTCGAGCGCACGGGGGTGAAGCACTACCACTTCGAGGAGACGCCCCAGGTCGAGATCCAGTACACGCACAAGGAGCGCCTCCGGGACTACGTGTTCACGCCCGAGCCCGTCGCGAAGGCGGACTTCTTCGTGAACTGTCCGAAGTTCAAATCGCACCCTTGGACGACCGTCACGTTCTCGATGAAGAACTACATCGGCATCCAGGACGACCGGCACCGCCTCATCGACCACGATCACCGGCTCGACGAGAAGATCGCCGACCTCCAGTACATCGTGCAGCCGAAGTTCATCGCGATCGATTGCATCGTCGCGGGCGAGGGCCGGATGCTCACGCCCATCCCGCGGACGATGAACCTGATCCTGATGGGGAACAGCCAGGCCGCGATCGACGCGGTGGGGTGCCACCTCATCGGCATCGATCCGAAGACCGTCGATCACCTGCGTCTCGCGTCCGAGCGCGGCTTCGGTTCGCTCGATCTCGCGGACATCGAGATCACCGGCGACGTGACGTTCGAGGAGGCGCGCGCGCGCGCGAAGGGCTTCAAGGTCGGCCTGATGCGCGTCGAGAAGTACTTCGAAGGCTCGAAGATCACCGCGTACGCGGGCCCGCCGCCCGAGCCGGAGCGCACGGACTACTGCTGGGGCGGGTGCCCGGGCGCGATCGAGGAAGCCATCGAGATCCTCCGCCAGTTCGACAGCGAGTGCGACGCGAAGCTCCCTCGGATGCACGTGATCTTCGGCGCCTACGACGGCCCGATCGACGCGAAGCCCGGCGAGCCCGTGATCTTCATCGGGGACTGCGCGAAGTTCCAAGGCGAGGTCGCCGGCAAGCTCGTGAAGATCGAGAGCCTCTACCGCGATCGCTCCGAGAAGGATCCCCACCACGCGAAGCACGACGACATCTTCGCGAAGATGGCCGCCACGACCGCTCGCTTCGCGATGCGAAAGAAGGACGAGCCCGTCCGCATGACGGGCTGCCCCGTGAGCGTCGCCGAGCAGGTGCTGATGATGATCGCGGTGAGCACGGTGAAGAACCCGTTCTTCGATCCGAAGAACGCCGTCACGTTCAACACGCAATACCTCAAGTGGCGCGCACACCAGGTCGGCCAGCGGCTCCGCGGCGTGCCCTACCAGATCCCCGGCGCGACCTCGCGCGGTGACGGCGCGCCGGACGTCCGCGATCCAGTCCCTGAAGCCTGAGGTAGCTTTGGGGCCCTCCCCGCGGGTGAGCCCCTACCCCGTGCCCGAGCGCTGGGAGCGGCGGCGTCGCCCCCGCACGAGCTGCGCGCCCACCCGCGCGAGCGGGCACGCTCGTCGTGGGCGAGCGAGCGGAAAAAAATGCTGTTAGGTTCCGTCCCATGACCTCTGTCATCGTCGAAACCTCCATGGGGAGCTTCACCATCGCGCTCGAGGACGAGAAGGCGCCGAAGTCCGTGGCGAACTTCCTGTCCTACGTCGACTCTGGCCACTACGCCGGGACGGTCTTCCACCGGGTGATCGACGGGTTCATGGTCCAGGGCGGCGGCTACGACGAGAACCTCGAGAAGAAGCCCGTGCAGCCCGCGATCCCCAACGAAGCAGACAATGGATTGAAGAACACGGTCGGAACCGTCGCGATGGCGCGCACGAACGACCCCCACAGCGCGACCGCGCAGTTCTTCGTGAACGTGAAGGACAACGCGTTCCTCGACCACACCGAGAAGAGCGGCCGAGGCTGGGGCTACGCGGTGTTCGGCAAGGTGACCGACGGGATGGACGTCGTGAACAAGATCAAGGGCGTCGAGACCGGCTCGAAGGGCGGGTTCGCGAAGGACGCTCCGCTCGAGAACGTCGTGATCAAGAGCGTGAAGCGCGCCTGAGGGCGCACGTCGAACCGGGGCTCCGCACGTCGAACCGGGGCGCCGCGTGCTCGGTGGGCGCGATCGGCGCCTCGAGGTTCGCCCTCACGCTCAGGGCGCCACGGTGCGGATCGAGCGCAGGTAGGCGATGAGCGCGGGCAGGTCGGCGTCCGGGAGCACGTCCGTCCCGATCGCCGGCATGCTCGGGCCATCCCCACGCGGCCCCGAGCCCTTGCGGATCTTCTCGCGCACGCGGGCCTCGGGCCACTTCAGGTCCGTGAGGACGCGCACGAACGAGTAGGTGTGTTGGTCCTTGTCGTGACAGGACGCGCAAGCCTTGCGAAACGCGGTCGATCCGGCCGCGATCTCGTCCGGCGCCGGAGGGGTCGCGGGAGCGGTCGAGGCGCTCGCTGACGCGCTCGCCGTCGGCGCGCCGGAGCCCGTGCTGTCGGCGCTCGAGGTGCTGGTCGCCGTCGGCGTGCCGGCGGCACCGTCGGCGGAGGGCGCCGGCGTGGAAGCGCACGCCGACGAGAGGAGGACGAGCACGTAGAGCGGGGAGCGTGGAAGCGACATCCCGCGGAGGCTATCGCGTTGCGGCGCCTCGTCGCGCGTACTCGATCCGCTTTTCAACAGCCTGCTCGTGCTGACAATCTGAGGAGCACGTCGACGAGGCCGTGTGGATCGCACCTGAAATCGCGTGAATACTCGGTGATTCAAACCGGTCGGTGCTCTAGAGCACCGACCGGTTTGAATCCGCGGTGGATTCGCGAGAGTTTGGGTGGGAGGCGCGCGCCCGAGGAGCGCGCACCGGAAGACTGCTGCTGACAATCTGAGGAGCACAGCGACGAGGCCGCGTGGATCGCACCTGAAATCGCGTGAATACTCGGTGATTCGAACCGGTCGGTGCTCTAGAGCACCGACCGGTTTGAATCCGCGGTGGATTCGCGAGAGTTTGGGTGGGAGGCGCGCGCCCGAGGAGCGCGCACCGGAAGACTGCTGCTGACAATCTGAGGAGCACAGCGACGAGGCCGCGTGGATCGCACCTGAAATCGCGTGAATACTCGGTGATTCGAACCGGTCGGTGCTCTAGAGCACCGACCGGTTTGAATCCGCGGTGGATTCGCGAGAGTTTGGGTGGGAGGCGCGCGCCCGAGAAACGCGCACCGGAAGACTGCTGACAATCTGAGGAGCACAGCGACGAGGCCGTGGATCGCACCTGAAATCGCGTGAATACTCGGTGATTCGAACCGGTCGGTGCTCTAGCCTCCTCTCGTGGCGGGCGCGAAGGACCGAGACGACCCTGGCACCGGGATCCCTCGCATCGGCGTGGAGTGGGACGAGGAGTCCACCGCCGACGAGAGGAAGAAGCTCACGCGCGCGATCGACGCATCGCAGCTCCTCAAGCAAGTCGGCGAGCGCGCTCCTCCGCCGGGGTTCTTCCCGCAGAAGCCTCCCGTGGCGCGGCCTTCTCAGCCCGAGGCGAAGACACCCGTATCGGTCCCCGCGGCGCGGCGTCAGGGGCTGCGCGTGGATCGACGACCGAAAGAGGCTCCGTCCGTGCCCGTCCCGAGCTTCGTGGACGACGAGTCGACCGCCGACGGGCAGACCCGGATCCTCAAGCCGGACGTCGAAGTGTTCATCGACGAGGCCTCCCTCACGGGGGACGAGCTCGCCGCGATCGAGGCCGAGCGCAGCTGAGGTGGATCCGGGCGCGGCTCTCCGCGGAATGGTCAGGCCGCGGAGAACGCGACGTCGAACACGATCTCCACGTCGTCGTCCACTCGGAAGGCGTTGAGCGGGCCCTTCACGGGCGGGATCTTCAGCGCCGAGAGCGACACCTTCGCGCGGCCCGCGGCGTGCGTGCGCCCGTCCTTCGTCGCGATCGTCAGTCGAAGGGGCACGCTCGACCGGTACCCTCCGACCTCGACGGTCGCGTCCGCGGTGGTCGAGCCGGGCGAAGGCACGCCAGGGAGGGGCACCGTCACCTTCACCTCGCTCGAGCGGAGGACGTCCTCTCGGATCTTCTTCTCGATGTCGCTCCGATCGGACGCGGAGAGCACGCTCCGATCGACCTGCCCCGACTTGCGGACGCCATCGACCTTGATGGCGCGAACCGGCAAGTGGAGCTCGACGCCCAGGCGACCGCCTTCGCCCTCCGTCACGGTCGCCGTCAGCTCACCGGCGAGGAGGCGAAGGTCGTGCGCGAGCTTCGCGAACATGCCCTTCGCGGTGGTTTCGATGGAGACGTCGGAGTGCGCGCGGTCGAGTGTCCAGGCCATGGGCCGCCGAGGTAGCACGGATCGGCGGACGAGGGTTCAGTCGCGGGACCGCACGAGCGCGAGCGCGGACCACGCGAGCGCCATCGCGACGAGCGCGATCGAGCTGCCCCGCTGGGACAGCACGAACGCCGCGACGCCGAGGAGGTTCGCGGCATGCCCGCGCGGGAGGAGGAACCCCACGACGCCGAGGCTCCCGATCAGGAAATCGAGGGCGAGCGCGATCGCGCGCCCGCCACCGCGACGCCCGAAGGTCGCGGCGAACGTCAACATCGAGGCGTAGGCCCACGCCGCGAGCGCGGAGACCCCCGCGGTCGTGACGGCGTCGCCCGCGAGCGGCGCGTCCCGGCTGATCGACGCATGGGCGACGAACACGACGACGGCGCCGCTCGCCGCCGCGAGGAGCGCCGCCGCGATCGAGAGGACGGCGAGCACGCCAGCGACGACCGCCGCGCGCGGCGCGCCGTACCGAGCGACCGGCCACGCCAGATCGCGCGGGGTCCGGAGCCCGAGGGCGGCGGTCACGAGCGCGGCCGCCGCGAGGGGGTGAATGAAGCTCGCGAGGATCGCGAGCGAGCGATCCAGGGCTCCGATGGGGCCGAGAGCGCGCTCGACGAGCGCGGTGATCAGCGCGGCGAGGATCGTCGCGGCGCCCACGAACGCGCCACGCGAGGCGAGGCGGCCCGCGGCGAGGAGCCCGCCGTGCACGACGCCCCGGGCGACGGGCTCACCGCGCCCCCAGGCGTCGCCCGGCGCGACCTCGCTCATCGACACGACGCGCGCCTCGGTCTTCACGACCGCGTCCGCGATCGCGAGGCCGAGCTCCTCCACCGACGAATGCTTCACGCGCAGCACGCCCGCGTCGTCCTCTTCGGGGCCCGCCCCGCGCTCCCACGTCACCGACGTGATCCCGCTCGTCTCGAGGAGGGCGCGCAGGGTGTCTTTCGCGCGCGACGCGAGCCACACGTGGATCTCCGCTCCGGGGGGATCGGCGAGGAGGCGCCGCGCTTCGCCGCCGCGGACGAGCGCGCCGCGCGCCAGCACGGCGAGCTCGCTCGCGATCGTCCGGAGCTCCCGCGCCGATGCGCTCGTGACGATCACCGGCGCCTCCCGGCTCGACCGCGCGATCGCCTCACGCACCTTGCCCGCGTCGATCGGCCCGACCGAGGAGAACGGATCCGCGAGCAGGACGAGCGCCGGGCGCGGCGTCTCGAGCGCGATCGCGAGCTCGATCGCGCGCGCCTCGGACTGGGCGAGCTCCGCGGTCCGCCGATCCGCGAGGGCCGCGAGGCCCCACCGCTCGAGGAGCGCGCGCGCGTCCCGCTCGTCCGGCGCGGCGCCCCGTTGAATCGAGAGCGCGTTCGCTGCGGCGAGCGCGGCCGTCCGGCCGAGCGGAATCGCGGGCCCCGCTTCGGACTCCGCCGGGCCGAGGAGCGCGATGCGCGCGCGGATGGATGCGCGGCGCGCGGGATCCGCGCCGTCCACGACGACGGTCCCGCGATCCGGCCGGGCCCTGCCCGAGAACACGTCGACGAAGAGCCCCGCGCCGTCTCGCGGGGACCCGACGATGCCGATGACGCCGGGCTCGGCGAGCTCGAGGCGCACGTCGACGAGGCCGATCGGCGTCGCCGCCGCAGCGTCGCGCGGGCTCTTCGGCGTGAGCGCGCGCGCGAACACGCCCACCATCGCAGCCCTCACGCGAGCCTCCCCATGCCGATCACGCGGAGCGCGACGCCGAGCACGCCGCTCATGAAGCCCGGCACCGAGAGCCCCGGAGCCCCGATCAGGTCGAGCAGCGCCCACGGCAGGACGACGACGGCGACGAGCAGTCCGCGCGCGCCCGCAGGACGGAGCCGATCGAGGGCGTACGCGACCGCGCCGACGACCGCCCCCTCGACGAGCGCGAACAGCGTCACCGAGAGCAGCACCAGCGCGCGTGAGAGCGCGCTCGACGCGCTGCCCGCGAGCGCGACGGCGAGGAGACCGACGCCCCACGGAGCGACGAGGGTCGACCGCGCGATCTCGAGCGCGACCGACGCGAAGCGGGCGACTTCGAGCGCGCGCCCGCGCACGCCGCGCATCGCCGCGAGGATCTCGACGCCGTCGCGGCGATCGGTCCACGCGCGCTGGTTCGCCGCGGAGAGCGCCACGAGCCCCCCGCACAGCCACGCCGAGGCGCGCGCCGCGAGCACGACGTACCCCTCGATCGCGGCCGTAGGTCCGTCGATCGAGCGGAGCGCGACCGCGCACCCGGCGAAGGTGCCGAGCACGGCGTAGCCCCCGAACCGCGCGACGCGCGCGCCACGCGCCCGCCCGAGGCGCGCGCGGAGCCACGAGACGTGAGCCCAAAAGACGCGGCGCGGGACCCCGAACACCGCGCTCGTTATACCTCACCGCGGAGCGCCCGCAGGGGACCGCGCCACGGGCGACGAACGAAGGTCCTCGGAGTCGACGGCCCCCTCACGGCTCGTGCGCCCCGACGAGGGGATCGAGCGCGACCTCGAGGCCGGCGCCGAAGCGCGCGCCTCGCGCCTTTTCCAGCTACCTTCGGCCGATGTTGCAACGGGTCTCGCCCTTCGCCGCCGCATTGTCCCTCGCAGGGTGCGCGTCCACCGCCGCGTCGCCGGGCGGAGACGGCGCGGACCTCGCGCCGCCACCGTCGGTCTCGAGCGAGGCCTCCACCTCGGCCGGCGCACCGATCCCGCCCGCGCCGAGCGCGGAGGTTACCGCCAAAGATGCATGCTTGATGCTCTACGAGTGCGGATGCAACAGCGGGTGCGTGAGCGTCGAGGCCCCGCGCCACGGCGTCCGAGAGGGCGATCTCGTGCTCGTGAAGACGGGTCCGTGGAAGGGCAAGGAGGTCTGGGTGGCGAAGCGGCGCACCGCGACGGGGGAGGAGATCCTCACCGCGCAGCAGCGAGATCCGAAGCAGACGGTCGAGGTGTGCGGCCGGCCGATGGGGAACGCGCTCGGCTACCTCTGCGCGTCCGACGGCTTCGGCCCACCCCACGGGTGTACGACGTGTCCATCCGAGTGAACGAGGGGAGGCCTCTGATGCGCAGAGTGGGTGTTGGAGCGGCGATGATCGTCTCATGCGTGGCGTGCTCGGGGGGCGGCTCGGACGGCGCGCATCCACCCATCGCGTCCGCCTCGGCGCCCCCGATCGTCGCGCCGCCTGCGGCGCCGCCTCGCGAGCGTTGGAGCGCGACGATCGTGTTTCCGACCGAGAACCGCGATGTGCTCGTCTCGTTCGAGAAGTACGACCCCGCCGCCCCCTGGAGCGCGACGCTGGACGTCCCCGTCGCGAAGCTCACGGGCGCAGCGCTCTCGCGGGTCGCGCTCGAGCCGGAGCGCATCGCGTTCACGCTGGAGAAGAAATCCCTGCCCGAGCAGGCCTGGGAGGTCTACGAGCTGAAGCGCGCGAAGGACGGCGACGAAGCGTCCGGGACGCTCACCGTGAGCGGGCAGACGTTCGCCGTCAGGATGGTGCGCCTGAAGGACGGCGAAGCGCCTCGCACGGCGTTCAAGCGCCCCCAGACCCCGGAGGCGCCCTACCCCTACCCCACGCGCGAGGTGACCGTCGACGCCCCGGACGGCGCGAAGCTCGCGGGCACACTCACGGTCCCCTCGGGGAGCGGTCCGTTCCCGGCCGTCCTGCTGTGGAGCGGATCGGGCCAGGAGGATCGGGACGAGACGGTCTTCGGGCACAAGCCTTGGCTCATCCTCGCGGACGCGCTCGCTCGCGCCGGGATCGCCGCGCTCCGTCTCGACGATCGGGGGGTCGGCAAGACGACGGGGAACGTGGGGTCGCTCGACACCGAGATCGCGGACGCGAGCGCCGCCGTCGAGTTCATGAAGGCGCAGCCGGAGCTCGACGCGAAGCGGCTCGGGATGGTCGGCCACTCGACCGGCGGGATGGTCCTGCCGAACGTGGCGGTGAAGACCAAGAGCCTCGCGTTCCTCGTGTCCCTCGCGGGCGTGGCGCTCCCCGGGTCGGAGCTCGTCCCGTTGCAGCTCGAGATCGACGGCAAGCTCCGGCACGCCCCCGAGGCCGATTTGAAAGAGGCGATCGCAGCCCAGAAGAAGGTCGGCGCGGCCGTGGCGAAGGGGGACGCGGCGGTGAAGGCGGTGTTCGTCGAGCTCTTCACGCCCGCGATGAAGGCCGAGCTGGGGCGCGCGCCGACGGCCGCCGAGGTCGACGCGGTCGTCGCGCCGAAGGTCGCCGAGGTGATGGCGCCCTGGCCGAAGTCGTACTTCACGCTGGACCCCCGCGTCGCGTGGAAGAAGGTCTCCGCGCCGGTGCTCCTCGTGGTCGGGGAGAAGGACACGCAGGTCCCCGCGGACCCGACGATTCAGGCGCTGAAGAGCTCGCTCTCGAAGCCGTCGCTCCTCACCGCGCTCAAGCTCCCGGGCCTGAACCACCTCTTCCAGCACGCCGAGACGGGCCTCTCCGAGGAGTACGCGGCGATCGACGAGAGCTTCGATCCGGAGACGCTCGAGACGATCACGACCTGGCTGAAGACGCAGGCCAAGGTGCCGTGAGAACCGCGTGACGGGGGGCGCGAACGAGGAGGGGGCCCGGGCCGCGAAAACCGAAGCCGCGCGGATCGCGGGCGAGGCGCGCGCGTCCGGGGCGCCCCAGCGGTGGACGCAGATCCGCGTTCTCGGGGTGGGCGCGCTCTGGGCGAGCTTCGGCGTCGCCGCGTGCGTCGCGCTGAGCCCGGTCCTCGGCGTGGTGCTGATTGGACTCGGGGCGCTCCTCCTCGTCGCCGGCGTTCGGGGGCTGCGCGCTCTCCGCGGCGCGAGCCTCCTCGCGGCCGCGGCGAACGAGCTCGATCGCGGTCGGTTTGCGGTCGCGCTCGAGCTCCTGGGTGAGCTCGACCCGCGCGCGCTGAGCCCGGCGGAGCGCCGCGCGGTGCGCTACCAGAGGGTACGCCGCGCTCGTACGCGGCGACCCGAAGACGGCGCGCGCGGAGCTCGAAGCGGCGCGCGACGTAGCCGAGTCGCCCTTCACGATCGTGAGCCTCCACCGGGCGAACGGCCTCTCTTGCGCCGCCCTCGGCGCGCTCGCCGCCGCGCTCGACGGGGACGACGCTGCGGCGAAGCGAGACATCGAGCTCGTGCGCGAGGCCGTCGCCACGCAGAGCTTCGGCCGCACGGTGGTCGCGAACGAGGTGTGGATGCGCCGGCTGCTCGCGCTCGTCACGCTCGCGGAGGCCCTCGTCCTCGCGCGCTCGAACGGCGCGGGGGAGGAGCTCGTGAAGCACCTCGAAGCGAACCGCGCGGTGCTGATCGAGGGGCTGGTCCCGCGCGAGCGCGCCCTCTATCGCGGCCTCGTACGCCTCGCGCGGGAGACCAAGCGATCGGCCTACCGAGAGCCGCCAACGCCCCCGCGCGACCTGGACGCGCCGAGCCCGGAGGCGTGGGTCGCCGCGCTCGCGCCGAACGTCGCCCCCTTCGTCGATCCCGCCTCGCAGCGACGCGTGGTCGAAGCTCCGCCGGGCGCCGAGGACCGGCCTCGCCGCCCGGCGGTGCCTCCCGCGAGGCCGTCGGCGGAGCGCGTGGCAGCGAAGATGAAGCTGGTGTTCGTGTGGATCGCGATCGCGGCGGTCTTCTTCGTCGCGTGGCAGCTCCTCGACGTGCTCGCGCCTTCCGCGGCGGAGCCGCAGCCGGTCGTGGCACCGGTGGACCTCTCGTTCTTCACGACGGTCCTCCCGCCGTTGCTCGTCGCGGTGCTCGCCGCGCTGATGGCGTTCCGCGTGAGCCGAACGGCGCGCCGCGCGCGCATCGCGAATCGGGCGATGCTCGAGCTCGCGCTCGGCGTCCCCATCACGACGAGCGACCACGCCACCGCTCGCGGGGGCGCCATGGATCTGATCGGGATGATGCGCCACGCGGCGTCGAGCCGCGTCGCGTTCGCCCAGGCGCGCTTCGAAGACGCCCTCGCGAGCGCGGACGCCGCGTTCGCGAGCGCGCCTCGAGCGCAGAGCCAGCTCACGGGAGAGTCTCAGGGGATGCTGAGCGAGGCCCGCGCGCGAGCGCTCGCGGCGCTCGGTCGCGCGGACGAGGCGCGCGGCGAGGTCGCGTCGTGGCCGAGCGACTACTCGCACCGGGCGGCGGGCGCGGTCGCCGTCGAGCTCCTCGCGGCGCTGCGCGAAGGGGACGAGGCGGAGGCGCACGCCGTCGCCACGCGCGTGAACGACGAGCTCTCCCTCGACGCGCGCACCGAGGCTCTCGTGGATCTCCTCCGCGCGAAGCGCGGCGCGATCGGGCTCGTGGATCGAGGCAGGCTCGCGGAAGACGTGCGAAGGCCTGATCTGAGGCGATTCTTGTTGGCGGTCGCTCCCGAGCTGCTCGACGATTTCGAGCGGGAGTCGGTGGAGGACGCGGCGCGCGACGCGGAGGCCGAAGCCGAAGCCGAGGCCGACGCGGAGGCCGAGCGCGCGGCTCGGGGAGACGCGGCGCGGATCGATCGCGGGTAGCCGAGAGACCACCCCTCGTCTGCTTGGCGCTTCTTCTTGGCGCTTCTTCTGGCGCTCTTGGCGATTGTTCCTCTGGATGTGCCAGAATCGCGCTCGCTGGTTCTAGACCACGGCTGCGATCCAACGAGACCCTTCGATCCAACGAGACCCTATGCCCTCGAAGAAACCGTCCTCCAAGTCGGCAGCCAAGAAGAAGTCCTCGTCGAGCGGGGGGCCGAGCGCAAACACGACGCGCCCGAAGAAGAGCGCGACCTCTTCGAAGAAGACGGGGGCCAAGAAGAAGGCGGGCGCCGCGAAGCAGACAGTCGCCAAGAAGAAGACGACGTCCAGCGCGAAGAAGACGGTCCCCGCGAAGAAGACGCCCGGCGCGAAGAAGGCGGTCGGCACGAAGAAGACGGCCGTGAAGAAGACGGGCGCGGCGAAGAGGACGGTCGGCTCGAAGAAGAAGACGGCGGCCGTGAAGAAGACCGCGGAGCGCGGGGCGAAGCCGAGCTCGGTCGCGAACGCGCACGATGAGGCGCGCGAGGCCCTCCAGACGGCGACGTCGGCGGCGATCGAAGCGGCGTGGGCTGGCTGGGGAACGGTGGACCCCGCGGTCCTCACGCACCTCATCAACCCGATGTTCATGGGGGGGCCGCGGTGGCCGGGCGTGCGCCAGGCGTACCGCGTGGTCCGGAAGGGGCCGAGCGTGCTGCTCGCGAGCGATGGGCTCGCCGATCCGTTTCTCCCCGCGGATCCCGCGGATCGCAACGGACACGGCCTCGAGGTCTACGCGATCGCCGGGGAGGCGCCGGAGTCCATTCCTGGCTCTTGGCTCTGGACGCTCGTGTGGCAGACCGCGCAGCTCGCCGCGGGCCGGCCGGACATCGGCGACTTGATCGAGGAGCTCGGCCTCGTCTCGAGCGAGCTCTACGACGTGAAGATCCCCGACGAGCACGCGGCGCGCTTCGTCAACGACGCGGGCCGGGTCGGGGTGCTCCTCAACCTCACGCACCCGAGCACGCTGCCGCCGTCGGTGGACGGTCCGCTCTCCAAGATCCGCCTCGTCAACGTGAAGCTCCTCACGCTGAGCGAGCTCGCGTTCGTGGTCCAAGGGGGCGAGTCGGCCCGGGCCGAGCTCGCGAAGAGGTTCGGGGAGGCGCCCGATCCGCTCACCTCGAGCCTCACGCGGGCGTCCGTCGTCGAACCCTAGGGGCGAGCGGCGCAGGCGAGCGCCTTCGGCGCGCTCATCGAATTCCGCGGACGGAGCCGCGGCCGATCGAGCGCCTTCGGCGCGCTCATCGGAGTTGGCGCTGCACAGCCTCGAGCGTGTCCGTCGGCTTCGTGTTGAACGCGATGCGTGCCCCGGCCGCGCGCGCGTGCACGACGTTGATGAGCCGCTCGAAGAGCTCGAAGTTCATGGGGCTCACGCGGAGCCCCGCACCGATGACGACGCACGCATAGCTCGTCCCGTCGAGCGCTCGGCTCAGCGTCGCTTCCGCCGTCTCGCCGCGATCGACGGCGCACCACGTCGCCTCGAACCCGTTCGACTCGAGCTGATCCATCGCGGTGCGGATGCCGGCCGCGACCACAGCGCGATCGAAGCCCGGCACCTCCTTGGGATCGAGGAGGTCGGGATCGAGACCGACATAGAGGACGCGTGGCTTTGCCATGGGCACGCGAGACTACCGGAACAGCGTGGGCTCTGGCCTGTACTCGATGAAGAGGAACGGACCGGGCTCGGGGGGGAACTCGCCCGCCGCGCTCTGCATGCGGAAGTCGGCCACGGCCGTAATCTGGTACTTCCCCATGGGGAGCGGGACGTCGACCCACGTTCGCGCGTGGGTCGGGACGCCGCCGACGACCACGGTCGGAGTGCACGCCTCCGTGGCGTACGTCGCCCTCACGGACAAGGTGAAGTAGCCGATGGCGTGGGCGTCCCAGCGGACGCGCGCCCAGTCGTGAGTACCCGCGTTCGCCGAGGTGCGCTCGATGCCGCGCGCGTCGCTCGTGAACCAGGCCCGGACCGCGCGATCGTCCGGCGGGATGAGGACCTCCGGGAGCTCCTCGCCCGGATTCTCGATGCGGACACGAAGGGGAAAGGTGTCGCCACCCGAACCGATGCGGATGCCCTCGCGCGCGGCGACCACCGAGGTCTTGAACGGGCTTGGCACGCGGAGCTCCATCCACGCGCGGATCTCGGGCGACTCGAACGGCACCTTGCACGCCGGATCGAGCACGATCGCGTTGAGATCGACGCGCCCGGCGACGACGCATCCGTGGGCCGCATCGAGCGGACGGTCGTCGTCCGCCCCCGGGCTCGGCGCGGAAGCGAGGGGCGGCGCGGCGCTGGCGCTGGCCCTGACGTTCGCGGTCGCGCTCGCGCTCGGCCCGGTCACGCTCGCCCCCGGCGCGCCGCTCGCGCAGGCCGCGAGAAGGGTCGTGAGGGTCCCACCGAGAGCGAGGGATGAAGGCCGTCCGCGCATCGATTCCGGCCGATCTACGGCTGGCGCCGCGAGGGCATCCCCCCGACCGACGGTGATACGGTGGAGGCGCGCGGGCTCTCGCGCGCGGCCCAGCCATCAGTCGCGCTCGCGGCCTGGGGTACGCTCGCCTCTACTCCTCTCCTCCGATGACAACGCCCCCCTCCCCCACTTGGACCACCATCTTGACGATTGGAGGCTCGGACTCCGGCGCGGGCGCCGGCGTCCAGGCGGACCTCAAGACCGCGTCGGCGCTCGGCGCGTACGCCACGACGGCGATCACGGCGATCACCGCGCAGAACACGTCCGGCGTGACGCGCGTGAAGGCGCTCGAGCCCTCGCTCGTGGAGGCGCAGATCCGTGCGGTGCTGGATGACATCGGCGCGGACGCCGTGAAGATCGGGATGCTCGGCAACGCCGCGCTCGTGCGCGCGGTCGCCGCGACGCTCCGCGAGCTCGGCGGACGCATCCCGATCGTCCTCGACCCGGTCATGATCGCGAAGGGCGGCGCCGAGCTCCTCGATCGCGACGGAGCGGACGCGCTCGTCGAGCAGCTCTTCCCGCTCGCCACGCTCGTCACGCCGAACGCGGACGAGGCGTCGCACCTCATCGGCGCGCGCGTCGCGAACGAGGCGGAGCTCGTCGTCGCCGCGCGACGCGTCCGGGCGCTCGGCGCCGCGAACGCCTTGGTCAAAGGTGGGCACGTCCCCGGGGAGGACGTCGCGGACGCGCTCGGGCGCTCGGACGACTCGGTCGTGATGTTCCGCTCGAAGCGCTGGAGCGCCGAGAACGTCCACGGCACGGGCTGCACGCTCGCGACGGCCATCGCGGTCGGCCTCGGCCGGGGACTCGCGCTCGAGGTGGCGATCGGCGCCGCGCGCGACTATCTGCGCAAAGCCGTGGCCGCTACGAACCAGACATTGGGGCGGGGCCGGAACCGGCCGATGAAGCATTCTTAGGGCGCGTCCGGAAATAAGTGGCTGCACCGAGGGCCGCCCTTAGGGGGCGTCGCCTTCGCGAGGGCCGCGAGCCATCCGAAGCTGTCCGCGAGGCTGCGCCAGACGCTCGCGTGCTCTTCGTACCGGACGCCGTGTCGAGCAGCGATGACGCGCACCTCGCGCGACGCGGCGGGCAGGAGGTTCGGGGGCAGCGCGGGGAACAGGTGGTGCTCGATGTGCCGATCGAGCCCGCCGCAGAGCACCTCGCTGAACGGGTCCAGCTTGAAGTTCTTGCTCGACTCGACCTGGAACCGCACATACGGGTCGCCGCGGAGCCGCTTGGGAGCGTGGGCATGGATCGTCGACACGTTCGCGCCCACGCTGCTCGCGGTTTGCAGCACCGTGAAGATCCCGTTCCGGATCCACATCGCGACGAACGCAGACAAGAGGACCCAGCCCCAGCTCGGCCCGGCGAGAAGCGGGAACAGCACGAAGTGGTAGCCGACATAGAGCGAAAGCTTCACGAGCTCGCCCGGATCGCCGCGCCGGCGCTTGCCCGCCCGCTTCAGGAACAGGTCGTAGTCGATCGCCCAGCATTCGAACACGAAGACGGCGCCGATGAACGTGTTGAGGCGGTGCCAGAACCGCCGGGGCGTCCCGGGGTGGACGCGGAACAGCGGGTGCACCGTGTCCGGATCCTCGCCGAGCACGCTCGGCCGCCCGTGGTGGATGTGGTGCGCGTCTCCCCACGTGTTCGAGCGGAACGGGTTCGCGATCGTCTCATAGCGGCTGGGGTGATAGCGCCCCGCGTTCGGCAGACGCGCGAACGCGCCGTGCATGATGGTGTGGTTGAGCTGCGCCTCGATCGACAGACAATACGCGACCGAGAGCGTCCCCAGGATCCACGCGACCGGGGAGGTAGGGAGCAGCACGAGGAGCGCGCGCCCCAGGATCTCGGCGAGCCGCGCCGTCCACTTGAGGCATTTGACGAGCATGAGATCCGCGTGCCCGACCCGGGCGCGGAGGCGCCGGCCGAGCTCGTGCACGTCACGCGAGAGGGGATCCACCTCCAGCGACTCTACCCCAGACGCGATTGTCCGAGGAACCCAACCCTGTCCCCTTGCCTCCTCGTCGCTCGGATCCGAGCTCCACCCGCGCCCCGATCGTCTGCAAAGGCGGGGGGGCGCAAGTGATTGACGGGCTCCCGCGCCGACGGCAACGGTGTCCGCCATGACCTACGTCGTCGACTTCAAGACGGTCTCGACGGTCGGCCTCGAGTCGTCGCCGGTGGCGACCGCTCTCGCCGGCCTCCGCGCCAACGAGGCGCGCTATTTCAAGACCAAGTACGACCACACGTTCGCCACGGAGACCGCGAGCAAGGCGAAGAAGACCGTCGCGTGGGTGCACGGCATCCTGAAGAAGGAGCGCGACATCGTGATCGCCTCTCCGGCGCTGGAGGCGACCGCGTTCGAAGTCGAAGGCATCAAGATGGCCTACGTCTTCTACGAGAGCGGCCTCTCGATCAACGTGATGTATACGGTCGCGGACGCCAAGAAGCGCGCGGTCGGGTTCAAGCTCTCGGACGGCATGGAGGTCCCCGAGGAGCTCGCGTCTCGGTTCAAGTTCGCGACCCAGAAATCGAAGCTCGCCGGGACGATCCGGGGCTCGTTCTTCGTGATCAAGGGCGAGCACTGAGGCGGACCGCCGAATCCGCGGACGGAGCCGCGGTCGAATCGAGCGCCTTCGGTGCGCTCACCGAATCCGCGGACGGAGCCGCGGCCGAATCGAGCGCCTTCGGCGCGCTCACCGAATCCGCGGACGGAGCCGCGGCCGAATCGAGCGCCTTCGGCGCGCTCACCGAATCCGCGGACGGAGCCGCGGCCGATCGAGCGCCTTCGGCGCGGGGGCACGCGCGGGGAAGCTACGCCGCCCCCGCCGCCGCGAACGCCGCGCTCACGATCGCGCGCGCCTCGTCCACCACCTGCGCCAGGTGATCGCGTCCGCGGAAGCTCTCCGCGTAGATCTTGTAGACGTCCTCCGTCCCGCTCGGCCGCGCGGCGAACCACGCGTTCTCGGTGACGACCTTGAGCCCGCCGATCTCCGCGTCGTTCCCGGGCGCTCGCGTGAGCTTCGCGACGATGGGCTCGCCCGCGAGCGCGCTCGCGGACACGGCGTCCGGGGAGAGCTTCTTCAGCGCCGCCTTCTGTGCCCGGTTCGCGGGCTGATCGATCCGCGTGTACGACGCCTGGCCGAACCGCTCCTCGAGCGACGCGTAGAGCACGCCCGGATCCTTCCCCGTCTTCGCGAGGATCTCCGCGGCGAGGAGGCCGAGGAGGATGCCGTCCTTGTCGGTCGTCCACACCGTGCCATCCATCCGCAGGAACGAGGCGCCCGCGCTCTCTTCGCCGCCGAACCCGAGCGATCCGTCGCCGAGGCCGGGGACGAACCACTTGAACCCGACGGGCACCTCCACGAGGCGCCGCCCGAGGCTCGCGGCGACCCGATCGATCATCGAGCTCGAGACGAGCGTCTTGCCGACCACGACCTCGGACCGCCACGCGCGGTGCCCGAAGAGGTACTCGATCGCGACGGCGAGGTAGTGGTTCGGGTTCATGAGCCCCGCCCCCCGCGTCACGATGCCGTGGCGATCGGCGTCCGCGTCGTTCCCGAAGGCGACGTCGAAGCGACCCTTCATCGCGACGAGGTTCGCCATCGCGTACGCGCTCGAGCAGTCCATGCGGATCTTCCCGTCGTGATCGAGCGGCATGAACCCGAACGTCGGATCCACGGCCGGGTTCGTCACGGTGATCGAGAGCCCGTAGCGCGCCGCGATGGGCTCCCACAGCGCGACGCTCGTGCCGCCGAGGGGGTCCGCGCCGATGCTGATCTTCGCGCCGGCGATCGCGCGCACGTCGATGACGTTCGCGAGGTCCTCGACGTACGGGCTCACGAAGTCGTGCGCCGTGACGCCCGCCGCGCGCGCGCCCTTCGCGTCGCGCGCGACCTCGGCGCTCTCCTCGATGAGCGCGTTCGCGCGCCGCTCGATCCAACCGGTCGCGTCCGTGTCCGCCGGGCCGCCGTGCGGCGGGTTGTATTTGATGCCTCCGTCTTCGGGCGGGTTGTGGGACGGCGTGATGACGATCCCATCGGCGCGCGCCCGCGACGGGTCTCGGTTCCAGCCGAGGATCGCGTGCGACACGAGCGGGGTCGGCGTGAGGGCCCCGTCTTTCGCGACGCGAACGTCCACCCCGTGCGCCGCGAGCACGCTCACGCAGGTCTCGTGCGCGGGCGCGCTGAGCGCGTGGCTGTCCATCCCGACGAAGAGCGGCCCCGTCACGCCCTGCGCGCGCCGGTACTCCACGACCGCCTGCGTGATCGCGAGGATGTGCGCCTCGTTGAACGATCGCCGCGCCGCCGAGCCCCGATGCCCGGACGTGCCGAACGCGACGCGCTGATCGACGACCTTCGGATCGGGCCGCCCCTCGAGGTACTGCGCGCGCAGCGCCTCGACGTCGATGAGGAACTCCTTCGGAGCGGGCTTGCCAGCGAGCGGGTGGGCCATGGACTCGCGATGGTAATGCCTCCGGCCGTGCCCTTGGGGCAGTCGAGGCGTCGACGCGCCCACGCGATCCCTCGAGCGCGGGCCGGTCGCCGCCGACCCCAAGGCTGAGTCACTCGCGATCCATGGGCACCACGCGACTCACCAGAAGTCCGACATTGGAGCTCGACATTTCCCACCGCGACCGCGCGAAATGCGGTACTTTGAGCTGTTTTCGGGGTGGGCGACCAAGTGGTCCGATGTGTGCTTAGTGCCCGCGCAACCGACGAGCTGGGGTCGGGCTGCTGAGGGACGAGGGAGAGGTCAATGAGCTTGGGACGAAAGATCATCGGTGGTGTCTTCGCGTCGGCGTTCGTGGCGATGACGGTCGTGGGCTGCGAAGTGGCCGGGACCGGCGACGAGCAGGACGTGGTGCCCGCGGGGTCCACCTCGCCCTGGGAGCTCGCTGGCCTCTGCCAGGAGAACATCACGCGCCACGCGGCCGTCCGGCAGCAGGAGCTCGCCGAGGGCATCGTCCGCTGGCAGTGCGGGGATCGCCCGGGCGTCGACGGGGCGGCGGATCGCGGCCAGGAGTACTGCGAGTACCACGCCGTCTCCAACGGCAAGTTCATCGACAGCTTCAGCCAGATCGACAAGACGAAGCCGCTCTACTGCTTCTTCAGCTCCGTCTACCTCGACAACGATCCGAAGCGCGACGCGGTGCTCGCCGCCGAGCTCGCGAAGCCCGCGAACCTCAACGCGAAGGTCACGACGGACTTCGTCCGCATGAAGGGCCAGTTCAACTCGCGCGGCGCCGCGACGACGCTCGTGGGCGACGCGATGGCCGTCGCCCCGGACGTGAACGACCAGCGCCAGGCCGCGTGCTTCCTCTATGGCGTGAACAACCCGACGAAGGCGGCGACGCTCGAGAAGAACTGCAAGGGGAAGAACCTCGCGACCAAGACGGGCTGGAGCAAGGTCACGAAGCTCGGCGTCACGATCCCCAAGGAGGGCGACCCGACGTACGAGGCCTACAAGGATCTCCTCGCGTGCATGTCCGTCGGCCGGCTCGGGAACGGCGGCGTCGATTGGCGCATGAGCGATCCGCACATCACGCAGGTCGTCGTGCGCGCGAACGACGAGTGCGGCTGCTCCTACACCGCTCTCCCCACGGCGCTCGAGGGCTTCCTCCAGGGCACGTGGTCGAGCAAGGACGCGCTCCCGCCCGGCTGCCGCCGCGTGAAGGTGAGCGGGCAGGACTACCAGCAGATGGCGATCTGCGAGGTCCCGAAGAGCGAGATCGGCGACCTCGAGACGAGCCTCGATTACAGCGACAACCTCCAGTACTTCTGCAACGAGCGCTTCGGCAAGGACATCGTCCTCACCGCGCCGCTCCGCGCGGTGGAGGTCCCCGGGAGCTGCACCACCAAGACGGGCGCGTTCTGCAGCGCGTTCACGAAGACGGCGAAATGAGCGGCAAGGGCTTCGTTTCGCGGCGCTCTCGCGGAGGGCTGCTCGGGGCGGGCGCGCCGCTCCTCGTGGCGATGGCGCTCGGTGTGTCCGCGTTCGGCGGCACCGCCTGCGAGGTCGCCGGCACGGGCGACGAGCAGGACGTCGCCGAGACCAAGAACCTCTTCGGTGACGACCGCGTCGCGGACAAGCTGAAGGGCCACCTCGACAAGGTCCCGCGCAACTGGGCGGAGTTCGAGAAGCTCTTCGGCGTGGGGAGGCAGTGCGCGCGCACCGACTCGAAGGAGATCTTCGTCGTCGAGGAGAGCACGACGCGCGCGACGGGCGAGCAGATCGAGACGGGGCAGCTCTTGCCACGCGCGGTCATCACGGGGTGCAACACGGGCGTCGGCAACCCGGACGACGAGCCGAGCTACATGAGCTACAGCCTGATGGCGGCGCTCTTCAGCTCGCCGGACGTGCCGAACGCCCCGAAGGGCGACCCGATGGTCTTCGACCGCGTCGAGGTCATGGCGCTCGATCGCAAGACCGGCCTCTACAACTTCTACGTGATGACGCCGAGCGCGGACCCGAAGAAAGCCGGGACGCTCATGCGCGTGCAGCTCCGCCCGGACGGCAAGATCTACACGTACACGAAGGATCCCGCGAAGACGAAGACCGTGACGAAGGTCAGCGAGGATCGCATGTGCAACAACTGCCACGTCAACATGGGCCCGCTCATGAACGAGATGCACGAGCCCTGGACGAACTGGGTGAGCACCCACAAAACGCTCCCCGAGACGGCGAGCAAGCTCACGGGCGAGACGGCGTCGATCGTCAGTGAGGCGATCGCGTTCGACGGATCGCACTCGCGCTCGAGCCTCGCGAACGACCTCGAGAAGACGATGACGGCCGCGCTCCGCGTGTGGAACGAGGGCGCGTCGACGGCGCCGAACACGGGCTTCATCTCCGAGAACCTCTCGGGGGATCAGCCCCAGGGCGTGGGCGGCCTCTTGAAGAGCGTGTTCTGCCAGACGGAGCTCCAATACGCGTCCACCTCGAGCCTCGTCCCCATCGAGCTCTTCGTGGATCCGGGCGCCGTCGCGGGCGGAAAGTTCATCGCCCCGCCGGCGTACTCGTCGGAGCTCTTCCCGATCCTCATGCCCATCCGCTCGGACATGGACAAGCGGATCGAGACGGCGTTCATCAAGAAGCAGATCCTGAAGCAGAACACCGTCATCGCGATCCGCCTCGTGGACGACAAGAACGACATCTTCTCCACGAAGCGCTGCAGCCTGTACGACCCGATCGTCGCCGGGCTGCCGACGGACACGGCGCAGATCGACGCGTTCATCCGCAACTCGCTGAAGACCCAGGCGACGACGCTCTACAAGGCGGCGAGCACGAAGGCCTACGCGGATCTCTTGCTCCAGGATGCGCCCGCGGCGGACGCGTTGAAGGCGGCCCGCGTGAAGTACCTCGGCGACATGACGACCGCGTACACGACGGACACGGCGAAGCTGAAGACCGTCAAGGGCCGCGACGAGCTGAAGACGCGCTCCCAGACCCGCAAGGATCAGGCGCGGATCATGTTCGATCGGGACGCTAACCCGATGCCCGTCCTGCACGACGAGAAGAAGGGCATCTAGCCCCCTCCGCCTCGTCGCTCTCACGAAGATTTTCGACAGACAATCGAGCTGTCGGCCCATTCTTTTACCATCCAATCGGTAGCCAAAAGGGAAGCGCACCAATGAAGGTACTCAGCTGGCGTAAGTTCGCGGTCAATGTCGGGTTGTGCACGGTGGTCGCGGGCGCGGCCGCGCTCAGCGGCGCGGGCTGCGAGGTCGCCGAGACGGGCGACGAGCAAGACGCCACCGCGGCCCTCGACGACGCGTTCTCCAAGTCTGCGCTCGCGGGCGGCTGCTCGGTGAAGAACGTGAAGACCGGCAAGACGGTGAAGACGAAGGGCACCAAGGGGGCCTGCCCGAAGACCGTGACCGGGATCCTCGACATCCTGCAGAACGACACGAAGAACAAGCTCCACACCTACGTCGTGAGCGAGCAGGGCGACCAGCCTGCGAAGACCACGCCTTACCGCTTCGTGATCGCGGTCGAGGTGAACGGCGCCCCCGCCGAGAAGCTCTTCCTCAGCGTCCTCGGCACGGGTGAGGCCGTCTCGGAGGACTTCATGGAGGTCATCGCGTTCAACGAGAAGAAGGGCGCGTACGTCTTCTACGATCTCGACGCGAACGGCTGGTCGATGGAGGGCGACGGCACGATGGTGAAGACGGACGCCGTGAACAACGACGCGCCGTTCCGCTGCATCAACTGCCACAAGACGGGCGCCCCGCTGATGAAGGAGCTCCACGACTCGTGGGGCAACTGGTTCTCCACGTGGTTCACGCCGGGCGATCCGATGAGCGCGGACGCGCTGTTCAAGCGCCTGTTCGACAACAAGGAGCGCGCGGACGACCTCGAGGGCTTCATCATCAACGGCACGAAGGCGCACGCGAAGACGCGCGTCGACAAGGCGGTGAAGGAGAAGAACCTCAAGCCGATCATGACCCAGCTCATGTGCGACGTCGGTGAGCCGTCCATCATCCAGGCGCACAGCAAGAACTCGAAGCGCCTCGGCACGGTGGAGACGTTCTCGTCGATGGTCCCGAGCGCGATCGTCCTGAACAACTTCTTCAAGGTCCCGGCGACGGGCACCGGCACGGAGGACGGCCTCACCGGCCTCGGGCTGAGCATCCCGTCGCTCTCCAGCCTGAAGGTGGACTCCGCGGCCTACGTGAAGGCGATCGGCACGATCGGTCAGAAGATCAACGGACAGGCGGGCGACACGATCTTCCCGATGTCGAGCCCCGAGAAGAGCTTCTCGGACTTCATGGTCATCGAGGACCTGATGGGCCGGGGCCTCCTCGACAAGGACGTCGTGGCGGACGCGCTCATGGTCGACTTCACGGTGTCGACGTTCTCCAAGGCGCGCTGCGATCTCGCCGAGACGCTCCCCGCGAACTGGACGAGCGCGGACGACCTCAAGACGCAGTGGTCCGCGGCGCTCGCGACGAGCAGCGTCCGTGGCGCGAAGGGCCTCAAGGCTCGTCTCGACAACAAGACGGACACCGACGCGCACGCCGCGACCCTCGACAAGTTCGTGAGCGCCTGCAACGCGCGAGGGACGGCGGACAAGAACGCCTGGGCTCTCGACCTCCTCAAGGTCGTCTCCCAGCGCCGCGTCGAGTTCGCCGAGGTGTACGGGGACGTGATCGAGTCGCCGTGGCTCATCCCGACGGACAGCCTCAAGAGCGTCGCGCACAAGAGCCGCCTCAACGGGACGACCTGCGTGCTCGAGGATCAGACGAAGCCGTTCGTCGGCGAGTGATGTAGGGGGGATCCCCGTCGATCGGCCAAGGCCTCGATCGAAACGCCCCGCGAGCTCTGCCCGCGGGGCGTTTGTGTCTATATCAGGGGGTGGACGCGGCCATCGGCATTTCGATGAGCGCCTTGATCGCAGCGGGCCCCGACGCCTTCGCGTCCTTCTCGATGAACGCCTTCAGCGCGTTCCGGACCGCATCCATCCACTTGCCGTCGATCACTTTGTTCGGCGGCACGTAGTATCCATGCGCGGCGAGCGCGGCCTGGACGAGCGCGGAGTCGCGCCGCGAAACGCCGTCCTTCGGGGCGCCGGTGAGATCGCGGCAGCCATAGAGCTGGATGCTCCCGAGGGTGTAGAGGTTGCCATCCACCGTGGCCTTCGCTGTCACGATGTTGTTCGCCGGCACGATCGACGTTCGGGCGTACTCGAGCGTGACCTGGAACTCGTGCTTGTGCTGGGTGAGCTCGAGCTTGCCGGCCGCGGAGCTCGTGAGCTTGTACGCACCGGCGCCGTTCAGGTCGAGCTCCACGGTGATGCTGCCGCCGAGGTAGGCCATCGATGGAGCGGCGACGACGAGCGTGATGGAATCACCTTCGATGGGGAGCAGCGCGCTCCTCGACTCGTCGCTCGTCTTCCACCCGTCCCCGAGCGCGACCGACTTCAGCATGTCGGCGCGCGCCACGCCGGTCCCCGACTTCACCGTCATCGACACCTTCGGGATCACGTGCGGCGGCGCGAGGTGCCGGATCACGTCGGCGATGACCGCCGGTGTGACAGCCGGATACTGCGTATTGTCCGGCCCCTCCCGGGTGGCCCGTGCCTCCGCGGCGCCGTTCGCGCCCGTTCGAAGATCCGCTACCGCGACGGAGGTCGGCGCGGCGGGCTGCGCCTGCGCTTGGGCCTTTGCCTTCGACTTGGACTTCGGCGGTGGAAGCTCGATCTTCTCCGTCTTCAGCGTAGCGGCGTAGGTATAGAAGAAGCGCCACAACGCGCGCGCGAGCTGCGACTTGTAGTGGCCGTCGACCAGGACCTTCTGCTTCCCGCCGTGCTGGTACTCGACCTCCTTCGCCTTGTCGACGCCCGCGTATCGGTAACAAGGGCGCCCCGTCTGGTCCTCGATCTGCGAGAGATAGAGCTGGAGCTTCGCGATGTCCTCCCCGGGTCCGTCACCGAGCTCCATCCGACTGGTCGTCCTCACCTCGAGCTCCGAGGTCGCGGTGGACGGAAAGTCGCCGCCTTCCACCTCGAAGCGGATCTTCGACGTCTTGCCAGCCTCGCTCTGCGCGAGGACGTCGACGACGACCGCGACGGACTGCGCACCGTTGAACAGCGAGTCCGAGCGGGCCGGTGGGGCGAAGCTCGCGCTCTGCGCGTCCGATGCGAGCGCGAGCTTCTCGGTCACCGGCTGCAACCGAAACCCCGGCCCGTCGAGCTTCACGGAGATCTTCGTCGGCGGGTGGTAGTTGTACTCGACCTCGACCACCGCTCGAGCGCACGAGAGCTGGTGGAATGGCAGCTTGCCGCCGTCCGGCAGCAGGGCGCCGTCCTTGACCGAGTCCCTGATGCTGACACCGACGATCGTGTCCAGACCCACGCGGGAGTCGCTCTCGAAGTGTGCTCGCGCCACGGGGTTCACGACCGTGAGCGCGCTCGTGTTGGAGCGCTTGATCAGCACAGGCAGTCGGGGCTGCGTCGTTTTGAAGCCGCTCTCGAGGACGAGCGTGCCCCAGTCGGACGGGAGCCCATCGCCCAGCATCGTGCGTACCCGGTAGGTCGCCGGACGCGAAGCGGCGTCCTTCGCGGCCGACTTGCCCTCGCCGGTCTCGTCCTTGGTGACGTCGAGTCGGACGTCCTTACCTAGCTCGAGCTTGAGCTTCGCGGACGGAGCTCCCTTCACCGTCACGTCAGCGCCAGTCAGGATCCACTCGAGGAACCGGAAGGGGTGAACATGATAGAGCGCGGTCGACGGCGGGGCGTCCTTCAGCTTGTCGAGGAAGGCGAAGCGCTTGATCTCGTCTTTGTCTGCCTTCACGGTGGGTTCGTCGCGGTGGAGCCCACGCGCGTCCGCCGACGCGTCCAGCACCTCCACCTGGGACGGGTGCCACTCCGATGCGTGCGCGGTGACGACTCGAGAGAGCGCCCCTGCGTTCTCCGAGCAGAAGGCGGACCACTCGTCGGGCCTCACGACGACGCTCTTCTCCGCGAGCGCCTTGGTGAGCGCGCCCGTGCCGAGGTGCCCCAAGCCACCAACGAGCTCGGTCACGATGGTTTGGACGAAACGCGATGTGTAGTCGTCCTTCGAGTCGTCGTCGCGCAGCACGTGGAACGCTGTGTTGGGGATCCGCTCGACCTTCTCGTTCGTGCCCTTCGCCTTCTTGTCGATCGGGTTCTCGGCCGCGAACACCTCGACGTGGATCCACTCCCCGTCGAAGCAGCCAATCGGCGCGCGGCTGACCTGGGCGAGCGGCCCACGTGGCGGTTCGAGGATCTCGCCCTTGCGGTAACCGGCGACGCGCGGGGAGCGCTCTCGATTCGCGTCGCGGACGAGGTTGCGCTCGCTCCGTATGCCATCCCGGTCGGTGTCATTGTCCAGGACGACCGCGGGCGTCGTCGCCATCACTTCGAACACCGCACCCCACGGCTTCTTGTCCTTCCCCTCGAGGACGCACACGGGGTGAATCGTCGAGCCGTCGGGTACAGCGACCGCCCATGGTGAGGCGCTCGTCGGAAGCTTGATCTCCTGGAGCGCGAGCGCACCATCCTTGAAGTCGACCTCGCAGAGCATGCGCGGCCCCTCGACGCCCTCGGGGAACGGCGCCGGCTGGATGACCAGCTCCGCGCCCTTCTTTTCGAGCGCCCAGCCCGACTTGGGGGAAACGGGCGCGAGCTTGACGCCCATGAGCCGGGTCGTCCCGGCCTGGAGGCGCCGCCGGAGAGCGCCGAGGCGCGTCCGCGCGGCCGAGTCGAGCTCGGCGTTCCACGCAGCGAGCTGATCCGGACTGACGGGGACACACGCGCGGAGATCCAGCCAAGCGCGCGCCTGCTTTGGGTCCCCACCGGTCGAGTCTCGCGCTGTGCATCGAAACGCGAGCAGCGCGTCGGCGTTCTTGATCGAGACGACCGACTCCTTCACGAAGTACCGCTTCGTGTCGGCCCCGGCGGTCTTTCTGTACAAAGCGATGGCCGACGTGCCGTGCTCGAAGAACACGACCTTGTCTCCGGCCGCACCGTCGCCCGGTTCGTGGGCGAGCTCCACATCCACTCCGAGGACCTCGGCGTAGACGCCCTTCGCGAGCTCCGCCGACCGAATCGTGGGCTTGGCGGGCCCCGGAGTAACCGCGAGCGGGACATACCCGCCCACCGGTAGGCTGACGGGTACGAGCTCCTCCGTCACGGTGTTGAAGAGGTGCGTGACTCGCTCGCGAGGGACCGTGAGCGGGGTGGGCGACTTCGACTTCGACCTCGCCGCAGCTTGCCACGACGCGAGCTCCTGCTTCGTCGCGGTCACTACCGGGGTCAAGAGCGGCTTGTCGCCGGCGAACTCGAAGAAGAGCCGATGGCTCGAGGGATCGAGCTCGATCGTCTGCGCGGCGTCTCCCGAGCGGACGGTGAGCGTGACCTTGCTCGTGAATACCCGGAGGCTCTCGCCCTCGATCATCCCGGCCTGGTGATCGAACACGCCCGGGGCTTCGTAGACGAGGCGAACGTATGTCTTGTCGCCGATCGCGATCGATGCGACCCGCGGGGGATCGGCCTCCTCCACGAGCACCGGCGCCCCTTTGTCCACTGCGACGGACGCGACCTTGATCACCTCCTGCGTGAGCGGATTGAAATAGTGGAGCTTGTCCGCTGCCACCGTCGTCGGCTGGAAGATCGCGAGCTGCTTCGCCCCGAGCGCCTTCGTCGACACGCCACCGCACGGCAGCACAAAGTGCTTCGCTCCGCCGATCGTGACCTCCTCCGTCGGCTGATCCGCGAGTGTCACCTTCCCACCACTCTCGACGAGCTCGAGGTCCGCCCCCACCTGTCCGGCCTCGCTCTTCGACGGGATCATCGACGTCCACGTCCCGCGATTCGCCGCGTCCGCGTCGGCGTGGAACACGAGGTGCCGGAGCGCGCACGCCGACACGAATCGTCGCTTCCTCGGCAGGCGCTCCGGACAGATCGCGCGCAACCACCTCGCCGCGTCGGACTTCAGCACGTCGATGCCTTGCTCCTCGTCACGCTCGAGGAACTCGCGCAGCGGTCCGAGGTGCATGTACAAGCTGTAGACGTCGAGCGGATCGTCGGGCTTCTCGACGGTCGGCTCGATCAGCGCGCGGCGGACTCGATCGATGCGGTGCTTGATCAGCACGAAGCCGTTGGAGGGCTTGCGAGCCTTCGGGTCCTCGTCCGGGAACCGCGCCAGGACGACCTCGCCCGGTCCCATCGCATAGACGAGCCGGCCCTGAGCGCTCCCCGCGCTCACGTGCACGCCGCCATGCCAAGTGAGCGCGGACCCGAGCGGATAGGACGAGCTCGCGTCGATCACGCCGTTCCACAGCCCGAGCTCCTCGATCGAGTGTTGCAGAGCGGGGGGCGACGAAGGCACGACGTGCGACGTCGGCATGATCGGCCAGCCCGCCGCGAGCTCCGTCTCCGCATAAGCGTCCGACGTCTGCAGGCCCGACGTGTCGATGATCACGGCGAAACCGGGCCGGAAGCTATTGTCACAGAGCAGCGGGTCGGGGTAGCCCTTCTCCACCATCGCGGGGTGGTTCTTCAGCTTGGTGTTCGGGTACCAGAACACGCTGGAGTGGACCCAATATCGAGAGGCGAACGGCTTGACGGTCGAGTCCTTGACGGCCCAGGCGCCGTTCTGCTCCACCTCGACGAGGGAGTTGGCGACAGTCTCGCTCGCTCCACCCGCCTTCAGGAGCTTCCTGACATGGTCATAGCTCGTCGCGGGGTCGGTGATCTGGAGCCAGAGCGAACCGTTCTTGAACCGATACCCCGTGATCGTGACGAAGTGGCTCGCGTACTTCTCGTTCTCCGAGAAGCCGGAGGAGAAGAACGCCGGATTGTTGCGATCGAGGTGGTCGAGCAGCTTGCCGAACGTCGCCTCGGTCGCGGGCTCTCCGCCGCTCCGCTTGTCCTTCGGCCAGAGCGCCACCTCCTCCCACTTTCCGACGTTCTGCGACGTGAGCCGGTCGAACGTCTCCATCGGAGCGCACTGGCCGTCGGCCGTGTACGCAGCGCGCGCGCCATCCGTGTAGAGGAGCTGGTAGGGCTCTTTGTCCGATTGGTTCTTGATTGGACCGCCACGCACCTTTCCGAGGCGCGCGTAGTAGTTGAAGACGATCGACGCGGAGGTCCGGCCACACCAGAAATTCCCGTCCGAGTTCTTCGGGTTCGACTGCGACAAGATCTCCTGATCCGTCGCTGCCATGTGGAGCACTTTACGTACGGCGCGCACCGGCTCTCCGTGGATTGGGGTTCAGCTCGAGTGGGACCAGCCGCCAAGGTCGACGTAGAGCGCGTTCGACCGGAGCTCCAGCCCGAATTTGGGGACGCGTGCGATGAAGTGAAAATGCGTCGGGAGACCATCGATTGGAACGTTCGCGAGCTGCGCATGGGTCCACTCGAGCTTGTGCTTCAACGTGCATCGGTTTCCCTGAACCTTCGCCGAAAGCTCCTCGATCGGGGTCGCGACCCCACGATCGGCCACGATGGCGAGCTCGAGAGCCGCACCGTCGGGGACCCAACGGGTCTCCACGACGAGGCCGATCTGGGCTCCGTTCCACGTCCGCTTGGCCGTCCAGAACGCGCGCGTGATCGCGGGGCGGACCGTGATGTAGTTCGTGCGATCGACCTCTCCGGGGTGTTTGCTCATCGCGCGGTCCAATGTAGAGGGAGGAACCTCGAACGGAGCTTCCGCTCGACCGGTGAGGCCAGCTTCGCGACGACGTAGTATTCGCCCGGTCGCTGGAGCGATCCATCTCGGTACGATTTCTGCGCGTCGGGGTGCGCCCAATCCGCTGGGAACTTGCAGGGGATCGACCATTCGGCGACGCCACCCGCGACGGTCGCCGACGGCAGGTCGACGAGCTTCCTGTCCTCGCCTTCGGGCACGAAGACCCAGAGCTCGGCGTCGATGGAAGCGCCATCATCGATCCCGAATGTCTGCAAGACGAACTCGGCTCGATCACCGTCGTGTGCGATCTCGGGCAACCACTCGCCGCGATCGAACGTCTTGAGCTCCACTTTCAGTGCGGTGACGGTCTTCGTCCAGAACCTCCCGCCCTCGAGCGCGAGCTCGGCGACGATCGACACCGAACCCTCCCAGCCTCTGCGGTCGCCGGCGCTGTCGTCGAACGCGTAGTCGAGCTCGACGCGATCCGCGTTCACGACCGCCTCGATCTCCTCGATCGCCTCGTCGTCCGACTCGGCGTGCTCTCGGAAGAGCCGGACGCGGACGCGCGCCCCGTCCGGAAAGCCCGACGTCTGGGCGGTGAGCTTGACGGGCTTGCCGGCGCGAGCGCGGGGAGGTGTCCACGCGGCGCGTTCGATCTCTTTCAGTGTGACGATCCACGTCCCGCGCGCCGCATGGTCCTTGTGGATCGTGCCCTCCGCGCCGAGTTTTCCCGTGGTGCGCTGCCCGCCGGGATCGAGGAGCTCGTACGCGTGCCCCGCCACGGGATCGCCCTGGGGATACTGAACCACGAAGTCGATCGAGTGGTCGACCTCACGCGAGGCCCGCCTCAGCGCCTCCGGTTCGGTCCGCTGTCCGGCCACGGACACGGGAGCGGTGATGACGGCGGCGAGCTTGCCCCGGGCCAACGCACGCGCCACCTCTTCCAGCAGGCCCTCGTCGTGTGGATGGCGCGCGCCTTGGGGGCCGAGCGCCGCCAGGGTCCTCTGGAGAGTCTGCCTCGCGGTTGGCCCCCACACCCGCGAGAGCCAGGCGCGCGCGGCGAGCGCATCGGGGAGCGGGACGCTTCGATCGCTCGGAGCCCGGGGCCGGAGGGATAGGGAAGCACCATCGAGCGCGAGCACCAATCCCTCCCGAACCATGAGAGCAGCGTAGTTCGAATTCGGCGACGCTGTCACCGAGCCGTAGGCATGGGTGCTCTTCTTCGCGGAGTTATCGCAATTTCTCCTCGTACCGCACAAATGACTATTGCCCCGAGAGCTGCTGCGTTCTCATCGCCGTCGCCGGGTCGGCGTGGCCACACGCAGGCGCAAACGCCGACGTTCCACCGCCCCGGTCGAGCCATGGCGCTCGACGCCGACGCCGCGTCAGGGACGGGCGCGCGCTCCGTCCGTTCGGGTCATGCAACCCGCTCGCACGACGACGACGACCACCGAGAGCCCCGACGGGGTTTCGTAGTCGTCGCCGTCCGAGAGTGGACAGAACAACGAACGAAACGCCCCGCGGGCTCGGCCAGCGGGGCGTTCGCCTTTCGAAGGGTTCCTTCGGCGACGCGCCCCGCGCGCCGCGCTCGCGCGGCAGCGGAGAAGGACCATGGAGAAGGATGATCACCGACAGATAGGCAGGCGCCTCGACCTCTTCCACTTCCAGGAGGAGGCGCCGGGCATGGCGTTTTGGCACCCGCGCGGGCTCGCGCTCTACCGCGCGCTCGAGGACGCGTGCAGGCGGCACGTGCGCCGCGAGGGCTACCGCGAAGTGCGCAGCCCGCAGCTCTGCCGAAAGGCCCTGTGGGAGCGGAGCGGTCATTGGGACCACTTCCGCGAGAACATGTTCTGCTTCGCCGAGGACGACGATCGCTGGTCCGCGCTGAAGCCGGTGAACTGTCCGGGGCACCTCGAGCTCGCCCGCCAGATGCAGCTCTCGTGGCGCGATCTCCCGCTGCGCCTCGCGGAGTTCGGCCTGGTGCACCGCAACGAACAGTCCGGCAACCTCTCCGGGCTCTTTCGGTTGAGACAGTTCGTGCAAGACGACGGACACATCCTCTGTCGGCCCGATCAGGCGGTGGACGAGATCGCGAAGTTCTGTCGGTCCCTCCCCGCCTTCTACGCCGCGTTCGGCTTCGATCGGCTCGACGTCGCGCTGTCCGGGCGACCGGAGAGCCGCGTGGGCAGCGACGAGGTCTGGGATCTCGCCGAGAAGCAGCTCCGTTCGGGCGCCGAGCGAGCGGGGTTCGAGCCGCGATTCGTTCCGGGCGGTGGGGCCTTCTACGGGCCGAAGATCGAGGTGTCCCTCCTCGATGCCCTGGGTCGGAGCTGGCAATGCGGGACCATCCAGTTGGACTTCTTCCTGCCCCAGCGCTTCGGCGTGGAGTACGTCGCGCCGTCCGGGGAACACCGACAACCCGTCATGCTCCACCGCGCGCTCGCGGGGAGCCTCGAGCGGTTCCTTGGCGTGGTGCTCGAACACCACGGCGGTCGCCTGCCCGCGTGGCTCTCGCCCGAGCAAGTGCGCGTGGTGCCCATCGGCCGGCCCGAGAGCGCCGCGCGCGCCCTCGGCGCGCAGGTCGCGGACGATCTCGCCCAGCGGGGGCTCCGCGTCGAAGTCGACGACGGCGACGAGAGCCTCGCGAAGCGGATCGCGATGGGCCACCTCGCGGAGGTCCCCATCCTCGTCGTGCTCGGCGATCGCGAGGTCGCAGCAGAGGCTGCGGACGTCCGTTCCCGCGGAGGGCGGGAGGTGGTCCCGCTCGAGCGACTGTCGGCGCACATCGCAGCGCTCGCGCGGCCGCCCGTTTGACCCCCCACGGAGATCAGCGCGCGCGATCCTGACACATCCAGAGGATCAACCGCGCAGCAAGGCGCCAACACGAAGCAACCAAGCTCTTGGCGTCTTGGCGGTTGGCCTCATGGATGTGTCAGAATTCCGCGGGCGGAGCCGCGGCCGAGTCGAGCGCCTTCGGCGCGCCAAATCAGCGAGCGTGATCCTCGGTCGGCAGCAGAGGCGGAACAACAGGACTCTCCTCTGAAACTGATTCAGAATCGCGCTCAATGATTTAGAATTCCTCGTCGCGTCGGCGCGCGACGAGGAATTCAGCGCGCCGTCGAGGCGACGAAGGCGCCGAGGAACCGCACATTCACGCCACCGCAGTCGGCGTTGTCCTCGACGAGGAGAATCGAGCCCACGAGCTGGAGACGGACCTCGCACGGAGACTCGGCGACGCGCATCGTGCCCCTGCGATCGGGCGCGCCACGCCCGTCGAACTGGCCGACATGCACGTTGTCCCCGGAGCCGTGCCACTCGGCCTCCCCGTGCACCCGATAGTCGCCGCCCGCAGCCATCGCGATCGTGATCCGGTCGTTGCCCGCCGACCACGACCCTACCCAGGGCCGCGATGGGCGGGCGGCGAGCGGCTCGAGCGCGGTGGTTGCGACCCAGCCGTCGACGTCCCCACGGGTGACGCAGGCGAACGGCCCCAAGCGATCGACGATCGCCACTTCGTCCGCGGCGCGGAGCGCGCCGCGCTCGCACCGGGGGGTCACGTCTGGACAGCCCTCGTCGTCCGCGAACAGGGGCGTGGTGACGCGTACGCGAGCGCGCTCGACGGTCGGGGCGGGCACGAACCAGCGGCAGAACGAGTCGTCGCTCGGCTCCGGGTCGAGCGGAGGGGGGCGGCTCGCGTTCGTCGCGGGCGCGGCCACGCCCGTTCCCACCCGGCCCGAGAGCGCTGGAGCGCCGGGCCGCGCGTCGCCGCACGCCGCGGTCGCGAGACCGAGGGTCACGAGGGTGCACGCGGTGACTCGGGGCATCCGTCGAGTACGCGCGGTCGTCGCTTCTATTCCAATCCTCGAGCGCGTCGCAGAGCCATGCGGGCGCAGCCCGAGGAGGTCTATTGGAGGTGGAAGTCGGCGTTGAACGAGCCCTTGCTGCCGTTCTTGCCGTCGATGATCACCCAATACGAGTTGCCTGCGGTCACGTTGGCCTGCGCGACCTCGAGCCCGCCGACACCGGCGGCCTCGGCGCACACGACCTGGCTCGACTGGACCTCACAAGTGGTCCGGATATAGACGGACGCGTCGTAGGTCGGGTCGACGGACACGATGAGTTTCCCGCTCACGGGCGGCGTCACCTTGTAGATGACCTCGGGGGTCATGCTCGAGTTGCAGAGGCCGAGGCCGATGCGATCCGCCTTCGCGGCGGCCGTGCTCCCCGTGAGGGAGTACGTGTCGCCCGCGCCCTGGATGGGGACGTTCACGCCCGGGCACTCGTCCCCGGGCACCTGCGTGAGGAGGAGCGTATCGAGCGTGTACGCGCCGCTCGTCGAGAACCCCATCCCGTCGGAGTAGCCGTCGGCGAAGACATAGTAGGTCGTCCCCGCGGTGACCGCGAACGAGACCTCCTCGGTACCCCCGCCGAACGTCTGATCCGCGCACGCGATCTCCGTCCCGCTCTCGCAGCTCCCCTCGCGCACGTAGAGCACCGGGTCACCATCCATCGTGGCCGCGGACATGTCGATCGTGAGCACGCCGCTCGCGAGCGCCGTGAACGCGTAGACGATCTCGGGGGCGCCCGCGCCGCCGCACGTGCCGCTGTAGACGTCCGTCGCCTTGCCGGTGTCCCCGCCGAAGCTCATGGCCATGTCGCCCGCGAGATCCGCCGGCGTCCCCGGGCAGTCGTACGTCGCGGGCTGGTTCACCTTGCACATGTTCGTGCAGGTGTCGTCGTCGACCATGTTGCCGTCGTCGCACTCCTCGGCGCCGAGCTCCGCGTACCCGTCCCCGCAATAGGCGAGGAAGCAGTCCGAGATGCAACCGTCGCTGTTCGACTTGTTGCCGTCGTCGCACTCTTCGCCCATCTCGATCACGCCGTTGCCGCACCCCGAGCCGGCCTTGCACGACGAGGAGCACGCGTCGCCGTCCTCCTCGTTGCCGTCGTCACAGTCCTCGACGCCGGCCTGGATGAAGCCGTCCCCGCACGCGGCGGCCTTGCAGAGCGACGTGCACGCGTCCGTGTCGTCCAGGTTGCCGTCGTCGCAGTCCTCGGTCGACTGCGTCTTGCCGTCGCCGCATTTCGGCTTCTTGCACTGGTTCGAACAGGCGTCGTTGTCGTCGAGGTTGCCGTCGTCGCACTCCTCGCCGAGATCCGGATCCGGGAACCCATCTCCGCACACGAGCGCGGCGCCGCCGCCCTTCCCGCCCGTGCCCGTGGTCGAGGCGTCGTCACACGCGGGTGCCGAGGCGAGGATGAGCGCGAGCGCGGAGACGGCCCCTCCAATCAGCGCGGACGATCTTCGTGCGGTGCTCATTGGACGTCACACGGCTGAGGGGCCGGCGCCGGGCAGCAGCCCGGAGCGATGCCGTTGGACGAGCACGGCGCCACTGGACAGTCGGCGTCCTCGTAGCAGGCGTGTCCGCATTTCTCGAACAGACAAATGTTGCCGATCGCGAGGCCGAGGCCGCACTTCCCCTGAACCGCGGAGTTCCCGAACCAGGTCACGGTGCCGTCCGTGTCGTTGCACGGCGTCCCCACGGGCATCCCGTCGAGCTCGCTGTCGCTCCACGGAGCGCACACCGCGAACGAGAGGGCGGGGTTGTCGAGCGCCTTCGCGCCGCCGCAGGCGACCGGCGCGGCGTAGTACATCGTGCACTCCTCCTGGTTCGCGCAGTAGGGCGCGCACCGCTGCTTCGTACCCCCCTCGTACCGGACGCAGTCTCCGCCGACGGCGCCACCCTTGTTCTCGCACTCGACGTACGAGGCACAGTCCAGCGTGCAGAATCCATCGCAGATGCCGGAGGCGCACTCGCTGCCGTCGGTGCACGCGTCATAGAGGAGCTTGTCGCCGGTGCTCCCGCTGCCGCTCGAGGCGCCGCTCGTCGCGCCGCTCGACGAGGACATGTTGATCGCTGGGCACGAGCCCTCGGGCGTCGTGCACTCGCCGAAGCTGTTGCCGTCCGGCAAGCAGGTCTGCGTGCCCTCGAAACCGCCCCGGCATTTGCAGAAGATCTCCTTGCCCGGCTCGCACAAGGTGTCCTGTCCGCCCTTGCACGACGAGACCGCGAGGGAGGCGCCGCCGACCCCGATCGAGAGCGCACCGAGAAGGAAGATTCGTGCTGTCCAACGCCGCATGACGCGAGCCTCCAAGGGTGAATCCTGAGCGCGCCGAAGGCGCTCGTTCTTGCCGCGGCTCCGTCCGCGGAAATCCAGGTTCTAGCGCGATCGTCGCCGACGAAGGAAGAAGGCCGCCACCGCGATCGCCGGGCCGAGCACGCTCGCGCCGCTCGCCGGCGCCCCGGAGAGCTGGCAGCCCCCCGAGTCCGTCCCCCCGTCGTCGGTCGGGGGTGGGTCGTGTGACCCGCCGCAGAAGTATCCGAGGCCGCCGCGCGGATTGAGGTCGCACACCACCGGTCGCTCCGGCGGGTACACCTCGCATGCGACCGCCTCGTCGTCCGGGTCGAGCGTGCGCAGATCGATCGTCCCTTCCTCGTAGCCCGCGTTCATCGTCGCGAGCGCCTCGTCGGAGTGGTCGAACCCCATGAAGTGGCCGATCTCGTGGGTGAGGACGGACTGGAGATCGTAGTCGACTGCGTCGTCGTTGATGGTGAAGTTGTTGTTCGCGTGGTTGATCTCGATGTCCGCGTCGAAGATCTCGCCCGTGTCGACGTCGTAGGTCACCGTGGTCTTCGCGAGCGTGTTGTCCGCGCCGATGTAGACCCACTTCGCGTCCTGGAACATGATGATGTTCGCGTTCGTGCCCGCGGAGTTGTACTCGGTCTGGTGACAGCCGACGTCCTCCGTCTCGGAGAACGCGAGCGAACTCAGCCCCGTCCCGCAGTCGATCTGCGACCACGTGACGAACGACTTCTCGGCGACCTGCCGGAAGTACTTCATCGGGATGTGGATGCTCGCGTCCTTCTGCAGGCTGAACCCCACGCAGCCGCTCGCCCAGAAGAGCTTCGCCCCCTCGATCTTGCAGCCGAACTCGTCGCGCGCGCAGTCGCCGGTGCACGTCGTGCTCCGGCAGTACGCGGAGGCCTCCGTCGCCACGCCGAGCGCGCTCGCGACGGCCGCGACCGACAGAGCGCGCTTCAGCATGATCCCTCGCGTGGGGTCGCGGAGGGGCGCCGTCGCCGTCGCGATGCGACGCCCACGCCGAGACCGAACACCCCGAGCGCGAGCGCGGATCCGGACGCGTCGCTCGCGCGCTCCACGGCGCAGTCGCAGCCGCCCGACAAGGTGTAGTCCGTCGGCCCAGGCGGGGTCGGCGCGACGCACATCTCGGCGACGAGCGGCTTGGTCGCGGTGCGCGGACCGCTCTGCTCGAGCTTCACGTCGTAGTTCCCGGTGTTGCGGTTGTCGTGGTGGTAGCTCTCCCACTCGATCAAGCTGTCGGACGCCGCCGCCGTGTTCCACGCGTAGAGGTACCCGTCGCGCGTGCCGACGACGACGTTCAGCTTCCCGTCTCCGTCGACGTCGCCCACCGCGGGCGTCGGGATGATCCATTGGCCCGTGAACTTCGGCCAACCCTCGGGCTCGCGCCCGCACGCGTCGTACGCGTGCAGGTAGTAGCCGCCCGACCCGATGAGCACCTCGGGGTAGCCGTCACCCGTGAGATCGGCGACGGCCGAGCTGTTCAGGAACGTGAAGTCCTCGATGATCATCGGCGAGGCGGGGAGCATCTTGCCCGTCTTGCCGCTCCACACCGCGAGGAGGTTCGCGCCGTTCGACGCGTCCGCGGATTGGAGGCTCGTCGCGAGCGAAAGCGAGCCGCCCGTCGCGATGACGTCCGGCACCCCGTCCTGATCCAGATCCCCGAGCGACGGCTGCGAGAACAGCGGCAGCATCGTGTCGGGCTGGGGAGCGAGGCTGAGGGGGCCGTAGTTGCTCGTGAACTCGACGCCATGGAGGATGTTCGACGGATCGTTCGGATCGGGACGCGCCGGGAGCGCGTTCGGCGGCGTCTGGCTGAGGCCCGTCTGCTGCCCGGGATCGAGCGGGAGGATCAACGGCGGCGACGCGTTGCCGTGCTGGACGGCGGCGATCGTCCCTTCGAACTTCGCGATGACGCCCGCGTTCGTGATGCCCTCCGCGACGAGCGGGAACAGGTTCAGGGAGGTGAGCGTGATCGGCCAGTTCGGCAGGTACGTGCTCGGGGCCGCGGTGCCGCGCCCGTCGATCAAGTAGATGCCGCCCGAGTTGCCGCCGGACGAGAGCTTCTGGCTCGAGCCGGTGAGGATCTCGGGGATGCCGTCCCCGTTGAAGTCGCCCACTGCAGGGGTCGTGAAGACGCGGTTCGTGGGCGGCGGATCACTGACGAGCGAGCCTTTGTACGCGACGTCGACGGGGAACCCCGGGAGGTCCTTGCCGTCGAGGTCCCACACATAGATCTTCCCGTCGAACCCGGCCTGGATGATGTCGAGCTTCCCGTCCTTGTTCATGTCTTCGAGGACGGGAGCCGCGAACGCGCCGCGCGCGATGTGGGAGGCGTCGCCCATGCACGGCTGCGGCGTGGGCGTCATCGGATCGAGCGAGCACGAGGGCACGCGCGGCATGCGCTTCGGCCAGCCCGGTCGCCTCGTGCCGTCCGACTCGACGATGTAGACAGTGCCGGCGTAGCTCGTCACGACGATCTCGGGCTTGCCGTCGCCGTCGAGATCCGCGATCGCCGGAGCGCCCGTGGAGAGCGCCTCCCGGCCGAGATCGGGGTCGACACCGCCGCCCGAGTACGCGGGGGCCTTCGTGTAGTCCGGCACCTCCGGCGCGTAGGGTGGAGACGCGAGCCCGTCCGCGCGATCGGCCTTGAACGGGAACCCCGGCAACTCGATGGGCCCGTCGGGCGTGATCTTGTAGACGTGGAGCTCGCCGCCCGCGGTCGGGTAGAGGATCTCGCGAACGCCGTCGTTGTCGATGTCGGCCATCTTCGGCGAGCCTTCACCCCCCGAGCCGATGTAGATCGGGAAGCCCTTCATGAGGTCCGGATCCTCGTGCACGTAGTAGGTGCGCCGGAGCTCGCCCTTCACGTCGCCGATGGTGCCGCCGTAGTGGGCGATCGCGCGGACGCGCACGGTGATCGCGAAATCGTTCTCGCCGAGCGGCGAGTCGGAGTCGCGCTCGTGCTTCGGATCGATGTTGCGCACGTCGAGCGTGCCGATCGGTCCGTCCGCGCCGATGACCGTGGACGGGCTGATCGGGGACTGCGAGGCGAACGCGACGAACTCGCCATCGAGCGGCTGCACGCCGGGCGCCCACTCCGCGACGTACTCGAAGGTCGTCGCGCGCTTCGCGCTGATCGTGCCGAGGATGTCGATCGGCATCAGCACGCGGTCCTTGTAGAACACGGAGAACCAGCTCGGGCTCGTGATGTCCACGACGGGGGGGATGCGTCCCTCCTTCACCGCTTCGACGGAGGCGTTCGCGTTCACGCGCCCGTAGCCGAAGCGCTGATCGAAGCCGGGTTGGGACCAGCGGTCGAAGGACTCGGGCATGCGCGACTCCGGGACGTCGATGTCGTCCGCGTTCAGCATCAGGAGCTGCTGCACCTCCCCGGCGGTGAGCGGCCCCCCGACGGAGGGCTTGTACTTGAGGCCCGCGGAGTACACGAGGCCGGTGATGCCCGCGAGCTGGCCCGTCGCTTCGCTCGAGCACGAGGTGCCGGACGCGGAGAGGAAGTTCTGCCCGCCGAAGTTCGAGCACGGGTGGTACTGGAAGAACGTGCGCGCGTTGTGAACGTTGTCCCCGGAGTACTCGATCGCGTGGACCGGGAGGGTGTGGTTGCTCGCGGTCGGCATGTTGTGGTGGCGCGAGTTCTCGTCCGCCATCGAAGCGATCGTGAGCACGCCCTTCTCCCACGCATAGTCGAGCGCCTTCTGCGCGAACGCGTTGTTGTTCACGGTCCCGAGCGCGCTCTGGATGATGCTCGCCTTGTTGTCGGTCGCGTAGATCACCGCCTGACCGAACTCGGTCACGTCCGTGATGAACGAGTCGCCCACGCGCATCGGCATGAGTCGGCAGTTCGGACAGCCCCCCGCGTCCCCGATGCCGTTGTTCGCGCGGGCCATCGAGTCGTTCGCCTCGCCCGTGCCGTGCCCGTACCGCGTGTCGTCGTACGGGTCGTTGTCGTCCTTCATGAAATCCCAGCCCGAGATGTCGTCGACGTACCCGTTGTTGTCGTCGTCGATCTGGTCGGAGAAGTTCGCGATGATATCGCCCGCGTCGAGCTTGCCGTTCTGGTTGCGATCGCCGAGCGGGTGCCCCTCGGACGCGGGCGGCGTGAGGGCGAGCGTGTCCTTGTAGTCCGACACGCTGAGCACGCCGTCGCCGTTGCAGTCGAAGCCCGCGAGCTCTCCCGTCCCGCCGCACGGCGTGCCCGCCATGTCCGGCTTGTGGTACGCGAGCTCCGCGGCGTTCAGGTAGGCGGCCTCGACGACGTCCGCCGAGTCCCACTCGATGCCGCTGTCCGTGATCGCGATGACGACGCGGGGATCGCCCGTCGTGTAGCGCCACGCGAGGTCGATCGACATCCCCGTGGCCTTCTCCTCGGGCCGCGCCATGTTGGGCTGGACCATGAAGGAGTAGTAGTTCCACTGTCCGTCGTGGTCGGCGTCGTACCCGTAGCCGGGGTCGTTCGGCCAGTTCGCCGGATCGGCGGCGTCGACCGACGTCTGGTTCTCCTCGAGCGGCCAGCCGGCCTGCGCTCCGCTCGGCAGGAGCGCGCCCCCGACGAGCAGCGCGGCGATCGCCGTTCGGTGGATGAAGCGTCGAGAGCGGGACCCGAAGCGAAGCGCGGCGGACATGTAGAAACACGCTATCAGAGGGCGCGATTCCGGTGCACTCCCTGGTTCGTCGCCGGGCGGTTCCCCGGGATCGCGCCCATCGGGCGGGGTCGACGCGGGCGGGACGGGCGGCGGTCATGCGCGGCGGGGGGATCGACCCGGATGAAAGATTGGAGGGCCTGCTCGTTTCGTGGAACTCTCGCGCGCGAACGACGGTGGCCGCGCAACCCGAGAACCCGCTCCGCTCCATGCCCCGCGTCGACCGGTTGCTGGGCCACCCGCGCGTCCTCCCGTGTGTGCGCGCCCTGGGCGTCGCGCGCGTAACGGCCCTCGTTCGAGCGACCCTCGAGGGCGCGCGGCGCGAGATCCTCGAAGGGAAGCGGGCCGCAGCGCCGACCGAGGAGGAGGCCGCCGAGCGCGTCGAGGCCGCTGCAGCGACCGCGGGCGACGGCGTCGCAAGGCGCGTGATCAACGCGACGGGCGTGGTGCTGCACACGAACCTCGGCCGCGCGCCCCTCGCCCCCGAGGCCCTCGCCGCGGTCGCTCGGCCCGGGTACGCCGCGATCGAGCTCGATCTCGCGACGGGCAAGCGAGGGCGGCGCGGCGCGAGCGCGGAGGACGCGCTCGTCGCGCTCACGGGCGGAGAGGACGCCCTCGTCGTGAACAACGGCGCGGCGGCCGTGATGCTCGCGCTCGCGGCCGTCGCGAAGGGGCGAGACGTCATCGTGTCGCGCGGCGAGCTCGTCGAGATCGGCGGCGGCTTCCGCGTCCCCGAGGTGCTCGAGGCGAGCGGCGCCCGGCTCGTCGAGGTGGGGACGACGAACAAAACGCGCGCAGCGGACTACGCCCGCGCGCTCGAGCGAGCGAGCGCGCCAGGCGCCCTCTTGCGGGTGCATCGCGGGAATTTCCGGATGATCGGGTTCGTCGAGCAGCCCTCCCTCGAGGAGCTCGCGCTCGTTGCGCGCCGGTTCGACGTGCCGCTCGTCGAGGATCTCGGGGGTGGCGCGCTCTTCGACTTCGCGGAGCACGGGCTCTCGGGGGAGCCGCTCGTCCGGGACTCGATCCGCGCGGGCGTCGACCTGGTCTGCTTCTCGACCGACAAGGCGCTCGGAGGACCGCAGGGCGGCGTCGTCCTCGGGCGCCGTACCCTCGTGGAGAAGGCGCGCCGCGAGCCGCTCGCGCGCGCTCTCCGCCTCGGACGCCTCCCCCTCGCGGCGCTCGAAGCGACGCTGCAACTCTACGCGCGCGGGCGCGCGACGGACGTCCCCGCGGTCGCGCTCGCGGTCGCACCGCTCGACGTCGTCGAGGCGCGCGCGGCGCGGATCGCCGCTGCGATCGGGGCGAGCGCGCGGGTCGTCGCGACGGACGGGGAGATGGGCGGCGGCACGTTCGCGGGCCGCCCCTTGCGCTCGTTCGCGGTCGAGCTCCCCGCGGAGCTCGCCGAGCCGCTCCGCGCGGGTGATCCGAGCGTGCTCGGCCGTGTCGTCGATGGCGCGCTCCACCTCGACGCCCGTACGCTGAGCGACGACGAGGCCACCGAGGTCGCGCGGCTTTGCGTAGCGCTAGGAAAGCCGATAGGCTGAGGGCATTCTTTTTTTGGCTCGGGGGGCCATGCCTCACAGGAGGCGCGGCGGAGGCGCGAGCACACTTGGACGAATCGCCAACGAGGGTGGGTCGACACATGAGATCTCTGCTTGGATGGGGCGCGCGCGCGGCCGCCGCCGCGATCACGGTGGCCGCCGTGGGCGCGGTGTTCGCACCCGGCTGCTCGCTCGTCATCGACGGCGACGCGACGCAGTGCACGAAGGACGAGGACTGCAAGGACATCCCCGGCACGACGTGCGACGTCGCGAACGGCGTCTGCTCCGGCGGCGGCGGCGACTGCACGGTGAACGCCGACTGCGCCGCCAAGGGCCAGAACTTCATCTGTCGCAAGACCGGGACGAAGACGTGCGTCCAGCTGACGAGCGAGAACTGTCCCTCGGTCGAGGGTGACTGGCAGAACGACGACGCGGTCATCTTCGGGTTCATCGCGCCGCTCAGCGGCGCGGACGTCGGCACCGGCGAGACGATCCTGAACGGCGCGCGCCTCGGCATCCAAGACGTGAACAAGATCAAGCTGCCGCCCGTGCCGGGGAGCACCAAGTCACGGCCGATCGCGCTCGTCGCGTGCGACGACACGAGCGACAACGCGACGGCCGTGAAGGCCGCGCACCACCTCGTCGACGACGTGGGCGTCCAGGCGATCCTCGGCGCCGCGTACAGCGGCATCACGCTGGACGTCGCGAGCCAGGTGACGATCCCGTCGGGCGTCCTCTTGATGTCGCCCTCGGCGACGAGCACGCTCATCTCGGACTATCCGGACTCGGATCCCAAGTGCATCGCGGCGTGCGGCGCGGATCAAGCGTGCAAGGACAAGTGCCCGGGCCTCATCTGGCGCACGTCGCCGTCGGACACGTTCCAGGCCGCCGCGATCGCGAAGTACTTCGAGAACGGACTCGAGGACGAGGTGCGTGCGCGCATCATGACCCCGCCCTTCACGGGGGACATCAAGGTCGCGGTCGCCTACAAGGGCGACGCCTACGGCACGGGTCTCCGGGACGTCATCGAGACGATCCTGAAGTTCAACAACAAGACCGCGCTCTCGCAGCTCAACACGAACTACAAGGCCTTCGACTACGGCAACCCCAACGATCCGGCGAGCGATCCGCTGAAGTACGACGAGGCCGTCACGGGCATCGTCGCGTTCAAGCCGGACATCGTGCTCGCGTTCGGCACGAACGAGGCGATCGTGGACTCCGACCCGCCGACCAACGCGGGCATCTACACGCGCGTCGAGACGACGTGGACGGGTGGGATGAAGCCGTTCTGGATCTTCACGGATGGCGGGCTCGTGCACGACCTCACGGTCGCCGCGGCGACCCTCAACGCAGCGGACCGTACGCGCGTCACCTCCCCAGGGACGGACGCGGCGGTCAACGTGAACTACCAAAAATTCACGTCGGCCTACCAGAGCCTGTTCTCGACGGATCCGAACGGCGGGCCCGAGGTGTTCGGCGGCGCGGGCGCGTACGACATCGTGTACCTGCTCTCGATCGCGGCCGTGAGCGCGCAAGATCGTCCGCTCACGGGCGCGGAGTTCGCGCGAGGGCTCGCCCGGACGTCGATGGGCACCGGGATCAACGTGGGGCAGGCGCAGCTCAACGTGGCCTTCAGCACCATGTCCACCGCGTCGGGCTCGATCGACTTCAACGGAGCGTCGGGCCCGCTCGACTGGGATTTGAAGCGCGGCGAAGCGGTCTCGGACATCGTGATTTGGTGCCTGCCGAAGAACGGCATGGACTCGATCCCGTCCGGGCTCCTGTACTCGGCTGCGAACGAGACCATCAGCGGGATGCTCTCCACGAACTGCGCGGGCCAGTAGCCGGGGGGCGGCGGTGTCGATCCCGTCGCCGAGCGTGCTCCGTCACGATCGCGCGGATCCGCTCGCGTCGCTCGACGACGCGATCGCGCGCGCAGAGGCGGGCCCCCTCCCCGCGTGGTCCGTGGGGGCGCGCTACCGCCCCTACGCCTCGTGGTTGCGTCAGATCCGCGCGCTCGCCATCCCGAGCGCGGAGTTCCGGCTGCTCCGCTACGGGCGCAGCGTCGAGGGAGAGCCGCTGTTCGCGCTCGACGTGGGTGAGGTGACGGCGCGAGGGCGCGCGGCCGTCGTCCTCGCGGGCGTGCACCCGAACGAGTGGATCGGGGTCGAGGCGGCGTTCGCGCTGCTCGAGCGCTTGCGCGGGTCGGCGCGGTGGCTCGGCGCGGATCGCGCCGTGGGGAGGCGCGCCCTCGTGTTCCCGATCGTGAACCCCGACGGCATCCGGAGGGTCGAAGCGAACCTCCGCGCCGGCGCGCGCCGCTTCGTGCGCCACAACGCGCGAGGCGTGGATCTCAACCGCAACTTCGACGCGTCGTGGGGTCGGCTCGGGTTCGGGCAGCGCCTGCTCGGGCGGCTGTTTCGGCCGGGATCGCGGCCCGCGAGCGAGCCCGAGATCGAGTCGATCGCGCACGCGCTCTCGGGGATGCGGGTCGACCGCGCTGCGTCGCTCCACAGCTTCGGCGGCGCGGTGCTGTACCCGAGCGCGTCGTCGTGGCGGCCCATCCCCGATCGCGACGAGCACCGCGCGTGGGCCGATCGCATCGCGCGCGCCGCGGGGCGCGGGCGGCCGTACGCGGCGCTCTCGTGCGCGCGCTTCGCGTGGGGCTTCCGCGCGGGCGGGCTCGAGCTCGATTGGTTCCACGAGCGGCACGGCGCCCTCTCGCTCCTCGTCGAGTGCAGCCGAGGCGGGTTCGGCTGGCCGCTGGCGCGCGCGCGGGATCCATTCGCCTGGTTCAACCCGAAGGATCCGCGAGCCGACGCGTCGGCCGTCGCGGGCGCGCTCGAGCCGTTCGTCCTCGGGATGCCTCCGTGAGCCACGCGCGCCTCGAGCGCGCCGATACGCGCCCGCCGCGACGCTCGACGACCTCGGTCGGCGTGCGTCGGACAACGAGCTTGGCTACCGTCGTCGCGTGGACGAACCCGCCATCCTGATCGAGCACCGCGCCGAGCTTCACTACCTCCTCACGGAGGCTGCCGAGATCGAGCACGGCCTGATGTGTTGTTACCTGTATGCGGCCTTCAGCCTGAAGGACGGCGAGGCCGACGGCCTCTCGCCAGAGGAGGCAGCAGCCGTGCGCAGGATGCGGGAAACGGTGCTCGACATCGCGCGTGACGAGATGGTGCACCTCGCGCTCGTCTGGAACCTCATGACGGCGACGGGGGCAGGCCCACATCTGCAGCGACAGAACTTCCCCGTGTCGCCCGGGTACCACCCCGCGGGCGTCGTCGTCTCGCTCGCGCCCCTCGATCGCGCGACGCTCGACCACTTCCTGTTCCTCGAGCGCCCCGAAGGCGTCGACCTGCCGGACGGCGAGGGGTTCCAGTCGAGTCGTTCGTACCAGCGGATCCACACGTCGGGACGGCTGGTTCCGACGGCGCAGGACTACGCGACGGTCGGCCACCTCTACCGCGGTATCCGCGCGGGCATCGAGCAGCTCGTCGCGATCTGGGGGGAGGCGAGGGTCTTCAACGGCGACCCGCGACTCCAGGTCGGGGCGGACGTGCTCGCGATGGACGGACTCGACGCGATCACGGATCTCCCATCGGCGCTCCGCGCCCTCGACACGATCGTCACGCAGGGCGAGGGCGCGCCCGGTCACCACGAGCGCGCGCACTACTCGCGCTATCGCGCGCTCCACGACGAGCTCGTCGCGCTCACGGCGAAGAACCCGAGCTTTGCCCCGGCCCACCCCGCGCCTCGCAACCCCGTCATGCGCCGACCCGTCGATCCCGAGGGTCGCGTCTGGATCACGCGCGAGCCGGCCGCATCGCTGCTCGACCTTGGAAACGCGGTGTACGCGTTCATGCTGCGCGCGCTCGGAGGGCTCTTCGGTCATCCCATCACCGACGCGACCGTCCGCGGCGCGCTCGTCGACGGCGCGATCGACGCGATGCATTCCCTCTCGATGATCGGCTCCTACCTGCCGCGGCTCCCCGCGACGGACGACGACGCCGGCCCACGCGCCGGACTGACGTTCACGATGTCGCGCATGCCGGAGGCCTTCCCCGACGCGCGTCGCGGGCTTCGCATGCTGGCCGAGTCCGCGCGCGCGATCTCCCGGACCCTCGAGCGCGTCGCGATCCCCGTCGATCCGCGGTTCGGCCGCGCTCGCGATCTCATCGCCAAAGCGGGGATGCGGTTCGACGAGCTCGCCGCGACGGCACCCGCGGGGACCGCACCCGGTCCGATCGCACCCGCGGCGACCGCGCCCGCGGCGCCGCCCACGACGCCCGAGGTGGCGGCGCAGTCGATCGTCGATGGGGTCGAGATCGTTCGCGGGGAGGGGATCGAGCTCCGCTTCGAGGCGGCTCGGTGCATCCACTCCCGGCATTGCGTCCTCGAGACCCCGGAGGTGTTCCTCGCGAACGTGAAGGGCCCGTGGATCCATCCGGATCGCGCTCCGATCGATCGGGTCGTGCACGTCGCGCGGACGTGCCCGTCGGGCGCGATCACGTACCAACGGCTCGACGGGGGCGCGGACGAAGACGTCCCGCCCGTGAACCTGATCCGCGTCCGCGAGCGCGGTCCGCTCGCGTTCCAAGCGGATCTCCACATCACGGGGCACGCGCCGCGCCTCCGCGCGACGCTCTGCAGGTGCGGGGCCTCCCAACACAAACCCTATTGTGATGGTTCCCACACGGCCGCCGGCTTCGACGCGACGGGCGAGCCGGCGACGACGCCGACCGAGCCGCTCGCCGCTCGCGGAGGCCCGCTCACCGTGGATCCACAAACCGACGGCCCACTCCGCGTGCGCGGCCCCATGGAAGTCGTCTCCGGCACCGGGCGGACCGTCCATCGCCTCGTGCAGGCGAACCTCTGTCGGTGCGGCGGCTCGAGCAACAAGCCCTTCTGCGACGGAACGCACGCAAAGAATGGATTCAAGGCGCCGTAGGCGTCGACGGATCGCACCTCGGGATCGGGGCCGGCGTCGACCCGCTCGCGAAGGTTGCTCGCGCTCCTCGCGGCCTCTCGACCCCGTGGCCAGTGCTGCGGCCGCGCGGGCAGCGGCTCACGGTTCGTCGGGCGGACGAGCGGCCATCATAGGCACCTTCGCGCGCGGCAAGCGAACGTCGAAGAGCTCCACGCCAGGCTGGTCCGAGCGACACGGAAGCAGCGCGAGGCGTCCGTCCCGGGGCGATGACCGCACCCGCTCAGCGAAGCGCGAGCACCATGTGCGTGTCGTCGATGCGCGTGCCGTCGTCCATGCGAAACGCGTCCCGGCACGTCCCCACGTCGACGAAGCCGAGCTTCTTGTAGAGCGCGACCGCCGGGGTGTTCGACGCGAACACCTGCAGATCGATCCACGCGAGCGTGGGCTGACTTCGGGCCCAGGTGATCGCCTCGCGCATGAGCGCCTCACCGTACCCTCGGCCGACGAACGCGCGCTCGATGCCGATGCTGAAGAGCGCGCGGTGGAGCGAGCTCGTCACGAACGGCCCGCGGAGCTCCGCGTGCCCGACGACGCGCGAGGCGGGGGCGACGCTCGCGCGCGGGCCGAACCGAGCCGCGCGGGGATCGCCGTCCCACAGCAGCCAGGCGCGCGCCCAGCCGACGAGGTGGAGCGGCACGATCCAGCGGAGGTTCATCGTCGTCTCGAGCTCGGCGCGGGCGACGTCCCGGGTCACGCCGAAGTGGAACGAGCCGTTCCTGCCGGACTCCGCGAGGTGCCGCGCGACGTGCGAGGCGTAGTCGCCGACGTCGTTCGGGCGCGCGTCGCGCACCACGCACCGAAGGTCCGACTTGTCGGGGACGCGAGGTTCGGGCATCGATGAGGGATGAGCTTTCCAGTCACGACGAGCGGTGTCTATCGGGCGCGGCGCGGGGCGCTCGCGGCGCGGTATACGGCCCCTGCGGTGTTCTTCGCGGGCGCCGCGCCGGCGCGGAACTACCCCGCGAACACGTACGCGTTCCGGCCGAACAGCCACTACGCGTACTTCGGGGGCCCCGCCGAGGAAGGCGCGGCGCTCCTCTTCGACGGCGGAAGCTGGACGCTGTTCGCCCACCCCCCCGATCGCGACGACGCCCTGTGGCACGGCGCGAGGCCCCCGCTCGCGTCGCTGACGTCGCGCTTCGCGGTGGACGCCGTGCGCCCCGTGGACGAGCTCGGCCCCGCGCTTCGGGCGCTCGGCGCGGTCGCGTCGCTCTCTCCCAAGCCTCACCGCGAGGGGTACGACGACGCGCTCGCCGGCGCGGACAGCGCGCGGGCCGCCGATCTCGCGGACAGCGTCATCGCGGTGCGCCTCGCCCACGACGAGGCCGCCGTCGCGCAGCTCCGCGCCGCTGCCGAGGCGAGCGCGGAGGCACACGTCGCAGGCATGCGCGCGACGCGCGGCGCCGCGACCGAGCACGAGGTCTGCGCGGCCATCACGCACGCGCTCTACCGGCGCGGCATGGCGGACGCCTACGGGCCGATCGTCACGATCCGCGGGGAGGTGCTCCACAACCACTCGCACGACGGCAAGCTCACGCCCGGCGATCTGCTCCTCTGCGACGTCGGCGGAGAGACCCCGGAGGGATGGGCGTCGGACATCACGCGGACGTGGCCCGTGAGCGGCACGTTCTCGCCGACGCAGAAGGCGATCTACGAGATCGTCCTCGCCGCGCAGCTCGCCGCGATCGATCGCGTCCGGCCGGGTGTGCGCTACCGAGACGCGCACGAGGCGGCGAAGCGCACGATCGTGGAGGGCCTCGTCGGGCTCGGAATCCTCCGTGGCGCGGTGGACGGCCTGCTCGAGCGAGGCGCCGCAGCGCTCTTCTTCCCGCACGGGATCGGGCACCTCCTCGGGCTCGACGTGCACGACATGGAGGATCTCGGGGACCGCGCGGGCTACGCCCCGGGGCGCAAGCGGAGCGAGCGCTTCGGCGATCGGTACCTCCGCCTCGATCGGGATCTCGTCGCGGGCATGGCGGTGACGATCGAGCCCGGGTTCTACCAGGTGCCGGAGATCCTGAACGACGCGGAGCTCACGAAGGAGGTGGGCGCGGATCTCGATCGCGAGGCGCTCGCGCGCTTCGCGGACGTGCGCGGGATCCGCATCGAGGACGACGTGCTCTGCACGTCGGACGAGCCGGAGATCCTCTCGAAGAGCTGCCCGAAGCGCGTCGCGGACGTCGAGGCGGCGGTGCGCGGCTGACTCACGCCCTCCGGAAGACGAGGGCGTGATTGTTCGCCGGGAGAGCGACGAGCTTGTCGAGGACGAACCCAGCGTCGCGCCCTTCCCGGACGACGTCGTCGCGATCGCGCACGCCCCACGCGGGATCACGCTCGCGAAGCGACTGCGAGAACGCCTCGTTGCTCGGCGCGAGGAACACGCCGCCGAACCGGTAGGGCCCGTAGAGCAGGAGCGGCGAGCCGGTCCCGAGCAGGCGCGACGCGCCCTCGAAGAGCCGCCTCGTCGCCTCCCAGGGGGCGATGTGGATCATGTTGATGCAGACGACCACGTCCACCATCGCGAGCCCCACACCAGCGTCCCAGTTCGGCTGGAGGACATCGAGGTCGCGCGCCGGCCGCACGTTCGTGAGGCCCGCCTCTCGCGCGTAGAGATCGACGCTCGTGCGCGCCTCGGGCGAGGGATCGCTCGGCTGGAACACGAGCGCGGGGAGCGCGCGCGCGAAGTGCTCGACGTGCTGGCCGCTGCCCGAGGCGATCTCGAGCACGTACCCCACGTCGGGCGCGATCTCGCGCAGCACCTCGAGGATGGGCTGCCTGTTCCGCTCCGCCGCGGCCGAGAAGCGCTTCGTCACCCACCAAAGATAGAGGAACCTCGCCTTCGACGCTCGACGGTCGGGCTCGGCGTTCTACACTTGGGCGAGTGGCGAAGGACGGGAGTCAAGCGATCGTCCCTGGGGCCGTGCTCGCAGGGACCTACCGCGCGCTCCGCGTGATCGGGGTCGGCGGCATGGGCGTGGTCGTCCATGCAGTGCGCCTGAAGGCGCGCGGGCTCGCGCCGCGGGACGTCGCGATCAAGTTCCTCCTCCCGCAGTTCGCGGCGTCCCGGGAGGCTGCGGCGCGCTTCCTCCGAGAGGCGCGTGCGGTGACACGCATCCGGAGCGCGCACGTGGCGCAGGTCGTCGAGGTGGGGACGTCGGAGGAATACGGCCCGTTCATCGCGATGGAATACCTCGCTGGCAGCGACCTCTCGCGACAGGTGGAGAGCGGTCTCCGCGCGTCCGTCGAGCTCGCGATCGACTACGTCGCGCAGGCTGCGGACGCGCTCGCGCACGCTCACGCAGTGGGCGTCGTCCACCGAGACGTGAAGCCCGCGAACCTGTTCGTGAGCGAGCTCCCAGGCCGCGCTCCGATCGTGAAGGTGCTCGACTTCGGGATCTCCAAGCTCGTGGACGACGCGGAGCTCGGCGTCACGAAGACGGCCACGGTCCTCGGGTCCGGTCTCTACATGTCCCCCGAGCAAATGCGATCCGCGAAGCGCGTCGACCACCGCACCGACATCTATGGGCTCGGCGTCAGCCTCTACGAGATCCTCACGGGCACGCAGCCCTTCACGGCGGAGACGTACCCCGATCTCTGCATCAAGGTGGCGATGGATCCGCCCGATCCGCTCCGCCGTCACCGCCCGGACGTCCCCGAGGAGCTCGCGGCGGTCATCGCGCGCGCGTACGCGCGCAATCCGGACGACCGATACGCCACCATCGGCGAGTTCATGCGCGCGCTCGAGCCCTGGGCCGGCACGACGGGGCTCGCGCGCATCCGCGCGATCGCAGCGATCGGCCACCCCCACGTCCGCCTCGACGGCTCCTCCTCCTCGATCCCGCCCGAGCTCTACGCTTCGCAGGCGGAGGACCCGTGGCGGGACGCGTTCGCGCCCTCCCACGGCGTGGGCGTGCGGAGAGCCTCCACGCAGCCCTCGCTCCCTGGCGGGCTGTCGACGACGGCATCGACCGAGGAAGACGGCTCGGCGCGCACGGTGTTGATGTCGGGCGTGGGGACGATCGTGGCGCTCGCGGCGACGGTTGCGATTTACGTCTTCGCGATCCGCCCGACGGAGGCGCACCCGCCGAGCGCGGAGCGCGCGGTCCAACCGGCGGCGCCCGCGCGCCTGGAGTCGATCGACGTTGCACGGACGGAGCCCGCCCACCACGCGTCCAGCACCGTCCTCCGCGCTGCGACGCCACCGTCCAGCGAGAGCGCGGGTTCGCGGGTCGAGGAGGTGCCGCCGGCTGGCGGGGCCGTGGTGCCTCTCGCGAACGCCACGGCGATTCCGACCGCGCCGAGACCGCCCGCGCTCGGCTCCGCTCGACGCGATCCCGCGGCGTGCTCGAACGCCGTCACACACGCGCGCGAAGCGTGTCGCTGAGCCGAGGACGCGCGTCGCCGCTTCGATGCGGGGCAGCGCTCAGCCTGTACGGGTCGCGGGCCGGCGCGTCGGCATCGCCTCGAGGAACGACTTGAGCCGCGTCAGCATCTTGCCCACGTGGAGCGGGAACGTCATGTGCCCGCCCGGGATCCACTCGATGGGCGGACGGCCCCACGCCTTCCACTGTGCCTCGACGAGATCCGCGCGGATGTATTGATCGTCGCGCGCCATGATCCAGAGCTGCCGATCGGGGGAGAGGCGCGGGGTGAAGCTCGCGAGGCCGAGCTTCTCGAACACCTCCTTGCGACGCGCTCGATCGATCCCGAACCGCTCGAGGTCATCCTTCATGCGCCAGAGGATCGCGGCGTCCTCCACGGCCTCCGCGAGCTGGAGGTGCGCGATGACGGGCACGATGTACTCGGGCGGGTTCGAGACGCACGCGAGCAGCATCGTGATCGCGCCGCCGAGCGAGAGACCGGTGACGCCGACCTCGCCGTACCCGCGCGCGCGGAGCCACGCGATGAGCGTCCGCACGTCGAGCGCGGACTGCCGCACCGCCTCGAGGGAGCGGACGAGATCGGCGCTCCAGAAGAACTCGCCGTGGAAGAGGGCGCTCCGCGGGTTGCGGCTGCCGTGGAACGGGAGCTGGATGTGCAGCACGTCGACGTCGAGCTCGTCGTGCAGGCGCGGCAGGAACGACGCCTCCTCCACCCACGGCCCCGGCTCGAGCCACCCGTGCACGTAGACGAGCGCGCGCTTCCGCTCGCCGCGCCGGGGATGGATGAACCGCGCGACGACGCGCTGGTTGCGCTCGTACTCGCCCGCGTGCCTCGACCGATAGTGCGGGCACAGGGGCACGTGCTGGCTGTGCCACCGGAGCGTCTCCGTGACGCGCGGGCCGAGCGAGATGGTCGCGCGCTCGCGCTTCAGATCACGCGGGATGACCGGCTCGGGAAAGAGCGTGTCGACGGACGCACCGAGGTAGGGCCCGAGGTCGCCGACGGTGTTCTCGTGCGCTCCGCGGAACCCGTGAAGCACGCGAGAGAACGCGCCAGCGACCACGTCGAGAGGCTTGCCGATCTTCATCCGCCTCCGATCATGGCACGCGGAGGCGGCGAATCACACCCGAGGTGCGCGCGTGCGCTCAGTTCTCTTCGGGGTAGATCCAGGCGGGATCGCAGACGTACGCGTTGCACCCGAAGGGCGCGCTCGCCCAGGAGCGGAGCTCGAAGCCCGCGTTGCAGCTCGGCACGAACTGAGGACAGGCGCCGCTCGGGACGCACTCGCCCGGGAGGATGCAGCGATCGGTGTCGCGCGTGTACGTCCTCGTCTGGCCGGAGGGGCACGCCGCGAGCTTGAACTGCGGGCAAGGCCCCTGGATCTCGGGGAGCTTCAGGAACACGTTGCGAGCGCTGAGGACCTTCTCCTTGCCGCCCGGGAACTGCGCCCCGCTGTGCACGTTGCCGAGGATGATCGCGCCCTCCTGCTCCGCGCGCTCCGTGAGCCACGCGTTGTCGATGCGGTCCTTGAAGGCGACGTCCGTGCGCGTGATGTCCTGCGTCTGCGTCGTGTTGAGCTTCTTCGTCGTGAGGTTGTTGCACGGCGCCGTGAAGCACTGAATCTGGGGATCGCGCGGCTTCGTCGCGTAGTAGAGGTCGCCCGTGGCCGCGGTCGTCCCGGGGAGCCCTCGGTACGCTTCGTACACGAGCAGGGTGCGCGTGCCGCTCGCCGAGTCGAGGGGGCCGAGCTTCGCGCGGAGGACGACCTCACCGTCGGCGGCGCCGAGCACCTGATCGATGGAGTCCTCGTCGAGGTTCGCGTTCGCGAAGTCGAGGCCCGAGACGTACCGCGGGGTGGGGTTCGCCTTGTTGATGTCCTTCGCGAACCAGCCGCCGCACTTCGGAGCCGCGCACTTCTTCAGGTCTCGCTGGAGCGTGACGTACGCGCGCGCCGTCGCCGAGAGCGCGTCCTCCTCCGCGGTCGCGCCATCCTCGGAGTCCGTCGGGCCCGAGGCGGGAGCGCACGCGAACGTCGAGAACGGGAGGGCAAGCAACGCGGCAACGCCGAAGAGCTTCGAGATCGTCATGGGCCCCCTCCTTACTGTTCGCACACGCACTTGTCTACCTCAAAATACCTTCACCTACACCACCTCCACCGAGAGCCGTCGCGGTAAGTCGTCCGAGTGGCTCGAGCCCCCAATCCTCGCGAACCACGCGGCTCGGGCTTTCGAGCCCGAACTTGCTCTCCATGGGCGAGCGCGATCCCGAATCACAACCGACCGAAGAGGCGATCCGCCAAGGCGCGAAGGACGGAAGTGGTGAGGCCACTTCTCGTCTTCTTCTTGGCGTCTTGGCGTCTCGGCGTTTGATCTTCTGCGTCTGTCAGAATCGCGCTCGCTGATTTAGCTTCGGCGGGATGCGATTCGCGGCGGGGATGGGTCTGGTCGTCTTGATCTCGGTCTCTTGCGGCGCGCGCACGGGCACCGAGTCTGACCGTGATTCACCGGACGACGACGGCGCGCGGCTCGTGTGCCCTGCGATCACGTCCTGCGGAGCGGCACCGGACGCATGCGTGGCATGCGTCCACGAGAACCTCGGCCCGTGCTCGGAGCTCGATACGTGCGACGCCGAGGGGAAGTGCGAGGGCGGCTTGCCCAAAACCCTGCGGTGCCGCGTGGACGCCGTCGAGGCGGTCGAGTGCATGCTCACGTGCCCGTTCCAAACCTGCGAGGACGTGTATTGGGAGATGGGCCGGGGGCCGACGATGCCCGTCGGGCTCGCGTTCAACGACTATGTCTGCGCCGTCTGTCACCCGTGCGCGAATGTCTGCGGAGGCACACCCAACTTCGACGTCGTCTGCGGCGAGCTCGGCTGATGGGCGCGGCGCTGAGGGTCCGCGACGCAATTAAGTGCGATTAAGCGGCAGAAAGCCCGCGAGCGGCGATGCTCTCCGCATGAAAAGGCGTGCGCTCGTGGGTCTCGCTTCGGTGCTTTGGACGGTGGGATGCGGCTCGATCGTGGACCGGGAGACGAGCGGCAAGGGAAGCACTGGGAACGAGGGGGGCGGGACGGCGACGACGAGCAGCAACGGGTCGATCGTCGAGACCTCCGGCACGTCGAGCAGCAGCGCGGGCGGCGCCGGTGGGGCGCCGGCGGATCCGGGCGCCTGCATCGAGGGGTGGCGCGCCGTCGGCCCCGTCGACGTCCCATTGGGCGAGTCGAGCTATCGGGTCGACAGCGCGGTCGCCGCGGGCGCGGGCACGCTCGTCGGGTACACGTCGTTCGTGGACGGGGCGGGCACGGTCGCGTGGAAGGTGCGGGCGTTCGACGGCGGGCTCGCGCCCCTCGGTCCGGCGTCGACGATCGAGCAGACATTCGTTTCCGGAGCCCTCGGCCCTCTCTCTCTCGTGACGTCTCCGGACGGCGTGGGCGCCCTCTATTGGATGGACGAGGGGAGCCGCGTGGCGGGCCTGACGAACAGCGGGACACTCTACGCGGCGCCGTTCGAGGTCCCGACGCACGCCGCCGGGATGCTCGATGCCCTGGGCAGCGACGCGCTGTCGTTCGTGGGGTTTGGAACCGGGAGTGATCCGTTCTCCGCCGAGCTCTGGCGCGCCTCGCCCGCGGGACTCGAGAAGGCGGGGCCGATCGACATTCACGGCTTCGCCGTTGGGCGGACGAACTTCAACGACGGGACGTTCATGGCCGTTTGGGCGAACGACACCGTGGAGTGCGCGGACTGTGCGCTCCACCTCGTCGCGCGCGTCTTCGGCGCGGATGGCGCGCCCATTTCTGACGTCGTACCGGTCGTCACCGACCCCTCCTATGGGTTCATCTCGCCGGGACCGCGGATCGTCAGCGCGCCGCTCGCGGACGGGGTCGCCATCGCCGCGGCAACGTCCCTCGGGATCGAGGTGCACTGGCTCGACCCGAACGGAGTCCCGAGCCCGACGCCCGTCCTCCTCCCGAAGGCCAAGGTCCACTCGGTCGGGATCTCTCGCGTCGCGAACGGGCTGCTCCTGGTGAGCTGGATCGCGGGCAGCGAATCTCGGCTGGAAGCGGCGCTCGTCGCGATCGTCGGACCGTCGCCTGTGATCGCTACGTGGGACTTCGGCGGAGGGTACGACGCCGCGCCCATCATCGCCCAACGTCAGGATGGTGCGGTCGTGTTCGCCACCTCGTACGACGCGGGGGCCGCCAAAGAGGTCCTCCGCGCGGTGACGGTCTCGCTGTGTTCCCCCTGACGCACGAGCCGAGGTCCACCGAGCCCGTCCCAGGATTAATCCCGATTAAGAGGACGGGGTGCGGGCGCCGTGGCAAATCTCCCGCCCGGCTTGGGCACGCCAGGATGAGGTGCGTATGACATGCGAAGGCTCTTCTCGCGCGAGCGATCCGCGACGCGCCCACTCGAGACTGGGTCGCATCGGGCTCACGGCTGTCGCGCTGGCGGCGGGCCTTTGCTCCGGAGCGTGCGAGCTCGACGATCTCGACCTGACGCTCGCCGCGCCGTCGACGACGAGCGGGTACGTCGTCGGTGTCGCGCTCGATCACGGCGAGGGCGCGCTCTACGTCTGCGGGACGACCGACGCGACGCGCGCCGATTCCGCGTGGTTCAGGGTCGACGGAGCGCGGAGGGTCGTGGACACCCACGGCGTCGAGCGGGGCTCGATCACGATCGGGGATCACGTCACGGGGACGATCTCGATCGGGGGCCAGGAGGTGCCGTTCGATCTCGACGCACGCGCGGACGTCGGGCTCGTCCTCGACGGCTTCGACAGTGGATGTCGCACGGGCGTGGTGACGTTCCGGGGCGACGACGGGCTCGAGACGGCGGGCACGTGGTGCTCCGCGAGCGGGCAGGTCGAGCAGGTGACGCCCATCACGCCGATCCAGGACGCGGCCGCGGGGCTCTGGGTCCGAATCGGAGTGGAGCCGAACCGGGAGCTCCTCGTTCGGCCCGTCCGCGCCACGCTCAGGTAGCCTCGCCTGGGTGAACGGGGCGCTCCCCTTCCCGACCAACGACTTCGTGGGCCGCACCGCCGAGCTCGCGCGCCTCCGCGAGCTCGTCGCGGCCGGCCACCGCGTGGTGACGGTGTGGGGCGGCGGAGGCATGGGAAAGACGCGGCTCGTCGCGGAGTTCGTTCGCGCCGTCACCCAACGACGCGTCGCCTGGGTGGACCTCTCGCGCGAGAGCACCCTCGAAGGAGCGCTCGACGCCGTGACGCTCGCGCTCGGCGCCGAGCCGGAGGAGCGCCGCGCCGCGCCCCTCGCGGCGCGGAGCGCGCCGGCGCTCTCGTCGACACCACCGTCGCTGCTCGTGCTCGACACGGCCGAGCACCTGTCGGGCGCGATCCCGGCGCTGGTGGACGCGCTCACCGCGCCCCCGTCCACAGCGCAGGTCATCGTGACCACGCCATCGGCTGACGCTGCCGCGCGAGGCAGCGATCGACGTCGGCCCCTTCCCGCTGGTCTCGGGCGGTCGAGACGTCCTCGCGTCCGACGCCGGGCGGCTCTTCGTCGCTCGCGCGCGAGACGCGCGGGTCGGGCTCGACGCCTCGTCGGGCGAGCGGATCGGGCGGATCCTGCGCGCGCTCGATGGTATCCCGCTCGCGATCGAGCTCGCCGCGGCGAACGCCGAGGTGATCGGGCTCTCGGGGCTCGAGGCTCGCGTCGACGAGCGGCTCGACCTCCTCGCGCGGAACGCGGACGATCGCCACGGCACGATGCGCAGCGCGATGGGCTGGTCGTGGGCCCTGCTCGACGACAGGGAGCGGTCGGCGCTGCTCCAGTGCGCGATCTTCCGAGGGACGTTCAGCTTCGACGCGGCGGAGCAGGTCGTCCTGGTCGAGCGCGCGAAGCTGCTCCCGACGCTCAAGTCGCTCGCAGACAAGTCGCTCGTGACGGTCGTGCCCGAGCAAGGCGCGCTCCCCCCGCGGCTCGCGCTGTTCCAAACCGTGCGCGAGTTCGTGTTCGAGAAGCTCTCGGAGTCGGGTGAGCTCGCGGCGTGCCAGGCGCGCCTCGACGCCTACGTCCTCACCCGCGGCCGCGTCCTCCGCGCCGAGCTCGAGCGGCGCGGAGCGGCGAGCGCTCGGGTGGAGCTCGCGCACGAGCTCGACAACCTCCTCGACGTCCACGAACGCGCCCTCGCGAAGGGGGGGAAGGCCGCGCTCGAGACGGCGCTCGACGCGCTCCTCGCCGCGGAGCCGGTGCTCTCGCTGCGCGATCCGAGAGAGCGCACGGCGCTTCGCTGGGCCAAGCTCGAGGCCGCGTTCGGGACGATCCGCGGGTTCGGGGGCGCTCGACGCGCCGAGCTCGTCGGCGCGCACGGCGTCGCGTTGGGCCAAGCTCACCGCCCCGGCGAGGCCGAGGCCAAGCTCACCACCGCGATCCGGCTGGCGAGGCGGTCGAAGGCGAGGAGGCTCGAGGGCCGACTCGAGCTCGACCTCGGCCTCGTGCTCCACACGTACCGAGCGCTGGCGCGGGCGCGCGACGCGTACCTCGCCGCGCTCCGGCTCCTCGACGAGGACGGCGCCGAGCGGCTCGTGTGCCGGGCGCACGCGAACCTCGGCGCGCTGCTGCACGACGAGAAGGACTTCGCGGGCGCGGAGGAGCACTACGAGCGCGCGATCGCGATGGCGGCCCGGCTGGGCGACCTTCGGATCGAAGGCATCTCGCTCACGAACCGCGCGGTGCTCGCGCAGGAGGAGGGGGACCTCTGGCGCGCGGAGACGGCGCTGCGCCAGGCGATCCACTTGCTGCTCGGAGCGACGGACGATCGCCTCGTCGCGATCGCGCGGGGCAACCTCGGCGCGCTGCTGCTCGAGCGCGGAGACCTCGCCCGCGCGCGCTCCGAGCTCGAAGCGGCGCTCGAGCTCCTGTCCGCGCAGGGGGACGCGCGCTCGCTCGGGATCGCGCGCGTCCGCGTCGCGATGCTCGCCACGCTCGCGCGCGACGACGAGCTCGCTCGCACGTCGCTGCTCGAGGCGCGCGCCGCGTTCCTCAAGGCGAGCTCGCCCATCGATCTCGGGCTCGTCGAGATCGTCCTCATCGTCGGCGACGCGCGCGAGTTCCGGCTGTCCCTCGAGGACGCCCGCGCGCGCATCCGCGAGGTGCTCTCCCGGAAGGACGGCGACCGGTCCCTCGAGGACGCGCGCGACGACGCGCGGAGCCTCGGGCGCGTCGCGGAGACGGCGCTCCGCGAGCTCGCGAACAGCCGGCCGAGGGAGGTGGACCAGCTGCCGAACGCGCTGGTCGTCGGCCCCGACGCCGAGACGTTCCGCGCGCCGGGCGAAGGCCCGCGGTACATCGGCGACCACGACGCGCCCCGCAAGATCCTCCTTTGTCTGCTCGACGCGCCGGACCAGACGCGAACGCTCGCCGACCTCGTCGCGGCAGGCTGGGAAGGCCAATCGCTCCACCCGCTCTCCGCGACGAACCGCGTCCACGTCGCCCTCGCCTACCTGCGCAAGCAGGGCCTCGCGCGCGTCATTCAGCGCATCCCGGGCGGGTATCGGATCGACCCATCCATCGCGGTGCTCCGCGTCGACCGGCCGCTCGTCGCCCGGCCGCCGAGCAAGAAGTCGGCGCCCCGCAAACCCGCTTCGCAGCGCCCGCGGACATAGAGCCTGGCGCCCATGCCATGGACCGAGGATTAAGCACGATTCAGAGAGCGACGGGCGCCGCGCGCCTAGCTTGTCGGGATGAACGGACAATCGCTCCTCGCGCTCGCCCTCGCCTTCACCCTCGCCGCCTGCGCCTCCCCCACCGGCCCCGACGACGGCACGGCGTCGACGAGCTCCAGCGCCTCGACCGGAGCTTCCTCGTCGAGCAGCGGGGCCGGTGGTGGCACCGGTGGTGCGCCGGACTCCCCGGACGGGACGTGGGACCTCACCGCGACCATCTCCCTCAACGGACATGACATCGCGCACGAGATCCAGTCAGCCGTCTCGTACACGGTCGACTTCGGCGGGCAACCCATGACGGCAGTCGTGTTGACGAATCAACCCCACTATTGCGAAGCGCTCCAATCGAAGGCTTGTTTGCCCGAGGGGACGTTCCTGGTCGAGATGACGCTCGCGGGGACGGAGCCCGGCGACTACCCGCTCGGGAGCGCCGTCGACCAGGCCCCCCACACCGTGAGCGCCTTTCTGACGCCGATCGACGCGGACTGCGTCGGCGCGGGCCTCGGGGCGAGCGACGGCGGCGTGAAGGTCACCGAGATCTCGCTCGACGAAGGCGGCGGAGTCGACGTGACGCTCGACCTGGGATTCTTCGGCGGGGCGCTGACCGGCACCGTCGAGGCGCCCTTCTGCGCGCTGTAAGCGGCTTTCGGCCCGTTGTCGGCGGGCGGCCCCCGGTCATGGTGTCCGCTTGTCCGGAATGTAGGGGATCGCTCCCACGAGGGCGTAGCGCCACTCCGACGGATCCCAGATCCATGTTGCTTCGAGCGCTTGCAATGGCCGTGATCTGTCCATGCCGCGATAGCCGACTCCGGAGAGCTTGAGGACCGTGAGATCCTTCGAAAGGGTCGCTTCCACCTTCGTCCAGAGATTCGTCGGGGTCCATTGCGAGCCAGAGCTGAACACGTCCACGAGTTTACCGCCCTCGACGAGCTGAAACGTCTTGAAGTACTTCACGACACCCCCGCGGTCGTCAGGGACGGTCTCGGGCGCGACTACGGTCCAGTATTTCCCGTCCGGGGAACCCGCTCCCGAGAACGGCAAGCGCGCGACGCGCGGGTACTCCTCGAACTGCTCGGTGGAGACGAGCGAGCCCCGATGGAGCCCTGCGACGAGCAATGTGCCGTCGATCACGCCGATGCTGTCGTCGCCGTCCGTGCCGAGCACGGTAAAAATCACTCCCTTCTCCGAGATCAGGTGGTGCGTCGCGCCGTCGACGCGAATGATCTCACGGGCGTTCGGATCCCCGGGTTGGTAGGACACGGAGCGCGGCGTGCGTGAGCGCCAATTGTCGCCCACCACGTGCCGCCGAACCCCCGCGAGCGGATTGAACTCTACCTCCTCGAGCGCGGCTGGGAGATAGCGGACCTCGGGAGCCGTCGCGAGGGGCGCGACCGACGCCGCGAGCGCCATCGAGCGGAGCGGCGCCTCCGATGCCCGCGGGAGCGCCGCGAGCGGCAGCTCCGCCTCGAACGTGAACGAAGCGCCCGAGCGCTTGGCGACGAACTTCGCGTCCGCCAACGCCGCAGCGACGCGCGGCTCGGAGGCCGACACGGCTTGACCGTCGATGTGGAGGATGGAGGTGTATCGAGCGCGTTCGCTGGCGACGAACGCGTAGTACTCGCGGCGCAGTTCCATGCACGACGCAAACGTCGATCCGGGCTCGTCTGGCGGGCACGGCGGCGAGTCCTCCGACCCCGCGACCGTGTGATTGACGTCCGGGAAGTCCACCGGCCTGAACCGCAGGGCGAGATCGAAGCCCGCCGCGGCTTCGGCGCCAACGGCGCCGACCACGTATAGATGCTCGGGCGTCACTGCGACGGCGACGTGAGACGGCGCCGGAGTCTGGCTCCGAAAGCGCTCCTCCTGCGCGGCCGCCATGAGCACCTCGGGGTCGCCCCACGGCTCGCGGTCGAGCTCGGGACGGGCGTCGAGCGGCCCCCACTCGGACGGGTCGCCGTCGATGGCGAACGTCGCTGGCGCCGCGAGCACCGCGATATCGATCGCGCGGGGATCTGGGGCGGGAGGGCTCTCCGCCACGGCCGCGCTGGCGGGCTCCGACACAATCGGCGCCCGAGCCCGGAGCTTGGTCGGCGCTCGAGGTGCGCTGCAACCGAGGAGCGAGATCGCGACAGCCGCGGCGCAATGGAGCGATGTCGACGCATATCGCCGACGCCCGGGGCGGCCCGACCAAGCCGCTCGGTCGCCAGTCGCCTTGCGCCGGCCCCCTCGAGCGCCCTGCCCGTCCTCCGCCCGCTCACGTGTTCGGTCCAACCCCACGATATCCATCTTAGAGCACCGACGGGTATGAACCACCGGTGGATCTCGGTCACCGAGAGAACCATCAATCCCGAAGTCCGGAGCTCGGAGGTTCGAAGGACGAGAAGACCCCCCTCTGCTTCTCCGGACTTCCTTTCTTCCCGTCTTCCCGTGCTCTTCCCTGCATTCCGCGGTCTCGCTGGGTCGCCGCGGGCGACGCGCTGCCCGCAGCCGGCGGTCGCCCCAGCAGCCACCTTCAGCAGGTGGGGCAGTCGCAGAGGACGGTGTTCAGCATCGTGCCCGCGCACTCGAGTTTGTCTTCCTTGCAGAGCTGCGCGGCGCACTCGCAGAGGAACGGCTCGGTTCCGCACAAGGCCTCTTTGCATTGGTAGGTCGTGGCGGTATCGAACTGGTCGATGACGCAAATCGCGTCCATGTGGCACGAGAGCGAGGACGGCCCGCACGGCGCGCACGCCTCGTTGCAGAGCGGCTCCTCGGCGGTCCACACGCCGTTCGTACACTTCGCGTTGCCGTTGCAGCAGGCAAACGGCATGTTGCAAACCATCCCGGGGGACGAGCACGCGTGCCCCACGCCTCCGAAGCCGATGTCCGCGCAGTTGAGGAGCGGCCCGGTCCCGACCGTCACGGTCGTCGTGCCCGTCGTGCTGGTGGCGCCTTTGCCCGTGGAAGATGTGGCTTGAGTCGTACCTCCGCCCGATCCGCCGCCCCCCGTCGCGATGGTCACCTCGCCACCGCAACCCATCACCAGCACCGCGAGAATGCATGCTCCACGAAGAGGGAGGCGCGCCGAGGCCTTCATATCGACATGGTATTCCAGGCTCCTCGCGAGCGAGCTCCTTTTGTGGGCCCGCCACACAGATCGCGCGCGCGGCCTCGGGCCGGTGAAGCCATCCGCCGCGCTCGTCGTGCGCGCACGATGGCCAATGGGAATGGGGCGCGCCGAAGGCGCTCGATTTCAGCCGCGGTCCTCGTGGAATTCTGATGTGGAGCGCCGCTCGCAACTCCGCATCCGCGCGACGCGGGCTGCTCTGGCGTGCTCGGAACGAAAGGTGACGCCGCGCAATCCAGCTTGCGGTGCACACGCGGCTGGGCTCTCGTCCGTGGCATCAAGAACCGGCCGAACGTGCGACCGGCGATGGAGAACCCATGCAGACGCTGCGACCGGAAGGGCTTTTGTCGATGTCGGACCTGGCGGTGAAGACGCTGGGGCCGCGGACGGTACCGTCCCCTCTCGGACTGTCGACCACGCTCGGGGACGAGGTCGCCGACTACATCGACGACGAAATGAGGGTCGTCATGCAGATCGAGCGCCGCGAGGGCGCGGACCTCGGCTTCTCCCACGCGTTCGAGAAGGCTGGGCCGCGCGAGAAGATCTACTTCGACCCCGCGCGGACGCGCGTCGGCATCGTCTCGTGCGGTGGACTCTGCCCGGGGATCAACAACGTCATCCGATCCATCGTGCTCGAGCTCACGCACAAGTACGGGGTGCGGGACGTCCTCGGCTTTCGCTACGGATTCCGGGGGCTCGACATCGCGTCGAGCGCGCCGCCGATCCCGCTGACGCCCGCCGAGGTCCTGCACGTCCACCGACAGGGCGGCAGCTTCCTCGGCCTCTCCCGCGGCAGGCGCGACCCCGCAGCGATGGTCGACGCCCTCGAGCACCTCGGCATCGACATCCTGTTCGCGATCGGCGGCGACGGGACGCTGCGCGGGCTCCACTCCATCGCGACGGAGATCGAACGCCGTGGGCTTCGGATCGCCGTCGTCGGCGTGCCGAAGACGATCGACAACGACATCGAGTTCGTGGACAAGACCTTCGGGTACGACACCGCCGTCGAGGTCGCGCGACTCGCCGTCGACGCGGCTCACACGGAGGCCCTCTGCGCGGTGAACGGCGTCGGGATCGTGAAGCTGATGGGACGGGGGGCGGGCTTCATCGCCGCCGCCGCGACGCTCGCGAGCCACGACGTGAACTTTTGCCTCATCCCGGAGCTCTCGTTCGATCTCGACGGACCGAACGGCCTCCTCTCCTCGCTGGACCGCCGCCTCGCCGAGCGTGGACACGCGGTGATCGTCGTCGCCGAGGGCTGCGGCGAGCGCTTGCTGCGCGACGGCGCGGAGCGGGACGCGTCCGGCAACCTGCGGTTCTCGAGCGAGGGCCTCGACATCGGCACGCACCTCCGAGACGTCATCACCCGGCACTTCGCCGCCCAGCGCGTCGAAGCGACGGTCAAATACATCGATCCCAGCTATATGATCCGGAGCGTCCCGGCGAACGCGCACGACGCGGTCTTCTGTGACGCCCTCGCGCGGAACGCCGTGCACGCCGGGATGGCCGGCAAGACGGATATCGTCGTCGGTCGCATGCACCGGGTCTTCACCCACGTCCCCATCGGGACGGCCGTCCGGCAGAAGAAGAAGGTGAACCTCGACGGCGCGCTTTGGCTCGCGGTCACCGAGACCACCGGTCAGCCTCGCCTGCGCGCCTGACTCGCGAGAGCCACCGCGCCCAGAGGCACCACCCCTCGAAGCTGGTGTGGTCCACTGGGTGCGGACGCGATCACCCTCCGCGCCCGCACTTGGGCAACCCGAGGGTTGCCTATTCGCCGGGCTTTCTCCGATCAGAGAAACGGGTCCGCCGTGAACACAGGGTGGACGATCAGGGCGTCGCCCTCCGCCCGCTCGTACGGCGTCATCGTGGTGGGCTTGCTGAGACCGGCGGCGGGTCGCAGCGCCGCTGCTCGGAACGGCGCCGCAGGCGCGTACGCGAGCGCGCGCGGATCGAGCGCCGCCCCCTCATCGAATTCCTCGAAGTGGAACGCCTTGACCGGCACGGACGCGTCACCGAACGGGTGGCGGACGAGCACGCGCGCGAGGCAGAGGGACGCGCGGTCCGCGCCCGATGCGCCCTCGAAGACCGCGCCGAACGCGTGCGCGACGCGCTTTTGCAGAGCGAGGTCGTGCGCGACGCGGCCGGCGAGCTCCTCCTCGAGCTGGAACACGACGGCGGCGTCCGGCGGCGCGGCGGCGAGGGCCGGGCGCATCCAATCCGCGTCGACGCGCGGATCGCAGCCGTGCAAGACAGCGATCGCGCGCGGGGCTGGGTAGAGCGTCGCGAGGAGGCCGGGGAGCTCCGCCGCGAGCGTGTCGAACGGGCACGAAACCACCTGCGCCACGTCGCCGACCTCGACGAGCCGCCGCACGACGCGCCACGCGAGCTCGAGCTCCCGGAACGACGGCTCATGAAGGATCGCGCGCACGAACGCGCTGAGCCGCGCGTCCACGTCCGAGATCATGCGCTCGATCGCTTCCTTGAGAGGCGGGACGCGAAGCCACTCCGGGTGGAGGAGCTGCGCGACCATCGCGGCGAGGCCGCGCCATGCGACGGGGTAGCCCTCGGAGTCCGGCGCCACGCGGTTGATCGCGAGCAGCGAGTCGATGTACGGCTCCGTCTCGCCAGGCAGGACGAACGACGCAAGGGCGCCGCGGAGCGCGGCCCCGTACGCGTCGTCGCGAAACACGTCCGCAGCGCTGCACGCGCGGCCGGGCGAGAGGCTCTCCCGATAGGCGTCGCGCGCGCGCTCGTCGTCGAGCGCGTGGCGCAGCCGCACGATCACGGCTCGGTCGCACCCGAGCGGGCCCTTGATCGACGTGAGGGCAGCCCGGCCGTCCAGCCCCTGCTTCGCCGGGACGCACTGGTTGGCGATCGACTCGGGTTCCATGTCGGACACGCGACGAAACCTGAGGCTCAGTGGGAAGCGGCGGCCGCCGCCATCCGGCGCCAGCAGAGGCAAGGCGACCTTCGTCGACGCCATCGCCTTGTTGAAGTCGTCCGCGTCGACGCGCGTGAGCGAGCGCGTCGCGGTGGTCCGGAACTCACCGACGACGGCGATCGGTCGACCGGCGCCGGCGGTCACGGTCTCCCTCGTGTCGCTCGCATCTTGTTCGCCTCGAGGTGCCCGATCGTATCCTCGACCTCCCTCGCTGGGATCCCCGGCGCGGCGCCCGCGCCTCGGAGCAAAGCGAGCGCCTCGGCGCACGACGCGACCGCGTCCCCCGTCCGCCCCAGCCGGTGCTGCGCGAAGGCGCGCGCGTTGAGCGCCCACGCGGTGAAGTACGCGCGGCGTTCGTCCCGGATCCGCGCGCCCCGCGCGACGGCCTCGGTCGCGAACAGAAGCGCCGCATCTCTGTCGCCGCGCGCGCGCCAAGCGGCGAGGGAGAGTCGGTAGAGCGCGTGGCACGCGTCGGCGTCGTCGGTCGCCCGCTCGAGGACGCGCGCGAAATGCAGCGCGGAGTGCGCCGCGCAGCGCGGGTCGTGCGGGTCGACGTTGTGCGCGCCGATCCCAGCCATCAGCGGAGCATCCACTCCCTCATCGCCCGCCTGGAGGAGCCGCTCCGCGAGCGGTAGCGCCACGCTCCATGCATGCGCCGCGAACGCGCGGAAGGCGGCCTCGCGCGTGACCTCGATCGGCGCCGCAGAGAGACCCTCGTGGAGGTCCCCACGGACATCGACCTCGAACTCGAGGGGCGCCCCGGACGCGCTCGCCTCACGTCGCCCGTCGCGGTCGACGCCGCTGGCGAGCGCCGCGATCCGGACGAGCGCGGCGCGCCTCCGCGGCGCGCACAGCGTGGCCCCGGACTCCGCGTCGCCCCCGACGACGACCAAGCTCGCGCGCGCCTCGCGCTCGAGCAGCGCGCCGAAGAGGAGCAGCGACTCGAGATCGAACGCGTCCGCGCCCACCGCGCGCACGACGACGCGCCCCGCGCGGATCAGGAGGGGCGCGAGAGCCCTCTCGAGCGCCCGCGCGACGTGGTTCTCGAGCACGGCGACGTTGGGGAGCCGGCCGAGGCACGCGCCCGACACTTCCTCGCTACGCGCCGCCTGTGCCTGCGTGAGCACGCGACCGAGGTCGGGATCGAACCAGCGGAGCGCCACGCGCTCGACGAGCAACGCGGCGCGTACGGTCTCCACGCCGAGCGCGCCCTGCAGCGCGCGAACGACCCCTGCCGCCGCACGAAAACCGAGTCGAGGGCTCGGCGCCCGCACCGGCTCGAGACGCTTCATCTGCCTCTCGCCGCCATCCTAGAGCACCGCTAGCGCACCGAACATGTTGAAGCACCGACGTATGCGCCCGACTTCGGAGAGATCCACGCGGCCTCGTCGCCGGGGCTCCTCGGATGACGCGGAGTCGTCTTGCGGTGCCCGCTCCTCGAGAACTGCGCTCCTCCTCAAACTCGAGTGCACCGTTCGGGATCCACGGGGTCGGTTCGGCTGGCCTGCCTCGACGCTCCGCAAGGAGCCTTGCTTGGTCGACCGTCGGCGCATCGAAGAACACGATATCTCGACCTCCCCACGAGAGCGTTCGCGTTCGGGGCTCGTGCGAGAGGATTGGAAGACGAGCGGGACGATCGCGCGCGAGGTCGCGCGACGAGCAAGCTTCCGTAGAGGTGCGGTCCAGCGTAGGTCTTGCCAACCTAGCGCTCGCGCGTCGAACATTGAAACATGAGCCCTTCTACGGCTTCAGAGCCGGCTCGTCGTCAGACGAGGACGTGTGTGTTCGAACGGGGGAGCGTCATCCGTGCGCGCTTCCTGCCCGGGGTCGAGCTGACCCTCGAGGACGCGCGCGCGAACGTCGCCGCGACCGCCGAGTTGACCGAGGGCCGTCGGATGCCGGTCTTGGTCGATCTCCGCGCTGTGCGGTCGCAGTCGGCCGAGGCGCGCGCCTACCTGGCGGGCCCTGAGGCGACGAAGGTGAGCGCAGCCGTCGCCCTCCTCGTCGCGTCTCCGCTGAGCCGCGCGATCGGCAACTTCTATCTCGGGTTCAACCGCCCCGAAGTGCCGACCCGCCTCTTCACCGATGAGATCGAGGCGGAGCGCTGGTTGCTGAACGCCCGAGGTGCCCAATGACGGGGGCGGTCGACGACCACGCGCGGCTCGAGGAGGTCATGAACGTCATCCTCGCGATCGCCGCGAACGACTTCAGCGCCCGCGCGTCGGTCGGGGATGGCGAAGCGCTGATCGACGGCATCGCCCAAGGCCTGAACATGCTGGCCGAGGAGGTCGGGCGGCAGCGCCGCGCCGAGGCACGATACCGCGAGCGGATGCTCCACTCGGAGCGACTCGCCGCGGTAGGGATGCTGGCGGCGGGTGTAGCCCACGAGATCAACAACCCGTCGGCGACCGTGCTCGCCACGCTGTGCTCCCTCGAGGAGCTCATCAAGGCGTTCGGCGCGGAGCTCGCTCGGGAGGGCCAACTGACCCCGGAGCGCGCGCAGCGCGCGCGCGAAATGGCCGAGCTCGTGGAGGGCGGGAAGGCCAGCGTGGTGCGCATCGCCACCATCGTGAAGGGGATGAAGCAGTTCTCGTCCGGCCCTCGAGACGTCGTCGTTCCGGTCCGCCTCGATACGATCGCCTCGCAGTGCTGCTCGCTCGTCGCGCGCGAGATCCTCGGCCGCGCGAGGCTCGAGACACGCCTCGATCCCGTGCCTGAGGTGCTCGGGGAGCCAACGAAGCTCACTCAGCTGGTCTCGAACCTCTTGCTGAACGCTGCGCAGGCGATCGCCGAGGGCGCGAGCGAGCGCAACGTGGTCGAGGTGAGCACGACGACGCGAGGCGATCACGTCGTGCTTTCGGTGCGCGACACGGGGTGCGGCGTGAGCCCAGAGCTACACGACCGGATTTTCGAACCGTTCTTCACGACCAAATCCGTCGGTGGGGGCACCGGGCTCGGCCTCGCCTTGTCGGCGGAGATCGCCCGGTATCACTCGGGTGAGCTCCGGCTGCGCCACTCCGACGCGCGGGGCAGCACGTTCGAACTCTGTCTTCCCTTCGACACGCGCCTCTCCGCCTCCGGAGCCACGCCCGCCCCTCGCCCGGCTCGACGCCGCCTGCGCGTGTTGCTCGTGGACGACGACGAGCACCTCCTCCACGCCGTCGCACGCATGCTCGGTCGCAAGCACGACGTGCAGGTCGCCCTCGGGGGAGCAGCGGCCATCGCGCGCCTCGAGGTCGAGCGAACGTGGGACGTGATTGTCTGCGACATCATCATGCCCGGGGTCGATGGCGTGCAGGTCTACGAGTGGGCGGTCCGGTCGGCGCCCGAGCTCGAGCCTCGCTTCCTCTTCTGCTCGGGCGGCGCGTGCACGGTCGAGCACGTGGCCTTCGCCGCGGCCCACCGGGACCGCCTGCTCGACAAGCCGGTCCCGCCCGCCGAATTCGATCGTGCGCTGTCGAGGTTCGACGAGCCCAACGCGCCATGACCCGACTCGTCGCGACGACCGCGTCGTCCCGACCCCCATCGAGCGCGCGCACTACATCCCGCTGCCCGTGCTCCCCGAGGATGCCGACACACCCCCACAGTCCGTCCACCCCGTGTACCTCTCGACGAGCACCCAAGCGTTCGAGGCGCACCGGTAGGTGTTGGACTGTCCGCCTTGAAGCCCGCTGTCGCACGTCGTGCTGAGGACGCAGCTGCACCCCTCGGCGCTCGCGTCGCAGACCGCGGACGCCAGCTGAGACGACTCCGCACACTTCTCCGCGCAGATCGCCGAGTTCGCGCCGCCCTCCCCGGAGCCCGCGTCTGACTTGATGTCGCACGCGAGCACGGAGACTGGAACGACGACGAGGAGCGCCCACGATCGAATCCGGCGCGCAGAGAATGGCTGAAGTTGCATGCCGACGCCTTTTCCAAGATCCGGTCCATCGAGGAGCCGTGCGAAAAGGGCAGCGCATGCGCCCGCCCGTACGACGACCCCGTCGGCCACGGCGCACCTTGGCACGACCGGCGGGCACCGCTCCCATCATCACTGGCGGTTAAGGCCTGCGCGGGAAGCGCCGTTGGGGCACTCGTGAAGCTCTCCACGTTCTCGTTCGAGGCCGGTCATGGCTGGTCGCAGGACGCCTTTCCACCTCTCGACTCGCCACAGACGTTGGTGCTCGTGTTCGCGGGCGCCGGGTTTCTGGATGCACCGGGCCCCATCGACGAGATCGTGGCGCGCTACCCGACCTCCGTCGTCGTGGGCTGCTCCTCCGCGGGCGAGATCCACGGGGCGCGCATCAGCGACGACAGCATCTCGGTCGCCGTCGCGCGGTTCGAGCGCGGCTCCCTCCGGCTCGCCACCACCGAGGTCGGCAACGGGGTCTCGTCGAGCGCGGCGGGCGAAGCCCTCGCAAAGCAGCTGAGGGCCGAGGATCTGCGCGCGATGTTCGTCCTCTCCGACGGCCTCCGCGTGAACGGCACGGAGATGCTCGCCGGCATCCACGGCGTGCTCGCGCCCTCCGTCGCCGTCACCGGCGGGCTCGCGGGCGATGGCGGTCGATTCCGGCGGACCTGGGTGCTCGCGGGCGGCAAGCTGCGCTCGTTCGTCGTCGTCGCGGTCGGGCTCTATGGCGACGCGATCGGCGTGAGCCACGGCTCGCGCGGCGGGTGGGACGCGTTCGGCCCGGAGCGCATCGTCACCCGCTCCGAGGGGAATGTCCTCCACACGCTGGACGACGAGCCCGCGCTCGCCCTCTACAAGACCTACCTCGGTGAACGCGCCGAGGGCCTCCCCGCGACGGCGCTCCTCTTTCCGCTCGCCCTCCGCTCCGCGGGCGCCTCGCAGACCCTGGTGCGGACGATTCTCTCCATCGACGAGGACTCCCAGACGATGACGTTCGCCGGAGACATCCCGGAGAACTCGATCGTCCAGCTGATGCGCACGAACTTCGAACGCTTGATCGACGGAGCCTCCCAGGCGAGCGAGGCCGCGGCCGGTCCCTCCGCGGGCGACTCGCTGACCGTCGCCGTGAGCTGCGTCGGGCGCCGAATCGTGCTCGGGGAGCGCGCCGAGGAGGAGGTCGAAGCGGCCGTCGACGGGCTCCCAGCGGGCGGACAGATGGTCGGGTTCTACTCGTACGGCGAGATTTCGCCGTTCGCGCCGGGCGAATGTGGCGTCCTCCACAACCAGACAATGACCCTCACACGCCTCTGGGAGCAGTGAGCATGCACAGCCTCCTTGAGCGACAGCTGCGGAAACTGGGCATCGACGCGGCACCGCCCGACGCGGACCAATGGGCGCGGTTCTTGGCGCGCGTCGACGTCGTGTACACCGACGCGGACCGCGATCGCTATACCCTCGAGCGTGCGCTCGACCTCTCCTCGGGAGAGATGAGGAAGCGGTTCACCGAGCTTCGCGACGCACAGAAACAACTCATCGCAGCCTCGAGGAAGGCCGGCATGGCCGACGTCGCGACGAGCGTCCTGCACAACATCGGCAACGTGCTCAACAGCGTCAACACGTCGGCCACCCTCGTCGCGGATCTCGCGCGCTCGAGCTCGCGCGCCGGCCTCGGCAAGTGCCTGGCGCTGCTCGACGCGCAGGCTCGTCCCGGAGCGTTCATCGACGAAGATCCGAAGGGCAAGCGCCTCATCCCGTATCTCCACGCGCTCGACAAGACATTCCACGAAGAGAGCGAATCGATGCTCCGAGAGGTGCAATCACTCGCGAAGAGCATCGAGCACATCAAGCAGATCGTCACGCAGCAGCTCGCGATGGCGAAGGGCGATGCCGCCAGTCGAAACGTCATTCAGCGAGTCGATCTGAGCGAGCTCTTTCAAGACGTGGTCACGGTCCTCGGCTCCACGCTGCCGCCCTCGCCCCCGATCCAGGTCGTGCGGGAGCTCCAGACCACCGCGATCGAGACCGACCATCACAAGGTGTTCCAGATCGTGCTGAACCTGATGACCAACGCGCGGGACGCACTCGCGAGCCAGCCCGGGGGCGGAACCATCACGCTCTCGGCGCGGCCCCTGCCCGAGGACAAGGTCGCCATCGAGGTGCGGGACGACGGCGCGGGCATCGCGAAGGAGAACATCGAGCGCATCTTCGGCCATGGGTTCACCACCAAGAGCGACGGGCACGGGTTCGGCCTCCACTCGAGCGCGTGCGCCGCGATCGAGCTCGGCGGCGTGCTCCGCGCAACGAGTGACGGCGTCGGCTGCGGCGCGACGTTCACGCTCACCCTGCCGAGCGGCGTCGTGGGTCGGCGAACCGGTCCCCATCGCGCCCAACCCCAGAAGGTGGAGTCGGCCCCATGATCCACATGGAAAGCACCCGCAGGCGCATCCTCGTCGTCGACGACAACCGCGCGATCCACGAGGACTTCTCGAAGATCCTCGAGCGGAGAGCGCCGGCCGCGGACATCCTGAGCGAGCTCGAGGCGGAGCTCTTCGCCGCGGAAGAGCCGGTGACGCAAACGAAGAGCCGCCTCCCCCCGATGGACTTCGAGGTGAGCTTCGCCGACCAGGGGCAAGCGGGGGCGCGGATGGTCGAAGAAGCCATCGCGGAGCAAGCTCCGTTCTCGGTCGCCTTCGTCGACATGCGGATGCCGCCGGGCTGGGACGGCATCCAAACCATCAAGCGGATCTGGGAGATCGCCCCGGATCTCCAGTGCGTGATCTGTACGGCCTATTCGGACTACTCCTGGGAGGACATCCTCGAGGAGCTCGGGGTGAGCGACCGGTTGCTCCTGCTTCGCAAGCCGTTCGACGCGGCGGAGGTCTGCCAGCTCGCCTGCGCGCTCACCGAGAAGTGGCACCTCGCGAGGCGCGCGCACCTGAAGCTCGAGCAGCTCCGGGGCATGGTGGAGGAGCAGACCCAACACCTCGCCGAGAGCGAAGCCCGCTATGCCCTCGCTGCCGCCGGCGCGAACGACGGCCTCTGGGATTGGAACCTCGAGCGCGACCAGGTGTTCTATTCGCCGCGCTGGAGCTCACTCCTCGGGCTTCCGGGCGCCGAGCCGACGCTCGCGACGCTCGGGCACTGGTCCGAGCGCGTCCACCCCGAGGACGCGGAGACGTTCCTCGAGGCCATGGCGAGCCTACAATCGGGCGCGCGCGAGAGCGTGTCCTTCGAGTATCGGGTGCGCCACGCGGACGGACAATACCGTTGGATGCTGTGCCGCGGAGCGATGCGACGCGGACCGGAAGGCACGCCGATCCGCGCGGCGGGGTCGCAGACGGACATCACGAGCCGGAAGATGGCGGAGACCCAGCTGCGCCACGACGCGTCGCACGACGCGCTCACGGGCCTGCCGAACCGGGCGCTGCTCACCGAGCGACTCGCCCGCTGCGTGCTCCGTCAGCAGCGCGATCCGGGGTTCCGGTATGCGGTGATGTTCATCGATCTGGATCGCTTCAAGGTGATCAACGACAGTCTGGGGCACGGGGTCGGCGACGCGCTGCTCGTCGCCGTGTCGAAGCGCCTTTCGGCGTGCCTCCGCGCGGTCGATACGGTCGCGAGCCCCGATTCACGGGTGGCGCGCCTCGGCGGGGACGAGTTCGTGGTGCTGCTCGAGGGCATCCAACAAGACGCGGACGCGCTGCGGGTCGCGGAGCGCTTGCTCGCGAGCATCACGGCGCCGATCCCGGCGGAGGGGCATACGATTCACGCGTCGCTCAGCATGGGTATCGCGATCGGGCACGCCGGCTACCGTCGCGCGGAGGACATTCTGCGCGACGCCGACACCGCGCTCTACCGAGCCAAGTCGGAGGGACGAGGCCGGTACGGGCTCTTCAGCGACGAGCTCCACGTCGCCGCGATGAAGCGTTGGCGGACGGAGAGCGCGCTCCGCCGGGCGATCGAGGAGCGCCAGTTCGTGTTGCATTACCAGCCCATCGTGTCGCTCGCGACGGGCGAGATCCGCCACTTCGAGGCGCTCATCCGCTGGAACCGACCGGAGGCGGGGCTCGTCCCACCGAGCGAGTTCATCCCCCTCGCGGAGGAGAGCGGACTCATCGTACCCCTCGGTCGCTGGGTGCTCCGTGAGGCGTGCCGGCAGCTCGCGGAGTGGCGGGCGCTCGGCGTCAAAGCGGCGATCGCCGTGAACGTCGCGAGCAAACAGTTCTCCCAGCCGACGTTCCTCGACGAGGTGCGCGACGCGCTCGAGTCGGCGCTCGTCCCGGCCGACGCGCTCCACATCGAGATCACGGAGAGCACCACCATGGACCCGCGCGCCGTGGAGACCTGCGGCCGGCTGTCGAAGCTCGGCGTTCGAATGCACCTCGACGATTTCGGCACGGGCTACTCGTCGCTGACCTACCTCACGCGCATGCCCATCCACGCCCTGAAGGTCGACCGGTCGTTCATCGCGTGCCTGCTCGAGGATCCGCTGAGCAAAGCCATCGCTCAGACGGTGCTCACCCTCGCCGCGTCCCTCGGCATGGATGCGATCGCCGAGGGTGTGGAGACGGAGGCGCAAGCCGACGCGCTCCGGCGGTTGGGTTGCCCGCTCGGGCAGGGGTATCTCTGGTCGCGACCGGTCGACGCCCACCGCGCGCTCGAGCTCTTGACGCCCCGGCGCACGCCGAGCCGCGCACCGGAGAGTTCGGCGGCGAGCGCGACACCATCGTGAAGCGGATCGTGCACGATCGGGGCGCGGACGGCCGCTCGGTGCAAGCGCCTACGCCACGGCCCGAAGTAAGGGCGCGTCCGCTCCTGACGAGCGACCACGCCTCGGCGTCGCGCACGCATGGGTCGAACGTGCTCTTCGCGGCGGCGTCGGTCAGGTCGGCGGGAACGGTGAACCCTTCGAACTCGACCCCCTCGAGCGACGCGACGAGCTCGTGGTCCAGCGTCTTTCGGCCTGCGTATTCCAGGGCTACGCGCGCCTTCCAGGTGATTGTCCACGCGCTCCCCGCCCCGCGCCCGAACGTGATCCGATGCGACGCGACGGCGTCGTGACCCAGCAAATAGATGTGGAACGCGCGCTCCTCCGGATCGAGCGTGAGGACGTCCTTCGCCTTGTCCACGACCAGCGTGCGCCCCGCGAGCGCGTCGAAGTCGAGCGGGCGGTTGGGTCGCCCGACGACGAAACCCTGGTGCCCCCATTCGGTCGAACTCAACGTGCACCGATGGTAGTTGGTCCAGACAATCGGGGATTCCCAATCCTCCTCGGACGCCTCGACGCCATCCCCCTCCGCGTTGTATTGGGCCGTGCGCAAGTGGAGATCGAAGCGAAGGCCCCCCTCGTGGAGCCGTCCGCTCCACGCGAACGCCTCCACGCGGTGACCGTTGGGCCATGGGTTGCCTGGGAAGTGGATGCGACCAGTGAACGTCACGTCGGGACCTTCCTTTGTCGGTTGGGAACGAACCGTGTCGAGGACCGCGAGACGCCCGATCCCCGACAGTGAGAGCAGGGGAGGGCCCGGGTGCTCACTCGCAAGGGCAACCCGCCTCGTCGCTCCCATCGATGCAGGGATCGTCGACCGCGACCGCGCGCACCCAGAATCGTGCCCCCTTCGGGGGCTGGATCGCACGGTTCGGGGTCGACACGGAGACGAAATCGCCGACGCGCTCGTCCATGAGCACGCTGCCGTCGATCTCCCCTGCGACCTCCAAGTCCGGCGCCATGCCCACGTAGAGCGTGCTGGGCATCGAGACTCGGTGCCCGCCGCACACATCGGCCACGTCGAGGACGCTACACGCGTCGTCCGTGTCCGGCCCCTCGGCGTGAGTGTCGGTCGCGTGGATTTGCGCCCCGTCCACCCAGCCGTCGAAGAGGAGCGTCTCGTCGCCGAGATCCGCGACCCACGGCGGGACGCCGCCGGCGATGTGCGCGGCGCTCCCTCGACGCTCGAACAAGACGAACGCCGCGTCCGCGCGAGGGACGAACGAGAACACCACGGGGCCGTCGGGCGCGCTCCGGAGGTCGAGCGACCGCACGAGCGACCGCGCGAACGGCGGGCCGGTGGGGACACGCGTCACAGCGCGGGGGCTGCCGAACGCGTCGCACTCCGCGGTGAGCTCGAGGCTCTTCGGTGCCTCGAACGGCGTGGGGACGCGCACGGCGAGCGCTCCGCCCGTCGTCCCGAGCAGCTCGACCTTGGCCCCCGTGGGAACCCACACGTGGCCGCGCACCACGGGCAGGATCGAGCGGAGTTCGAACCGCTCGTCCTCGATCGACGCAAAGCCCTCGATGACGGCGCCGTCAGCGGTGACCCGCACGCGTGCGATGGGCGGCGCGCCGAGCACCGGGAGCTCGAGCCACTCGACGTCGGCGAGGTCTCGCCGCTCGACGCGCGCGATCGCGTGGCCCGCCGGTCCGCCGCGCACGTCGAACCCGGGCGCGCACGAGTCCCCTGCCTCGCTCGTGAGCACACACGTCGGCGTCGCGCTCGGCCAGGGTGCTCCAGGACGCGGCAACGCGGCGCCGACCGCGGGAGGCGCGGGCGGCGGGGTCGCGGCACAGCTCGCCGACGCGAGGCCCGCCACGCAGCCGAGGACACCCGTCGCGCGGACTCGATCACCCCACACGATCACCCCACACGAACACCCAGCACGATCAGTAGCCGAGCTGATCGTCGGGCGTGGGGCGAAGCGGTCGCTGCGGCCCCAGCACAGGCGGCGCGGCGGGCGCGGCGCTGGCGGATGGCGCCGCGGATCGCGCCGCGGTCACGCTCGACGACGCGGGCGCGCTCGACGACGCGGGCGCGGACGAGGGGGAGGGAGCCGCGACGGAAACCTCGGGCGCGGCCGGCGCGCCAGCGGACTGGGTCGCGGTCGCGCGGCTCTCGACGATGGGCGAGGAGCTCGTGGCGCCGCTCGCGGACGAAGGAGAGCTCGAGCTCCGCAGATAGACGATCGTGCCGACCGCGGCGCCCGCGAGTACGGCGAGCGCGCCCATGAACGCGACCATTCGCCCGGAGGATCGGCGCGGTTGGGCGGTCGTCGGCGAGGCGGCCTGCACGGTCGCTCCGAACGTGTTGGGGACGAAGCCTCCACTCTGATCTCCGAACGCGCCGCTCGGTGGAGCCGCGGGTGGACTCGGGGCGAAGGCTCCGAACCCGCCGCTCTGGTCCCCCATCACCCGAGGCGCGATCGGCGGGCCGACGACCGAAGCGGGCGCGCTGGCGGGGGGCGGCCCGAACGAGAAGCTGCCGCTCGGGCTCTCGACGCGCGACGCGCTCGACGGCGGAGGCGCGAACGCGGGGAGGGAGCTCGCCGCAGGGGGCGCGAACCCGACTCGCGGCGGGACGAACACGCCGGGAGCCGTCGGTCCGGTGCGGTCGAGCTGCGCCCCAGAGGGCGGCGCGAAAGGAGCGCTCGGCGCGCTCGGCGTCGCGATCGCGACCGTGCGGTCCCCATCGCCCTCGGGGATCTCCGGGGCGCGGCCGCCGAGCGCGGGAGGGCGCACGCCCGACATGGAATCGTCGAAGCGAAGATCCGCGAGCGGGACTTCAAGAGCCTTGGGAGCGCTCGGCGCCGCGCCGGGCACTCTCGGCGCGCTCGGCGGGGGAAGTCGCGGAGAACTCTGTGGGGGGAGCGCAGGGAGCGGGAGGGAGCCTCGGCGCGCTCGGGGCGGCCGCCGGCGTCGCGCCACTGCGCGCGAGCGGGTTGCCGACGCCGAGCGCCGTTTGCTTCACGCTCGGTACGCCCGCGGACGTCCCCGGGGAGGGCGCGTACCCGAGGTAGGCGAGGAGCGCCGCGCTGAAGTCGCGCGCGGTCTGGAAGCGATCCGAGCGGCTCTGCGCACAGGCGCGCAAGAGAATGTCCGCGAACGCTGGATCGAGGGACGGGTTGATCGAGCACGGGTGCGGGAGCGGCTCGTACACGATCTTGAAGAGGAGCTCCGTGAACGTGGGCGCCTTGAACGGCACGTGTCCGGTGACCGCCTCGTAGAGGATCACGCCCACGGTGTAGAGGTCGCTCCGCGCGTCGACGTCGTTCGACGACTTCACCTGCTCGGGGCTCATGTAGTTCGGCGAGCCCATCACCATGCCCGTCCGCGTGACGGCGCCGTCGCCTTCGGCGACGTTCAAGAACTTCGAGATCCCGAAGTCGAGGATCTTCACGAAGTCCGGGCGGCCCGCCTTCTCCTTCAGAATGAAGATGTTGTCGGGCTTCAGATCGCGGTGGACGATCTCCGCCGCGTGCGCCGCCGCGAGGCCGTCGAGGAGCTGTAGGACGAGCGGAACGATCGCCGATGGGGGGACCACGGAGCCCTTCTTGAAGCGGTCGCGGAGCGACTCACCATCGAGGTACTCCATCACCATGAACCGCTCGCCGTCGGGCGTCGTTCCGAGGTCGTACACCTCGACGATGTGGTCCGACCCGATCTGTCCGGCGGCTTGCGCCTCGCGCTCGAACCGAGCGACCGCGTCGGCGACGCCCCCGCCGCCCTTGTGGAGGACCTTCACGGCGACGGTCTTGCGGACGCGCGTGTTCTCCGCCGCATAGACCGCGCCCATGCCGCCCTCCCCGATCTGGCGGGTGATGCGGTACTTGCCGTCGAGGGTCTCGCCCGGTTTCAACATGAGCCTATCGAGCTCCCTGCTCCCATATTCGAGCACGCGTGAGCCATGATAGAAACGTAAAACGATGTGCCAGGTGCGGCTACGGCGGGCGGTCCTCGGCGCGGGAGCGTGGCTCACCGCGATCACGCTCTCCACCGGGAGCCTCTACGGCGTCTCCGTGCTGACGAGCGCCGACGCGGCCGCAGCGCCGACGACGACGAAGGACAAAGACCCCAAGGACAAGGCGCGCGAGATCGCGAAGGACGGCATCAAGGCGTACGACGGGGGCGACGCGACGAAGTCCCTCGAGCTCTTCACCGAGGCCGAGACGCTGTTCCACGCTCCGACGCACACGCTCTACATCGCGCGCTCGCAGGCGAAGCTCGGCAAGCTCGTCGAGGCGAAGGCCACGTACAAGAAGCTCGTCGACGAGGACCTCGGGCCGAAGCCCCCGGAGATCTTCGCGAAGGCGAAGGAGTCCGGAAAGACGGAGCTCGCGGCGCTCGAGACGCGCATCCCGAGGATCGGGATCGAGGTCGTCCCTCCGGACGCGAAGGGGCTCATCGTCACGCTCAACGGCGAACCGCTGCCGGACGCGAAGACGCGCGGGACGATCGAGGTGAACCCCGGGACCTACACGCTCGTCGCGAAGGGGGACGGTCGGGACACGCGCCCCGAGGTGGTCGAGGCGAAGGAGGGCGCGGTGATCCCGGTCACCCTGCGCATTCCGAAGCCCAGCGCGCCTCCGCCGCCGCCGCCGAAGGCATCACCGCTGAAGGGCCTCGGGATCGCGTCGATCGTGCTCGGGTCGAGCGCCCTCGTCGCCGGCGCCGTCCTCGGCGGACTCTCCTTCCCGCTGCGCGACGACGCGACGGCGCTGTTCGACAAGTGCGAGACCGATCTCGGCAAGGGGCAGTGCACGGGCGCGCGCCAGACGGAGGTCATCGCGGCGGACGACAAGGCGACCGCGTTCGGGAACATCGGCATCGGCTTCCTCGCGGGCGGCGGGGCGATCGTCGGCCTCGGGGTGGGCCTGTTCGTCGCCGGGAACAAGAAGGCACCGACCGACGACGCGGCCGTCACCGCGATCGTCCCCGTCTTCGGTCCCTCGTTCGCGGGCATTCAGGGTCGCTTTTGAGGAAACGTATGAAACGAGCGCTTTTCTTCACGGTGTTCGGCGTCACGGCGATCGCGTCCGCGTCGATGGTCGCGGGCTGCACGAACCCGGTCCGGTGTTTCCTCGGCGTCGTGTGCGAGGACGACGGCGACGGCGGCGCGGGCTCGACGGGGACGTCGATGGGGAGCTCGATGTCGTCCACGGGCGCGACGATGTCGTCGTCGAGCGGGATGGTCGTCTGCGGCGACGGCACGATCGGCGGCAGCGAGGCTTGTGACGGGACGAGCTTCGGCGGCAAGACATGCGTCGACGCGGGGTTCGTGGGCGGCGTCCTCGGGTGCAAAGGCGATTGCACCCTCGACACCTCGGGCTGTTCGAACCTGTGCGGCAACGGCGCGATCGATCCGGGAGAGCTCTGCGACGGGACGAACTTCGGTGCCGTCACGTGCCAGACCGTCCTCCCCGGATCGACCGGGGGCACCCTCACGTGCCGCATGGACTGCGCGGGCTTCGACGCGAGCATCTGCGTCGCTCCGACGACGTGCGGCAACGGGGCGATCGACACGGGGGAACAATGCGACGGCGCGGCGCTCGGCACCGAGACCTGCAAGACGCAGGGATTCGGCTCCGGCTCGCTCACGTGCAACACGAACTGCAGCCTCAACACGTCGATGTGCAGCCCATGCGGCAACTCGACCGTGAACGTGGGCGAGCAGTGCGACGGGCCGGCGCTGAACGGACAAGCGTGCAACACGCTCGGCTACGCGAGCGGGAACCTCGCGTGCACCGGGAGCTGTACGTACGACTTCTCGGGCTGCTCGCTCTGCGGCAACAACGCGGTGAACCCGGGTGAGCAGTGCGACGGCGGCGATGTCGGCGGCGCGACGTGCGCAAACCAAGGGCTCGGCGTCGGGTCGATCACCTGCAACCCGGGCTGCACGTTCAACACGAGCGGGTGCACCCTCTGCGGCAACGGCGGCATCGACGGCGGCGAGTCGTGCGACGGCATGAACCTCAACGGACAGTCGTGCGGATCACTCGGCCAAGGCGTCGGCACCCTCGCGTGCAACGGCAACTGCACGTTCAACACGAGCGCGTGCAGCAACTCGTACTGCGGCAATGGGAACATCGATACCGGCGAGCAATGCGACAACCAAAACCTCGCCGGCAACAACTGCAGCACCGTCGGCTTCTCGGGGGGCAACCTCCTCTGCAACGGCGGATGCGCGTTCGACACCAGCCAGTGCTGGAGGTGCGGCGACGGGAACATCAACACCGGCGAGTCGTGCGACGGCATCAACCTCGGCGGAAACACGTGCGCGAGCATCGGACACATCGGCGGAAATCTCGGGTGCTACGGCAACTGCACGTTCGACGAGTCGGGCTGCAGCGACTGCGGCAACGGCCAGATCAACGGCGGCGAGCAGTGCGACGGCGGCAACCTCAACGGTCAGAGCTGCGGGACCGTCGGCTTCACGAGCGGCAACCTCACCTGCAACGGCGGCTGCGCGTTCGACACGGCGGGTTGCGGCACCTGCGGCAACGGCTACATCGACGGGTATGAGAGCTGTGACGGCAGCGACTTCGGCGGCTACGACTGCACGTCGTACGGCTACTCGTACGGTTGGCTCAACTGCTTCGGCTGCGCGGTCGACACGAGCAACTGCTACATCTTCTGAGCGGCGGAGGCGCGTCGTTCGCGCGGCGTTCGCGGCGCTCTCGATCCTCGCCGGAGCGATGGGCTGCGGGACCGACGAGCCGATCACGCCGTCGAACGGCGGCGGGGGCGCGGGCCTTCCGCCCCCGAAGGATTGCGCGGGCGGCAAGTGCCGACAGTCGAAGATCGAGCACGTCGTCGTCCTCCTCCAAGAGAACCACTCGTTCGACAACTACTTCGGGCGCTACTGCAAGGCCCCGACGGGCTCGAACCCAGCGTGCGAAGAGGGGCCTTCGTGCTGTGAGGCGGGCCCCGACCTCGAGCCCGCTGGGCACGCGCCCGTCGTCCTCGACGACACGGCGAACTTCGCCTGGGACCCGCCGCACTACGCGAGCTGTGAGCTCGACGAGATCCACGGCGGCCTGATGGACGGGTTCGTCACGGATCCGACGTGCGGCGCGCCGGGCAACTTCGCGTACGCGACCGACGACGTCGCCCCGTATTGGAAGCTCGCCTCCGAAGGCGCGCTCGCGGACCGGTATTTCCAGCCCGTCGTCGGCGCGTCCTCGTCGAACGACATGTACCTCGCGGCCGCAGGCTACGTGTTCCCGGACAACGTATACGCCCCCGACGCGATCGGCCACACGTGCACCGATCCGGGCGGTGAGCGCACCCGATCGGTCGAAGGCGCGTCGCTCGGCGCGCTCCTCGCTCAAGACGGTGTGACGTGGAAGGTCTACGCGGGCGGATACGACGCGATGAAGGCGGCGGTCGACGCGGGGACTTGTCCGGCCATTCCGGCGGCCTGCCCCGCACAGGTCGAGGGCTATCCGTGCACGTACGATCCGTCGGACGATCCGTTCGCGTACTACGCGGCGTTCGCCGACCGACCCGAACACTTCGCGGACGTCGACGCGCTCCACGCCGACCTCGCGGCCGGAGAGCTTCCGGAGGTCGTGTTCGTCCGTTCGATCGGGTACCTGAGCGAACACCCGGGCTCGTCCCTCGTCGACGGGGTCGCGTTCGCCGAGGGCCTCGCGCGCGAGATCCTCGCCTCCCCCGTCGGAACGCGCACGCTGGTCCTCCTCACGTGGGACGAGAGCGGGGGGTACTTCGATCACGTCGCGCCCCCACCGACGAGCGTCGACGGCGAGCCCTACGGCGCGCGCGTACCGCTCGTCGCGCTCGGCCCCTTCGCGCGGAAGAACGCTGTCTCGCACGTCGTGATGGAGCACTCGTCGATCGTGCGGTTCATCGAGTGGAACTGGCTCGGGGGTGAGACGGGTCAGCTCGGGCGGCGCGACGTGGTCGTGAACGACCTCCGGAGCCTGCTCGACGCCACCACGCTCTGACGATCAGGCGGGCGCTTTGCGCTCGCCCTCCATCCGATCGGCGGCCTCGACGTCTTTCGTCGCGAGCGCCGCGTGACCGAGGGCCTCGTGCGCGCGCGCCCGCATGCGGTAGGGGCCCGGGTGATCGGCGTAGAGCGCGATCGACCGCGTGTAGTCCTGGATCGCGGCGTCGAGGTTCTTTTTTCGCTGGTCGCCCTTCGCGTCCATCGAGGCGAAGCAGATGCCGCGGTGGAAGTGGTACTGGGCCTGGTGCACGGGCGGCTCGCCCATCGAGAGCGCCTTCGTGTAGTCGGCGATCGCGTCCTTCCAGCGGCGCAGCCGGTGGAGCGCGAACGCGCGCTGCGCGTACATCGTGATCCAGCGTTGGCGAAAGTGGTCGTCGATGGCGATCCCGCGCGTCAAAAGGCCGATGGCGTCCTCGAAGCGCTCCTCGTCGATCGCCCGCTCGGCCCCTTGATAGAGCTCGAGCAGCTCCTGGAAGGCGCCGGGGACCGCGTGCATCGGGCGCTCCTTCGGGGGCCGCGCCGAGGGCTTCGCGTTCGGCTTCTTGACCTTCGCTTTGGTCGTGGGTCTTCGCGGACCGGTTCGCATAGTCTCTCGCGGATGCGTGAGTTCGTGTTCAAGGAGGGTGGATCCGACAAGTTCTGGCGCATCGAGCTCGGCGACAGATCGTTCGACGTCACGTTCGGCAAGACGGGATCCAAAGGGCAGAAGCAGCGCAAGACGTTCGGGAGCGCCGCCGAAGCGACGAGAGCGCACGACGCGCTGATCGCCGAGAAGTTGAGGAAAGGTTATACGGAGTCGAGCGTCGCACCCGCTGGCAAAGCGTCCGCGGCCACAAAGGCCGTGGCCGCGACCGGCACGGCGGCACCCGCGAAGGCGAAAGCGGCGTCTCCCTCCGCGGAGGCTGCGCCCGCGGCCCCTCGAGTTGCGCCCACGACGGCCACGCCTTCCCCGGCGGACGCGGTGGAGCGACGCATCGATCTCGACCCGCGCGACTGGCACTGGGCGGCGTGGCGGCAGCTGCCTCCGCCGCCGAGCGCGACCCGTCCGTTCGACCTCGACGACTGCTTGGCGCGCCTCTCGAAGGTGCGGCCCGCGCGCTACGGCGGTCTCGCGCTCGACAAGGCCGGGATCGGGCCGGGCATGACGAAGGAGGAGGCGCGCCTCTGGTGGGAGTGCATGGTGGACGTGGACGGGAAGGGGGGCGGCAAGCCGCTCGCGGACGCGCTCCGGAAGAAGAAGCTCGCGCCCCTCTCCATCAAGCAGGTGAAGTCGGGGCTCAAGCACACGCGCACGTACTCGGGGAAGGAGCTCGGCTACGTGCTCAGCGCCCTCATCGAGCCGCTCGAGGTGCTGAAGACGTTCGTGCTCGGGGGTGGGCTCCCCGTGTCGAACGGGCACCGCGGCGTGGGGGAGCCGTTCTACGGCCTGCGCGAGGATGCGTTCTTCCGCCTGACGGACGCGGAGAAGAGCGAGCTCCGCGAGCTCGTCCGGCCCGAGCTCCAGCCTGCGAACTTCCCGACCGACTTCTACGACATGCCGAGCGGAGCGTTCCTCCTCGCTCCCCTCCTGGGCGGCCTCGGGGACGAGCTCCTCCGGGTCGTGCGCTCGTGGAAGGACGATCGCTACGGCGCGAAGAGCTGGGACGACTCGTACCACGTGCCGCAGCACATCGTGTTCGGCCTGGGCGCTGCGGCAGACGTCGACGCGGAGATGCGCCGCCTGAGGCTGAAGCTCCGGCAGCCGGAGTACGTGCGCGCGTGGCTCGCGCACACGGAGTACGCAGCGCTCGACTACCTCGCGGAGACGGTCGTCGCGCAGACGAACAAGGACGAGGCGGCGGAGCTCGCGAGGCTCGCGTGTCTCGTGCACGCGCCGGAGAACGTCGCGCCGATGCAGGCGATCGCGAAGAAGTCGAAGGCGCCGCAGGTGGCGCTCGCGTGGCTCGAGGAGCACGCGAGCTTCGGCGGCGGGGCGAAGGCGAAGGTCGAGTCGGGGAAGGCGCCGGACAACACCTCGATCGACGGGGCCGACGAGATCGTCGCGGCGCTCGCGAAGAGCACGCTCGAGGCGCCGGACGCGCGCCTCGCGGCGATCCGCGCGAAGCACGACGCCGCGAAGCTCGACGCGTTCGCGTGGAGCCTCTTCCAGCAGTGGATGGCGGAGGGCGCGCCGCCAAAGGAGAAGTGGAAGCTGATCGCGGTCGGCCTGCTCGGCGGGGACGCGTCGGCGCACGCGCTCGCGCCGCTCGTGCGCGCGTGGCCGGGTGTGTCGCAGCACGCGCGGGCCGTGCTCGGGCTCGAGTGCCTGCGCGCGATCGGCACCGACGTCGCGCTGATGCACCTCTCGGGGATCGCGCTCAAGGTGAAGTTCCAGGCGCTGAAATCGCGTGCGGAGGCGTGCATGAACGAGATCGCCGAGGCGCGCGGGCTGACGCGCGACGAGCTCGAGGATCGCATCGTCCCGGACGCGGGGTTCGACGACCGCGGGGCGCGGACGTTCTCGTTCGGGGCACGCGCGTTCACCGCGACGCTCGGCCCGACGGGGGCTCCCGCCGTGCGGGACGCGAGCGGCGCGCTCAAGGACGACCTGCCGAAGCCGAACGCGAAGGACGACGCGAGCGCCGCGAAGGCTGCGACGGAGGAGTGGAAGCTCTTCAAGAAGACGCTCCGCGACGCGGCGAAGATCCAGTCGGAGCGCCTCGAGCGCGCGATGGTGACACAGCGCGGGTGGAGCGCGCGGGACTTCGCGTCGCTCATCGTCGCGCACCCGCTCATGGGGCACCTCGCGCGTCTCGTGGTGTGGGCGACGTTCGACGGTGGGGCGCTCGGTGTACCGTTCCGGGTCGCGGAGGACCGTTCGCTCGCCGGCGCGGACGACGCGTCGTTCGAGCTCCCGAAGAGCGCCACCGTGAGGCTCGTGCACCCGCTCTCGCTCACCCGAGCGGCGCACGAGAGGTGGGCTCGAGTCTTCAGCGATTATGAGATCGTGACGCCGTTCGCGCAGCTCGGCCGCGCGACGTTCGCCCCCGAGCCGAACGAGAAGAAGGCGGACGACGTGGGCGCTCGCTTCGCGGGGCGGACGTACGACGTCCGGAGCTTCACGGGGCGGCTCCGGCGCGCGGGCTGGAAGCACGGGACCCCGGAGGACGCCGGGTACGTCGGGGAGCACACGAAGGCGTTCCCGACCGCGGACGTGATCGCAATCGTGGAGCACAACGGGTACCCGATCGGCGCGCCCGAGTACGCCGATCCGCAGCGCATCGAGCACGTGCGGTTCGTGCGGTCCGACGGCGGGCTCCGGAAGCGCAAGCACCTCGAGATCCGGGCCGTCGACCCGATCGTGTTCAGCGAGGTCATCCTGGATCTGACGGGGCTCGCGGGCTGATCCCGGGTCGCGCCGCTCAGCCCGCGGCGAGCTCGACGCGAATCGCGGCGTCGCACCAGCGCGCGAACGCGTCGTCGGAGTGGGCCTCGAGCGCGGTGGCGAGCGCCCGTCCGCGCGCGGCGAGGCCCTTCCACCCCTCGCCCGCTGCGCGCTCCGCGGTCCGCCGCAGCCTCTCGGGGAACGTCGGGGGGAGTCCGCCCACGCCCGTGTGAGCGATCTCGACGAGGCGCTCGAGGAGCTCCGCGCGCGCGGCGCGCGCCCCCGAGGTGGCCCTCGGCAGGCCCATGAGGGGCAGCTGGAGCGGCGGCGGATCGGGCTCAAAATCGGGCACGATCACGCGATCCGCGACGATCATCGTGGGATCGATGCGGAGGAAGCCGTGCTCGACGTCGACCTCTCCCGCGACCCACCGGAGCGCGCCGAGCTTCCCGCCGAGCGCCGCCGCGACCGCGTCGAGCGACCGGTCGGCACCGCGCTTGTGGTGGCGCACGAGCAGGATCGTCCCGCTCGGTGTGGAGAGCGTCGCGAAGACGGCCTGCTCGGCGGCGTCGAACGCGGCTTGCTCGACGCCCGTGACGGGGACGACGAACACGTTCTCGCCGAGCTTGCGCGGGCGGAGGAGCGCGGGCGCGCGCCCCGCGAGGTGCGCGCGGAGGGCGTCCGCCGAGTCCGCGCGCCGGGGTGAGGCGAGGATCGAGAAGTCGCCGTTCTGAGGCGTCACGCTCGTCGCGCCTTTCACGCTGGTGCGGAGCAGCAGGGCGTCGTTCGCGCGTCTCACCGCGGCGCGCGTCACGACGTGCCCCGTGGCGATGGCGGCGATGGCGGCGCCCCCGACGCGCCGCGCCCCCGCGGCGAGCGCGTCGAGTGGGGCGGGCGCGGGCGCGCTCCGGATCCCCGGTTCGGGCTTCTCGAGGGGGAAGTCTTTGTCGAGCGCGAGCACGTCCCCCGTCTCGGGGTTCGCGAGGAGGAGGCGGACGAACGTGCCGTCACTCTCGACGGTCACGTGGGCGCCGAGGGACGTGAGGCGCACGTGGTCGAGTCGGGTCTCGAGCGGCGTGTCGCGGCCGACGACGAAGGACGGAGGGAGCTCGTGCGGGGACGCGGACGCGCTGCGCGCGCGGGCTTCGATCTCGGAGACGATCTCGAGCGCGCGATCGGCGCGGTAGCTCGCCGCGCGGCGCCGATAGGCGTCGACGAGGGACTCGAGATCCTCGAGGAGGCTCAGCATCCAGGTGTAGCCGCGCGCCTCGAGCGGAGCGCGCGCGAGCGCGGCTCGCTGGGCGAACGCGTCGCTCGTGGCGACGGACGCGACCCCGGCGGAGAAGAGCCATCGCGCGAGCGCGCGGAGCGGCTCGATCGCGTCCGCGTCGATCGTGGCTTTGGTGGTCGCGAGCTCGACGGTCACCTCCGCGCCGGGCGCGAGCTCCTCTCCCGCCGTCCGGAACGCCCAGACGGCGAGCGCCACGTGGACACACGCCTCGGCGACTTGGCAGTCGCAACGCGCGAACGTGATCGCGCGTGGGACGAGGAAGCGCACGGTGCACGAGGGGAGCGCGGCGGAGGGGATGGGGTCGGCCAGAGAGCCCGCGCGCACGCGCGCGATCACGCCGCGCGCGCGTACGGCGCGCGCCGCCTCGACGGTGCGCGCGCCGAGGTGCTCGACGAGCGCGTCGTCCGCGATGTCGGCGGGGGACCAAGCCTCGAAGCGCGACGAGGGGGGCGCGACGTCCTCGGCCGCGACGAGGATCCCGTCCGCGGGCGGGGTGGGAGGCGCCGCGTCCTCCGTCTTGCCTTTGACCCATGCACGGTACGCGAGCGCGACCGCGACGCGATGTCGGCAGGCCTGCGCGGCGCCGCACGAGCACGACGCGTCGCGGAGGCTGGTGCTCGGGGGCCAGCGGACGTTGGCGCCGTCCGGGCAGGCGCCGGTGACGACGCCGTCCTCTCCCTCGTCGAGCACGGGCCCCTTCCCTTCGGCGATCTCGCGCTGAGCGCGCTTCACGAGGCCCGCGTTCGCGAGCGAGGTGATCGCCTCGGGGCCGAGGGCGTAGAGATCCGCCCTCACGAACGGACCTTCTCCGCGATCCAGGTCGCGAGCTCGCCCGGCGTCATCGCGCCGACGTGGGCGCCGACGTTCACGAGGCGCTGCGCGAGCTCGCGGTCGAACGTGGGGTTCGCTTGTTCGTCGAGCGCAGCGAGGCCGAGCACCCGCGTGCCCTGCGCAGCGAGGGACGCGACCGTGCGGACGAGGAGCTCGGGCGAGCCGCCCTCGTAGAAATCCGTGACGAGGACGACGATCGCGCGCCGCGGCGCCTCGATCAGCCCCGCGGCGTACTCCATCGCCCGCGCGATATCGGTGCCGCCCCCGAGCTGGACCTTCATGAGAAGTTCGACGGGATCCGTCACGTCCCGCGTGAGGTCGACGACCTTCGTGTCGAACGCGATGAGGTGCGTCGTCATTTTGGGTAACCCCCAGAGGCAGGCCGCGGTGACGGCGCTGTGGATGACGGACGAGACCATGCTCCCGCTCTGGTCGACGACCAGGATGATCTGCCACCGATCGGTGTGCCGCTTGGTGCGTGAGAAGAAGAGCGGGGACTCGATGTAGAGGCGCCGCGTGGCGGGGGACCAGCGGCCGAGGTTCTTCGCGAGGGTGCGACGGAAGTCGAGGTTCCTCGCGATCTTGATGTTCGACCGGCGGCGGCGATCGAGCGCGCCCGCGAACGCGATGCGCACCTCCGTCTGGAGCCGCTCCATGATCCGACGCACGACGGCCTCGACGAGCTTGCGCGCCATGGCGAGCACGTCGGGGCGCATCAGGTGCTTCGTCCGTAGGACGGCCTGGAGGAGCGTCTCGTCGGGCTCGACGCGCGAGAGGACCTCGGGGTTCGTGACGACCTCGTCGATCTGGTAGCGCTCGACGGCGTCGCGCTCGAGTCGCTCGATGGTCTCCTTCGGAAAGAGTTTGTGGATCTCGGAGATCCACTCGGGAACCGAGAGCGACGACTCCCCCGTACCCCCCGTTCGCTCACCCCGTTCGGCCCGATCGCGGTCCCGACCGTAGAGCCACTCGAGGGCGGCATCCATGCCCGCGACGGCGCCGCTGCAGGGCATCGAGTTCCCGGCGGCCTTGCCGAGCACGAGCCGCCAGCGATCGAGGGGCTCGAGCTGGTTCGATGGGGAGCCTGCCGGGGGATTCACGGAGCACAGTTGTAGCGGATTGGCGCGCCGTGGCGGTGGTTTGGCGCCGACGCGGGGGTGCGCCCGATCTATGAGCTCCGCATGCAGCTCGACCGAGTTGGGTTCATCGCGGGTCTCATGGCTACGGTCACTCTGGCTGTCGGATGTGGGAACAAATCCCCCACGGATCCGGCGCCCACCAAGAGCGCTGAGGTCGCGGCCTTGGAGAGCGCGTCGGCCACACCCGAGCCGTCCGTCGACGCTGCGCCCTCGCCGGCGCCGAGCGCCACTCCGTCGGCGGCGCCGAGCGCCACTCCGTCGGCGGCGGCCTCGGTCGATCTCAAGCTCGCGCGTGAGGCGGCCATGAAGGACGCGCTCGAGTTCGGCATGATCGGACTGAAGGCGGGGGGGGGCGGCGATCCGGCTGCGCCGACGGCACTCTTTGGCAGGGACGACAGCGTGGGCACGGACCCGCTCTCGGCGCGCGGGAACATGTGGGGTGACGCGATCGGCGGCGAGTTCGGCGCGGGTGGCCTCGGCCTCACCGGCATCGGCGAGGGCGGCGGGGGCCGCGGCGAAGGCATCGGGCTCGGGAGCGTCGGGGTTCTCGGGCACGGCTCGGGCACGGGTTCGGGCACCGGGCGCGGCGAGGGGAGCGGGAGGCTCGCGAAGCCCACTGCAAGCGTGAGCCTGCGGTCGAAGGTCGTCTCGGGGTCGCTCCCGCCGGAGGTGGTCTCGCGGATCCTCCGGTCGCAGATCGGCAAGCTCAGGCTCTGCTACGAGTCCGCGTTGAAGGGCGACCCCACGCTCGCGGGGACGGTCGCCCTGGACTTCACGATCGACACGACCGGCCAGGCGCGGAACGTGCGCAACCCGGGTGCGGCGAACGCCGCTGGTCTCTGCATGACGAAGGCGCTCGAGGGAACCTCGTTTCCGGCGCCCGAGGGTGGGCCGTGCGAGGTGAGCGCGTCGGTCGAGCTCACGCCGCCGGACGGGGCGACGAAGCCCACTTCGCCCTCTGCGGGGGGCTCGACCGCGGCCGTCGAGCGCATCCATGGCAAGGCGTTCGCGCAGGTCGAGGCGTCGGACGTGGCGGACGCGATGCGTGACGCGGGCTGCACGGACGTCGTCCTCGGGTCGAAGAACGGAGTCGCGACCATCACGGCGAAGTACCGCGACGCGGAGGTCGTCGTCACCGTCGCGCCGGCCACGAGCGCCCCCGTCTCGAGCGAGGAGCTGAAGCGGCTCCGGTCGGTCGCGGTGGTGCTCGAGCAGCAGGGATTGTTCCTTGCGATCGAGGGACCGAGGCCGCTCGCCGAGTCGCTGCGCCGGGCGATCGTGGTGGCGTCGTGAGATTGCGCGCGCTCGCATGCATCGTCCTCACGCTGTCGTCGTCGGGGCTCGCGGCCTGCGGCGCCGCGCCGTACGCCTCTCCGGGTGGAGTCTCGAACGGGAACGCGCCGAGGAGGGGGATGGCGCCGATGCTGGGCGTGGAGTCGTACGCGTCGGAGGAAAGCGACGATCTCGGCGGGTCGCCGATGCAGGAAAGCCCGCCGGCAGCGCCGCCCAGGCCAGCGCCGCAAGGGGCGAAGGCCTCCTCGAGCACGACCGAGACGACCCCCCAAAATCCCGCCGCACCGCGCTCGACGGAGGCGCGCTCCCCCATCCTCATTTACACGGCGGATTTCGTGCTCGCGGTGTACGAGACGGAGAAGACGGTCGACGCGGTTCAGGACATCGCCGAGCGCGCGGGCGGGTACCTCTCGCGTCGGTCGGACACGTCGATCACGGTGCGGATCCCCGCGGATCGGTTCCAGGCCGCCATCACGGAGATGCAGGCGCTCGGCGAGGTCGTGCGGCGGAACGTCTCGAGCGAGGACGTGACGGCCGAGTACCGCGATCTCGAGGTGCAGCTCGCGAACGCGGTCGCGATGCGGGACCGGTTCGCCGCGCTGCTCTCGCGCGCGACGACGGTCACCGAGTCGCTCGAGATCGAGAGGGAGCTCGGGCGCGTCACCGCGACGATCGAGCGGATTCGCGGGCGTCTCAAGGTGCTCGCGGATCTCGCGGCGTACTCCACGGTGACGGTCGAGGTGCAGCGCAAGCAGTCCGCGATCCTGCAGCAGGGGCCGTTCAACCTCCCCTTGCCGTGGCTGAATGACCTCGGTCTCCCGCGACTGATGAACCTCTAGAGGCGAGCCTCAGTTCGCGGCCTCGACGCGCACGACGGCGCGGGCACCCGCATCGGCCGCGGTGGAGACGAACGCGATGTCGGCCGGGGCGTAGCCCTCGGCGAGCGCGTCCGCCGCGGCGGCGACCAGGAGCGCACCTGTCGCGCACCCGACGTCTCCGAGCGCGTCCGCGGGGTGTTGGAGCTCGAGTTCGTCGTCGACGCGCGGACCGAGGCGCGACACGGCGGCGCCCCACTCCATCGCGCGCCACGGCTCCCCGTTGAGATCGGAGAGCATCCACGCGATCTTCGCGTCCTCCGGGAGTCCGGAGCACGCGGCGAGGATGGCGGCCTCCATCCCTCTTCCGGAGGGCGCGCGCTCCGACGCATAGGCGTCCGCCTCGTGACCGAAGCCGAACGCCGTGAGTCGCGCGAGGGGGGCCTTCTCGGTCCTCGCGCCGTCGATCACGAGCGCCACGGCGCCCTCCCCCGCGGAGAAGCCCTCGGGAGAGCGCTCGCTCGCGAGGCGGCCCGCGGCGTCGAGTTCGCGCACGCGCTCACGGGCGAGGTACGTGTCGACCCCTAGGACGACGACGCGGCGCCGAGCGCGTCGATCGACGGCGATCTCCGCGGCCCGGTGGAGCAGCTCGACGACGCCCGCGTGACCGTTCGCGCGCTGCTCGACGAGCCCCACCGCGGAGAGCCCGGCCTCGCGGACGATCTCGTGGGCGAAGTCGTCGAGGCGCCACGAGGCGACGGCATGGCCCTCCGACGGAAGGGCGACGAGCACGGCGGTGTTCGGCAGATCGACGCGCTGGATGCCCGCGGCGCGCATGGCCTCGCCGATCGCCGCGATCGACATGCGCCGAAGGCGCTCGGGCGCAGGGAGGTCGACGGGGAGCGTCGGCAGGCGGGCGGCGCGGATGGGCTCGGGCGGGTCCCACTCGGGATCCGGACCGAGGAGCGGAAACCGCTTGGTGAGGGCCAATGCGGCGATGCCGGAGCGGAGCGCGGCGCACGTCGACGGGCGATCCTCGCCGAGCGCGGTGTACATGCCGATGCCCGTCACGAAGACCCCCGTCATCGTCCCCTCGACCTCCGATACGCGGGGCGCTCCACGTCGACGAGCTGGCCGGCCGAGAGGACGACGCGCTCGATCGCGGCGGTCGCGCGCGCGCGCTGAGATCCGCTCGCGAGGACGGCATCGCACCACGCGACCGTGATGGGCTTGCCGAAGAGGAGACGCTCGCGCGGGGCGGCCCCCGCGCTCCATGCAGCGTGAGCCGCTCGAACCGCGCCGACGTCGGGCCAGGCTAGCTTGTCGTCCGGATCGGGGTCGACGTGGTCGTTCTCGGGATCGTCGTTGGGCGAGCGCGTCACGCGCGCGGTCGTGGTGAGCTCATCGGCGTCGTCGGGCGCGCGCTTGAGGCGTCCCGCGATGGGGACGCCGGTGATGCGATGAAACGCCTCACCCGCGGCGCGCGCGTGCTCGGGGTGCGCGAGCGCGTCCATCACGACGTCGAGGGCCTCGGGTGCGCCGAGCAGACCCGCGCCGACGATCGCCTTGCGCGATGCGGCCGCGTCCGTCTTCGATCCGCGGAGCCGCGAGAGCCCTTCCTCCGCGCCCATCCGCGCGAGCGCGAGCGCGAGGGCCTCGCGCCCGTGGGGAGCGTCCACGTCGGCGTGCTTCCAGAGCTCGTCCGGGGCGCTGTCCTCACCGAGGAGGGCGCTCGCGAAGGCCGCCGCGCGCCGGACCCCCTCGTCGTCGTTCGCCATGTCCTCGCGGATCTCGTCCACGAGCTCGGCCCGACCGAGCTGCCCCGCGCCCGAGATCGCGGTCGCGCGCAGCGGAGCGCTGAGCGCGCGAACCGCGTCGTCGAGCGCGACGCCGGGATCGCTTCGGTGCGCGATGTGCGCGGAGAGTCCAAATCGTCGGAGGATGGGAGGGCAGCTCGCGTGCATGAGCGCGCGCACCGCCCAGCTGCTCCGATCGAGCGGGACCCACGCGAGCGCGCTCACGACCCCGGGGATGAGCTCGGGCTTTTCATCGAGCGCCTCGAGCACCTTCGCGAAGCCCTTGCTGTCCTTGAGCTCGAGCGCCGTCACGGCGCGCGCGAAAGCGACGCCCGCGTGCGAGAGCTCGAGCGCGGCGACGACGGCCTTCCCCTCGCGGGGCGCGACGCGGAGCCCGACGAGGTGGGCGTGGATGCGGCCGTCGAGCTTCGTGAGGTCCTTGATGCCGTAGTGCGGCGCGACGGCGGCGCGCGTCCGCAGCGACCAGAGCTCCGCCGCCTCCTCGGCGTGCCTCTCGAGGACGTGCGCGAGGGCCATCAGCCGCCGAAATCCCTACCCACACGCGGAGGGTCGACGCTCGGGTGGGTGCTCGTCAAACCGAATCGACGTTGCCGGTCGTGAGCTGGGGCTCGGGGTGCGTAGGCAGAACGGCGCTGCGCAGACGCGGAGGCCTGCGGGTCGCGGAGGCTCGAGCCGCGCTTCAGATACGCTCGAGAGGCGGCGCCCTGCGCCGGCTCGGGAGGCGGCGCACCGCGCGAGCGGCTCCGCGCCCGGTGCGTGTCCGGGCGCCCCGCGCCCCGCGCGCTCCGCCGTGGCTTTCGCAGTGAGGAGCGACAGCGCGCCGCCGCGCCACGGGTTCCGTGGGCACGCGTCTGGAAGAGTCGAAGCGGGATGGAGCGCAACGCGCCCGCCGCATTCTCCGGGGTCGAGCGGATGGGAGCGCCAAACGCGCGGGCGGAGCCGTGCCTGTCCGTGTGGGGTGGCGAGAGCATGATCGGGTTCGAGCGCCCGATCCATCGTGCACGTTCCAGGCGCCGTTTCTTTGGTCATGATTTCGGTGGACGAACCGCGGCAGACCGGAATGCCGTCGGCGCGCTCATCGAATTCCGCGGACGGAGTCGCGGGTGATCGAGCCAGCGCGGCCCGTTCGTGGCCAGAGAGCCTACCCTCCTTCGAGGCATTCATTGGGTGGTCCTTGATCCGCGGCGCAGAGTCCCTGATCGGCGTGCCCACGAGACGTTCGGTGTCGTCGTGCTCGAAGGGTGGGCCGCGGGGACGCCCGTGCGTTCTCGAGGACGGCGGGCCTCGTGGAACGGAGCCGCTCGCTCACGCCTCGGGCGAGTCGTCGTCAACGCGGTGGGCTCGAAGCTTCCCAGGGGGTGGCGGGCGTGCCCGATATCCGCCAATCCGCCAATGGCAAAGTGCACATTTGGGCCGAGTTCGCGCGGCACGGGACGTGCGAATGGAGGGCCGCGCCGAGACGGGGACGCGTACCCGTCGCGGCGCGGCACGAGTGTGTTGTGGGACGCCTGGGACGGTTGGGTGTGGCGTGTCGGCGACGGCAAATGGCTGACTGATCCGCGGAGTAGTGTCGGACGGGCCATCTGCCTCGGCGATTAGGAAAACGGCGGGTTTTGACCCTTACAGGGGAGCCGTTGCGGAGGCTGCCATGAGCAGCGACCAGTGCCAGGGCGAGGCCCCGGCGGGCGGAGTGTCTGGCCACTCCCGGCAGGCAGACGTGTGCGCGTCGTCCGCCGATCCTGGGTTACCAGATCAGCACCTCCGCTTTCTTGTTCGTGCGGACCTCGGCGGGCTCAGGGGTCACTCAGGAACTGCAGCTCCCCCATCGACCAATAGCGACCGTACTTCTCGGCCGCACCGAATAGAACCACGCGGTACTCCCCCTTCCCCGGGAACACGCATGTCGCCTCCAGCGTGCTCCGCCCGGTCACCTCGCACCGCTCCGGCACGCCGTGGCCTCCCTTGGGGAAGAACCCCGCCATCATGAACTGCCCGTTCGGGTTCTCCACCGTCACGGTCGCGCGCGCGCCCACCGTCGTCTGCGACCGCGTCGGGGACACGAGCTTCATCCCTCGCTGAAAGAACGCCGGCTCCATCTGCGGGAGCCGCATGAACTCCCCCCGACTGATGGGCGTCGTCAGCTGCCATTTCTCGTCCCGCGGGAAGTGATCCGCGCGAAAAATCTCCGGTGGCGTGAACAAGTACGTCGTCCGGAACTGCTTCGTGAACCGCCGATCATCCCCCACGGACCCCGCGTCCCACGTCGTGTCCACGAAGTACCACGCCCCCTCGAGCTTCACCGCGTTCCACGCGTGCCCCCGCCCGTCGACCTCGCCCCCCGCGCCCTTGGCGTCCCCCACGACCACCACCGCCTCGATTCCCGCGGCCTTCGCGATCGCGACGAACAGGTTCGAATACCCCGCGCACACCCCCACGTGCGTTCGGAACACCGTCCCCGCGTCCTGCGGCGGGAACTTGTTCGAGAAGAACGCGTCCACGTCGTACACCACGCGATCCGAGATCCAGTCGTGGATCGCCTTCGTCCGCCGGAACACGTCCGGCGCGCCCTCCCGCAGCGCCGCGCCCACCGCCTCCGGGGACGCGGGCTCGAGTCCGATCGTGAGCGGATCGATCACCTCCGCCTCCGGCCATGAGTGCCCGCCCCCGATGGGAATCTCCGCGCTCTTCGCCGGCTCCGCGTCCCCCTTCGGCGCCTCCCGCGACTCCCCGTGCGTGGGCTCCGCGTCCTCCCGCGCGTCCCTCTCCAGGCTGCGCTCCACCCGCACCGCCTCCTTGCCGCTGTCGTCCTTCCGCTTCGCCTCCCCGTTCCCCTCCTCGTACGACTTGTCGTGCGCCGCGCGGTAGATCCACTCGAACCGATCCGCGATCGCGAACAAGATCTCCCGCGCCCTCGCCGCCCCCGGGCTCGTCGATCCGTCCAGCATCCAATCCCCGCGCGCGAGCAGCGCCCGCACCCCCGTCTCCGGGGCCGCGAGCACGAGCCCGCCCACGAACAACACGTTCAACGCGAGCGTCCGCAGCAGCAACCTATCGCCCAGCGTGAGGATCCGCTCCCCCGGGGCTTTCCGCCGCCCCCGCACCACCGCGGAGATCCCCTCCCACGCCCCCGGCAAGATCGGGAACAGCGTGAACAACGCGACGAACGCGAGCCACACCGGCCCGTTCGCGTACGCGATGAGGCTCGACATGATCCACGCGCCCACGATCGGGAGCGCGATCGCGAACACCCAAAACAACGCCTTCAGCAGCAGCACCGCGAGGACGCCCACGAGCGCCCCCGCACTTCTCTTCGGGCTCTTTGCGGGCGGTCGTCCGGGCTCTACCACGCACGGAGCTTACCTCGCTCCCTCCCACGCGCCCCCGCGCATCCCCCGAACGCCCGCGCGCCCGCGCAATCCCGTGTGAGGAGTCGACGACACCACGAGACGGGCCCCGCCCGCTTCCCCTCGCGGACCCATCCGATGGGACGACGCCACGCCCCCCGCTCCGCGCGCCTCACACCGGCTCTTGGCTCTCCTCGTCCACCGCGTCCAGCAGCCCGTAGCGCGCCGCCGTCTCCCGCGCGCGCCTCTCCAGCTGCACCGCCGCCGTAACGGACGCCGCGTCCCCCGCGGCCTCGAGCAGAGACCGCGCCGTACCCCTCGGCGCTCCGTGCAACGCCGCCACCCGCTCCGCGATCGCCGCGCGCTCCCGCGGCGGGAAGTACGTGAACGCGTACCGCAGCGACGGAAGCGCCGCGAGGAAGTCCCCCTCCGTCGCGAGCGAAAGGAGTCCATCCACCGTCCCGACGAGCGCAGGCTCCCGCGTCATCTCCTCGCGCGCGAGCGCGAACAGCCCCGCCAACAAGTCCCCGAGCTCCGTCGGCGCCGTCCTCTTCAGCGCCGCGATCACGTCCGACGTCCCCGCCCCCAAGCTCACGAGGCCCCCGAGGCACGCGCCCCGGATCGCCGGCGCCGCCCGCACGTCCGCGACGCGCCGCTCGAACACCGCCGTCGCGCGATCCCCCGATCCCCCCCGCGCGACGTCCCGGATCGCGACGACCGCGAGCACATCCATCTCCGGGAACCCCGCGCCCCCGCCCAACCCCTCGAGCAACCAGAGCGCGCGATCGAACGCCGCCTCCACGATTCGCGCCAGCGTCGCGTGCCCCGCCGTCACGAGCAGCGCGCCGTTCGCGTGCACCCCGTGCACCCGCTTGAGCACCCACCCGATCTGCCCGAGCACCGGCTCCTCCCTCACGCGCACCTCGAGCTCCCCCAGCACCTCCTCCGAGAAATCCACGAGCCCGCACAAGATCGCGTCCCCCAGCGCGTCCGCGAGCGTCCCCGCGCCCTTCTCGATCGCGCACCGCTCCTCCAACGCGCCCCGCGCGGCCGCGCCCAGCGTCGCGCCGTACCCCGCGACCTCCACGAGGCGCGCGTCCGCCTCCGCCTCGCGACGGATCGTCCATCGCTCCGACGTTTCCCGATCGCTCACCCACCGCGGCCCCGACGTGCGCACGAACCCCGGCACGCTCAGCACGCGCAGCCGATGCAGCACCCGGCTCCTCGCGAGGTCCGACGCCTTCGTCAGATCCAGATCGACCCCTCGCGTCTCCCTCCCCGGCTCCAGATCGAGCGCCCGAAGCTCCGCCTCCACGTCCCCCGCGAGCGGCGGTCGCGGCGTGCCCTCCGCGAGCCGACCGATCTCGTCCCCCGCGAGCTCCGCGACGACCTCCACGAGCACCGGATCCGTCCCCGCGCGCAGCGGGCCCCGCCGCGCCCACGGCACCTCCACGTCCAGCGCGTCCTTCACGAGCGTCGCCGCGACCGCGTCCAACAGATCCCCGCGCCCCATCGTCCCGTGCGCCCGGATCCGCGCGAGCCCCTCCGCCGTCGCCCGGCACGCGATGAGATCCGCCGTCGACACCGGCTGCTTCTTCGCGCGCAGCCGAGCCGCGATCCGCATCAGCGCGTTCTCCGCCGCGCGCGCCTGTCCCTCGCGCCACACGTGCACGTAGAACCCCGGCGACGGCATGCCCGACGCGTACCCGCTCAAGCTGTCCAGCCGGCGGTGGCTGTACGGCACCAGGTAGCTCCCCGCGTTCCCCGCGCCCGGCTCCGTCGGCCCCCCCTCCGGCGGCGGCTCCGGGTACGCGTCCCTCCGCGCGCTCCGCGCGATCCCAATCGCTCCCTCCAGCCCTCGCACGAGCGCGGGTCGGTGCCACCCGCCGCACACCGCGACGACGCCCCCCCGCGCCCCGCTCCCGCCCCTCGCCTCCGCATCGAGCGCGGCCCACGCGAGGCACTCCAGCATGTACGCCTCGCGCGGGCCATCCCGCGGCCCCGCCTCCTCCTCACCCCGGATCGCGTCGAAGTGCACCCCGAGCCGCGCATCCAGCGCGTCCAGCTCCTCCCCCGTTTCCCCGGGCGGGATCTCGAACAAGTGGTCCCACAGCGTGTCCGTATCGTCCACGCGGAACCTCGCCGTGAGCTTCGCGAGGTACGCGTCCGCGCGCGCGCGCTCCTCGTCCCCCCGCCGATCCCCGTACCGGTTGTCCGTCTCGCTGAACGCGGGGTGCCACGCGGGCAAGTCCATGAACCGCGCCGTCGCCCCCACGTCCCGCGCCGCGTGCAGCGCGATCCACTCCGGCGAGTGCTCGCAGAACGGCGACCACACGCTCCGGTAGCGCGCCGTCGCTCCATCCTTCGAGAACGTGAACACCGCGACCGGCGGCGCGTGCCCCAGGAGGAGCTCCGAGACGCGCGCGTTCATGTCGCTCGGCCCCTCGATGAGCACGTACGCGGGCCGCGCGACCTCGATCGCGTGCCGCACGAGCCGCGCGCACGCCGGGCTGTGGTGACGCACCCCCACGACGCGGACGAGATCCGCCGCCCCGCTCATCCGCACCCTCCCCGCAGCGCCGCGGCGCGCACGGACGCTCCCCGCGCCCTCATCCGGGGAGCTTGTGCCGCGCCTCGTAGAGCGCGCGCCAGTGCGGCTCCTTGCGCTTCGCCACGCGCTGCTCCAGGTAGCGCCGGATCTTCTTCAAGTCGTCCGCGTTGTCCTTCGCGGCCGTCCCCGCGAGGTGCTCCACGACGTCCTCCGCGGAGCCCGCGTCCCCACGCAGGAACCAGCCCCGCACGCCCACCGCGTGCGCCACGCTCACCGCCTCCGCCGTCGAGAGCACGCTCGTGAGCTTCTCCATCGCGCCATCCCCCGTCGCGCCCGTCCGGAGCTCCCTGAACGTCGTCACCAGGACCTCGAGCACGCCCGCGTCCAACTCGAGCGGCACGCCGCTCTTCACGAGCAGCCGCGTCGCCTCCTCCCGCACGAGCGCGAGCTCCGCCTCCGCGTCCTGGATCGGGAACACCGTCTCGAAGTTGAACCTCCGCTTCAGCGCGCTCGACATCTCGTTCACGCCCCGGTCGCGCGTGTTCGCCGTCGCGATCACGTTGAACCCCTCCGACGCGAACAACATCCCGTCCGGCCCCTCCAGCTCCGGCACCGCGAGCACCCGGTCGCTGAGCAGCGACAGCAGCGCGTCCTGCACCTCGAGCGGGCACCGCGTGATCTCCTCGAACCGCACGACCCGCCCGAGCCGCATCCCCTGGTAGATCGGCGCCGGCACGAGCGCCCGCGGGCTCGGCCCCTCGTTCACGAGGAGCGCGTAGTTCCACGAGTACTTGATCTGATCCTCCGTCGTGCTCGCGCCCCCCTGGATCGTGAGCGTCGACTGTCCGCTCACCGCCGCCGCGAGCAGCTCCGAGAGGAGCGACTTCGCCGTGCCCGGCTCCCCCACCAGCAGCAACCCCCGCGTCGTCGCGAGCGTCACCACGCACCGATCCACGAGCGACGGCGCGCACACCAGCTTGCGCCGGATCCCCGCGCGCTCGTCCCCGAGCACGAACCGCCGCACCGCCTTCGGTGAGAGCGCCCACCCCGGAGGCTTCGGCGCGTCGTCCGACGCGCGGAGCTTCACGAGCTCCTCCGCGTACAGGATCTCCGCCGGAGGGCGCTGGAACTTCGCGTCTCCCCCTCCCGTCTCGGTGCCCCCGCCGCTCGACCGCTCCTTCCCCGGGTCCGCGGCCGCTCTGTCCTTCGGCTTCGCCATCGCGCCGGGATACTACGACGCTCGCCCCTTCTTGGGGGCCACACGCCCGCCCCCTCGGGGCGCGCGGCGCCGCTCGCCCCAAGAGACGCTACTTCTTCGACGAGCGCGCCGAAGGCGCTCCGCCCAGCGGCGCCTCCTCCGCCCGACTCGCGGGCGGTCGGCTCGTGCGCGTCACCACCGGTCGCGGCGCGAACGCGCGCTCGTACTCCGCGAGCCCACACGCTTTGAGTCCCTCCGCCTCCAGCGCCGCGAGCAGCTTCGACCCCGGGCGCTGGGCGAGCTCCTCGAGCGCCGCGCGCGCGCGCGCCGCGAGCCCCGCCGGCACCCGATCCGTCACGACGATCGCGTCGTTCGGGCACCGCTCCGTCACCGCGAACGCCTCCAGCTTGTCCCCGGGCGGACCCACGTACCAGCGGAGCATCGCGGCGACCTCCTGGTCGAGGAACCCGTGCATCGACACCGCCCCCACGTCCGCGTCCCCCGCGAGCACAGCGAGCGCGACGTCCCGGTGCGTGCCCAGGAACACCTGCGATCCGAACGCGCGATCCGGGTCGATCCCGCGCGCGCGCAGCAACGCGACCGCGAGCAAGTACCCGCCCGCGGAGAGCGGATCGACCCACGCCGCGCGCGCCCCCTGGAGCGAGCCCAGGCTGAGCGGAGCCCGCGCGCTCGGCGCGCGCAGCGCGATCAGCGCGGATCGGTAGCTCGCCTCCCCGTCCCGCACGATCGTGTAGACCCCGCGCGCCGACGAGAGCTTCGCGCACACCGCCGAGGGGCACCACACGAGGTCCACGCTCGCACCGAGCGCGCGCGCCTCGAGCTCCGCGTACGTCTCCGCGACGCTCGCGACCACGGGCTCCGCGATCACGGCGGACAGACACTCCGACAGCATGTCCGCGCGCGCGCCCGCCTTCGCGCGGCCGAGCGCATTCGGCAGGATGAGCTCGAGCGCCACGTCCCGCATCGTACGCTCGCGCCCGCGAACGGCGAACCGCGGGCAGCATCCCGCCCCTCCCGCGCGCGCCCCACCGCGCACGCGCGACGCGCGCGCTCGCCTCGGCCGTGGTATTCCAGGATCATGTCGAACGACGCCGCCTCCCACGCGATGCTGAGCGCCGCCCTGGGGGGCCTCCTCTCCCTCGGGGCGACCGGCGGGTGCGTCTTCTCCGTCTCCGAGACCGGCTCCGACACGAGCGGCGCCGGCCCCACGACCACCGGCGCGACGACGTCCACCACCGCCGCCTCCACGACCTCGACCGGCGGCGCCGGTGGCACGGGCGGCGCCACCGGGGCAACGTCGAGCTCCAGCGACGCGTCCTCCACCACCGCCTCCACCGTGAGCGCCTCGAGCTCCACCGTCGGAACGGCGACCGCGAGCACGGGCACGGGCACCACGAACCCGCACACGCCCATCCCCAACACCGCCTGTCCCGACGGGATCCTCCCCAACCCGATGGTCCTCACGACCACCTACGGGCCCATCACGCAGCCCGAGTTCGAGGCCATGTGCGCCGACGCCGGCGGCATCTTCGAGATCCAGCCCCTCTGCGGCGGCTCCAACGCGTGCCGCGGCTTCGCGTACGACGCCGAGCCCCAGATCTTCACGCAGCACTCCTGCCAGCACACGAACACCTGCGCCGGCTACAACTGCGTCGTCTGCGACTGAGTCCCTCCCCCCTCCGCTCGTGCGGATCGGCGTCAGACGCGCATGCCCGACCACCAGCCGCGCTGGACGCTCGCCGCGAGCCACCCCTGCATCCGCGCGGGGAGGCCCTCGCGCTCCTCCGACGGGCAAGCGCGCTCGAGGAGGGCGACGGCGTCCCGCACCGGGTGCGCCTCGAGCAACCGAAGGAGCTCCGCTTCGCGCGCCTCGAGCGGGATCTCTCCCGTCCCCTCCGCGCCCCGCACGAGCGCGAACCGGCGGATCTCGGGCCATGCCCGCGGAAACGCCGCGCGCCGCTCGCTCGGCTCCCGAAGGATCGTGCGCCGCAGATCCGCGAGCGCGCTCTGCTCCTCGAGGATCGCGACCGCCGGTGACCTCTCGAGCCGCGCGCCCAAGAGGCGCGCCGCGTCCTCCGCGGACGGGCGAAACGGAGCGACCGGCGGAGCGCGGAACACGTCGCGGTACGCGGCGTCGATCGCGGCCGCCTCCCCGATCGCCTCGCGCTCTGCAGCCGCCGGGGCGAACCCCTCGACCGACCCGTCGAGCGCCGTGACGAGGAACGCCGCGAACGCGTCCGGCACCGTGTCCAGGTCCCATCCGCGCGGCGCGTGCGCCTCCAGGTAGCGCGCCGCGATCGCGTTGAACGTCCAGTACCCGACGAGCCGACACACGAGCGGGAACGCGTCGTGGAGGACGCGGAACAGGCGAAACCAGTACTGCCGGTTGTACACCGCGAGCCGCTCCCCGCGCGGAAGCACCGGCCCGTCGAGCGTGCCGTCCACGGCGATCGGATCGTACGCGCCCGGCGTCGCCCTGAGGGTCCCCGTCGCGCGATCCAGCGGCGTCCGAACGACCGCGCCGAACCGCGCCTGGAACTCCTCGAGCCAGCTCGGCGCCTCGCGCGTCACGCGCCCCTCACAGCCCGCGCCTTCGCGAGCTCCTCGAGCACCTCCGGCAGCGGCGGGACGTGGTCGTCCCACTCGAGCAGCGTTGGGAACGGCCCGCCCAACGCCCACGCGCGCGCATAGAGCGCCCACACCTCGTCCGCGACGGGCTTGTCGTGCGTGTCCACGATCGTGCCGCTCGCCTCCCGCGTGTGCCCCGCGAGGTGGACCTGGAGCACGCGCGAGAAATCCATCGCGGCGAGGTACACGTCCGGGTCGAACCCGTGGTTCACGCTCGACACGTACACGTTGTTCACGTCGAACATCGACCAACACCCCGCCTCGCGCACGACGGACGCGTAGAACGCCCACTCCGGCATCGTCGACGCGCAAAACGCGACGTAGCTCGACAGGTTCTCGATACCGAACGGGCGATCGAGCCGGCGCTGGACGTACGCCGCGCGCTCCGCCGCGAGCGCGACGAGGTCCTCCGTGTACGGGACGGGCAGGAGATCGTGGTGGCTCACGCCCCCCGCGCCCGTCCAGCACAGGTGATCCGTCACGAACGGCGCGCGCACCGTGTCCGCGAGGCGCGCGAGGCGATCGAGGTAGTCCTCGTCGAGCGGGGCGTGCCCGAGCAGGTTCAGCCCGACCCCGTGCAGGACGATCGGATACTTCGCCGACACGCGCGCGAGCCGTGCCGCGGGCGCCGCGCCCGTGCCGAGGAAGTTCTCGCTGATGATCTCGAAGTAGTCCACCGCCGGGCTCTGCTCGAACACGGCTCGGTAGTGCGGCGCCCGCAGGCCCACGCCGAGCGCCCCCGACGGGAGGCCCCGCGCCGAGTCCAGGCGCGCGCGCGCTTCGTCCGATCCGGTCACGCCCCCAAGCTATCAGCTCGGGACGACGTGGCACGTGCACCCCACGTCGTTCGGTGCGCACGGGTTGCCCACCGTACTCGTGCACGGCACGTCGTTGCAGCAGTCCCCGTTCACTTGGCACTGCTGGCCGTAGAGCGAGCATCCCCCGCCCGTCCCCGAGCTCGAACTCGAACCCGTACCCGTGCTCGTGCTCGAGCTGGTCGTGGGATCGCACGGCCCGCACACGCCCGCCGTGCTCCCCGCGGCGATGAGGCAGCTCGATCCGGGGCAGCAATCCGCGTTGATCGTGCACGCTCCGCACGCGCTCACGCACGTCGTCGCGCCGCACACGAACGGCGGCGTGCCGCTCGGGTTCGGGACGCACGGCAGCCCGTTGCAGCAGTTCGCGCTCGAGGCACACGCGCCCCCCGCGTCGACGCACGCGCCCGTGCAGCGCGGCACGCCCACGCTGTCGAGCTTGCACGTGTCCGCGTTCTCACAGTTGCCCGAGCAGCAGTTGCAGCTCGCGTTGCACGACATCGCGTCCAGCTTGCAGACGTCCCCGTCCGGCTTGCAGCCCATCGGGTTCCGGCACACGCCCACCGTGTTCGGCGGCGTGATGTCGCACGTGACGGGGTTCCCCGAGCCGCCCGGCAGCCCCGCCGATCCGCAGCAGTCGGCATCCTTCGAGCACAGATCGCCGACGACGTGACAACCGCTCGCGGGCTGACACACGAGCACGCCCGTGGGCCCGTACGGCGCGCACAGCTTGCTACAGCACCCGCCGCCGCACACCGGGACCGTGCCGTCGAACACCGCGCCGCCCGCGCACACCATGCCGTCCGTCATCGTGCAGTTCGCCGCGCCCATCGGCGGCGCGCCGCACGTCCCGAGCGTCGCGCCCGCGGCCTTCGAGCAGACGCCCCCGCAGCACTGCGCGTCGGAGCCGCACACGTCGCCCACCTGCTGACAGAACGAGGACGCGCTGCACACGCCGTTCGCGCCGCACATCTTCGAACAGCACTCGCCGCCCGTCGTGCACGGGTTGCCGAGCGTCTTGCAGCTCGCGTTCAGCGCTTTGCAAGCGCCGTTCACGCAGTCGCCGCCGCAGCACTCCGCGCTCGCCCCGCACGCCTGTCCGTCCGCGGTGCAGGGCGGCACGTTGCACACGCCCCCGACGCACGCGCCCGCACAGCAGTCCGCGTTCGACGCGCACGCGGCGCCGAGCTCGAGGCAGTTCGTGCCGCTCGCGGTCGACATCGAGGACGCGCTCGACGACGTCGTCATCGAGGCCTGCGTCGACGTGCTCGTCGCGCCGGAGGTCATCCCCGCCGTGGTCGCCATCGTGCCCGACGTCGTGCCTCCTCCGTGTCCCGAGGTCGCGGTGCCCGTGGACGTCGCGCCGTCGTCACACGCGGTCGGCAGCGTGATCAGCGCGACGACCAGAGCCCCCAGCGAAAGCCCCAGCGCCGTCTTTCCGATTCGATTCATCACGAGCCTCCGTTCCACGCCGAGCGTACGGGTCCACGACGCGGGACGGGACGGGCACGCGCTCCCGAGAACACGGCATGTGACTGGGGCGTTTTAGCGCACCCGCGCTCGGTGCCACGCGTCGACGCGCTTCCACTGCGCGAGCGTGCGCTCCGCGAGCCGGCGCATCGAGACGACCTCGAACCCGATCACGCTCGGTCGGATCGTGTCCGCGAGCCGCTCCGCGAGCGCGCCCCCGAACGCGGCGCGACCCCGCTGAGCGCCCGCGATGGAGCCGACGGTCGCGCCGTTGCAGTCCGTGTCGTGCCCGCACATCACGGCCGTCGTGATCGCGCGATCGGGATCCTCCCGCCCGTAGAACAGCGAGAGCACGCAGACGAGCGCGTTGTTGATCGTGTGCACGGGGCTCATCGGGCCGAGCTCGCGCTCGACGCGGTCCATGCAGGACTCGAAATCGGGGCTCTCGTCGATCCACCCGAGACACGCGCTCACCGCGCGCGCGAGGCGGCACGCGCGCGGGATCTCCGACAGGCCGATCGCGACGAGCCGGCGCGCATCGGTCTCCACGAACGCTGCCGCCTGCATCGCCGCGAACATCATCTCCCCGTAGATCCCGTTCCGCTCGTGCGTCCAGCACGCGTCCCGGTACGCGAGCTCCGCGGCGAGCTCGGGCTTTCCCGCGCAGCACCACGCCCAGCCGTCCGATCGGATCTGCGCGCCGATCCACTGCCGGTACGGGTTCCGGTGGCGGCGCGTGAGCGCGGGCGTCGCCGCGCACGTGAAGTACCCCGGGCGCGTGCTCCTCGTCTGGAACGTCTCGATCGCCTGCGCCTCCGCGGTGCAGATCGCGAAGATGGGGATGTGCGCCAGCCAGTACCGCGCGACGTCCTGCCAGTCGAAATCCGGCCCCCGCTCCTCGAGCACCGCGAGGCCCACGAGCGAGTAGTGAATGTCGTCGTCCGGCTCCATGTACGCGACGTGCTCGCGCCACGACGGCGCGCACCAGAGCCTCTCCCCGTCCCCCGCGTCGGCGCCCGAGAAGTAGTCGCGGAGCGGCCAGTCCCCGCGTCGCTCGAGGTAGCGCCGGATGCGCGCGCGCCCCACGACGTTGCGCGCCCCGTCCGTCGTCATCCCCATCCCCTCCACGGGCTTTCCGAGCGCGCAACCCACCGCGCGCCCCGTCCACGCGCCGTGGAACCGGTCGAGCGCGTCCTCGTCCGAGGGTCGAAACCCGAGATCGCGTGGGCCCTCCGGGCGGAGGGCACGGATCGCGTCGAGCTCGTTCGGCTCCTCGCGCGCGAGCGCGTCGTCCCACGGGAGCGCCATGAGCTCGTCGTAGAGCGGGCCCACGACCCGCTCGTCGTACGCGTCCCGCTCGGGCTCGAGCGCCCGGATCCGAGCGACGAGGTCGTCCGGGATCACGCACCCCTCCTCGCGGCGGGCGTGGATCTCCTCCCGGAGGAGGCCGAGCGGCGTCTCCCAGGCCATCGTTCTACTGGCAGGTCGGGCTGTTCGCGACCGTGTGCCCGCAGTGCGCCGCGGGCTGGCTCAACGCGGCCTCGAGGTGGTACATGCGGCACGCGAGCGAGTTCCCCGCGGTGTCCGTCACGTCGAAGGGCTCCATGTTCTTGAAGTTCGCGCAGGCGCTCGTGCACGTCGCGAGCGCCGGCCACTGGGTCGGACACGCATCCGTCGCGATGTCGCAGAACCCTTCGCACTCGCTCGCGCCGCACTGCCCACCGCCGAGGGGCCCGGCGTGCTCGCAGTGCACCGCGGGGTTCTGCTGCGCCGCCATCGCGTGATACGCGCGGCACCCGAGCGTGTCACCCGACGTGTCCGAGAGCGAACCCACGGGGAAGCTCGCGCACGCCGTGAGGCACGTCTGCAGATCCGTGTACTGCTGCTGCGGGCTCGAGCAGTTCGCCATGATGGAAGCGCAGTACGCCGAGCAGGTCGGCGCGATGCCCCCCGAGCTCGACGACGCGCTCGTCGACGACGCGCTCGACGACGACGCGCTCGACGACGACGACGTGCTCGACGACGTCGATCCCGAGCTCGAGCTCGTGCTCGAGCCCGTGCTCGAGCCGCTCGTCGTCGACCCCGCGCCGGTGCTCGAGAGCGATCCGGACGACGTCTTCGACGTCGTGCTCCCGGTCGTGCCGAGCCCGCCTCCGCCGCCCGTGCCCGTCGCGTCGTCGCACGCCGCGGCGCTCGCCACGAGCACCGTGATCGACACCCCGAGCCACACACTTCCGATGCGCATCTTCATGCCCGCCATGAAAAGCGAGTCCGGCCGAGAAGCAAAGGCCCGCGTGGAGTCACACCGCGCGCGTCCATGTCAGAGGCCGAGCTCACGAGGCTCTTTCGACGCTGGCTCATGGGGCCCAGGGCGCGAGCTCAGGATGGCGAGGGTCGATGCGCGGTCGCAGACAGTGGTGCAACCCCGCGACCGCACCACGCAGAAACCCGGGCGCGGGTCCTCGGTCCATTGTTCAACAGACTGTTAGGCTGCGGCGCACGTGGCGTTCCTCTACTTCCTCATCGGTCCCGCCGTCACCGCGATCCTCGGCGTCGTCATCATCCTCGCGTGGCGCGCGACGCCCGCGCGGCGCAACGAGGCCCCGAACAAGACGCCGCTCCTCCGGAGCCACTCGTTCATCGTCTCCATCGCGCTCGGCGCCCTCCCCGGCTGGCTCATCACGTCCGACTACCAGCGCGCGGAGCAGGAGCGCGCAGCCACGTGCGCGAACGTCGGGCGGTGCCACGTCGACTCGACGATCCGGTGGGAGGGGCTCGGGGCGCTCCGCGGGATCGTCATGGAACGCCGCTTCTTCACGCACGCGGCGCACGCCGCCGCGGACTGCCGAGCCTCCCAGTCCTGTCGCTTCTCGGGCGAGTGTTCGGTCGACCGAGGGCGGTGCATCGCGACCTCGGAGGAGGACTGCCGCGTCACGCCCGCCTGCGCGCGCTACGGGGACTGCTCGCCCCTCGACGGCAAGTGCGGCATCCACGTCGACGCGGACTGTCAGGGCAGCGACCCCTGTCGCGAGAGCGGCCTCTGCGCAGCCTCGAACGGCGCATGCGTCGCGCTCTCCAACGACGATTGCGCGAGCTCGACCGCGTGCAAGATGCAAGGCCGCTGCGCCGCGCGCGCCGGCGCGTGCGAGCGCGTCGCGCCCCCACCCTGAGCCCCGCGGCCCGTCTCGGGCGCGCATCCGCGATGAGGGCAAATCGTGTCTGATTCGTGGAAGCGGCGAGGCCATTACGCGCCATGCCAACGGGCGCAGCCATGCCTTGACAGCAAAGGCCGCACGCGTCCGAATGGGCCGATGGCGCGGCACAGGGAACGGCTCTTCACGGCTCGGCCCAACGCCCCCCTCACCGCGCGCGTCGGTGGGGTGATCCTGGGCCTCGCGCTAGGGGCGTGGGGCTTTGCGTGCCGCGACGTCGCCACGATCCATGACGACGGCGACGGAACGACCGTGGGCGCCTCGGTCTCGGCCTCCGCCTCGTCCGGGAGCGAGAGCTCCTCGAGCGCCAGCACGGGGACCGGAACGTGCGAGGGCTGCGGGACCTACCAAGCCATCAACCTCGTGACGGGGGCGCCGCGCATGGCGCTCCTCAAGCGCGACGACGTGCGCGATCTCTGCTTCCAGCTCGTGCTCATCGCGGGCGCCGGAAGCGTCGTCGACTTGGGTTCCCCACCCGGGGGCTTCGCGGAGATCGCTCGCGTGACGCACGACGCGGACGACTGCGAACCATGGGTGGGCGTCGTGCCCCCTCCCCCCATGGGCGAGGTCTTCGACGCGACCTCGCTCGGCGGGAAGCTCAGCATCTCCCAGCCCCCGTGCACCGTCGAGGTCGACGCCGTGATGACCTTCACGAACGGCCCGGAGTGGGCGCCCGCCGCCGAGGAGCTCACCGCGAGCGGCGTCGTCATCGAGGGGGGATGCCCCTAAGGGCGCGTCCGGAAATAACTGGCGCATTCGGCCGACGCTGCATCCCCGCGGCCGGCGTTACTCCTCCTCGAAATAGCCCCACTATTCCTCGTCGTCGCGCCTTGGCCGCGGGGCGCATCGTCGCCCTCGGTGCAGCCACTTATTTCCGGACGCGCCTGACGGCGCGTCCGAGCGCAGCGGTCCAATCTATTTGCAGCCCGGCGGTGGTTTGCCGAGCTCGGACGCGAGCGGCTGGACGGTCGCGAGGATCGCGGCGCAGTTGCCGGACTCCTGACTGACCGCCATTTGGCAGCCGAGCGCGAGGGGCCCCGATTGACCGTTGCAACACGCCTTCACCTTCGCGCACGTCGCTGGGTCGCCGTGGAGCTTCGCGTCGTCGATGTCGTTGGGCCCATCGGGGTTGTACGTGAGGGTGACGGCGCTCGCGCTCGGCGCGCCGACGCCGACCGACGACGTCGGCGCGGCACTGCCCAGACCGCTCTCCCTGCCCGAGGCCGTAGGCACGGGCCCGGCAGGCGCCGTCACGGTCTTCGAGGGCTTGGAGGAGCTCGAGCTCGACGATCCCGTGGGCGACGAGCAGCCGCTCGTGACGAGGACAGAGACCAAGACGACGCGTGGGCAGCTTCGCATGGGGCATCTTTCGTCCCCGGCGCGCTCTTCCGTCAAGCGCCATGAGGACAGGGGTGCTCAACGGAGCTCGCCGAGGCGACGCTCCAGAAAGCGACGCTCGACGGGGTGCTGGGCGAGCGTGAGCGCGCGCTCGTAGGACGCGATCGCGGCGACGCGCAGTCCGAGCCGTCGCTGCACGTCCGCGCGCGCCGCGTGCGCCAAGTGATAGCCGTCGAGCTCGCCCGCCGAGGCGCGCATCGCGGCCTCGATCGCGGCGAGCCCCGCGTGCCACCCGTCGCGCCGTCCGATCGCGACAGCCCGGTTCAGCGCGACGACCGGCGACCGGTCGATTCGGTAGAGCACGTCGTAGAGGCCGACGATCTCCGCCCAGTTCGTCTCCGCTTCGGTCGGCGCGGTGGCGTGCACCGCGGCGATCGCCGATTGGAGCAGATAGGGCCCCACGCGACGGGCGGCGATGGCCCGATCGATCAACCCGAGCGCCTCCTCGATCATCGGCCGATCCCAGAGCGCGCGATCCTGATGCTCGAGGAGGACGAGCTCGCCGGCGCCGTCGACCCGCGCGCGTGCTCGAGCCTGGTGGATCAGCATCAGCGCGAGCAGCCCGAGCGCCTCCGGATCCTCCAAGAGCTCGACGAGACGGCGTCCGAGCCGCAGCGCGTCTCGCGTGAGCGCTTCGCGGAGCAAGCTCGGCCCGCGCGTCGCCGCGTAGCCCTCGTTGAACACGAGATACACCACGGAGAGGACGCTCTCGATCCGCGCGGGCAGCGCCGCTCGCCCCGGCACCTCGTAGGGGATCCGTTCGTCCCGGATCTTCGCCTTCGCGCGGACGATGCGCTGCGCGATGGTCGACGCGGGGACGAGGTACGCGCGCGCGATCTCCTCGGTCGTGAGCCCGCCCACCTCGCGCAGCGTGAGCGCGACCCGCGCGTCCTCGTGGAGCGCGGGGTGGCAACACGTGAAGAAGAGGCGGAGCTCGTCGTCGCGAATGAGCTCGGGCGCCTCCTCCCACGCGGGCGCATCGAGCGGTTGCGCGTCCGCGACCTCGCGGAGCGCGCCGTCGATCCGCGCGCGCCTCCGCCAACGCGAGAGCGTCTTGAACCGCCCCGCCGACACGAGCCACGCGTACGGGTTCTCGGGCGTGCCGTCGCGCGGCCACTGCTCTGCGGCCGCGGCGAACGCGTCCGCGAGCGCCTCCTCGGCGGCGTCGAACCCGCCGAGCAGGCGCACGAGCGTCGCGAGGACGCGCCTCGATTCGGCCCGGTACACGCCGTCCAACACCGCGTGAGCGGTCGGGGCGCTCACGTGAGCTTCGGACGAGGTTTGCTGAAGTCGACGAACGGGCGAACCTCCACGTGCCCGATCCGCGCGAGCGGGATGCCGCCCGCGATTCGCACCGCGTCGCTCAGGTCACGCGCTTCGATGACGAGGATCCCGCCGAGCACTTCCTTCGTCTCCATGAACGGACCGTCCTTCGTCGACATTTTCCCTTCGCGCACCTGGATCGTCACGGTCTCCTCCGGCAGCTGCAGCGCCGCGTCGCTCACGAGCGCGCCGCTCGCCCGGAGCTCCTCGAGGTACGCCGCGCCGTCGCGGAGGACGGTCGCCGAGGCTTCGCTCCCGTCGAAGAGCGCTTTGGGGTCGAAATGAACGAGGCACGCGTATCGCATGGTGGGCTCCTTCTGTGCGTTGGGCGCGCGTAGTCGCTCGGGCGACGCCGTTCTCGACACGCCCAAATCCTTTTTGTTCTTTTGTGCGTCGGCGCCCCAGGCGCCGCATCTCGAGTTCGAGGCGCGCGGTCGTCCGACCCGCGGCTCATCGAGCGCTCGCCCCCGCGGCCTGCGCGGCGGCGGACGACGCGTAGTCCCGCACGTCCTTTGGCCACCTGCGGATCGCGGCGTCGAAGCCCTCTCGGTCGCCGCGGAAGAGAGCCCGAAGCGCGTCCTCGTAGCCGGGTCGATCCCCGGCGATCGCCGCGAGCACCCGGCTCAGGCTCGCGCGGATCTGCTTCGCGCGCGCCTCCCCCGGCTCGTGCTTCATCGCGTGTTCGACGAGGCGACGGATCGCCGCGGACGCCCCGCTCGGCTGCTGCTCGAGCCACGCCCAATGTCGCGGGAGGAGGGAGACCTCACGACCGACGACCCCGAGCCGGGGGCGCCCCGGCCCACGTTCGGCGGCGGGGGCCGGCAAGGCCCGCGCGAGGACGTCCTCGAGCGACCCTCGAAGGTCGAAGTCCACCTGCCGGCCCGTCTCGATCTCGAAGACCAGCACGAGGTCGGACGGGTCCTTGTCGAACCTGCGCTTCAACACGGGGAGGACTTCTTGGAGCACGCCGAGGGCGACGCGTCGCGCTCCGTCGAACGCGACGTGGGTCGCAGCGGGATCGGGGTGGGTCATGCGTCTCAGTTTGACCCGGATAAAACGATCGCGCAATTCTATCCGTATAAAATTGCCACGCGCGCTGCCTCGAAGGGCGCGGGCTTACGCACCTTCTTCGGCCGGCAGCGTCACGAGGAAGCGGCTGCCTCGCTGCTCTCCCTCGCTCGTCGCCACGACATCCCCGCCGTGCAGCCGGACGACGTGGCGCGCGACGTAGAGCCCCACGCCCATGCGCCCCCCCTCCCCGGACGCGTCCGCGGCGAACTCCTCGAAGAGCCGCGCGAGCGCGCTCGCGGAGAGCCCGCGCCCGCGATCCTCGACGGCGACCGTCACCACGTCCCCGGCCCGGCGCGCGGTGAGGGACACCTCTCCACCCGCGGGGGTCGCGCGCACCGCGTTCGCGAGGAGCTCCGCGACGACGTCGTGCAGGCGGTGCAGATCCCCCCGCACGCTGCACCCGGCGTCGACCTCGCCCCGGAGGGTCACGCGCGCGCGCCGCGCCTCGTCGGCGACCGTGTCCAACGCGCGCTCGACCACGCGCCCCACGTCGACCGGTGCGCGCTCGATCGAGAGCGTGTTCCGTCGAACCTGGAGGAGCTCGGCGAGCCGGTCGAGCAGCCGCACCTGTGCGACGGTGTTGCGCTCGACGACCTCGAGCCCGCGCACGCGGCGCTCGTGCGGGAGCTGGGGATCCGCGAGCAGCTGGGTCCAGCCGAGCACCGCGCTCAGGCGCCCACGGTGCTCGTGCGCGAACGCCGAGAGCGCGCGATCGAGCCCGTCCGCGTCCGCGTGGGGCGCGACCTCTGCGAGGAGCTCGTCCGCGCGCGTGAGCGCGCCGTGAAGCGCCGTGAGGTGGCGCATGACCGCCCCCCGAGCCTCCGACGCCTCCTTGGGAGCCGGATCCGAGGGTCGAAGGAGCGCCTCCACCTGCTCACGCTGGCCACGCAGCTCGGCCATGTGCCGCCGCAGCTTGTCGATCTCCTGCCTGTTCGGGCCCTGATTCGGACCGATCGCTTCGTTTTGGAGCATGGAGCTGGGCCATGCGACAACCGCGCCATCAGCTTGGTGGAATCGATGGGGCACATTTGCACCCGCGCCCGGCGGCGGACACGGGCACGCCACGATCGCCCGGAGCGCGCGCATCGACGTGATCGGAGCGGCCGCACACGCTCGCCGAGAGAGCCCGGAGCGATTTCCGCGAGGGCCGCGGCTGAATCGAGCGCCCTCGGCGCGCTCGGGATTTCCACGCCCGCCTCTTTCGGGGCGTCGTGGACAGGACCTCGGAGCGCGACGCGGACATTCGGCACGCGACGAGGATTCTCGGGAACCTTTGAATGCCCCTCGCGTGTTACGAGCAGCACGAGAAGAGAGCTGGATCGCTCTCGCGCATTCCCAACACATCCGACGACGCCCCATCCGACCCATGCCAATCCCTCCACACCGAGTTCGAGCGGCGCTCCACGCGACCCTCTGCCTCGCGGTCGCCGCCTGCGGTTCGCCGAAAGCGAGCACCGCACCGAGCGGCGCCTCCTCCGCAACCGCGAGCGCCGCGCCGCGCGCGTCGGCCGCGCTGTCGAGCTCGGCCACGGCCCCGCCCTCGAGTGTGGCCGACATCGTGACGGCGATAAGCGGCCACGGCGTCGTGCTGAAATACAGCGTCGACTACACCGACTATGCGGAGATCGCCGCACGCGTGAGCGCCGTCCCCGGCGTCGTCGCGAGCGCGCCGTTCGCGATCAACCCGATGCGAATCGCAGTGGGCGGCAAGCAAGCCGATATCCTGGGCAAGGGGATCGATCTCGAGAAGGAGTCTCGCGTCGCCGACCTCGAGCGGTTCGTCGTCGCGGGTTCGCTCGCGGGGCTCCGAGCCACGATCGGGGAGCGAGGCGTCGCGAGTGAGAAGGCTCATCCTTGCGATGGGGTGAGCGCGTCGGCGGCGCTCCCCGGCGTCGCGATCAGCAAGGCGCTCGGCGAACGGCTGGGGGTGTCGATCGGATCGTGCGTGGAGATTCAGAGTGTGCCCCCGCCGAACAAGACCGCACCCGGTCCGCGCGCCTTCCGGGTCGTGGCGGAGCATCAAACGGGCATCGAGAGCCACGATCCGCTCGTCTTCATCGACCTTCCGAGCTCCCAGGCTCTCATCGGGATGGGCGACACCGTGACGGGCATCGAGTTCAAGACCAATGACCCCGAGAAAGCCGCCGAGACAAGCGAGCGGATCAGCCGTGAACTCACGCGAGAGAAGTTCCACGTGCTGGACTGGAAGGTGCTGAACCATGGACTTCTGGAGGCGCCGCCCCCCCACGGAAAGTGAATTCCTCGTCGCGTGCCAACGGGACGAGGACATTCGGAGGTTCTGTCCACGACGCCCGAAGGGGCGGGCGTGGAGCCAAATCAGCGAGCGCGACTCTGAATCCGTTCCAGAGGAGAGTCACGGAAGACGGGAAGATAGGAAGCCCGGAGAAGCAGAATGATTTTGTTCTGCCTCTCCGGGCTTCCTGTCTTCTGTCTTCCGTTGTTCTGCCTCCGCTGCCGACCGAGAATCACGCTCGTCGATTTGGCGCGGCGGAGGCGCTCGATGGCTCCGTCCGCGGAAACACGCGAATGACGCCCGCGGCGTTCGTCGAAAAGCTCGTCAGTTGCGGGCCCCCCCCGCGGCTCGAGCGCCTGCGGCATGTCGAGCGGACGAATGCGATCGATCCAGGTCCCTGGCCGCGCGATAGGATGAGGCATGTCGAAGGAGCGGGGGCTCAGCGCAAGCGCGGCTGCAGCGCGCGAGAACGCGGCGAGCTGGGTGTCGATGGGGCGTCGCCCCGTCCCCGTGGTCCCCGTCATGGCGATCGCGATCTTCATCCCGTGCGCCGCGTACGTCGGCCGGACCCTGCCTTACAAGACGGCCGTCGTGATCATCCTCGCCGTGTGGGCGACGTGGATGACGATCGTCTTCTTCTGGCGCCGCCGCACCGCCAAGGATGCGTGGCCCCCCGCCCGATTCGCGGGTCAGGGCGAGGTGGCCGATCTCGCCACGGCTGCGCGCGACCAAATCATGGTGAGGTGCGCCGGGCGCGTTCGCGCGGTGAGTCACATCGAGGCTCCGCGCTCGGGCCAGTCGTGTGTCGGGTATGTGGCCCGCTGGGCGCTCGGGGATCGCGCGAGCGAGGTCGTGAGCGAGGCCGCCCCCATGGAGCTCGAGCTCGCGAGCAACGATCGCGTCGAGCTCGAGACGGGGCGCTGGCAGCTCTCCGATCCATTCACGGTGCTCGAGCGCGCGGGCGAGGCGACGCTCGAGGACGGCGCCGTGGTCGTCGTGCACGCCCGCGTGGAGCAGCTCGCCGCCGTGAAGGACGACCTCTACCGCGGAGGCGCGAGTCGCTATCGGCTCCTCGCGGACGGAGGCGAGATCGTCCCCCCGGCCGGCTATTCGAGCCGGAGGGTCCTCGCGCGCGAGCCCTCGCTCGCAGGCGACATCGTCTATGCTTCGCTCATCGCCGCCGTGGCCGCGGGCACGATCGCCTGGTCGCGCGGACACATCGCGAAGAACCTCTACGCGCCGGGCGCGCGCGACGACTCGCCGCCGCGGACGAGCCGCGACTGCAGCGTCGACCGCGATTGCGCGAGCGGCGAGAGCTGCGAAGGCGGCCGGTGCGCTCCGACGCCATCCGGTGGCGTGTGCAGCGGCTTTGGGGATTGCCCAAAGGGGTTGCGGTGTCGGCCCATCGCCCCGGAGATGGTGCTCACGGGCTACTACGATCCGGAGGCACCGCCCGGCAGCGAGCGGGCTCAGTGGCGATGCACGGAAGCGTGCCGCAACGACGACGACTGTCCGCAAGGAAAGCTGTGCGTACCGTGCAGGGGGAAGGGCGGGCCCTATGCTCAGTCCTACGACGGCAACTGCTTCGCGCGCGAGGATCTGTGGGGAGAGCTCGCCACGCAGTGCGACGCCCGTCACGCGCAACCCACGCCTTCAGCAGCGAACAGCGCCCCTCGTCCGCCCTGAGGAGGCCAGTCGATCGTATTGCTGCTGTGTGCGCCAATCGCCTCGCCGCGGCCGGTGGCGCCGTACGGAAGCTGAGGATGACAATCGCCCCCCAAGCCTGGTGAATCGTGTTCGCACGCCCCGCGGTCGCGTACCAGCGGCATGCCCCACGATCACGCTCTCTCGCGCCTTGAAGACTCCGGCCCTCACAGCTCAGGCGGCAGCCGCGGGGTCTCGCGCTGCTCCGTCGCGATCACGGCGCAGGAATCGGGATCGATGATCAGGCGAACGAGGGGGGCCTCGACCTCGTAACAGACATACGGCGCCGCGCTCGCCGAGCGACAGCGACCGTAGTTTACGCCCACGGGCTCCCGCCCGAGGGTCCCGGCACTTTGCCGGAGCGCGGAGGAGAAGCCGCACGCGCGATCGGGGACGGGCTCACGGGGGTCGGGAGAGCCTCGCGACGCCGCGAAGTACCCGCCCTCGAGCCTGACAGTCAGAGTTCGACCGTCGTCCGTCACGAATTCGCATTGGGTGTGCGCCAGCGCCGCCCTCGCATCCATCTTGCCGAGCGCGACGGGGCGCGCCGACATCAGGAGAAGCCTCGCGCTCGGGTCGAACCGTCGCGCCGACGCGACGCACGCGGCGAGGAGCTCGTCCGGATCGAGCGCGCCGGGATCCGCGAACGGCTGCGGCTCGCAGAAGTCCGCCGCGACCGGACAATCGCGCGCGCCGTGTGGGGCGGCCGAGGCGGTCGCCGGGGGCGCGCTCACTGCGTCGACCGAGCCCTTCGCCTTGACGGACGCGGTCGACCGCGGCTGCGCGCTCCCGTCCTTTCGGCGGGACTCGGGCGCCGACCCGCCGAGGAGCGCGATCGCGGTGATCCCCCCTCCGAGGATGGCCACCACTCCCAACAGGATGGGAATGTTCCAGGCTCCCCGCCGACGCCTACGCACCGGCGGAGCGTTCACGGCGGCGACCGGCACCGACGCGGTCACGGGCGACGGCGCGGCGGGAACCGTGCGAGCCATGGCTCGCGCCTGTCTGCGCCGGAGGACGACGGTGTCGTCCGCTTCGACGTTGGGGACGTTCAGCGCGCGCGCGTTCGGAAAGAGCACGCCGCGAATCTCGAGGAGGCGGCGGAACACCTCCGCCATCGCGGGGCGAGCGCCGGCCTCGGGCGCCATCATTTCGTCCACCAGCGCGCAGAGCTGCTTCGGGGCATCCGACGCGTGGTCGCCGAGCGGTGGGGCGCGCTCCGTGGCGAGCTGGATGAGGATGTTCAGCGCTTCGCCCTGGAAAGGCAGCCGGCCGCTCGCGAGCTTGAACAGGACCGTACCGAGCGAAAAGACGTCGCTCGGAGAGGCGACAGCGTCGTCGCCCCGAGCTTGCTCCGGGGACATGAAGGCCGGCGTGCCGACCGCCGCGCCGGCTTCCGTGAGCGCCAACCCGGGCTCGCGGCGCCGTGCCACGCCAAAGTCAAGCAACTTGACCGACTGCGTCGAGCCGCCGACCAGGAAGACGTTGGCCGGCTTGACGTCGCGATGCACCACGCCGCGTGCATGCGCGCCAGCGAGCGCGCTCGCGAGCGCGAGGCCGACCTCGAGGATCTCCCCCACGGTGAGCCGCGCTCGCTCGCTCCGTTCCTTCAGCGTCTCGCCCTCGAGCCACTCCATCGCGAGAAACGGATCGCCGTCGGGCGACCGGCCGTGCGCGACATAGCGGACGACGCACGGGTGCTGGAGCGCGACGAGCGAGTCGATCTCTCGGTCGAAGCGCGCGACGTCGACGCCGCTCGCGCTGCGCAGCACCTTGACCGCGACGTTTTCGCGCCGCGCGCGATCGCGAGCGATGTGCACGATCCCCATCGCGCCCGCGCCGATGCGCCGACCGATCTCGAAGCGCTGGTCGAGAACCTCCCCTTCTTGCAAGCGGTCGAATCTAGCAAAAGCAGACGCCCGCGCGAGCGCGCGGCAGACGATCCGCGATGCGACGTCGCAGCCTCGTCGCGCGAGGACGCCCCTGCCGCCGGGGCACTCGACGCTGCGGAAGCCCGCGCGCCGCGAGGCCTCCTTGGGGCGCATCGTGCGTGGGGCCGCGCGCGAACCGAGGGGCTCGGAGGAGCTCGCGCCTGCCACGCCGAATGGGTCAGGCGCGAGCGTGCGCTCGCAAGATGCCCTCCGCCACGTCCTCCAGCTTGAGCACCTCTTCGGCGGCCCCCATCTGGATCGCGGCGCGGGGCATCCCGAAGACCACGCACGTTTCTTCGGACTCGCAGATCGTGTGCGCCCCGCCCGCGCGCATCGCGTGGAGGCCGGCGGCGCCGTCCTGACCGAGACCCGTGAGCAACACGCCAATCGCGTTCGGCCCGACCTCCTGGGCCACCGAATGGAACAGGACGTCCACGGCCGGGCGCTGGTGGTGAATCTTCGGGCCGTCCTTCAACCGGAGCACGAGCTGTGCGCCCGACCGCTTGACGTACGCATGAACCCCCGCGGGCGCGACCAACACGAGCCCTGGAGCGATCCGATCGCCATCTCGCCCTTCTCGCACGGTGAGCGCGCAGCACGTGTCCAGGCGCTTGGCGAAGGGCTCGGTGAACCCGACCGGCATGTGCTGCACCACCACGGCGCCTGGGATGTCCACGGGGAGAGACGTGAGGACCTGCTCGATCGCCGCCGGGCCCCCGGTCGACGCGCCGAGAGCCACGAGACGGTCCGTGGTGCGAATGTCTCGCACGCCCGATCGAGCGCGCGGACGCGCGACCGGGCTCAACGGTCGCGGCTTGGAGCGCGCGGCGGCGCGAATGGCTCGAGCCAATGTCTGGCCGGAGTCCGGGAGAGAGTATTGGTTGCCGAGCTTCGGAACGATCTCCACGGCGCCGAGCTCCAGCGCGCGCATCGCCGCGTCGCTGCCCTGCGTGGTGAGGGAGCTCACGACGACCACCGGCATCGGATGATGCACCATGAGGCGCTGGAGGAACTCGAGCCCGTCCATGCGAGGGAGCTCGATGTCGAGCGTCAGCACGTCGGGCTTCAGGGCGACAATCTTGTCCCGCGCGACGAACGGATCGACGGCGGATCCGACCACTTCGATATCGTGGTCACGCGAGAGCTGCTCCGTGAGCAGCCGCCGGACCACGGCCGAATCGTCGACGACCAGCACTCGAATCAACGCGAACCTCCTCCGAGCCTTGCGCTCTCACTTGCCCCGGTGCTCTCGGCTCGATCGGAAGCGCGCGAGCACGACGCGCCACCCCGCCTCGACGAACGGCACGCCGCGCACTTCATCCAGTTCGGCGGAGCATCATCACGCCGCTCTCCCGCGACACCTGCGTGGCGCCCGTCGCGACGGACACCGAGACCTTCCGTGAGAGCGTGCCACCGAGGTCGGCCCCCGAGAGGACGAGGCCGAGGTCGGCGAGCGCGCGATCCATCGCGGTGATGTTGCGCTCACCGATCCCCGCCTCCCCGCGAGAGGTCGGGAAACCCATGTTCGCCCCGCCGGCCGCGAACAGCACCAATCGGCGGGACCGGGCCCCGAGATGGAGGCACGCGCGCACCACGAGGGGGATGCCGAGGTCCACGAACATGGCCGGATTGTCGTGCTCTCGATGGGGCGCGGAGAGGACCTCCGGGAGCATGGCGTGCAGCATGCCGACGACCTTCGCCACCGGATCGTAGACGACCAAGCACAGGCAGCTCCCGAGGGCGTAGGTCACCACCTCCACCTGACGATCGGCCGAGGTTTTCATGTCCCCCACGCCCACCACACAGAGCTTGGGTTCGCCGAAGAGCGTTGTCATCGTCGGTACGCACCTGGCTCGACCTGATCGAATCCATGGTCGAGTCCGTTGAGGCTCTCCGACAGTCCGACGAAGAGCAGTCCACCGTACGCGAGCAGCTCGTAGAAACGCCTTGCGAGCGCCTCCCGCGTAGGACGGTCGAAATAGATCATGACGTTCCTGCAGAAGATGGCCGCAAATCCCCCACGCATCGGCCACGGTCCGAGCAGGTTCAAGCGCGCGAACGAGACCAGGGCCTTCGTGTCGGGCACCACCTCGAGCCCCTCCGCGCAGCGGACGAAGTGGGCACGGACGGTCGTGTCCGGGAGATCCTTGACCGAGTCCCTCGAATACCGGCCCTTCCGCGCCGCATCCAGAGCGCGCGACGAGATGTCGGTCGCCAAGATTCGAGCGTGGATGGATGCCCGTCGCGCGACGATCGCCATCGTGTAGGGCTCTTCGCCGGTCGCACAACCCGCGCTCCACACCGTGGGCTCGCTGTTGCCCGACTTCACCACCTTGAGGAGATGTCGCTCGAGCACCTCGAAGTGACGAGCCTCTCGGAAGAAGCTCGTCTTGTTGGTCGTCAGGATGTCGATGAGCGAGGTCTTCTCTCGCGGGTCTCGCTCGAGCAGCGCCACGTACTGATCGAGCGTGCCGAGGTTGAGCTCGCGGAGGCGCCGGCTGAGCCGGCCCAACACCATCTCGTGCTTCTGGGGACCGAGCTGGATCCCCGTGAGCCCCTGCACCTCCTCGCAGATCCGACGGATCTTCTGTTGCTGCTTGGCATCGGTCAACGACTGAAGGTTCACGTGGATCCTCCCGCGCGCTCAGAACTTCGTGAGGAGGTCGTCGTCCAGAGGGAAGGCCGCCGCGGCGCTCCGGGCCGAGCCGTGCATTCCATGTGCGCCATTCGCGTGCGACGTGGGCACAGGCGCTCGCAGCGCAGGCCGCGCGGGAGGAGCCGGTCGGTTCGCGGGGGGGCGCGGCCGTCCGCGGACGGGCGCCACGCTGCGGCGCGCGCTCGCCGACGCGACGGACTTCTGTCGCGGGGGCGGATCGGCCGCGGGCTCGCTCGCGCTGAGCACGAACTCGCTGACCATGTCGATGAGGCCATTGGATTGTCCGGTGAGCTCCTCGGCCGCGCTGGCCGTCTCCTCGCTCGTCGCCGCGTTTTGCTGCGTGAGCTTCGAGAGCTCATCCATGGCGATGTTGACCTGCGACACGGTCTGGCTCTGCACCTCGGACGCTGCGGCGATCTCTTGCATCACCTCGCCGACGCGGCGGACCCGCGTGTTGATCTCGCCGAGGTTCTCGAGGACCTCACGGTTGTACTGGACCCCCTGCTCCGCGTTCTTGACGGAGCCCTCGATCATCTGCGCCGTCATTCGCGCGGCCTCGGCGCTGCGCATGGCGAGGTTCCGCACCTCTTCGGCGACGACCGCGAACCCGCGGCCCGCGTCTCCCGCGCGAGCCGCCTCGACCGCCGCGTTCAGCGCGAGCAGGTTCGTCTGGAAGGCGATGTCGTCGATCGTCTTGATGATCTTCGCCGTCTCGTCCGACGAGGCTTTGATCTTCTCGATCGACTGGGACAGCTTCGCCATGTTGTCGGCCCCCTTGTCGGCGCTGCCGCGGGCCGCGTCCGCGAGGCTCCGGGCCTCTTGGGAGTTGCGCGCGTTCTGCGTCGCCATGGACACCATCTCCTGGAGATTGCTCGTGACCTCCTCGATGGTGCCGGCGCCGCGGGACGTCGCCTGGGCGAGCGCTTGGCTCGCGCCCGTGATCTCGTTGCACGCGGTGGAGACCTCGATCGACGCGGAGGACACTTGGTAGAGCGCGGCGTCCAGGTTCTCGACCGCCGAGTTCAGGAGCGTCTTCAGGCGAGCGTACGGACCTTCGTGATCCCCCTCGACGCGCGTCGCGAGATCCCGCGCCGCGATGCGCTCGAGGACGCTGCCCGCCTCCTCCAGGAAGCGGTCGGCGGCCTGGGCATTGAGCTCGATCTCCTTGGCCAGCGCCTCCTGCTTCGCCTGAGCCTCCTTGGCCTCCGTCACGTCCGCCGCCAGCTTGAGGATCTTCACGACCTTGCCGTTGAGATCCAAGATGGGGTTGTAGGTGGCGCGCATCCAAACTTGCTTGCCGCCCTTGCCGATTCGCCGGAAGTCGCCCGGCTGATAGCGCCCCTCTCGGAGGTTCCGCCAGAACTCCGAGTACTCGGCGCTGTCGGCCGTCGCCGCGTCGACGAACATGCGGTGGTGGCGCCCCTTGATCTCGTCGAGCGAATACCCGACCAGGCGGGTGAAGTTCTCGTTCGCCCGGAGGACGGTGCCGTCGAGGCCGAGCTCGATCACCGCCATCGCCTTGTTGATCGCGGTCACCTGCGACTCGAAGTCCGAGCTGCGGATCTTCATTTGAGTGACGTCGGTCGCGAACTTCACGACGCGAATCACCTTGCCGCTCTCGTCGAACACGGGGTTGTACGAGGCCTGGATCCAAATGTCTGCGCCGCCCTTGGCTTGGCGCCTGAACTCGCCCGCGTGCGGCTGCCCGCGGTTCAGCGACTCCCAGAACACGCCGTACTCCGCGCTCGCCGCGTAGGCTGGATCCACGAACAGGCGGTGATGCTTGCCCTTGATCTCGTCGAGCGAGTACCCCATGACCTTCAAGAAGTTCTCGTTCGCCGAGAGGATGGTGCCGTCGACCTGGAACTCGACGACCGCCATGATGCGATCGATCGGGTTGAGCCGCCCTTGCACCACCTCCGCGATGCGCTGGCGGCGCGCCTCGTCGAAGAACGAGAGGACGAGGGCCATGTCGAAGCGCAGCAAGCGCGACACCGCGTCCCGGTACTTCTCGAGGGCCTCGCCTTTCAGGTTCGCGTGCTTCTCGCCCGCGCCGAGCAGGTGCGCCTCGACCACGGTGTACATCGTCACGAAGTAGGACGCAGGCAGCTCGATGCGGTCGTGGATGCGACCGACGGTCTTGCGGTGCTGGACGAAGTCGGCGTCGATGCGACCGCCGAAGAGCGTCCGCAGGTAGCGCTCGAGCACCGGGCGCTGTCGCTCGACGGTGCTGAATTTGTCCAGGATGACCTGCGTCTCTCGCTGGCTCCCGACCTTCGCGTAGAACCCATCGAGCAGCGCGGGGAACACCGGCGCGACCGCGTCCCGCCGGTACGCGACGAGCCCGATGTGTTCTTCCGTCAGTCCATAGGCGGCCAATATGGAGCGACTGGAGGCTTCATGAAGGTCGATGATCCCGGGCGGGATCACGGGCGCGCTCTCCGCCGCGCTGCGGACGACCTTCTTGGGCGTTTTGGTGGCCTGCTTCTTCTTGATCATGATCCTCGTCCCCTTCGTTCCTCTTCCAGTCGCTCGTTGCCGTTTGGCGTCTTCCGTCTTCGCGCTTCGGTCGTGCCCTCTGCGCTCGTTCGCGTGCTCAGGCCGCTGCTCGGGTCGCGCCGATGATCTCGCTCGTCGACAGCACGCGCTCGATCGCCAGCAAGAGGCGGGCGCCGCCCGACGACGTGGCGATGCCGAGCAGGTGGTCGGTCGGGACGTCCGCGCCGAACGACGGCGGCGGCTCGACCTGATCGGACCGGATATTGACGACCTCGCGGACGCGGTCCACCACGATCCCCACTTCGGTCTTGTCCACGCTCACCACGATGATGCAGGTATGGCGAGTCGCCTCCCGCGTCGGCATGCCGAACTTCCGGTGCATGTCGAACACCGGCACGATTTTCCCGCGCAGGTTGATGACCCCGAGCACCACGTCGGGCGTCCGGGGCACCCGCGTGACCGGGATGAGCGCCATGATCTCGTGAACGTGCTCGATCCGGACGCCGTACTCTTCGTCTCCGAGCCCGAACGTCAGGTACTTCCCACCCATATTGCTGCGCTGTGCGTCGTCTTCCACGGTGCCTCCTTCAGGCTGCGGCAACGAACCCGTTCGTTCGGTGTGCGAGGTCGACCAAGCCCGGCGGGTCCAGGATCAGTCCGACACGGCCGTCGCCCAAGATCGCCCCCCCGGCGACCCCGGGCACGGACAGCAGCGTGCTCGACAGTCCCTTGCTGACCACTTGTTGCTGCGCGAGGAGCTCGTCCACCATGAACGCCGAGCAGCCCTCGCCGTAGTCGACCACCACGACGAGCGCCTTCGTCGCGTCGTGCTGCGCGCCGTCGACCTCGAACAGATGGTGGAGCCTGAACACCGGCACGAACTGATCGCGAACACGCACGAACTCCCCGCGCCCCGCGATCGTCGAGAGCATCTCCCGCGTCGGGCGGAAGCTCGTGCGAATGGCGAGCGTCGGCAGGATGAAGCGCTCGTGTCCCACCCGAACGAGCATCCCGTCGGTGACGGCGAGCGTGAGCGGCACGTGGATCGTGAAGGTCGTTCCCTTTCCGATCTCGGTGGTCGTCTCGATCCTGCCCTTCAGGGACTCCACGCTCCGCTTCACCACGTCCATCCCGACGCCCCGGCCCGATATGTCTGTGACGGCGTCCCGGGTGGAGAAGCCGGGCTCGAAGATGAGGTTGAACACCTCTTCGTCGGTCATCCCCGTGTCGCTCCGGATGATGCCGCGCTCGATGGCTTTGGCGGCGATGGTCCTGCGGTCCATCCCCTTGCCGTCGTCGGACAATCGAAGGACGAGCTGTCCGCCCGAGTGGAACGCGGCCAGCTTGATCAGCGCCTGCGGGGGCTTTCCGCTCGCCACGCGCTCTTCTTTCGAGCAGACGCCGTGGTCCACGGCGTTCCGCACCATGTGAACCAACGGATCCGCGATGACGCTGACCATGTTCCGGTCGATCTCGGTCTCGTCACCCTCGGTGACGAAGCGAACCTCTTTGTCCGTGCGGAGCGAGACGTCGCGCACGACCCGCGCGAGCTTTTGGAAGGACGGCTTGAGCGGCACCATGCGCAGGGCCATGGAGAGGTCCTGCAGCTCACGGACAATCTTCGCCCCGTGCGCCACCTTCTTCCGGAACTCCTCGAAGTTGGGTTGAACGAGGACTTGGTCCTGGGAGACCATGGATTGAGCGATGACGAGCTCGCCCACCATGTCGATCAGGCGGTCGAGCCGCTCGGTGCGGACGCGAACCCACCCGCTGTCGCCGTCCCCCTTCGCTGCGGCCTTGGATTCAGGCGTCGGATGGGTTGGAGGCGGGGGATGGGCGAACGCCGAGGGCGGCGCGGGAGCGACCGGTTCGGCGAGCGGCGCCGGCTCGACGAGGGTCGGCGGATCGGCGAGCGGGGCGGCTTCGATGAGAGCAGCTGGCGGAGTCTTCGCGCTCGGCGCCGGCTTGGCCGCCTCGGGGGCCGGAGAGATGTCGGGGGCTGCCCCCGGACCCGTGGAGGGGGGCTCCGGCGCGCCGACCTCGGGCGCACCAAGCGCCTGGACGAGCGCGGCGTTCGACTCCGGCAGCGTGGCGGGCTCGCCCGTCTCGAACGCGCGGACGACTCCGTCGAGACCCAGGCGAAGCATGTCGATCGACTGGAGCACCAGCGTCGCGTTGTAGCCGGTGCACCGAACCTCCCCTTCGCGCATGCGCTGGAGCAGGCTCTCCGCGGCGTGCGCGAAGGCCGCGACCGCGTCGTAGCCGAGCATCGCGGCTACGCCCTTGATCGTGTGGAAGGCGCGGAAGAGGCGGCCGACGCACTCCTTGTCGTCGGGGTTCGCCTCGAGCTCGAGCAGCGCGGACTCGGAGTCGGCGAGGTATTGGCGAGCTTCGACGATGAACTCGTCGACCAGCTCTTTGTCCTGCGATTGTCCGACTCCCGCCCGATGCTCCTCCTTGGGCGACGGGAGAGGGCGAGATCCCACGTCGATCGCCTCGGGGTCCGTCCCCGATTCGGCGACCGCGACGGACGTGAGGATCTGGACCACGCGGTCGAGCGATCCGCTCCGCTCCGTGGGAGGCTTGGAGAGCTCGGCGTCGACGGCGGCGAGGGCACCTGTCGCGGCCGACTCAACAGCCTCCGGGAGTGGCCCTTTCGAGAGCGCGGCGGCCAGCTGGGCGCGAAGACGCGAGAGGGAGTCGTCATCGGCCGGCGACATGACCATCGCCCGCGCGGCGATGTCGTGCAGCCAATCCCAGCGCTCTGCCATGGCCAGCAGAACGGGTCACCTAAGAAGAACTTTAGCGCAAAAGTTACGGCCAGTCGTTTTCCTAGGGGAAACCCTATGTTGGAACCATCACTCAATCATTCGGCGCGCGGGCGACGGTCTTAAGCGCCAATTCGACACGAAGTGCAGATTTTGCGGTTACGCGTGATGAAGGACACAGGCGTCGGCCGTCGGCGCTGATTCGCCCTGTACGGAGCCGGACACGCCGGCCCACCCGACCACCAGGGACAGGACCGGCGAGCGGCGCGCGTCGCCCGAGGCGACCGCGCATTTGCGTGGTGACGGCGACGTGTCGAGCGCGTCGACCACCCGATCGCCCCGGGGTGGGCTGACGCCGAAGCAAAGCGCTCGGCCAATCGTGAAGGGTCATGGCCCCGAGCCGCCACCCCACTCTCCAGGCGGCCGAACGCCGATCCTACGTAGCGTCGCCCCACGCATGCGCGGCGGACCTGCATCACACCGCTCGGCCACGACGAGCCGCCCCTGAGTGAGGCGCGCGCGCGTCGGTGGTAGAGCGGCGCGGTGTCTTCGCCGTCCTCGCTCGCGCCCCCCGGGGTTCTGAAGATCGTGTCATCGGACGACGGGAACGTCATCGCTCAGTTCAACCCGCTCGTGATCGTCCACCTCGGTCGCAAGATCAAGCCGTCCGAGATCCACTGTCTGCGCGCGATCGTCGCGCAGGGGCTTCGAGCTGGCGGGCGGGGCGGGATGCTGTTCGTGTTCGCGCGCAAGGACATGTCGGGCGGGATCGACTCCGACGCGCGATCGTTCTTCGAGGAGCTCATCCGCGAGACCTCAGAGAAGTCCGGCGTGAGCGCGGTCGTCATCCTGGCCGACGGCTTCGCGGGCGCCATGGCGCGCGGGTTCCTTGCGGGCCTGATCCGCCTCTCGAGCCGGAGGAAGGCGCTCCAGATCTTCGGCGCCGTGGGAGAGGCGTGCGCATGGCTCGCGACGCACCACGAGCTCGACGGCGCGGAGATCCAACGCGCCTACGCGGAGGCGACGAAGCACCTCCGAGCTTCGCACTCCGCGCCGACGACCGCCTGAGTACTGACTTCACGAAGACCCACGAACGCGGTGTGCCACTCTCCTCGGCCGTGAGGTTCACCTCGTCGAAGAGGCGATAGGCAAACCTCGGGGCACGCCCCCAATGACCGCGTACACTCGCGCCCCATGAAGCCCGCCGCTCCCCCCGCGCAGGACCACCCCTTCACGGGCGAGGTGATGCGCGATCTGTTCACGAACCACGAGCTCCTCGCGCGCGAGGCGCACCGGCCAAAGATCTCCGCGGAGGAGGGCGCGGGCGCCGTGTGCCGCGTCGGCATCCTCGGGGGCGGCACCGCGGGCTGGTTCACCGCGCTCGCGCTGCGCGCGCAGCTCCCCTCGCTCGAGGTGACGGTCATCGAGACCCCGTCGATCCCGATCATCGGCGTCGGCGAGGCGAGCGTCCCGAGCCTCGTCCCGTTCCTCCACCACTACCTGAAGCTCGACGTTGCGGAGTTCACGCGCGAGGTCGCGCCGACGTGGAAGCAGGGCATCCGCTTCGAGTGGGGGCTCCCCGGGGACTACGTGTTCCAGGCGCCCTTCGACTGGGAGGTGAACGGCATCGGCATGCTCGGGGCGATGGCCGAGACGGCGAACGTGAGCGCGTTCACGCTGCAGGGCCAGCTCATGGCGAAGGACGTGACGCCGATCATCCGCACGCAGAGCGGAAAGCTCCACTCGTTCCTCCCCGTCCTCGCGTTCGCGTACCACCTCGACAACCAGCGGCTCGTCGCCTACCTGCGGAAGACGGCGATCGCGCGCGGGATCACGCACCTCGACGCGAAGATCGTCGACGCGAAGCTCGCGCCGGCGGGCGCGGAGCAAGGCGCCGATCCCCTCGTCGAGCACCTCGTCGACGACGGAGGCCGCGAGCACGCGTTCGATCTGTACGTCGACTGCTCTGGTTTCCGCTCGTTCCTCCTCGGAGAGAAGCTCGGCGCCCCTTTCACGAGCTACGCCTCGACGCTCTTCACCGACCGCGCGCTCGCGTTCAACGCGCCGCACGCGGGGAAGCTCAAGCCGTACACGACCGCGCGAACGATGCAGGCGGGGTGGTGCTGGGACATCCCGATCCGCGAGGACGACCACCTCGGGTACGTCTACTCGTCGAACTTCCTCGGGGACGACGCGGCGCTCGCCGAGGCGAAGGCGATCTGGCCCGACATGAAGGGCGAGCGCGTCGTGAAGTTCCGCTCGGGGCGACACGATCGGCTCTGGGTCGGGAACGTATTCGCCGTCGGCAACGCGTACGCGTTCGTCGAGCCGCTCGAGTCGACGGGCCTCTTGATGATCACGCGCGCGATCACGAGCCTCGTGCGCTCCTTCCCGATGCGCGACGCGCGCGCGAGCGCCGCCACGCGGAGGTTCGTGAACGACACCGTCGGCCGGGACTGGGATCGCCTTCGCTGGTTCCTCGCGGCGCACTACAAGTTCAACCGCCGATTCGACTCCCCGTTTTGGCGCGAGGTGCGCGAGACCTGTGACATCTCGGGGCTCGAGCACGCGCTCGCCCTCTTCCGCGAGCTCGGGCCCCTCTCGCTCACGCCGCGCGCGGTACGCGCGAGCCTGCAGGAGGACACGGGGATCTTCTTTTATGGGCTCCACGGCCTCGACTGCATCCTCCTCGGACAGAAGGTGCCCTTCGCGGACGTCGAGCGCGGCTCCGCGGAGGCGTGGCGCGCGCGGAACCGCACGGCGAAGGACTTCGTGCGCCGCGCGATCCCCCAGGCAGACGCGCTCCGCGCGGTGAACGATCACCCCGAGTGGATCGATCAGCTCGTGAACCACCCCGCGGGCTGGGTGATGAAGATGCTCCCCTTCCTCTGAGTCAGCGCGCCGCTGCGGCCCGAAGGCGGACGCGCATGGGCATGTCGCCCTTCGGGCGGAGCGTCGCGGAGGGCTCGGGCGCGACCTCGGCGACGCGGGAGTACCGCGCGCGCCGGAGCATGGCCGCGAGGACGAGCTGGCCCTCCATGAACGCGAACGGGTAGCCGATGCAGATCCGCGGACCCGCGCCGAACGGGAGGTACGCGAAGCGCGAGCGCGCCGCCTCGCGCTCCGGGAGGAAGCGATCGGGATCGAAGCGGTCGGGCTCCGGCCAGAGGTCGCGCCTGTGATGCAGGGAGTACGTGCTCAGCGTGAGGTTCGTGTCCTTCGGGATCCCGACGCCGCCGATCTCGACGTCCGTGATCGCGTCGCGGCCGACGAGATACACGGGCGGGTACTTGCGGAGCGCCTCCTTGAACACGCGCAAGAGCAGCGGGAGGCGCGGGAGATCCTCGAGCGTCGGATCGCCGCGCAGCGCGTCCGCCTCGGCCTCCGCCTTCGCGTAGAGGTCGGGGTTTCCCGCGAGCTCGTAGAGCGCCCAGGCGAGCGACGTCGCCGTCGTCTCGTGGCCCGCGACGAACAGCGTCAGGACCTCGTCCCGCACTTGGCGATCGCTCATGGCCGAGCCGTCGTCCTCGTCCCGCGCCTCGAGGAGCTTGCTGAGGAGGTCGCGGCGCGTGCCTGGGGCGCGGCGGCGATCCGCGATCATCCGCGCGACACGATCGTCGAGCACCCGGAGCGCATCCCGGAGCGCGGCGCCCGACCCACCCGGCAGGAAGAGCGGGCCGTGGAGTCGATCCGCGAGCGCGCCGATCGCGGAGGGGACCCGCGCCGCCTCACCGAAGCGCCGCGCGAGCGCGGCCCGCAAGTCGAGGAGCGTACGACGCGCGACGATGTGGCCGATCGCGAGCGGAGAGCCCGCGTTCTCGCTGCCCCAGTCGAGCGCTACGGTGAGCGCCGCGCCCAGCGCGTCCGCCTCGTCGAACGTGTCCGCGTCGAACAGCGTCTTGCCCGCGACGGACATCGTGATGCGCGTCGTCTCGCGGGCGATCGCCATCTCGCCGTCGTGGAAGCGCGCGAGCGCGCGCCGGGCGCACTCGACCATGTCGCCCGCGTAGGAGTCGACCTGGGTCGGGTGGAAGAGCGGCGCCATGAGCTTGCGCTGCTTCCGCCAAAGCTCGCCGTCGCTCGAGAACAGGCCCTCGCCCGCGAGCGGATAGATCGAGAACCGCGTCATCGCCGCCTTCGCGAACGACCTCACCTTCTCGACGAACACCTCCTGCACGAGCGCCGGATCGTTGATGAGCGCGAGCTGCCCGAACGGCGCGCGCAGCCGCAGGAAAGGGCGACCGTCCGCTGCGATGCGGCGAACGAAGCCCATGCGATCCGAGCGCACCTCGGGCAGGTGTCCGAACCAGCGGCGCGCACCCGGCAGATCGGGGATTCGATCGAGGCTCACCGCGGCCACATAGCGCCGCGCCTCCGGCTCGGCGAGAGCGCCGCCGCTATTTTTCTGCGCACCAACCCTGACCCTCGACGTGGGTGTTCTCGAGCGTGCACTCGAAGCCCTTGGGGCAGTCTTGCTTCTTCACGTCGCACTTCTTGCCGCAGCGGCACGAGGGACACGCACCGATGAACATCTCGTCGTCGAGGCACGCGGCGCTCGCGCTCGGTTCCATCGTGTAGCACTCGCGATACCCCTGACAGTCCGTCCCGGGGTCGTGCGCGCGCAGACATTCGAGGACCGTGGCCTCCGCGATGTCCTGCGCGGAGATCTCACTGCACGGATCCGACTTCTTCTCCGGCATCTCGGTCCACCACCGGTAGCAGCCGCAGAGCGCCTGGCGATCCACGGCGACATCCGCCTTCGGGCGGGGGGCCGACTCGGGCTTGCCAGCGCGCGCGGGCGCGCTGCTGCTCGCCGACACGTCGAGGACGCTGGGCGCGGGCGCGGGCGAGCAGCCCGCGAGGATCATCAGGGGGAGGGCGAGGAGGGCGCGCGCGGGCGACAGCATGGGGCGCGAGCGTCGCACGTCACCCGCGCGCGAGATAGACCGCCCAGGCGACGAGCTCGCGGGCGACGTAGTACGGCTTTCCGGGGAGCAAGATGCGCTCTCGCGCCGGCACGGTGTACGCCTCGATGCCCTGCCGCTCGAGCGCGATCTGCACGCGCGCGAGGTGGTATCCGTGGCTCACCGCGAGCACGCGCGCCCCCTCGCCCAGGATTCGCGCGACGTCGACGCCCGTCGCGCGCGTGTCCACGCCGTCCTCGTCGAGGACGATCGCGTCCCGGGGCACACCGCATCCGAGCGCGAGCTCCCGCATCGCGTCCGGCTCGCTCCGCGCTCCCCCCGGATCGCGCCCGCCCGAGAGGACCACCTTCTTCGCATACCCAGCCCGATAGAGCTCGCACGCGGTCGCCATGCGCTGCGCGAGCGCCTCGGAGGGGCGACCGTCCGCGTAGACGCGCGCGCCGAGCACGACGATCGCGTCCGCGTCGCGGCGGTGATCCGTGTACGCCACGCCCGCGATCTGAAGCGCGATGAGCGCGACCCCGCGAGCGCGGTCGCGCCCGCGCCCGCGCGCGCCCCCACGAGGGGACTTCGAGCGGAGCCGGGAGCCACGCGTGGACCCCGAGGACGACCCCGAGGACGGCGCTCACCGGCACCGGAAACATCGCTCGGAGCCCGTCCGCCCAGGCCATCCAGCACGCGACCGCGGCGCGCAGCGCGAGCGCCGCGACGCCGAGGATCACGACGCGCGACGCGACACGGACACGCGCGCGGAGCGTGGGAGGGAGCCGAGGGATCGGCGCGAGCACGCACGCCGCGAAGACCGCGAGCATCGGCAGGTGGAGCCAAGAACGCGCGACGTCCCGGCTCAGCCAGAGCCACGTCGGATCGAGGCCGGCTGCGGCGAGGCCGAGGGACGCGACCGCGAACCACGCGAGCGCGCGCGCCCCGCTGCGCACCACGCCTACGGCCAACCGTGATCCCAGGGCTCGAGCGAGCGCGGGTCCTGTCGCGCTCCGCCGGGGCGGGTTTCCATTCGGCTTCGCGGCGACCAACCTCGGCAGTCTCGGGGCCATCTCGGTCCAACGCAAATTTCGGGGTCCCGATTCCCATCGCGCCCCGGCGCCCATTTCCTCTCGTCCCGCGCGTCACCCCTGCCGGCTCACGGCGCGTGGCACGTACCGTTGCCGCCCGAGAAGGACTCGAACTGGCACTCGAGCCCGGAGCAACAGTCCGCGGAGTTCGCGCACGGGTGGTACTCCTCCGAACACGTGCAGACGCCCCCGGGACCGCACGCACCTCCGACGCAGTCCAGGTCCTTCGTGCACGCTCCACCCCGGGCCCTCACGCACCGGCCGACGTACGCACCGCTGTTCGCGCCGTTTCCGACACACACGGTCGGCTGATCCTGGCAGCAGTCTTCGTCGCGCACACATGAGTCCGAGATTTTGCTGCACCCGCAAACGCCCTCGTCGCAACTCCGAGAGCAACAATCGCTGGCCTCGTAGCAGGGGTTCCCGCCGAGGGCACAGCAGCCGTCCAGGATGTCACACGACATCTCGCCGCAACAGTGGTTGAGCTGGCCTTCGCCGTCGCACGAGCCGCCGAGCCCGGAGCAATTCGCCGAGCCCGCGTACATCGCGTCGATCTCTTCGCGCGTGTGAACGCCCGGCGAGTCCGAGTCACCGCCATCGCCCGTCACGCGCCACTCGCACCCGGGCGCGACGAGGCTTGCGAGCCCCAAGATACTCACGAGGGCTGCGCCCACTGCGATCGGGCCTCGCTTCTTCGAATGCGTGTCCACGTCGTTCCGCTCCTTCGGCCTCCCGCCCTCGACGGGTCCGCCTCCACGTGGCAACCCCATCGACGGGCGAGTTCAAGAGCCAGCAAAAGCTCGCCCAGGGGCAACCCCGGGGGCAGGCCATCTACGGGTCGCCGCGACGGGTTCCTCGTCCGGAAAAAAAAAGTCTCCCCGATGTCGATTCGCGGCGTCCCCGTTCGATGTCCGGTCAATCGGGCGCACGGAGCGCCGACCCCGGGACAGAGGCTGTCCCCGAAGGAGCCATGATCATGAGCAACGCGACGACGACCTCTGGGCGCTTCATTTGGCACGAGCTCATCACCCCAGAGCCGAAGGCCACCGTGGGCTTCTACGGCGAACTCCTCGGGTGGACATCGTCCGAGGTCGACATGGGGCCGATGGGCAAATACACGCTGTTCAAGTCGAACGGCGTCGACTGCGCGGGCGCGATCGCGCCTCCCCCCGGGAAGAACATCCCCCCGTCATGGCTCGGCTACACGACCACGCCCGACGTCGACGCCGCAGCGAAGAAGGCCGCGTCGCTCGGCGGCAAGATCATGATGGAGCCCTCGGACATCCCCGGGATCGGCCGGTTCGCCGTGTTCGTCGACGCCCAGGGCGCGGCGCTCGCGCCGTTCAAGCCGAAGGAAGAGCGCGCGGAGCAAGAGCGCCCAGCGATCGGGACGTTCTGTTGGGACGAGCTCCTCACGAGCGATCCCAAGGCGGCGCTCGCGTTCTACGAGGGCGTGTTCGGGTACACGCACGAAGACAAAGACATGGGCCCGATGGGCACCTACCACGTGCTGAAGCGCGGGGAGCGCCAGGCCGCCGGCATCATGAAGCACCCGATGGCGAGCGCGCCCACGCACTGGCTCCACTACGTGCTCGTGGGGGACGTCGACGAGCGCACGAAGAGGGCGGCGCAGCTCAAGGGGAGCGTCGTCGTCGAGCCGCAGGACATCCCGGGCATTGGGCGCTTCTCCGTGGTGAAGGACGCACAGGGCGCGGCGTTCGCGCTGTTCAAGGGATCGATGTAGAGCACCGCGCGACGGCGCGGGCTCTTCGCGGGCGAGCCGAGGCGACCTCGGCTCCGCTCCGCGCGGAGCTCAGTTGAGATCGCCCGGCGACGGCTCTTCCTCGGTGAGCTCGTCGTCGGCGACCGGGCCCGCGTGGTGGTGCACGAGCAGCCACGCGCCGTGCTCGCGCACGTACACGTTCGTCGCGACGAGCCTCGCGCCCCCCACCGTCTCGAAGCAGATCACGAACGCGGTCTCGCCGAGCACGTGCGCGCTCGCGCGGCTCGCCCGGACGATGGGGCCGCGCGGGTTCGCGAAGATCCCGCGGAAGCTCTCCATCACGAGCTCTTTCCCGCGCAGCGGGGCCCACCCTGGGTGGATGCACACGACGGACGCGGACTCCGACCAGAGCGCGTCCATCGCGTCCTCGTCGCGCGCCGCGAACGCCTCGTAGAACGCCGCGTTGGCTGCGATCACCTCGGCTTCGCTGGACACCTCACGATGATACGCTCACCGCGGCGCGATGAGCGAACCCGAGTCCACGCGCCCGCTCGAAGCGCACCACGTCGCGTCGGTCGTCGTCGGAGCGATCGTCGGCGTCGGCATCTTCTTCACCCCCGCCTCGCTCGCGCGCGCCCTCCCGAGCTCCGCGTGGATCCTCGCGATCTGGGCGCTCGGCGGGATCGCGTCCGTCTCGGGGGCGCTGGTGTTCGCGGATCTGGGATCGCGCTGGCCGAAGCCGGGGGGCATGTACGTGTTCCTCCGCGAGGGCTTCGGGCCGCGCGTCGGACCTCCGCTCGCGTTCCTCTATGGGTGGACCCAGCTGCTCGTCGTGCAGCCCGGGTCGATGGCCGTCATCGCGCTCATCCTCGTCGACACGCTCGGCCTGCTCACCGGGACGATCCCGGACGGGCCGCGGCAGATCGTAGCGATCGCGAGCATCACGCTCTTCACCGTCGCGAACCTCCTCGGGCTCAAGACGGGAGGGCGGATCCAGCTCGGGATGGCCGCGCTGAAGGTCTCCGCGCTCGCGCTGATCGTCTCGCTCGGCGTCGCGTTCGGGCGCGCCTCGACGGTCGCCGCGCCGCGCACCGTGATCGTCGCCGAGGCGTGGTGGGGACCGAGCCACCTCGGCAACGCGTTCGCGTGGACCATCGCCGGGCTCATCCCCGTGCTGTTCTCCTTCGGTGGCGCGTACCACGGCACGTACATCGCCGGCTCCGTGCGGGATCCCGAGCGCGCGGTGCCGCGCGGGATCCTCGCGGGGATCGCCGTCGTGCTCGTGCTGTACCTCGCGGTGAACCTGTCGTTCCTCGGGATCCTCGGGCACGACGGGCTCGCGCGGAGCCCGAGCCCCGCGGCCGAGGCCGCAGGCGTCGCGTTCGGTCACGCGGCCGAGAAGGGGCTCGCCGTCGTCATCGTCCTCTCCGCGGCGGGGATCCTCAACACGATCTGCCTGGGCTTTCCGTTCGTGATCTACGCGATGGCGAAGGACGGCCTGTTCTTCGCGCGCGCCGGGGTGCTGCATCCCAAGACGGAACGACCGGTCCTCGCGGTGGCAGCGCAGGGAGCGTTCGCGTGCCTCGCGGTCGTGGTCGGCGGCGCGCAGGTGGACCTCCTGCTCACCGGGATCGCCTTCGCCGACGCCCTTTTTCAGGGCGCGGTCGCGGTCGTCCACCTGCTCCACCGGAGGAGCCCCGCCCCGCAGCAGCGATTCCGCGCGCCGCTCGCGGCGTCCGTCGTGTTCCTCCTGCTCGAGCTAGGGCTCGCGCTCGGATGCCTCGTGAACACACCGAAGGAGTCGGTCGTCGGCGTGGGCCTGCTCCTCGCCGGGGTCATCGTGTACTTCGCGTGGGCGGGCCGCCGTCGCGCTCCCCGCAAAGGCGCCGCGCCGTGAGGCCCGTGCTACGTTCCGAGCACCGATGAGCGAGGGTGCAATGCGGACGAAGAAGCACGGGGTCGGGTCCACGTGGTGGGGCGCGCTCTTCACAGCCTGTCTCCTCGTGAGTGGGCCCCTCTCGACAGGGTGTGGGAGCAAAGAGGAGACGAAGACGAAGTCGCACCACGACGACGACGACGACACGCCCTCGACCCGGTCTTCGAACTCGCCCAGCGGTTACGGCACCACCATGGGCACGAGCGCCCGCCGCCCCCCGCGCGACCTCCCCCGCGGTCGCGACCGGGATCGCGATCTCGACGACGATCCCCGCCCTGGGCGCGAGCGTCCGCGGAAGAGCTTGCTCGGCTCGATCACGGACTTGGTGGGCGATTTGATGCCCTCGAACCTCCTCTCGAGCGAGAGCGAAATGGACCGCGCGGCGGACGAGATCTGCGCGTGCAAGGACATGGAGTGCATCCAGAGCGTCACCAAGCGCTACGAGAAGCTCGACAAGGGAAAAAAGAGCATGTCCGAGCTCGACGAGAACGAGAAGAAGGCCGCCGAGAAAATGGTGGGCTGCGTGAAGAAGCTCATGGATGATCACCCCCGTGAGGTCCCCGTCCGCCCGCCCGACTCGGACGGGGGTTGGTGAGGTTCTTTCGTCCCGCGTGTCGATCCGTGCGCCCGCCGTTCGACGTCCGACCGAGGAGAACATCCGATGCAATATCTGCTTCTGATTTATGACGCCGAGTCCAAGCTCGAGAGCATGACCCCGGCGGAGACCGAGACGTTCCACAAGGCGTACGGCACGTTCACCCGCGAGATCATCGGGAGCGGCCATTTCAAGGCTGGAGAGGCGCTGAAGCCCGTGTCGACCGCGACCACGGTGAGGGTCCGCGAGGGCAAGACGCTCACGACGGACGGTCCGTTCGCGGAGACGCGCGAGCAGCTCGGCGGGTTCTACCTCATCGAAGCCAAGGACATCGACGACGCGATCGCCGTCGCCGCGCGCATCCCATCGGCCGCGATCGGCTCGATCGAGGTGCGCCCGATCATGGTGTTCGACCCACCGATGGCGTGACGACCGACCGGGGCGCGCTCGATCGCATCTACCGCGAGGAGCGCGCCCGCATCGTCGCGACGTTGATCCGCGTCGTCGGCGATTTCCAGGTCGCCGAAGAGATCGTTCAGGACGCGTTCGCCTCCGCGCTCGAGCAGTGGCCGGAGGACGGCGCGCCCGCGAACGCTGCGGGCTGGCTCGTCCAGACCGCGCGGCACAAGGCCATCGACCTCGTGCGCCGACGCCGCTCGCTCGATCGCAAGCTCGCCGATCTCGCGACCATCGCGGCGATCGAGGAGAGCTTCACGCCCGCCGGAGCACCGACGGAGGCCCTCCCCATGCCCGACGACCGACTCCGCCTGATCTTCACGTGCTGCCATCCCGCGCTGGCCATCGAGGCGCGCATCGCGCTGACGCTGAGGACGCTCGGCGGCCTCTCGACGGAGGAGATCGCCCGCGCGTTCCTCGCCCAAGAGGCGACGATGGCGCAGCGGATCGTGCGCGCGAAGAACAAGATCCGAGAGGCGAAGATCCCCTACGAAGTCCCCGGAGAGAGCGCGATCGCGGAGCGCACGAGCGCCGTGATGACCGTCCTCTACCTGATCTTCTCCGAGGGCTACGCGCCGACGAAGGGCGACGCGCTCGTGCGCGTCGACCTCGCGACGGAGGCCATCCACCTCACGCGCATGCTGCTCCACCTGTTGCCCTCGGCGCACGAGCCCGAGGGCCTCCTCGCGCTGATGCTGCTCCAGCACTCGAGGCGGGACGCGCGCGCGACCCCCGAGGGCGACCTCGTGCTGCTCGAGGATCAGGACCGATCCCGCTGGGACCGGGACGCCATCACCGAGGGTCTCGTGCGCGTCGAGGCGGCGCTCCGGCGCGCCGCCGGCCGGCCCGGGGCGTTCGCGCTGCAGGCCGCGATCGCGGCGTGTCACGCGCGCGCCGAGCGCGCGTCGGACACGGACTGGGCGCAGATCGCGCGGCTCTACGATCACCTCTTCGCCGCGACCCCTACGCCCGTCGTCGCGCTGAACCGCGTCGTCGCGCGGGCGATGGTCCACGGGTTCGACGTCGGCCTCCGAGAGCTCGACGACCTCCTCGGCGCCGACGAGCTCGCGGGCTACCACCTGTTCCACGCGGCGCGCGCCGACTTCCTGCGGAGGCTCGGGAAGTCCGCCGATGCGCGCGCGGCGTACCAGCGCGCGCTCGAGCTCGCGCTCGCGGAGCCCGAGCGGCGCTTCCTCGCGCGCCGACTCCGCGAGCTCGCGTCCTGATCCGAGAGCGCGGTTCGTCGGAGATCGGCGCCGATCGCGCGTACGAGCTCGAGCACGCACGTGGGTGAGGCCATCCCACGCCCGCAGCACGATCCGGGGTTGTGCGAGGGCGCTTTAGGCGCGATACGTTTTCACCCATGGAAGGCGAGCTCGCGCCCCTCAAGGAGTTCCTCTCGAGGACGCCCTTCTTCGGGGGCGTCGACGACGCGGCGCTCGATCAGCTCGCGCGGCTCCTCATCGCGCGGGACGTGCCCGCGAACGAGGCGGTGTTCCGCGAGGGCGAGTCCGGTAGGTCGATGTTCATCGTCCAGACGGGGGAGGTCGTCGCCCTGCAGGAGGCCGCGAGCGCCCCCTTCGTGAAGCTCATGCGCTTCCGGCCCGGCGATTTCTTCGGCGAGACCACGCTCATCGAGATGCAGCCGCGCCTCTTCACCGCGGTCGCCGAGCGGGACGCGCGCGTCCTCGAGCTGAAGAGCCTGCACCTCTACGCGCTCTACCAACGAGACGTGCACGCGTACGTGATGGTCCTCCAGAACATCAACCGGGAGCTCTGCCGCCGACTTCGTCGCGCGAGCCAGCGCGTCTCGCGCCTCGCCGCCGAGTTCGACGACGAGCAGACGCAGATGCCGGACGATCGCCCGTCCGGCGAGTGAGCGTCAGCGCCGGACGAACGAGCCGTCGCCGGTCGTCACGAGGGTGACGTCCCCGTCGCGCGCGGTGATCCAGAGGTGCTCGCTCGTCGGCGTGGAGCGCCAGCCGTCCCCCTCGTCGTGACCGCAGGGGAGTGCGCCGTCGAACGCTCGAACGACGGCCGGCCCCGCGTCCCCGAGCACGCGGTTCAGGCGCTCGACCGTCGAGACGCGCGGGTGGCAGAAGGCGACGTTCGTCCCCTCGTCCGGTTCGCCCGCCGAGATCACCGCGTAGCGCGGCCGCGCCCGCGCGAGGAACGACTCGGTGGACGACGTGTCGCTCCCGTGATGGCCGACCTGGAGCAGCGTCACCGGAGCGATCTCGAGCTCCGCCTCTTCGCGGCGCTCCGCGTCCCCCACGAAGAGGATCGACGACGCGCAGTAGTCGATGCGAAGGCCGATCGAACAGTCGTTCGCGTCCGACTTGCAGCTCGCCGGCCACGCGTTCGGCACGACCGCCGACAGCCGATAGAGCGGGCTCGGTTCGAGCGGCACGTCCGCGTGCCCCGGCTCCACCACTGTATGCGGGACGTGCGCGGCCTCGAGCGCGCCGAGCACGCGGGAGATCTCGCGCTTGTCCGCGTCGCGGCCGTTGTCGACGAACGCGCGGGGCTCGAACGCCTCGATCACGTCCACCGCGCCGCCCGCGTGATCGCTGTGCGGGTGCGTGATCCAGAGCAGGTCGAGGCGCGCCGCGCCGAGGAACGCGCGCGCGCGCTCCATCACGTGCTCGTGCCACCCTCGGCACGGCGCCCCGCACGCGGCCCGCGTCGGGCTCTCCCCCGCGTCGATCAGGATCACGCGCTCGTCAGGCAGCTTGACCAACGCCGCGAGCGCCTGCCCCGCGTCGATGAACTCGACGACGAGCGGGGCGCCGCCGCACGTCTCGGGCGACGCGCTCGCCACGGGTGGGGGAGAAGCGACGACCCCCGATGACGGAGCCCCGGGCGCCGCGGAGCACGCGGACGCGAGCACCGACGCCAAGGTGGCTGAGACGCGGGCGGTGGGGCGCCGCCTCTCCTGGTTGGACCTCACCGCGATAAGCTCCCGCTCGAATGAGCTCGGGGACCGTCGCACGCCACGGACGGGCGCGGAAGAGGCGCGTCGTGATCGCGGGCGTCCGCATCGACGCGAAGGCCTCGCGCGGGGCGCTCGCGTCGTTCCACGTGGCGCGCGCGTCACCGGGGGTCCTCGAGCTCGACGCGCCGGAGGGAGCGGTCGAGCCGCGGCTGGTGGTGCGACACTCCATCCCCGACGCGACGACCGTGTTCGTCCCGCACCTGGCGCCCGAACCCGGGTTCGTCATGGCGGACGCGATCCTTCGGGCCCCCGCGATCGTCGTCGCGGACGCGAGGCGCGCGCTCGCGTTCGTGGTCGACGTCGACGACCTCGCGAGGGTGCCCACGGGGACGCGCGCGTGGATCGACTACGATCACCCGAGGCGAGAGATCACGCTCGCCTGCGGCGCGCACCGGATCGACGGTCACGTGCTCTACCGCCGCGCCGATCCGATCGCGTGCTCCAGGCGCGTGAGGCTCCGCATCCACGTCCTTGCGAGCGAGGCCCCGACGGATCGCTCGAACCCGTTCGGCTTCGTCGCGCGGTTCCTCTGGCAGCGGTGGGGGCGCGCGCTCCACCTGGCGCGCTCGTTCGCGGGGGATCTCGCTCGGCTCGAGGCGATGTCGAGCCGCGTCGCGGACTGGGCGTTCTCGCACGCGCGGTGGGGCCCCATCGTGTGGCAGGAGGTCGAGGGGATATCGACGGCCCCCGCGGGCGCGCCGGCGTTCATCGTCGACGTCTCGCAGCACCCCTCGGTCCCGCCTGCGGAGCGACGGTGGCGCGAAGCCCGCAGCATCTGGAACCAGGCCTGGTTCTCGACGCAGCGGTGCGCCAACGGGCTCCTGCGCCGCGCGCGTCGCCTCGGCTCCGACGAGCTCGAGGCGCGCGCTCGAAAGATGACCGAGGTCGCGCTCGCCGCCCCCAATCGCGGCGGGCTCTTCCCCTCGGTCCTCCGCGCCGAGGGGCCGGAGGATCGCCCCTGGTCGGCGCTCCGATGGACGAACTCGGACCGTCGACCGTCGGGGGTCTCGGCTGACGCGATCCACCTCGTCGACGCGGCCTTCACCTGCCGCATGCTCCTCGACTGGCACCGCCTCACGGGCGAGGACGCGGCGCTCCGCCGGGTGACGGCGTTCGCCGATCGCGCGCTCACGCTAGAGCGCCCGAGCGGCGCGTTCCCCGCGTGGATCGAGCCCGACGGTCGCGTCGCCCCCGAGCTCGCGGACAGCGCCGAGAGCGCGGTGGTGGTGGCGCTGCTCCTCGATCTCGGTCGGCGGGACGCGCGCGTGCTCTCCGCGCTCGACCACCTCGCGGCGATCGCGCTCGATGGGCGCTGGGAGGACTTCGAGACGTATTGGTCCTGCGCGCCTTGGGGGCTCGAACATCTCGGGCGCCGGTTCGCGCGGAACGGCGTCTACAAGCAGAACACCCTCGCGATGTTCTGGACCGCAGACGCGTTCCTCGCCGCGCACCGAGCGACGGGTGAGGCGCGATGGCTCGGGCTCGCGCGACGCGCGGCGGACGAGCTCTCGCTCTACCAAGCCGTGTGGAATCCGTCCTTCCTGCCCGCGCCGGCGGTGGGCGGGTTCGGCGTGATGAACGCGGACAGCGAGTGGAACGACGCGCGGCAGAGCCTGTTCGCGCAGCTCTTCCTCGATCTCGCGGACGCGACCGGAGAGCCGTCCTATCGCGAGCGCGGCGAGGCCGCGCTCCGCGCGTCGTTCAGCATGATCTACGCGCCCGAGAACCCCGCGCTCCTCCGCGCCTACGAGCGCCGCTTCCCCTTCTTCGGCGAGGAGAGCTACGGCTTCATGATGGAGAACCAAGGCCACGGAGCAGGCGATCCGATCGGGACCTTCACGATCTTCACCTGGGGCAACGGCTCCGCGCTCGCCGCCCTCGAGGCGTACCTCGCGCGCAGCTCGCGCTGACACTCGAGGCCGGACGCCGCGCGCGCGTCAGTTGCAGCAGGCGATCTGCTTCGCGGCGCTGCACTGCGAATAGTCCGGCTTCCCACCGGGCTTCGTGCTGGGCGCCTTGAACCAGGCGGGGCCGAGGTTCATGACGGCCGCGCTCGTCCATCCGTTGCAGTCGTTGAGCTGGCCTTCTTGCACGAGCGTCCACGCGCCGACGGTGTACCAATAGTACCCGTCGGGCGAGAACGTCCCTCCCGACGCGGCGAACCGGGAGAGATCGGTGGCGTCACACATTCGCGCGCTCGGGCCGCACGAGCTCACGGCCTTGCACTTGTCCGCCGCTCCGTCGTAGCCCTCGACCTGATCGCCCAGGTAGCTGCTGATCGTCACTCCGCAGAACGTGGTCTCGAGCGCGTCGAGCCGCGCATCGACCTCCTTGAAGAGGTCCCTGAACTTCGCCGACGAGAGGCTCTTTCCCATCGTCGCCCACATCTCCGGGTCGTTCGCCGCACTCCAGTCCGCGTGAGCGCTCGCGATGATCCCCGTCGACGCGACGAGTCCGAGCACGAAGAGCGCGCGCTTTCGGCGCGGGGTGAGCGAGATCGAGACGTGCACGTGGGTCGTAGTCATCGCGGTCGGGGCCCCGTCGGGGAGCGAGGCCGGTCGGCCCGCTCACGCAGAGCCTAGGAGATTTGCCGCCAAAATTCAGTCCAGGAGCGAGCACGCTCTCTCTCGGGACAGCCGATCGGGGGCGCCCTCCACGCCCCGCGGTGCACACGCGTGCTCCACGTCCCCTTCAGGGCGGCGCCCGTTGTGCCGAACGCGGCAACGAGTCCGAGCGCTCGGGGCGGCGGACGACCGAGCAGGCGCGATCGCCCGCGCACGGTCGTCTGCGCTCGTCGGGGTCGGCGAGAGGAGGATCCCCATGAGGGCGTCATTCGGTTGGATGGGTGCGGCGGTCGTCGTCGTGAGCAGCGTGTCGGCGTGCAAGCTGACGGTTCATAGCGGCGACGGAACGGGCGCGGCCGGGAGCGAATCGACGGGCTCGTCGATGTCGTCGACGGGTTCGACGGGTTCGACCAGCGGGTCGTCGATGTCGTCGAGCAGCGGTGGCGTCGGCGGAGCGCCGAGCGGCGGAACGGGTGGAGCCCCGAGCGGTGGCGTCGGCGGAGCGCCGAGCGGCGGAACGGGTGGAGCACCCCCGGGTTCGACGACGGGCTCCGGCATGAGCGCCTCGTTCGCGTCGCCCATCTGCGGCGTGCCGTCGTCGCCGCCCTCGAACGGCGATTGCTACACGCCCGGCGCCGAGGAGTGCAACCCCGTCAGCGGCGCGTCGTGCGCGGCCGGGGAGGCCTGTGACTTCAACGGTCCGACGCAGTTCGTCTGCTGGGCAGGGGAAAACTCCGGCCAGCTCTGCGGCAGCTGTGATCCGGGCAACTACGTCTACTGCGAGAACGGCCTCGAGTGCTTCGACACCAACCTCGCCACCGGGGGTGGGCCGTACAAGTGCTTCAAGTTCTGCTGCCAGGATGCGGACTGCGGCGGCGGCGCCGGGACGTGCAACCACAACTTGATCCCCGGTGGGCTCGGTCTCTGCGCGACCGTCGGCCCCTGATCCGGCGTGGGGCGCGCCCCCCCGCGCCCTGTTCCCTGTCATTGTCGCACGCTCAATCAGCGCGCGCGATCCTGACCCATTCAGAGGATCAACCGCCAAGACGCCAAGGCGCCAACACGAAGAGCTCTTGGCGCCTTGGCAGTGGATCTCATGAATGGGTCAGAACTGCGTCGCTGATCGGGGCCAGGTGCTCCGGTGCGACGGTTACGGCCAGCTCTGGTTCTCCGGGGTGAGGCCGTCGCCGCCGCGCGTCCAGACAATCGAGCGGTACCCGTCATACGTCTTTCCGCCTACCGCGATGTGCCGTCGGTCGTAGGACGCCTTCACGATCGCCTCCTTCCCGTCGGCCTTGCGTGACGCCGCCTCCCACGCGCGGAGATCCTCGACGGCCGCCGCCCCCGACGGCCCGCCGCCCGCGTAGGCCCAGACCGTCTTCACGTTCGGGAACACGCGGACGAGCGATGGGACGAACTCCCAGCTGTCGTCGACTCCGTCGTGCCCCCTCCAATGACCGGAGTTGCACGCGGCGAGGAACACGTCCTCGACCTCGGCCATCGCCCTCGGGAACACGGACCCGAGCGCCGCGAGATCGTCGAGGTGCAGGATCGCCCGGTCGTGGCCGTAGAAGAGGTTCGTCCAGTAGCCGCGCCCCGACGGCGAGTGATGACCCGAGACGACGAACCGCTTGAGCGGCGCGTCCTCCGCGTCCGAACACCGAGCGTCCGAAAGCTCGTGGTCCGCCTCGGCGAGAAGCTCGGCGAGAGCGCAGATATCGTAGCGCGGGCGGTCGCTCATCTCTTCGAGGCTCTCTCGTCCTCGGAAGAGGACGCGACGCGGCGCCGCGTCGAGCACCTCGACGAGTTTGTCCTTCTTGTCGGGATCCAGCGTCGAGATCGACGCGACGAACTCGGCGGTCGACCTCCCCTTCCACCGCGCCCAGAACGCCTGGGCGCCGGCCGGCGTGGAGCTCCGGACTGCAGACATTCGCCCCGGCGGCGCCGCCGGCGCGGCCCGCTCGAGCGCGAGTGACTCGAGGCTCGCCTGCGCGTCGTTCAAACCGACATAGACGACCTTGCGGTTGCTGACGTCCGCGTCCCGCACGTGCACGACCTGGCCCGCCTCGGCGATCGTCGGCTTGGCGTCCCGATTGTCGGCGGGCTGGTCGAAATCGGTGGGACGAGGCGGCCAGGGATCCTGCAGCAGCGCGTCCTTCAGTCGCACGAACACCAGGACCTCGTCCGCCGCGATCGCCTCACTCGCGCTCATCGGCTTCGCCCGCTCGTCTCCGCTCTCCGGGCGGACGTAGTCCATGCCGCCAGGGTCGCGCACCCCCTCCCGCGCCCCCATGTATCTCTCCTGACTGAACTCGTTGTCCCCGCACCATGGCATGTCCCAGTTGAACTGATAGTACTCGCCGTGCAGCACGCCGTTTTGGACGAGGCGATAGACGATGCTGCCCTTGGTCCCGGTAAAGACGCCGCACGTGCTGTGCTTGAGCTGCCCGACCTGTCCGGGGCCAATTTCCCCCAGCGGACTCTCGTCGTAGCTACCGTGAACGGTCTTCTCCTTCTCGAACACCATCCTGAAGTATGAGTCGTTGTGGATTCTCAGGGTGAAACGTCGCATGTAGCCCATGATCAACTCCCGTGGATCGCGACGAGCTTCGCGATGGTCTGGCTGTCCGGCTCGCCGGTCGCGGGGAGCCCGTGGTCGCGCTGGAACGATTGGATGGCTTGCCGCGCGGGAGCGTCGAGCTGGTCCGTCGGGGCTCGATGGTAGTAGCCGAGGTGCTTGAGCCGCGTGGTGATGCCGCGTGGCGTGTCCGGTGGGGGTAGCGGCTCGAGCGAGACCGCGTACCGCCTCGTCTTGCCGCTCGGGCGCTCGCCGATCCACAGCGTGATGTCGGCGCTCCTGGCGTCGGCGGGCAGGAGCTCGCGGAGGTTCCCGTCGCCGTCGGTCGTCCCCTCGAAGCGGAGCCCCGACGCCTTCACGATGTAGGCCTTGCCCGCGTAGGGCTCGTACGCCGCGTTCGTGAGTCGGAGGTGGAGGGCCTGCGTCCGAGGCTTGAGCTTCTTCGCCCCCTTCCCAGTCGGACTGTCCGGTCCGCACGCCAGCTTGACGATCTCCCCGTCGACGTGGGCGATGCGGTCGAGCTCGACGCTCGCGTGGGAGGAATACATTCGTATCTCTTGAGCGGTGAGCTGCGCGCTCTTGTCCAGCGCGAGGCGGGGCCCGTCCCCGCTCGCGACGAGCTCCTGCTGCGCCTCGAGCAGCACCTTCGGAGCAGACAATCGGATCGTGTCGGTGGAGAGCTCGAGGCGCGCTTCGCCGCACTGGAGCACGATCCGCTGCTCGGCAGAGAGCGTCACGGTCGACGCGCTGCCGAGCGATGCCGCGCCGAACGAGAACAACGACGCGCTCCCCGGCTTGTCGGCCGTGCCCACCTCGGCGCTGAGCGCCGACCCGACCTGAAGACTGTATGCCTCCCCCACGGAGTGGGTGGAGCGCCCCGTCGTCCGCGTCGTGTGGTCACCGCGGACGACGACGCGGCGGCCGCCCCCGAGGAGCTCCGTTCGGAGCCCAGCGACGTGCACGTCGCTGGAACCGGCGGTCTTCGTCACGGCGGAGCCCATCGTCTCGGTGGATCGGTCTCCGAGGACGCGACTCGACGCGTCCCGAGAGATCTCCTCACGCCGATCGCGGCTGACGGTGGTCGCGTGATCGCGAAGCACGACCTCCTCGAGATCGGCCTGTGCGTGGAGATAGATCTGCTCGTCGCCCGCGCGATCCGAGAACGAGAGTTCGTTGAACCCCTCCGCGCCGAGGCTGTTCGTGCGGATGCCGCTCCGATCGGCCTCTTGGGGAAGGGGGAACGGCGGCGGGTGGGCGCCGTTGTACAGCGCTCCGAGGACGAACGGCCTGTCCGGATCGCCCCCGTCGAACGACACCACGACTTCCATCCCGATGCGTGGAACGAACTGGCTTCCCCACCCGGCTCCGGCCCACGGCTGCATGGTCCGGAGCCAGCAGGAGCTGTGTTCGTCCCTCTTGCCGTCCCGGTCCCAGTGGAACTGAACCTTGACGCACGCGCTCGGCTCCGTGTGGATCTGCGCGCCATCGGCGCCGACGACGATCGCGGTGAGTGTCCCGCTGATCCCACGTCGCGGGGGGAGGGGCGGGGCGGCCACGACGTCCGCGGGGATGCACTCGAACGCGTTCTCGTAGAGGTGCGAATGGCCCCCGCGGGGACGATCCCAGCCCTTGTGAATCACGCTCGTCACGACGTGCTCGCGATCCCCGCGAGCGAGCGACGAATCGCTGAACGTGAAGCACTGCCCCGCGGCGAGCCAGGGGTTCCGCGCTTCGCCGCGCGCGCGACGGGCTCGCGCCCGAAGCCTGCGGAGCGCCCTCGCCGGTTCGCGCTCCGCGTGGGCGACGACGGTCTGTTGGAAATCGGCGTGGTGATCGTATCGCTCGAGCACGCTCCCCGGGGTCAGCTCGCTCGCGGTTCGCGCTTCGATCAACGCGTCCGGGCGCCGGGGGTCGAACTCGCGATACGCCGCGGTGTTCGCGCGGATGGCCAGGACTTCGGAGAAGGCGGTCAAGCGGTCGTCGTCGCCGGCGTCCGTCGAGCTCACGGAGTAGCGCAGAGAGAGCGATGGGCGGGCGTACGCGGCAGGCCCGTCGCCGAACACGACGAGCGACTCCCCGTCCTCACCGTCGGCCAGGCGGAACAGAAATCCGGCCTCGGCCGCGAGGCGCGTGACGAACTCGAGATCGGACTCCTGATATTGCGTCACGAACTCGCGCACGGGCAACGCCTCGCGGGGCTCGAGCATGCTCCACGACGCGAGGATCCCCGCGTCCGCGAGGACCTCCGAGATCACCTCGTCCACCCGCCTCCGCTGGAAGATCCGGCTTCGGTGTCGGTGGCGGAGCAACCAGAGCCTCGGGACGATGCGCAGGCGATAGCTCACGCGGTCGGCGTCCGAGCACGCGTCGACGGTCCCCGCCGTGGCGATGAGGCCATGAATCGTGCGGAAGGAGCTCCCGTTCCCGAATCGAAGGATCGCAGGTTGGCCCAGGAGCTCATCGACGAGCGGAGCGGCGCCGTCTCGCCGAGCCGTCGCCCGGACGTCGAAACGGAAGACGCCGGAGAGCTCCTCCGTTCCGCGGAAACGATGGACGAGGAGCGGCTCCGGGCCGACAGATGGGATCGTGAGGTGGTGGATCGCCGGGGTGGACCCAGGCGCGGCGAGAGGACGAACAGCGTCGCGGCGAGTTTGCTCTAGGGTTTGCATCGGTCTCGACGCACCAGTCCGACCGCGCGGACGCCGATGGACACTCCGCAGCAGCTCGACGCGCGACGCGTCGCGTGTCGGCGGCGCCGAGACACCGTGATATCGAGGAGCGATGACGACGATCGCGGTGGTGGGGAGCCTGAACTGCGACCTCGTCTCGCGGGTCGAGCGGCTCCCAGCGCCTGGGGAGACCGTGTCGGCGACCAGCTTCCACACGTTCGTCGGCGGGAAGGGCTGCAACCAGGCGATCGCGGCGGCGCGCGCGTCCCTGCCCGGCGTCACGGTCGCGATGGTCGGGAAGGTCGGCCGAGACGGGTTCGCCAGCACGGTTCGCCAGAAGCTCGCGGAGGCGGGGGTCGATGCGTCGCACGTCGCAGTGGATCCCGTCGCGGCGACCGGCGTCGCGACGATCACCGTCGACGATGACGGACAGAACTCCATCGTGGTCGCGCCGAACGCGAACGGCCTCCTCACCGAGACGGACGTCGAGGCCGCGCGCGAGCTCATCGAGGGCGCGTCGGTGGTTCTGCTCCAGCTCGAGATCCCCATCGCCACCGTGGTCCGCGCCGCGACCCTCGCGAAGCGCGGCCGCGCGCTCGTGATCCTCGTCCCCGCTCCCGCGCGGGCGACGCTCCCGGACGAGCTCTATCGATCGGTCGACGTGCTGGTCCCGAACGAGGTGGAGGCCGTCACGCTCGCAGGCCGCGCCGCGAGCGCGTCCGACGCGGAGGTCGCGGCCGCGCTCCGCGCGCGGGGGCCCGCCGCCGTGATCGTCACGCTCGGGGCGCGCGGAGCGAGGCTCGCTTCGTCGGCGGGGGCCGAGCTCCTCCCCGCCCCACCCGTTCACGCGATCGACACCACGGGCGCGGGCGACGCGTTCGCGGGCGCGCTCGCGGCCGAGCTCGCATCGGGCGCAGGCATGAAAGAGGCCGTAAAATTCGCGGTCGCCGCGGGGGCGGCCGCCTGCACGACGCTCGGGGCCGAACCCTCCCTTCCCCAGCGCGAGGCGATCCTCGCGATCGCAAACCGCGATTGGGGTTGATGCGTAGTGCGCTCGAAGCGAGGCTCATGACGATGCGACGAAACGTCCCCCTCACCCTCATCGCGGTGCTCGGCTCGTTGGGCTGCAATGGGAGCGACAACCCCGGCACCGGCGGCAGCGGCGGCGCCAGCGCGAGCAGCTCGAGCACCGGCACGAGCGTCGCATCGTTCAGCGTGCGCGGGAGCGTCGAGCAAGTCGACGTCTGGAAGGCTCCGGCGACGACGAGATCGAGGTCGGACCCCGACGGGCACCGTCGTGGCCGAGCACGACGGACGCGACCGGCAGCCTCGTCCTCAGGAACAGCTGCCCCCGGCCGAGCACTACATCGTCGCCGGCGCCCGCGCTCGCCACGGGCGGCATTCAGGATCGTGCGCGTCACCGCGGTCGCGGACGCGCCCCCGGACGCCGCGTTCTACGCGTCCCAGAAGCTCGTCCCCGGCTTCAACTACATCACCACGCGCGACGGGACGACGCTCTCGGCGTACGTCACGTTCCCTGGCCCGCCGGACAAGGGCCCCTACCCGACCGTCGTCAACTACTCCGGATACGACCCCTCGAAGCCCGGCGAGCCGCTCGGAAACTTCGGGACGATCTGCGACGACCTGCCCGTCCTCTGCGACGCGCCGAGCGATCCGAGCGGCCTCATCGCGGCGCTCATGGGCTTCGCGACCGTGAGCGTGAACATGCGCGGCACGGGCTGCTCGGGCGGCGCGTACGACTACTTCGAGCCGCTCCAGCTCCTCGACGGCTACGACGTCATCGAGACCGTCGCGGCGCAGGACTGGGCGTTCGATCACCGCGTCGGGATGACCGGACTCTCCTACCCGGGCATCACGCAGATGTTCGTCGGCAAGGCGAAGCCGCCGAGCCTCGCCGCGATCACGCCCCTCTCCGTCATCGGGAACACGTACTCGACCGCGCTCCCCGGCGGCATCTTCAACGACGGGTTCGCGCTCGAGTGGATCTCAAACGTCCTCGACAAGGCCGTCCCCTACGGACAGGGCTGGGAGCAGGCGCAGGTCGACAAGGGGGACACGGTCTGCGAGGACAACCAATACCTCCACAGCCAGCGCGCGGACGTCGTCGCGAAGGCGAAGAACACGCCCTACTACTCGGTGGAGGAGGTCGAGCCGCTCAACCCGACGAAGTTCGTGAAGGACATCGACGTGCCCGTGTTCCTCGCGAGCGCGTTCCAGGACGAGCAGACGGGCCCGCTGTTCTTCACGTTGCTCGACCAGTTCAAGGGCTCCCCGCTCACGCGCTTCACCGTCTACAACGGCGTGCACGTCGACGCGTTCGCCCCGCAGGTGCTCGTCGAGTGGAAGGCGTTCCTCGACATCTACGTCGGCAAGCGCGTCCCCGTGACGAGCGATCTCGTGCGCAGCCTCGTGCCGCAGCTCTTCGAGAACGTGTTCCACACGCAGATGGAGCTCCCGCCCGATCGGTTCGCGAAATACGCGACGTGGGAGGAAGCGAAGGCCGCGTTCGAGGCGGAGAAGCCGGTGCGCGCGATCTTCGAGAACGGCCACGGCGACCCGACGAACGAGGGCGCGCCGACCGGCACGTTCGAGATGCACTTCGACGCGTGGCCCCCCGCGGACACGACCCCGACGCGCTTCTACTTCCAGCCCGACGGGACGCTGTCCGAGACGCCCCCCACGGCGACCACCGGCGCGTCGTCGTTCGACCTCGACCCGGGCGCGGGACAGGAGGGGATCCTCGCGCCGGGCGGGGATGTCTGGGATCCCCTGCCGGCGTACGCGTGGGTGGCACCCGATGCGAAGGACGCCGTCGTGTTCGAGAGCGCGGCGCTCACCGAGGACCTCGTGATGCTCGGCACCGGGAGCGTCGATCTGTTCGTGCGCTCCACCGTGGACGACGCCGACATCGAGGTGAACCTCACCGAGATCCGCCCGGACGGGCAGGAGATGTACATCCAGAGCGGTTGGCTGCGCGCGAGCCTGCGCAAGCTCGCGCCCGAGGCCACCGAGCTCTGGCCCGAGCACACCTATCTGAAGAGCGACGAGGCGCTCCTCGTTCCCGGCGAGTGGACCCCGATGAGGATTGGCATCCCCGCGTTCAGCCATGTGTTCCGAGCGGGCTCGAAGATCCGGATCAGCGTCGATACCCCGGGCGGAAGCCGCGCCGCCTGGAAGTTCGCGCTGAAGACGTTCCCCGGCCCCGTCTCGTACGACGTCGCGACGAACGCGTCCTCGGCGTCGAGCCTCGTCCTTCCGGTCTTGACGGGCGTCGCGTCGACGACACCCCTGCCCCCTTGTCCGTCCCTCCGCGGACAGCCGTGCCGGGTGGCCGTCCCCCACACGAACACGCCCGCTCCCAACTGACCTCGCGCGGCGCGCGCTGCGCCCCGCGGGGAGGTCGTGTAGACCCCGCGGGATGCACTTCCTCCTCGTGTACGACGTGGTGCCGGACTACCTCGAGAAGCGCGCCGCGCACCGCGACGCGCACCTCGCGCTCGCACGCGAGGCCGTCGCGCGCGGCGAGCTCGTCCTCGGGGGCGCGTTCGCCGATCCCGTGGACGGCGCTGCGCTGCTCTTTCGGGGCGCGAGCGCGCGCGTCGCAGAGGCGTTCGCGGAGGCCGATCCGTACGTGCGGCACGGGCTCGTCACGCGCTATCGCGTCCGCCCGTGGACCACCGTCGTGGGCAACGGCGCAGAGAGCCCGGTCCACGGGTCGGCGGGGCTCGGCGGGCGCTCGCGGGCCGCTCTCCTCTCGCTGCTGCGGTCAGAGAAACACTGGGTCGTCTCCTCGATCGGCGACGACGGCCGCCCCACCTCCGCGGTCGTCGGCGTCGCGGTGACGGACGATCTCGCGTGCGTGTTCGACACGCTCGAGTCGACGCGCAAGGCGGCGAACCTCGCGCGTGACCCGCGCGTCAGCCTCGCGATGTGGAGCGGCGCTGCGACCGCTCAAATCGAGGGCGCGGCGACGCGCGTCGACCCGCGGTCTCCCAGCGTGTCGCGCTACCTCGAGGTGTTCCCGGATGGATCGGAGCGCCTCTCGTGGCCGGGGATCCTGCACTTCGAGGTGCGCCCCACCTGGATCCGCGTGAGCGACTTCTCGGGCCCCGAGCCCCTCGTCGTCGAGGGACCGTTCGACGCCTGAGCCCGCCCCCCGAGCCCCCGCCGGGCCGCCTCGCTACTTCGCTTTCGCTTCCTCTTCTCGGTAGTGCTGGATGAGCGCGAGCTCGCGCTGGAAGTCCGTGTTGTTGGTCTTCTCGTGGCGATCGAGGCGGATCGCCTCCTTGATCGCGGCTTCGGCCTTGTCCCAGTCGTGCTTGCGCTCGTACAGGATGGCGAGGTCGTAGTTGTCCCAGTCCGTCCCCCCGTGGGCGATGTGATCCTCGAGGACGCGGATGGCCGCGTCGTTGTCGCCGTGGGAGGCGAGGTCGAACGCGGTCTTCTGGTGGCCGACGCTGCCGAGTCCGTCGTTGTAGAACTTCTCGACGTAGACCTCTTTGCCCCCGTCCCACACCTTGAAATTGAAGTACTTGAACGTCCCGTCACACCCGGCGAGTCCGAGCGCGATCGGCACAGCGACCAGAGAGAACGACGCAACTTTCTTCCAGAGGCTCATGAGGTCGGTGCATATCAGAAGGCAGCGACTTCGCCTACACGCGGAGAACTGGTAGCCTCCCCGATATGAGCGCGCCGCGCGTGATCGGCCGGTATGCACTCCACGGCGAGATCGCCGCTGGCGGCATGGCCACCGTGCACCTCGGCCGCCTCATCGGCTCGGGGGGCGTGGCGCGCCTCGTCGCGATCAAGCGGCTCCACGCGCAGTACGCGAAGGATCCCGAGTTCGTCACGATGTTCCTCGACGAGGGGCGCCTCTCCGCGCGCATCCATCACCCGAACGTCGTCTCGGTGCTCGATTTCCTCGCGCTCGAGGGCGAGCTCTTCCTCGTGATGGAGTACGTCCAGGGCGAGGCGCTCTCGAGCCTCATCAAGGCGGCGAAGAAAGCGGGGCAGCCCATTCCCCCGCGGTTCGCCTCCGCGGTGGTGATTGGCTTGCTGCAAGGGCTCCACGCCGCGCACACCGCGAAGAGCGAGAAGGGGGAGCCCCTCCACATCGTGCACCGCGACGTCTCCCCGCAGAACGTCCTCGTCAGCGTGGACGGCGTGGCGCGCGTCCTCGACTTCGGCGTGGCCAAGGCGAGCGGGCGCCTCCAAACGACGCGCGAGGGACACATCAAGGGGAAGCTCGCGTACATGGCGCCCGAGCAGATCCGGAGCGAGCCCGTGGATCACCGCGCGGACGTCTACGGTGCGGCCGTCGTGCTCTACGAGCTCCTCGCGGGTCGCCGCCTCTACGACGGGGACAACGAGGGAGCGCTCCTCCGGCAGATGGTGCTCCAGCAGATGTCCCCCCCGTGCAAGCACGCGCCGCACCTCGATCCGCGCTGGGACGCGATCGTGATGAAGGGTCTCGCGTCGGATCCGAAGGATCGGTACGCGAGCGCGGAGGATGGCCGAGCCATCGAGTCGATGGGGGACGTCGCGACGAGCCGCGCCGTGGGCCAGTGGGTCCAGTCGCTCGCCGCGGAGTCGCTCGCGAAGCGCGCGTCGCGCGTCGCGCAGATCGAGCAGTCCGAGTTCGAGGGCCCGGGCAGCGCCCCCGTCCTCACGTCGATGCTCACGCCCAACGCGCGCGCGCGCGCGCTCGGCGAGCCGCTGCCGGTGGATGGCGGGGGGGACGAGCGCGCCTCCAACCCGTCGTCGACGAACGCTCGCAGCCCCGTCGCGGCCGCGACCACGGTCGCGCCGATCGACGGCGAGCACACGTCCCGCGCCGCCTCCATGTCGGGCCCGATCCCGGCGACGCAAAAGGAGAGCTCCCGCGGTTCGCGTCGGATGGCGGCGATCCTCGCGGGGCTCGTCGCGACGGCGGGCGTGGTCGGACTCGTCGTCGTCCTGAAGGGTCGAGAGACGCAAGGGTCCGCGCCCCCGGCGACGAGCGAGGCCTCGATCGCGAGCGCCGCGCCGAAGCAGGCCGCGGAGCCCACGCTGACCCCGACCCCGATCGTCCCCTCGACCGCGAGCGCCTCCCCGAGCGCCCTCGCGGGGACGACCGCGACACCATCGGCCGCCACGTCCTCCGCGCCGGCGAGCCCGCCCACCGTTCGTGCGCCGACGAACGCGCAGACGGCGCAGGTCACGCCCACGCCCACGCCGCCGGCCACGACGAAGCCGACGGGCAAGAACCCGAACTGCGCGAACCCGTACACCGTGGACGCGAACGGAGACATGAAAGTGAAGCGCGAGTGTCTGTGAACCGGGCGCGTCGCGTCCAATCCATCGGCGCGCTCCTCGCCACCGCGCTCGTCGCGTCGGCGTTCGCGGTCGCCGCGCGGTCCGACGACATGAAGGAGACGTGCGCCGCCTCGTTCGAGTCCGGGCAGAAGCTCCGGCGCGAGGGGAAGCTCCGCGCCGCGCGCAAGGAGTTCGTCGTCTGCGCCGCCGAGGGGTGCCCGGAGATCATCGCGCCCGCGTGCGGCAAATGGCTCCACGAGGTCGACGAGGCGATGCCGACCGTCGTCGTCGTCGCGAAGGGGCCGAAGGGCGATCAGGTCGGGGACGTGAAGGTCCTCGTCGACGGCGAGCTCGTCACCTCGACGCTCGACGGCAAGCCGCTCCCCATCGACCCGGGGAAACACCACGTCCGCTACGAGCTCGAGGGCGTCGACCCCCTCGAGGAGGACGTGATCATCAACGTCGGCGATCACAACCGACACCTCGAGCCCGTGTTCCGCGCGCCGGGCGGGCCGCACGGCGACACCACCACGCCTCCTCCGCCGACGACGCCCGCCGAGCCGCCCTCGTCCGGCCCGGTGCGCTGGCCCGCCTACCTGACGATCGGGATTGGCGGCGCCGGGATCGTCGTGGGCGCGATCACGGGCGGGATCGCCCTCGGCGCGAAGAGCGCGCTCGACGAGAAGTGCACCACGAAGACGACGTGCCCGAAGGAATCCCAGTCGGACATCGACACGCTCGGGACCATGAGCACTGCGTCGACCGTGGGCTTCGTCGTCGGGGGCATCACGGCGGCGGCGGGGATCATCGTCGCGATCGCGCTCCCGAAGGCGCCGGCGGCGAAGGCTTCCACGGAGAAGCAGACCGTCGAGTGGGAGCCGATCCTCTCGCCCACCTACGGCGGCGTGCGCGGCCGCTTCTGAGCCGCCCCCGAGGGGACCTCCGCGCGCTCAGCCCGCGACCGCGCGCGCGACGATGAGCGCGACGAGCAGCGCGACCACGACCGCGACGAGCGCCCAGCGGTATCGGCCTTCGGAGCGCTTCTCGATCATGGCGTCGCCGAGGGGCGTCGCCTCCTTGGGCGCGGCGGCCGCCTCTCGAATGACGGGACTCCCGAGCCCCGGCGAAATCGCCGGCAACAGCTTGGGGACGGCCGCGACGTTCGGCGGTGATCCGAGGAGCTCCGCGAGATCGAGCGCGCGGCCATTCTCACCGACGACGCGGATCGACGTGAGCGGGAGCCACTCGTCCGATCCCACGCGGCGCGCGGACGCCGCGCCCGTCAGGTTGCGGTCGCGCACGGCCTGGACGATCTCGAGCACGAGGATCGGTCCGGCCTCGCCGTCGCCCGACTTCACGTAGACGCGATCGGTCAGCTTGAGCGCGACCTTCTCGGCGTCGGGCGCGCGCTCGTGGCTCGCCGTCTCCCAGAAGCCGCTCAGCTCCTCGAGGTTGACGGTGGACTCGTAGATCGAGACGCCCGCCGACGAGAGCTTCGGCGCCGTCTCCGCCGCGGAACGAACCGGAATGCTCGTGCGCGACGACCGACGGACGCCGACGATCGGGAGATCCGCGGGCTCGGCGCACTCCACCCTCGAGAGCGCTGCGACGAACTCCTGGGCCGACTGGAAGCGCTTGTCGGGGTTGCGCTGCACGCAGCGCGCGAACCACTCGTCGAAGTGCGGAGCGAGCACGTGATCGAACGAGGACGGGAGGATCGGATCCTCGGTGCACGCGGAGATCATCACGTCCTGCAGCGTCTCGCCCTCGAACGGCAGGCCCCCGCAGACGCACTCGTACGCGATGACGGCGAGCGACCAAAGATCCGTGCGGTGATCGACCTGCTTGCCGCGGATCTGCTCGGGGCTCATGTACATCGGCGTCCCGACGATCCGGCCGATCTCGGTGAGCTGGGACGCCTCCTCGGCGTCTTCGCTGTGGAGCGCCTTCGCGAGCCCGAAATCGAGCACCTTCGCGATCGTCTCGCCGTCGGACTCGACGAGGAACACGTTCGAGGGCTTGAGATCGCGGTGGATGTAGCCCGCCTCCCGCGCGCGGGACAGCGCTCGGGCGACGTGCGTCACGTACCGCCTGGTCTCCTCCAGGCTGAGCCTCGAGACGCGCTCGAGCCTCGCGTCCAGGCTCTCTCCCTGGAGCAGCTCGAGCACGATGTACGGCAGCCCGTCGTCGACGCCGTGGTCGAGGATCTGGACCACGTGCGGTCCGCGCACCGCCGCGATCGCGCGCGCCTCACGGACGAACCTCCGCTGGAGCTCCTCCGAGAGCGCGTGGAACCGGCCGTCGGAGTGGATGAGCTTCAGCGCGACCGACGCGCCCAGGCCGAGGTGCTCGGCCTTCCACACCACCCCCATCGAGCCGTTCCCGATGAGCTCGACGAGCTTGTACCGACCGGCGATGACCCGGCCAGCGGAAGCGGTGCTCGCAGCGCGCGGTTCCACCTATCGCCGGCCCCCTGAAGGTCGGTTGCGAGCAAGAGACGGCACGAGGCGCAGAAGATAGCAGGAGGTCGCGGCCCGGACCCACAACCTGGCCGAGGTACCGAAACGGAGACTCCCGGCGATTCGAAAAATCGGGCCGGCGCTGCGCTCCGAGGCATCGCGTCGGTTCATGTCGAGCCTCGAGGCTGGGGCTTTCCCTCCCCCCTTCCCCGGCGCCGCGACCCCCGAGTTCGGCCAACGGTCCCCAAGAGTCGTGCTACGAAGCAGGATGCGCGCGGCCCGAACGCCCTCGAGACGATCGGTGCTGTGGAGGGCGATGGAGCGGCTCGCGCGCGCGGGTCTCGTCGCCTTCGCGCTGGTCGTCGCGGCGCTCGCCTCGAGCGCACGCCCGGCGACGCCTCGCGACGCGCCGACCGCCCCCGAAGGTCGAGCCGCCGTCGCTCGCGTCGCTTCGCCCGCCGCGCCGGGGGAGGCCCGACCGTCGCGAAGCGCGCCGCGCCCCGCGGCGGATCGGGGCAAGTCCTCCGAGAGCGGACCGTCCGGGCCGCCGCTCGACGCGGATCTCCCGAGCTCTCCGGCGGTACGCACCACATGCGCCCCCCTCGGCGAGGACCTCGCGCTCGAGATCCGCCCGGCTCTCCGGGATCACGAATGTCTGCGATCGGCGACGCGCCGGTCGCGCCGCGAAGCTCGCGCTCCTCCGCTCGCCTGACGGCTGCGCCCACCGCAGCCCAAGGATCTCGAGCGACAGTCCGATACCGCCCCACGAGGTGGGGCGCCGAGGAGCACCCGCATGTCCACTTCCGATGAATCCAGCACCCGCCGCCGCCCCTTCGGGCGAACGAACCCCGACACCGCGCCGCGGATGGACGAGAAGCCCACGTCCCCGCTCGTACCGATCTTGTTCGTGATCACGCCCGTTCTCGCGCTCGTCGTCTACGCGATCGTCTCGAGCTGATCCCGACCCGCGCTCCGCCGCCGATCCTCTCCGAGGCTCACGCACGCCATGCGCGACGCGAGCGACGCGGGGTCCGGCGGCGGGAAGGCGCGCCGCGATCACGCGATGTTGCGAAAGCCGTCGAGGTAGCCCGGCGCGGCGCGCGCGCGGAGGAGCTCGTCCCCTTGGATCGCGCCGGCGATGTTCGCTCGGAAGTCGACCATCAGCGCGGGGAGAGACGCGAGGAAGTCGTCGAGGTGCGAGCGCTCGAGGCCCGCGAGGAGCGGCACCTTGGCGTACCAGGAGACGCTCTTCCACAGCTTGTCGAGCGTCTTCGGCGGCAGGTTTGGAGAGAACTTGGACGCGAGCGGCGCCTCGTCTCCGTGAGGGAAAGGCGCGTGCTTCGTCGCCTCGAACACGCCCTTCGGCAGCTCGCCCTCGTAGAGCGCGGCGAGGAGCTCCAGGACGGACGCCCGAACGGCGTCCACGGCGCGCTCCACCGCGGGGGACTTCATGGATCCCGCGTCGAGGAACAGCTGCCCATCGCAGCGCGTGTGCCACTCCTCGCCGAGCGCGTTCCGGACGTGCAGGCCGTCGTCGTCGGGTCGCCCGCCCTCCGACACGCCGTGGACCGACTTCAGATCCACGTGCCCATCCTGATCGTGGATCAGCTTCGACAGCGCCCCCGCGATCTTGTCGCCGTACTTCTTCGTGCGCGCCCACCGCACGATCTCCGCCCGAGGGATTCGGACGTGACCGGCGGCGAACGCGTCCGTGAGGAAGTGGTCCGCGAACGCGGCGGTCACGAGCGCGCGCCGGCGCGTCTCGTCGTCGAGCGGCCGCGTGGCCGCGAGCCGGAGCGCCGCGTCGTGGTGGAAACAATAGGCCACCATGTTGTGGAACCCGAAGTGGGCGACGTTGTCGAGCGCGAGCTCCACGTAGTACTTCGCGTTCCACGCGTAGGCCACGTTGAGATCGGGGTACTCGCGGTGCTCCGTCCGCGGAGCCTCCACGAACGCGAGCTCCTTCTGGATGAGCGCGCGAATGTCGCTCACGTCGTTCCGCTCGAAGAGCCAAGGGATCGCCGCCGGGGTCTCCTCGAAGAGCTCCGCCGGCGTCGGGTAGAAATCGCCCGAGAGCGCGACCAGCTCACCGTAGCCGAACAGGTCTTTCCCGTGCTTCCTGCGGATCGCGGTGAAGAGATCCGCCGGGATGTCCCATTTGAAATCTCTCGCGGCTTGCTTCACGGCTCGCTCCGCGCCGCGCGCGCCGAGCCAGACGTGCTCCCCCGACGCGAACGGCTTCGCCGTGCGCGCGCGGGGTGCGGGGATGTCCGAGACGAAGACGGAGAGCGGATCCCTCGTGTCCGCGGGGGCGGCCTTCGTCTTCGTGTCTCGGGCCCTCCGCGGCGCCGCGCCGCCCGCGCGCCGCGTCGGGACTCGGGTCACCACGACCTCCTCGTCGTGAGCGAAATGCGCCGTCGACGACGGCGGCACATCGGCGCGCGCGAGTCGATCCGTCTTCGCCTCCAGCGCCTCGAGGAGCTCGCGCTTCGGGATGCGCGGGAATTTCTTCACCGGCCAGACCGACGCCATCGCGGAGAAATCCTCGCCCAGACACTCGTCGACGAACTCGACGGGCGTCGCGTTGTGGCTCCCGTGGTGCCCGACTTTGTAGAACGTCGTCCTCTCGAGGATCGCGCGTCCCCTCGGGCTCTCGAGGACGCGCCGCCACGTGCCCCACTGTGCATCCCCTGGGAACAACAGCATCGCGTCGCCCACCTCGAACGCGAGCATGAGGCTCGTCCCGTTGACCGACTTCTCGAGCGCCGCCGCGACGACGAACGCGTCGCCGGTCGCGAGATCCCCGAGGTAGGCCGCCATGTCGGGCGTGACCGCGTCGATCAGCGCCGCAGGATCCTGAACGACCCACTTGCGATCGAACGGCCCCCTGTCGCCCGCGGCCCCCGATCCTGGCGCACTCGCGCTCAGATACGACTGCCCCGAGGGTGGATCCATGTCCCGAATGATGTCCTCGTCACGCGCCGGCCCCAGCACGTGCACGATCACGCCGGGCAGTCCGTCCACCGCCATTGTCTGCATGTTCCCCTCGAGGAACCGCCGGCGCGCGCGCCCTCGGAAGCCAGAGTGGAGCGTGGTCATCGCTCGCTCGTTCGTGAGCGAGTTCATGACGAGGCCGAGCGTGCCGTCGCCAGCGGACGCGCCGAGCCTCCGCACGTCGAGCTCGAGGCGCTTCGCGAGCGCGCTCTGCGTGCGCTGAATCTTCCGCGCCTCGGGGTCCTCGGGATCCTCCGTCCAAGGCATCCACACCTCCCCGACCTCGACCTCCGCCCACCGCGCGGATTCGAACCCGCTCACGTGATCCTGGTGGCGGTGCGTGGCGACCACGACGTCGATCCGGGCGCGGCCCGCGATCTCGACGACGTCCTCGATGATGCGACCCACGATCGCGTCCTCGCTCGGGGGCGGGGCCACGCCCTCCACCGCCGCCCGCGGCGTCTGGAAATGGCGCCCGCAGTCGAAGAGCACGGTGCGCCGCGCGCCGTCGGCCGCCGGGAGGACGACGAGGAACGCGTCCCCGAACCCGATGCGGTACATTCGTACCTCGATGTCGCCGGGCGCTTGGCTTTCGTCGGGCGCGTCCGATGCGCGCCCCTGGAGGGACATGGTCATGCTCGGCTCCCGCGCGAAAGGTGCACTGCGGCGAGCCGCATCTTCATGCGGTTCGCGTATTGCTCCTCGGTCATCCACTCGCTCGCCGGATCCCGGTCGCGCGACGCCGAAACGAACCGCCGGAAGCGATCTTCCCTGCGGGCCGCGTCTTCGGCGAGATCGGCGCGCTCGACGCCCGGCAGCGGCGCCGCGATCGCGTAGCGAATCTTCCCCTCCGCGTTGGCGACGAGCGTGACGCCGCCCCTCGGCAGGACCCCGCCTTCGCCCTTCTCCTCCCGCTCTTGCTGCTCGAACCGAACCACGATCTCGGCGCGCAGCTGCCCGTCCGGGCCGACGCGGAAGGACGTGTGGAAGCTCGGAGCGCTCACGCTGAGCTTCGGGTCGAGCCCGAGCGCCGTCGCATACGATTTGCCGTAGTTCTGCAGCGCGGCGGCGTACCCGCGTCGCCAGTCGTCCGGCTCCTCGCCGCGCTCGATGCGGCTCGCCATGAAGAGGAGCTCCTTCGCGATCTCGTTCGGCAGATTCGGGAGCCCGAGATCCTCGGCGGACGGCCACCGGAGCGACGTCTCGGACAGTGAATACGCGCCGTCCGGGTAGATCCCGCGCCGCCGGAACCCGTCGACGAGGAGCTCCCGGTTGCGCCGCGTGGACGAGCCGTTCAGGTCCATGTCCGCGGTGATCGCGGCGCGCAGGAAGTCCCCGAACCGAATGTCCGCGGGGGGCAGGTACTCGAACGCGCGGATGCACATCGTCAGGAACTGTTGCGCGGTCGACTCCGCGTCCTCCGCGACGCGCCGGACGACCGAGGCGCTCAGGTTGGAGGCTCCGGGCGGGACGAGGTCCGAGACGCGCTGCCGATAGGCGTGGAAGAACGCCTCGAAGACCGCGGCGACGAGGATGTTGCCGCGATCGTGCACCTCCGTCGTCTCCTCGTACATCGTGGGCTCTGGGGCCAGGATCGCGGTGCGGAGCGCGCCGCCGTCGCCCCGGCCGTGGCCGAACTGCTGCGCGAGGTCGACGAACAGGCCCGGCTGATCCAGGGCGCCGTTCGTGCGCTGGATCACCTTCCGCAGCAAATCGGGGTACGTGAAGTGTTGGAAGATCGCGACGATGTCCGCGAAGCCCTCGTGGAACCCGCCGACGTCCGGGTTGGTGTTCTCCATGAACGCGGGGCGGAGGCGGTGGATCAAGCCGTGGGTGACCTCGTGCGCGAGGATGTCCGCCGACAGGCAAGTGAACACGGTCTGCCCCGGGACGAACGGGGCGCCCGGCCGCGCCACCGCGGTGAAGTAGCCGAACAGGACGGCGTTCGCGCCCGGGTCGAAGAAGGCGTTCTTCTGGTCGAACGCGTGCGGAAAGATACCGAGGCGCGCGCCCAAGCCGGAGAACGGTTTCCCGGGCCTCTTGAAGCGGATCCTCCGACCGAGCGCGCGATCGAAGTTCTCGATGGTCTTCATCGTGACCGCGTAGGCCATTTGCTGGTGGAACCTCGGATCGTCCTCGCTCGGCGCGAGCCCGTCCTGCGCGAGCAGCGCGGGGTGGTCGAGCTGGACGGGCTCGTAGCGGACGCCGCGCGTCGCGTCGTGGTCGATCACGACGACGCGGCGGCCGCTCGGGCCCTGCTCCAGCGGCTCGTACTCGACCTCGAGCACCACCTCGTTCTCGGCGGCCGAGCCCAGCATCGAGTTGGGCGCGTGGGACGCGAGCGGATCGAACGCGAAGACCCTCAATCGTCTCCGGTCGGGCGGAACCATCGGGATCATCGATACCCTCCTCTCGCCTTCATCCGCGCGAGCTGCGCTTCCGGACGCCGGTCTCTTCGACGAGGCGCAGCCTCTGCTTCTGGGCCTTGATGTCGGCCGGCGAGAGATCCCGCCCAGCGCCCCCGGACATGCCGAAGACGACGTGGTTGCGGCCGATCAACGGGATGCGGAGGTGGACGAGCTTGAAGAGCGGCGTCGCCGGCTTCGCGAGGAAGACGAGCTCCATGTTGCGCGACGAGGCGACGCTGAGCCCCGCGCTCGCGTTCCCCAGGGTCGCGAGGCCGGGGGCACCGAGCCCGGCGTCGACCTTGAGATCGACGCGCGCCTGACTGCTCGAGGAGATCAGCACACTCGTCGCGCTCGACTCGACGACGGTCGCGACGATCCGCCAATGTCGGTCCCACTTGTCCTTGTCGTACCGGTCCCGGAGGACGTCCTCGAGCGCCACCAGATCCTCGATCTGCGGTTGCCGACAATCCTCTGCGACGAACACGGTGGAGTGCTCCTCGCTGAACTCGATCGACAGCCCCGCCTCCGCCTGCGTGAACACGCTGCCCGGCGGCACCGCCGTGCCTGCGGCCTTGAACGAGACTTGGGTCGAGGCGCTCGACTTGAACGGCCCGATGGTCTCGGCGGACGGGTCCTCCATCCGCTTGAACGCGATCCCCAGGGACGCGAGGTTGCCGACGCGTCGGAAGGCGTTGTCCTCCAGAAAGCCATAGTCGCCGAGCGCGACGGGTGCGCCCGGCGTCCACGCGGCGAAGTAGCCTCCGAAGCGGTCGTTGATGTCGTCCGTGTATTGCTCTTCTGCGCTCTTCATGTCCCCTCTTCGTTCTTCTTCGGCGACGGCTGTCTCTCCACTCGGCTGCACGCGCGCCCCAGTGCGCGCGCCTCGGGGCGCCTCCACGAGCAGGCGCCGCGCGGCTGTCACACGACGGACCAGAGCCGCAGCTCGCCGTCTCGGGCGATGGCGATCTGCGCTCGGCCTTGCACCCAGGATCCCACGTCGACGAGCGGGACCAAGCGCCCCTCCACGTGGATCGCGGAGACGCCCGGTCGATGGCTGTGCCCCAAGACCACGAGGCGTAGCGCGTGCGCGCCCGGGAGCGCCGACACGAGCTTCTGGAGGATCTCGCGGCCCTCGCGCGCGCTCCACCGCGGCGACGCGAAGCCGTGCGCGTCCGCGGGGGGATCGACGCCGGGCCAGCGCGTCTCCAGCAAGTCGTTCAGGGAGAACTCATTGTCCGAGAACAGGTCGCTCAGGAAATCGAACCCGTTCTGGATCGCGAACGAGAGCGGGTTCGAGAGCTTCGCCGCCTCCGTCACGAGCTTCACCACCGCGCTCCCGCCCTGCGCGGCCATCGCCTGCGCGAGCGTCTCCTCCTGATGACCGTGGAACGCCAAGATCGTTCCGCCGCCGAAGCGGTGTCCATAGGCGAGCTGGCCGTTCACCCCGCCAGCCGGGGAGCGCGCCCACGAGGGCGGGAAGAGCGCCAACGCGGCGTCGTGATTGCCGATGCACACGCGGGCGGTGAGATCCTGGAGGAGGATGGCGAGGCTCTCGCCATACGCCTTCTCGATCACCCGATAGTCGCTCGTCGGGTGATCCTTGAAGTGCGGGTAGGCACGCCAGACGTCGTAGAGATCCCCGAGCTGGACGATCTCGAACGCCTCCCCCGCGGCGCGCGCGTCCGCGAGCGCGCGCACGAACGCGAGGAGCCGCGCCCGGACCTTGTCCGCGGAGACCGCGGCGAACACGTCCCCCGGGCCGGCTCCCGCGAGGTGCATGTCGGGCAGCGCGACGAGCTCCGTCGGCCCCATGGAAAAGTCGGCTTGCGCTTTGTCCCACGTGAGCGCGACGTCCCGATTGTCTTGTTGGAGCGGACGGATGATCCCGCTATCCTGGAGGCGCTTGGCGAGCGACATCAGCCGCCCGCCTTCGGGAAGAGCGCGAGTCCCACGATGTGCTGGCACGATCCCAAGCGCTCCGTCGTCTCCACGACCAGCACGGCCCGGTCGAGCGCGAAGCAGTACGTGTTGAACCCGAGGGCGCGCCGCTCGGACGGCCCGCCCTCCGCGGGGACGGGGTTGTACTGCGCCGGACACCCGGCCGACGTGAGGCCGAAGCTCGCCTCGAGGTCATCGAGCTCGTGGACACCGTCCGTGCAGGTCTCGTGCGCGGGGGCCGGAGGCCACGCCGTCGGCGGCGCGGCCTCGCCCGCGCGACTGTCTGCGCTCCACCCGCCTTCCGCCGGGAGTGCCCGGACGAACACCCCCACACGACCATTCGGCTGGACCGTCGGATAGCTGCAGCAACCCCCCAGCCCGACGACCCCGAGCACGAGCGCCGCACCATCGAATCTCCGCCCCACCATGTCGCCCCCCCAGTTCAGCACGCAGTCTCGATCCGGTGACGGTCGCTCGTCAACCACGCTGCTCGCCGTCACCGCGCTTCTCGCGCGATCCCGCATGCGCCGTCAGGGTGGCGACGGTCGCGCCCGCCGTCGATAGTCATTCGTTGGGGAGCGCGGGGGGCGACGGGGCCTCCTCCCCGCGATCGTGATCCCCGCGGGTTCAACGGAGCGAACAGTCGACCGATCCCGAGAGCCCACCGACGCGACGGAGCTGCCAGTCGTAGACGAGATCTCCGAGGGTCTTCGGCGCGAGCACCTCGGCGCCCCCGAACGGCATCGCGGGGATGGGCGGGACGTCCACCGAGACGGGGACGCCGGCGAGCTCGTGCAGCGTGATGGCGCCGTCGCCGTCCGCGTCCGCGGAGGCGAACGGGTCGAACACGAGCGGCGCCGTCGCGTCGGGGGCAGCGCGGAACAGCTCCTCTCCGCGCACGACGGCGTGGAGCGTGAACGACGCGTCCGCCTCGAGGGTGATCTCGTCGACGTCTCCTGCCCCGGACGCGCTGGCGCAGCCCCAGACGCGGTCGCCCTGACGGAGCATCCATTCGAAGCGCTCGGTGCGGTCCCCTTTCGAGGCGCTGCCCTTCACCCAGAGCGCGACGCGCGCCTCGTCGGCCCAATCGTCGGTCGCCCGGACGCGCATGAACGTGAGGTCCTCCTCGGTCGCCCCGGCCTCTAGCAGACTATCGGTCGAAGGGGACTTGAGGCGATACTGCGCGCTGCACGCGCCCAGTCCGAACGCGAGCCCGAGCTCCGTGCGCGTCGCGTGGACGAAGTCGAAGAGCCGATCGTAGTGCGCGTCGGTGTAGTCGACGCAGCTGTCCTGCTCGGCCCGCGCGCCAGACTCCTGTCGCGGCGTCTCGAGGGAGACGTCGCCCGCGGCGGCGACGAATCGATCGAACTTCACGTGCCAGCCATCGGACGTGTCGAACCCGTCCGTCGTCGCGGCGCTCGGCTCGATGGTCATCGTCATCAGCCCGGGCGTCGCGCGCTCGTCCCCCGCGAGGCACCCCGAGAGGGCCGAGACCGATACCACGAGGCCGACGCGAAACACCGAGCTCACCCTGGAAATGAAGCGCACAACACCGTCCCTGTCAGGCGGAATCGAGCACATCTCGCCCCGAAGCGCGGGTGCTCGACGCCGGCCCCGCTCAGAGCCCAGCCTCGACGCCGAGGCTCGGGATGGAGACGGGGCCGATCTCGTTGCCCTGGATCGTCTCCGTGTGGAGGGTCGTGTTCACCATCTCCGTGACGAACGAGATCCACCCGACGTCGCGGATGCGCCACTTCTTCTCCAGGCGGAAGTCGATCCGATAGAACACCGGATCGCGGTCTGGATCGCTCGGCCGGAACCCGAGCGGCGAGCCGGGCGGCGGGGTGAGGATCGGCGTCCCCGAATAGATGGAAAAGCGCGTGCCGAGCCGCCAGCCACGGCCGAGGTCGAACGCGACCGCGCTGTGCAGGACGTGGGCGCGATCGAACGCCGCGGGGAACGTGTACCCGTCGACCGTGCGGGTGCTACGGGAGAACGTGTACGAGACGAACCCGCCGATGCGGCTCGACAGGCTCTTCCGAACGTAGAGCTCGAGCCCCTTCGCCCCGCCCAGGCTGCGCGGCAGGCTGTTCTGGACGTCCCCCGCGGGGAGGACCCCGAGCGTGTCGGTCATGTCGAAGAACACCGAGTCGAACACCGTCGCCGTGGCGGTGATCGACTCGGGCAGCTGGACCTCGACGCCCGCGGAAGCTTGGAGCGACGTCTGGAGGCCGCCCGAGAGGTCGGAGACCGCGAGACCCGGGACGGGGACGACGAACGAAGGGGGCTGATGCGCGACGCCCACCGCGTGCAGCAAGCGGACGCGGTCCCCGATGTCCGCGGTGATCGCGAGGCGCGGATCCACGGACGTCGCGCTCGCGCCGTTCGAGAAGTACGTGTCGACGCGGACCCCCGGCGTCACGTGGAACCGCCGGCCGACGTCGATCACCGCGTCCGCCCACGCGCCCGCCGTCGCGTCGTTGCGGGAGGGGAAGAGATCTTCGAACGCCGCCGCCTGGGGGTCGTCCGGATCGACGAACGGGAGAGGGTCCGCCGAGTAGAGGTCGTGCTGCACGCCGAACCCACCGCGCAGCGTGAGTCCGTCGGTGATGGGCTGCCTGAGCTCGAACCGCGTCCCGAACGAGTAGTCGTTCGTGTTGCGACCGTCGACGACGCGGGTACGATCGTACCCAAACGTGGCCGCAGCGCGCATCGACCCATTCTTCGGGAGTCGGTGATCCCACCGCGCGTCGACGCGGTAAAACTCCGCGCCGAACAAGACCTGCTCCACGGGCGCGGGAGCGCCTCCGTCGGGGGGGACGACCTCGGTCGTGTTCGAGAGGAAGTCGTACGCGCCGAACGTGAAGAGCGAGACGCGGTCGCGCGACGTGGGGTCGTACGTGACGCGCGCCTGATAGTCGCGATAGTCGAGCGTGACCTCGGGCGAGATGAGCGAGAACAGCGCCGCGGTGTACGAGAAGCGACCACCGACGAGCGCGCTCGCGTGAGGCACGCCGTCCGCGTCCTTCGCGAAGCCGACCTCGGCGATGGCTCCCGCGTCGACGATGCGGACGTTGGCCTCGCCGTGCCAGTCGGGCCGGGGCTGGGCCGCGGACGCGGCCACGATGGCGCCCGCGTAGCCGCCATACTCCGCGGGGTACCCGCCGGCGTGCAGATCCACCCTGTCGATGATCGCCGGGTGAATCACCGAGGGACCCGCGGCGACGTGGAAGAGATACGGCACGCGGACGCCGTCGAGGAAATAGCCGACGTTCCCGGGCGGCGCACCGCGCACGTAGAAGAAGGGAACGCCGGAGACGATGGGCGTCACCCCGGGGAGGATCTCGATCGCACGGAACGGATCTCCGAACGCGCCCGGCAGCTGCCGCGACTCGGCGCGCGTGAGCGTGGTCACGCCGGGGTCGAGGCGCTGGCCCTCGACCGTCACGTCGATGGCGTCCTCGGCGGGATTGTCTGCTTCGCCTTCGACCTTCTTTGGCGGATCCTCGGCGAGCACCGGCCGCGCGGCGAGCAACGCGAAGAGCGCGGCGACGGCCGCCCCTCGGAGCCTCATGGGAACACTCCGCCGCACGCGACGCCGACCCACGAGGGCGCCACGAGGGGGACCACGAACCACGCCGCCTCGGACTTCTTCGGCGTCGCGCGCGGCGCGTCGAAAGCGAACAGGAGCCCGCCCGTGAGGACGAGCCCGAGGCCGACCCCACCAGCGACGCCCGAGACGATGCGCGCCGTGTCCCGAGCGGACTCGGCGTCCGCGAGGGCGCCGCTGTCGAACGTGGGATCGAGGGACGAGGCTTCGCGCTGCTTCACCACCGCCGCGACGCCCGCCGCGATCGCGACCGCGAGGCCGCCGAGCCCGCTGCCGATCAGCGCATACGCCGCCCTGCGCTGCGCGGTGTCGTCGAGCTCGACGGAGACGAGTCGCTTCTCTCCGAGCGCGATGTCCACGTCCGCGCGACCTTCACGGTGGCCGTTCGAGGTCGCGGTGACGACGTGGTGGCCCGGCGGAACCCCCACGTCCTTCTTGAGCGGCGCGACGCCGACCACCTCGCCATCCACGGACACGCTCGCGCCCTCGGGCGCGTCGATCCAGAGCGACGTGCGCGGCTCCGCGGCGGCCGCGACCGGGAGCCCTAGCGCGAAGGTTGCCGCGAGGAGAGGGAGCGCGCGCGCCATCGGCGGTAGTGTAAGCCCGATCGGGGCGAGATTCGCGACATCCCTCGGGTTTCTCGTGCGCTCGGCGTCTGTCTCGGGGTGCGCCCGCCCGAACCCATGCGCGCCGGGGATCCACGCGCGGCGAGGACGCGCCCGGTGAGCGAGCTCGCGCTCGGCCGAGCACGGAGGATCCATCGCGCTTCGGGATACCTCCCATAGGCAGCGAGCGCCTTGTAGGTGCGTGCGGCGCCGCGCATCGTCCTCGGGTGCACGCAGGCTACGCGCTGCGCGTCGACGGCGCCGCGCAGGAGGATTTGGAGCTCGTCTCCTACGAGGCGCGAGAGGCTCTGAGCGAGCTGTTTCGCGTCGACGCGACGGTCGCGACGGCGCTCGACCGCGCGGCGCTGGACGCCCTCCTCGGCGCGCCGGCGTGGCTCACGCTCGAGGGACAGCACGCGCGCACGCTCTCCGGGATCGTGGCGCGCGTCAGCGCCACCGACGAGCGGCTCGAGCCGGCCACGGGACACCGGCGCCTGGTCGCGCGGCTCTGCATCCGGCCGCGCCTTTGGCTCCTCTCGCGCGGCCGTGACTCGCGCGTGTTCCAGGAGCTCTCGGTGCCCGAGATCGTGCGCTGCATCCTCGAGGAGCGCGGCGTCCCCGCGCGCTTCGAATTGGACTCTTCTCACGATGCGCGCGCCTACGCGGTCCAATACGACGAGAGCGACTACGGCTTCATCGCGCGGATCGCCGCGGAGGAGGGGCTCTATTTCCGGTTCGAGGACGCGCGCCTCGGGGAGGACGCGGCGGTCGTGTTCGCCGACAGCGCGGACCGATACCCCGCGATCCCAGGGGATCCGGTCATTCCCTACCGCGAGGCAGGGGGGCTCGCCCACGCGGGTGAGACCCTGCGCTCCCTCGCCTCGGCGCGGCGGGTGCGTCCGGGCCGCGTAGTACGTTCGGACTATGACCCGCTCCGCCCTCGCCTCGCCGTCACCGCGAAGGCGGAGGCCGCTTCCGCGGGCCGGGTGGAGAAGAGCGTCGAGGTGTTCGATCCCCGCACCGAGTTCGACGCGCTCGCCGTGGGCCGGGAGAACGCGCGGGTGCGCATGGACGCGGAGCGCGCGCGCGCGGCCACGACGTCGGGCGAGAGCAACTCGACGCGCCTCGCGCCGGGGTCGCGCTTCCGGCTCGAGGGTCACGGGGACGCGCGGGAGAACGCGGAGCACGTCGTCGTTCGATGTCGGCACGCAGGCGTCGTGCCGCGCCTCGCGGGCGCGCGCGGAGACCGCGAGGAGACGTTCACGTGTCGCTTCGAGGCGGTCCGCCCGGGCGTGCTCTATCGGCCGCCGCCTCGGCGTCGACCGCCCTCGCAGGTCGTCGAGTCCGCCGTCGTCGTCGGGCCTGAAGGCGAGGAGATCTACACGGACACGCTCGGGCGCGTGAAGGTCCAGTTCCACTGGGATCGAAGGGGCAAGGGCGACGAACGCAGCTCGTGCTTCCTGCGCGTGCTCACCGCGTGGGCCGGAGAGGGCTGGGGCGTGCAGTGCGTCCCGCGGATCGGAATGGAGGTGCTCGTCACGTTCCTCGGGGGCGACCCCGATCGCCCGGTCGTCCTCGGCGCGCTCGCGAACGAGACGCACCCACCTCCGTTCGTGCTCCCGGCGGAGCGCACACGGACCGGGATCCGCACGCGGAGCACGCCCGGATCGACGGGGTTCAACGAGCTCGCGTTCGAGGACGCGGCGGGATTCGAACGCGTGTCGATCCGCGCCGAGCGGGACCTCGTGACGAGCGCAGAGAACGATCGCGTCGCGACGACGGGGCGGGACGAACGGCACGAGGTGCGCCGGGATCGATCGATCGCGATCGGAGGGGATCTCGTCCACACGGTCGGCAAGAGCGCTCGGCACCGCGTCGGCGAGGACCATGAGCTCCACGTGGTCGGCGACCACCGCACCTTCGTCGGCGGAACCGAGACCCGAGCGATCGAGGGCGCGCTCGCCGAGTCCATCGGCGGCGGCGCAGTGCGCGCCGTCGCGGGCGGCCTCGTCGAGACCATCGGCGGAGACGTGGATCGCTCGATCGAGGGCAACGCGCTCGCCGAGATCGCGCTCGATCACCGCGCGCACGTGGGCGGGCACGCGGCGGTGACGGTCGGCACGGAGGGGGACTCCGCCGAGGCGATCGAGAGCGGCGACGCGACCCTCCGCGCGAAGCGCGAGGTGCGCGTCGAGAGCGGCGGGCGCATGGATCTCCTCGCGGCGCGATCGTTCTCGGTGCGCGTCGGCAAATCGGCGATCGCGCTCGACGAGGGCTCCATCCGCATCTCGGTGGGCGCGGCCTCGATCACGCTCACCGAAGAGTCGATCGCGCTGCTCGCGAAATCGGTGAAGGCCTCGGCGGGGGAGGAGCTCGCGCTCGCGCGCAAGAAGACGGCGATCGTCCTCGACGACGCGATCCGCGCGGGGGCCGACGAGATTCGACTCGTCGCGCGCGCCGCGTCCCTCGAGCTCGGGACCGCCGCGGTGTTGAAGAGCGGGCAAATTCGACTCGTGGACGGGAGCGGCGAAGGCCCCACAGTCAGCGACGACACGGCTCCCGCGCCGACCGAGGAGGAGACCGAGCTTCGGCTCGTGCTCGCGGACGCGGACGGCCGCCCGTACGCGTCGAGACCGTACGTGCTCACCCTCGACGGCAAGCCTGGCAAAGAGGCCCGGACGGCCGCCGACGGCTCGGTCGTCGAGACGATCCCGAAGGGCGTGACGAGCGGAAGCATCACGCTCGACGTCGACGAGGACCATGATCTGGTGATCCCGCTCGACTTCGGTGCCCTGCCCGCGCTCGAGACGACGGCCGGCGTGAAGGCTCGCCTCGCGCACCTCGGCTACTACTCCGGGCCCATCGACGGCGCGCTCGATCGGCCCACGCTCGACGCGGTCCTCCGGTTCCAGAGGCGGCAGCGGCTCGAAGTGACGGGGAGGATCGACGCGCCGACGCGCGCCCGCATCGAGGAGCTGTCGACCCGATGAAGAACGACAAGCGAGTCCTCACGACGGCGAAGGTGAGGGTCGGCAAGAAGAAGGGAACAAAGCAGGTGGTGGCGCGCGCCGACGAGGTGACGTTCCGCCTTCAGCTCGCGCCCGGCGCGGAGGAGGCGCTCGTGATCCGAGCCCCCTACGCGCTGCCCTGGTCCACCGCGACGGTCACGGGGTCCACGCTCGCAGCCCACGGGACGATCCCGAAGGACGCGCCCATCGAGTTCAAGCTCCCGCTCTCGATGTTCGTCGGCGGGAGCCAGATCCAACTCGAGATTCACTGGGGCACGGGAAGTACGGGCCAGCCGCTCCGGGTCCAGTACCTGCTCCAATGGTCGGCCTACCACGAAGAGGTCCCCGGGATGCAGCTCGTCTCGCTCGGGTACGCGACCGGGTTCCTCGCCACAGCGCCGGACCTCTGGATGTTCGCCGATCCGCTCACACCCGCGGCGAACCCGCCCGTGGTGCAACAGCCACTGAACGCGGCCGAGCAGCAGGCCGTGCTCTCGTTCGAGGCGGACCACGACCTCGAGCACCGCGGGGTGTTCGACGCGGACGCCCTGACCGCCGTCCATGACTCGAAGGGAGGAAACTGATGCCGACGCGGATGAACGTCCCCCTCCGCACCCCGGCGCACGGCGGCGTCTCGCGCGCGATCGTCGCGCGCTTCATCCGCGCGGAGAGCGGCGCGCCGAAGCTCCACGCGCCCGACATCGACGATCGCGGCTTCAGGACGTCGGACGACACGACCTGGAACCGCGTCGCGCGCGGGCCGACGGTGGGCATGACCATCGGGGGGCCGCGCATCCACGTGAGGCTCGTTCGGGACGGATTGCCCGACGCGTTGCCGCTCTACGTCAGCCTCGAGCCCGTGGACGGCAAGCCGTCCGTCGTTGCGCTCGCGTCGCCGCGCCACGGCGAGACACTCACGACCCAACAGGCCGGGTTCCATGCCGATCACGTCTACCTCGACAGCTTTGTCGCTGGCTCCCTCGCCGAGCCAGAAGACGCGGCGCTCGCGCTCGAGGAGGCCGAGAACGAGCGCCTCGTCGTGGGCTGGCTCGCGGCGACGAAGCGAAGGTTCGAGGCCGCGCTGGAGGCGACGGCGACCGCCGAGTGCACCAAGGCCGCGATCGTGCGCACGCCGGCCGAACAGACATTCCTCCAGGCGCTCGAGCGCTATGTCGGCGGCTTGCCGGTCGGCGATCCGACGCGGGACCGAATCGAGGGGGCGATCGGGCTCGCGCGGCGCGAGATCGACGACCTCTTCGAATGCGTGGACGATCAGGGTGTCCCAATCGACGCGGCGGCGATCGAGGCGAGCGACCTCCCCCTGCAGGCCCGCGTCGACGCGATCACGAACGCGATCGCGCGGCGTAGGTTCGCCGCGACCTTGCCCCGATCCGCGTTCAAGGTGCTCGTCCGCGTCGGCTCGAGCTCGGGCCCCATCGTCGCCGAGCTGGGGGTCGCCGCACTCCCTCCCCTCGACATCGAGATCCAGCCGTACGTCGTCTCGCTCGGCGGCCAATCGATGAAGAACGCGAAGGGACTCGACATCCTTCACCGGCTCTTCGCCGACACCATCCCCGACGTCGTCGCCCGAATGAAGGCCGCCGAGAACCCGCCGAAGGCCGCGAAGAAGCCGAAGAAGCCGAAGAAGGTCGCCGCGGCCCCGGCCGCGCCACCGGCCCTCACGTACACCACGTTCTCCGTGGCCCTGACTCTCCTCAACACGATCTACGCGCCCGCCGGGATCCGCTTCTACGCGCGGCCTTCACGGGTGAAGTGTTTCCGTTTCGCCGACCAGAAGGACGCCCCGAAGGGCGCGCTCGACAAGGCCGAACGCGCGGACGATCCCCACGGCTGGAACACCTATCTCCCTCACTTCAACGATCTCTTCCCACCCGGCGGGATGCCGGTCGGTCGATGGAACTGGCAGGAGGGGCAGCCGCCCGCATGGGTCGGGCGCGACGATCCGTGGCTCAACCTCCTGATGAACGCGAACCCATCGAAGGAGGAACACAAGCTCCAGCGTGAGCACAAGCTCAACGTCTGGTGCGTCCGTTGGGTGCTCGACGAAGGTGTCGTCCAGCCGTCGACCCTCGCGATCGGCAAGGGCCCGTTCAGCTCCACCCAGCCGGCCGCGAAAGTCCCCTATTCGATCGACAAGGATCACGTCTTCGACGTGGAGCTCGGACCGGATCAGATCGGGGCGGTCGTCGCGGTCGACGCGAGCACGCCCGCCCCCGAGCCCTGGCACTCGCTGGTCGTGTTCGCGCGCGCGCTCGGCCACGAGATCGGCCACATCTGCGGCCTCACGCACTACATGGGTGGCCAGAAGGGCGGGGATCCCTGGCCCGTGCTGAACGACCCATGGGCGCACCGCTCCCTCATGTCGAACGCGCAGTTCACGGTGGTCCCGCCCGACGTCGACTACGACATCGGGTGGTCTCCTCCCGGGGCGTGGATGACCGGCGCGCTCATCTCCATGAAGATGCACGGGGACGTCAACCTGCCCGCGATGAAGGCGGATGCGCTCGCGGCAGATCCGACCGGGAAGACCGTGGAGAGCGGCGCGCACACGCGTCCCAACAACATCGCCGCCGGCCAGGAGATCCGGCTCGTCCGCGACACGTTCGAGAACGCGCGCTACTTCGGGAGCGGCGCGAAATGAGAGGCGACGAGGCGGTCGACGCGCTCCGGCGAGACGACCTCGAGGCGCTCGGCAAGGCGTCGCTCGGCGCAGACGTTCCGAGCGCGATCGAGGCCGCTCTCCCGATCCTCGGAAAGCGCGCGCGGCTCCTCGCGACCAGCCTCTTGCCCGCGATTGGCGGGGCGCCTGCGGGGCGCGCGCTGCTCGCGCTCTCGGGAGACGCCGATCCGCTCGTCGCTTCGAGCGCGGCGCGCGCGCTCGCGGCGCTTCCCGTGGACGCGCTCCCGGACGCCGCGTTTCTCACCCATTCGATCGCGGTCCGTCGCAACGCGAAGGTCCGCGCGACGCTCTACGGCGTGGTCGCACGCACGGGCGACCGTGCCGTGCTCCCGAGGCTCCGCGGCCTCTACGACCAGGAGCGCGATCCGGACGCGCTCGCGAGCGCCCACCGCGCGGCCGCGCGCCTCGGATCCGTCGAGGAGAGGCGCGCCTTCGCCGCGGGCCTCGCGCGCGCCCAACCCGGCCACGTGCTCGAGCTCGAAGATCACCTCGTCGCGTTCGGAGAGCCGCGCATGATGCGCGCCGCGTCGACCTGGTTCGACGACGCGCGCTTCGTCGTCAGCGCGGGCAACCACGGGCGCGAGGTGCCCATCCGCGTGTGCGATGTGGCGGCGCGCGCCGCCGCGCGGCTCGGCGTCGCGTTCGACGGCAACGACACCTCGCTCCGTCCACGAAGCTCGAGCGAGATCGCCTCGGCGAAGGCGGCCACGCTCGCCCTCCCCGCCCTCGTCGACGCAGAGACCGTCCTGCGGGCCGAGCCTGCGCGCGCGCCCGCCGCCCCCCCTCCGGCCCACGAGGGGCCGCTCGTCCGGCTCGACCGGCCGAAGGAGCCTCCGAAGGTGACGGAGCTCCCGACCGCGGAGGCCGCGCTCCCGACGATCACGAATGTCTCATCCCTCCCGTTCGTCGCGCCGAGCGGCGCGGCTCCCGGGCGCCCCGCTCGTCCGAAGCCGCGGTTCGACACCGGGACGCAGGATCTCGAGAAGGCGAAGGCCGAGGCGATGGCCGGTCACCCGAGCACCCCCTTCCGAGCGCCCTCTCCGACGCGGCCCCCCGCCGAGGCCGCGCAGCCCTCGATCGGCTTCGAGCAGTACACCTGGGTCTGCGCGCTCGAGGCCCGAAGCGCCGCCGCGGCGGCGCGGGCGCGAGCAGACTACGGGATCAGCGAAGGCGCATGGCGTGACGTCCACGCCCGATGGCAGACGTGGCTCGGCGGCGACGTCGAGCGATGGCGCCGGTTCCAGACGTTGCTCGAGGAGTACCAGCGGCGAGGGCGCTGAGCGGAGAGGTCGTGGTCGTGGGCGTTCGCCCGCTCGTCGCGCGGGCCGGGCGGAGCACGGTTTCCGCGCTTCCTCCGTGGCGACGAGCGCGAACTTTCGAGACCCTGTTCGGCCATGAATAGCTCTTGGATCTTCTTGGGTTCGGTGTCGCTCGTGGGACTCGCTTGCGCCGCCTGCGACGACTCCTCGACCAGCACGAGCGCCGGCGGCGCCGCGAGCGGCTCGACGTCCTCGTCGACCGGGACGCTGTCGTCCACGTCCGGGACCTCGACGGGATCCGCCTCGGCGACGGCCACGAGCTCGTCGGCGAGCGGTACGAGCTCGTCGACGGGCAGCGGCACGCTGTGCACGCCTGGGGAGCAGCAGCCCTGCTATTCGGGGCCGGACGGCACCAACGGCGTCGGGGTCTGCAAGGGCGGGATGGCGACGTGCAACGCCGCGGGGGATGGCTTCGGTCCCTGCGCCGGTGAGATCGTGCCGACGGTCGAGGACTGCGCGACGGTCGCGGACGAGAGCTGCGACGGCGCCGGCTGCGGCGACGCGCTCTGGAGCCGCGCGCTCGGCTCCGGCCTGATCTCGAGCGCAGGGGCGGCGATGGACATCGCGCCCTGGCGAGGCGGCGTGATCGTCGGCGGAGCCATCCAATCCTCGAACCCCATGCTGCTCAATGGCACGGGATGGATCCGGTTCGACGCGGGAGGCGTCATCGTGGAGACGAAGGTCCTCGAACCGAGCTTCAGCGCGAACAGCATTCGCCTCGCCGCGGGCGCCGATGGAGGCCTCGTCTATGCGGTGAGCGGCGCGAGCGCGATCGACTTCGGAGGTGGCCCATTGAGCGGGATCGTCCTCGCGCGATTGGACGCGATGGGCGCGCTCGCCTGGACCAAGGCGGTCGCCGCGTCGGCGTTCAGCGACTTCAACACCGCGGTCGATCAGGCCGCGAGCGGCACCGTGGCGCTCGTCGGCGTCAGCCTCGACGGCGTGGACTTCGGCGGAGGGATGATCCCCGCCGGCGGATACTTCGCCACGTTCGACGGCGCGACCGGCGCGCTCCTCCACCAGTCGTCGCTCGGCGCGTCCACCCAATACCCCGCCGTCGCCGCCCTCTCGGACGGGCGCTTCGCGATCGCACAGACCCCGTCGCTCACGATCTTCCAGGCCGACCACACGACGAGCTGCACGTCCGCGATCACTTTGGGGACATCCCCGTCGATCGCCGAGACCGCGAGCGGCGACATCCTCGTCGCGTCGACGAAGGGCGCCGCCGTGGAGCTCGTGTCCATCTCACCCATGTGCGCGGCCTCGACGCCGACGAGCATCTCCACGGCGAGCCCGAAGAACCCTCGCGTCGCGATCGCCGAGGGCGGCGACATTTTCCTCTCCTGGGCGTCCAGCAACAGCCACGTGGTCACCCGGCGGGACGCGATGGGCAGCCAGATCTGGCTCAAGACGTTCCCGACGAGCGGCACCAACGACGATCGGGCGGAGCTGTTCGACGGGATCTCACCGATTGTCCTGTCCCTGAACCTCTCCGGCCCCATCGACTACGGCAACGGCCCCCTCGCGTCCGGCGTTGCCGTCGCGCGCCTCGCGCCGTGACGGCGCGGACTCGACAAACCGCGTCGTCGGCCGGTCGGCTCGGGTGAACCCAAGGGCCGACTCAGCGGCCCGGGGAGGGCGGCTGGGGCGTCGTCACGCACGTCCACGTGGACACGCCCCCCTGCTCGCCGCAGCGGCAATTCGTGGAGAGATTGTACCCGTACTGACAATCCACCGTCGGCGGGACCTTGCAAAGCGACTCTCCGGGCGGCTGCCGCGCGGGACAGCCGCGCGCGTCGACGGGCGCGTCGCCGGTGAGCTGTCCACAGTCCCACTCACCCCGGTCGGCGTCGCCGTAGTGGGCGCAATTGCAGTCGTGGGTGATGGCCATGGGCACGTCGTAGAAGCAGCCCGGCCGGTTCTGCTGAGGATCCCTCTCCACGAGTGAGCACGTCGCCCCCGCCTTGGGTTGCACCGCCGGGCAGGTGCCGGCGGGCGCGTCGACGTCGATGCCGAGCGGCGTGCCGCACTCCCATGCACCACTCATGCAATGACAGTGCGCCGAGCGCGACGCCGGGACCGAGTAGAGGCAGCTCGCGCCGATCGGGAGGCGACAATCCGCGTGGTTTCCCGGCTCGGTCACCGGACAATCGGGAGCCGGCGTCGAGGCCTGGGTCGACGGTTGGGGGAGCAGCTTCGTGCCGCTCGGAGGGCTCTCGACGGCACCGCGCCGAGTGGCGCACGAGGACGCAGAGCAGGCCGCGGCGAGCGCGAGCAGCGCGACGCCGAGCGCGAGGGGGAGGAGCCGAACGGGGGGAGTGGACGGAGGAGAGGGGAGAGGCACCATCGATCACAACGCGCGCGCGCGCGACCACCTTACATCGCTGCGGCGCTGCGTGTCGCGCACGGCGCTAAATCATTGAGCGCGATTCTGAATCAGTTTCAGAGGAGAGTCGCAGGAAGACGGGAAGACGGGAAGACCGGAGAAGCAGAACAAAAATCATTCTGCTTCCCCTCCGGTCTTCCCGTCTTCCCGTCTTCCTGTTGTTCTGCGCCTTTGCTGCCGACCGAGGATCACGCTCGCTGATTTAGCGAGCCCGCATCCACGGGACGGACGCGTTCGGTACGCTGCCGCACCACGTCCCATCGCGCGGCGACTCGAAGGAAGCCGCGTAGCTCGCGTGGCTCCGCATGTCGTGACCGACGCGCGCGAGGGTCTCGAGCTCCACGCTCGCGGGGCTCGGACGCTCGCTCGCCTGGGCGACGATGCTCTCCGCGTCGCTCGCGTCGCACACCCAATCGAACTCGCCCTGAAGAACGAGGAGCGGGGCGAGCGAAGCGCGAAACGGGGCAGTGAGCGTGAGGGCGTCGAGCTGTCGAAAGTAGGAGGCGTGATGCCCGAACAGCGTCGCCCCACGGCACTGGCGCGAAGAGAGGATGGACAGATGGGGGCGGCGCGCGATCGCCTCCGCCGGCGTGAGGCCGTCCCGACAAACGGCGGCGTGCATCTCCGCCCAGGCGGCGACGCGCCGCGACCATTCGTCTCCAGCGAGCCCGCGGAGCGCGAGCTGTCGCTCGGTCGTCCCCACGGCGCACGCGCGCCAGCGCTTCGCGGACGAACCGAACACCACGACGCCGCACACGCTCGCCCGACGCGCGACCTCGGGCGCGATCATCCCGCCGATGCTGTGCCCGAACAGAAAGACGCGCCGCCGATCGATCGCGGGATGCTCCGAGAGCGCGGCGAGCGCGGCGAGCAGCCCTTCGAGCTCGGTGTCGAGATCCGTCTCCGCGGGCGGCGGCCCTTCGCTGTCGCCCACGCCACTCCGTTCGACGCGCATCGTCGCGAAGCCCGCGCGCGTCCAGTCCGTGACGAGCCGGAGGAGCGGCGCCGACGGGTCCAGGTGCTCGGAGGAGGCCGTGTCGATGCCTTGCAGATGGAGCACCGCGGGCCACGGCCCGTCGCCCTCCGGGAGCGTCAGGATCGTTCGAAGGTGGGTGCCCGCCGCATCCGCCGCGCCGAGGACGACGCGCCCGCCCGCGATCGCCTCGGAGGGGCGAGCGCGCACGGTCAACGAGACAGACACTTCGCCGACCTCGGGGCGAGCGAGCGCGAGGCGCAGCGCGGTCCCGGCGACCACCTCACGAAGGATCGCGGAGACGTCCTCCGGGTGATCGACGGCCCGCTCCCCGACCCTCGTGATCCGATCGAGTGGGCGCACGCCCGCCTCCTCCCCAGGCCCTCCTTCGGTGACGCCGTTCACCACCACGCCCCCCTGGGGCGTCGTGCCGAGATCCAAGCCGAGGTGCGCCCGCCGCCGCAGCCCGCCGATCGAATCAGTACCCGCGGGCACGCGACACCTCCGTCCGCGGCGCGAGCCCGCGCTCGACGAGGTCGAGGTTCTCGAGGAACAGGCGCACCACTCGCTCGACGTAGTCGGGGACCAGCCCGCCGACGTGGGGCGTGATCCAGAGGTTCGGCGTGCTCCAGAGCGGGCTCGTCGGCGGGAGCGGCTCGTCGTCGAACACGTCGAGCGCGGCCGCTCGCAGGCGCCCGCCGCGGAGCGCGGCCTCGAGCGCGGACGCGTCCACGACCGCCCCGCGAGAGAGCTGGACGACGCACGCGCTCGGCTTCATGCGAGCGAGCGCTCGCGCGTCGAGCAGGCCACGCGAGCGCGGCGTGAGCGGGACCGCGACGACGAGGTGATCGGCGACCTCGAGCATCGAGGGGATCTCGTCCACCGCATAGATCCTGTCGACCTGCTCGACGGGCGCCCCGGTCGCCCGCGCGCCCACGACGCGCATGCCGAGCGCCGCGCAGGGCGCCACGAGGCTCCGGCCGACCTCGCCGAGGCCGAGCAGGGCGACGGTCTTCCCCGCGAGCGTCGAAGGCGGAACCGGTCGCCACACGCGCTCCCTTTGCTGCTGGAAGAAGCGCGGCAACTCGCGCTCGATCGCGAGCATCAGCGCGAGCGCGTGGTCGCGCATTTCGGGCAGATGGATGCCGCGCGCGTTCGCGATCGCGACCCTGTCCGGCAGGCCCGTCGCGGGCCAGAGCGACTCCGTCCCCGAGCCCATCAGCTGGAGCAGGCGCAAGCGCGATGCGCGAGACCAGTCGACGCGCGGGGGTTCGCCGGCGAAGAGGATGTCGATCGTGGGGAGCGCCTCCTCGACGCCCGCGGCGTCCACGCGGACCACGCGGTGGCCGGCGCGCTCGACGAGCGCCTCCACGGCGTCGCGCGCCGCCGCTCGATGCGGGACATAGACGTGAACGACCGACTGTCTATCCACGCGCCTCCCCGTCGGCGGGCAGCCCCATGGGTTCCTCGACGAGGCGCCACTTCGCCGTGTCGAACGGCCTACCCGGGGCCTCGTCGACGCGCTCGACCCGCTCGATGACGCCCTTCTTCTGCATCTCGAGGGCGCGGTGGTGACAATAGGGGTTGTTGCCGGGGCGCCCGAAGAGCGCCGTCGTCATCCACGTGCAGCCGGCCGCGCACTCCGCGCCGTAGTAGCACTTGGCGCAGTAGCCAGACAGATCGGCGGGCGTGCGATCGCGCATCGCGCGGAGGGCCCGGGAGCGCTCCCATATGTCTTTGAGCGAGTGCGCGCGGATGTTGCCGCCGATCCAGTCTTCGCCGAGCGAGGGGCACCCCTTGATGTCACCGTTCGCCTCGACGCCGAGCCCCGAACGGCCCGCGGGACACGATCCCGCCCAGCGATCGACGCAATGGCTCCGGAGGAGCGACTCGTAGGGACCGAAATAGCCCACGTCGTTCCCGCACATCATCTTGATCCCCGCCGCGTCCGCGCGCCGCTTCAGCGCAGCGAGGCGTGGGAACACTTCGAGCAGATCATAGGGCTGGAGGATCACGTCCGGCTCGTCGGCCGCGCGGCCCACGGGCACCGTGAGCTGCACCTGCCAGCCGTGCCCGCCGACGCGCTCGAGGAGCTCGTAGACCCCCTCGAGCTCCCCCGCCGTGAGGCGATTGATTTGCGTGTTGATCGCGACCTGCAGGCCCGCAGTCCGCAGATGATCGAGCGCGGCGACGGCGGCCGCGTAGGAGCCGCGCACGCCCCGCAGCCGGTCGTGGCTCTCCTCACTGCCATCGATCGACACTGCGACGCTCTCGACCCCCGCCTCCGCGGCGATCCGCGCGCGCTCGAGCGTCATCCCGCGGCCCCCCGTGACGATCGTGCTGGTGATCCCCGCGCGGCGGATCGCGCGGACCACGTCCGCCCACCCCTCGTAGAGGTAGACCTCTCCGCCGATGAGCGCGATCTCGCGGACACCGAGCGCCGCCATCTGCCCCACGAGGTCGATCGCCTCCTCCGTCGAGAGCTCGTCCGGTCGAGCGCGTCCCGCGCGCGAGCCGCAGTGCCGACAAGCGAGATCGCACGCGAGCGTGATCTCCCAAACCGCGTAGATGGGGCGCTCGCGGCGATCGATCGGGCGGACTCGATCGTCGAGCGCCGCGTGCTCGCGCGACGCGCCGACGATCTCGAGGCGGCGAACGGGGCGCGGCGCGTCGAGGACCCGGCGGCGCTCGTCTTTCGTCATCATGTCAGACGCTCACGCGCCCGCAGTCGTTCGGGAAGACGCAGCCATACGGCATCGCCGGGCAGTTCTGGTAGACGTCCGTGCCTTGAACCGACGCCCCCAGCTCGACGCTCGCCACGCAGGTGGGCGCGGGTTGGGGTGGGCAATTCCCCATGCGCGCCGCGTGGCCACCGCAGGGGCTGCACGGGTGGTAACAGAACTGCCCGGCCGGACACGACCCCGCGCCGCACGCGACCCCGCCCGGAGGAGCGCGGACGGTCGCGGTCGCGGTCGCGACCGCCGTCGTGGTGGCGGTCGCTGTGGTGGTCGCGGTCGCAGTGGCGGTCGCGGTCGTGACCGCCGTCGTGGTCGCCGTCGCCACCGCGGTGCTCGTCGCCGACGGCGCGGTCGCGAAGCCGGTGGAGGTCCCCGCCGAACTCGCCTGGCTGTGGGTTGGACCGGGAACCGTGTTCGCGTCGACTGGCGACTTGGTGCCCGTGTCGTCCTTGCATGACGCGGAGACCGCGGCGCCGGTGAGGAGCGCGGCGCGCAGCGCGTACTGCGCCGCGCGGGACAGCCCGGGGGTCACCACGTCGAACGGCGCGCGCGAGATCGGGGCATCGCAAAACGGGCACTGGTCCTCCGTGTCGTGGACGTGCCGCGCGCACGCACCGCATACGAGCAATCTCGCCATCTCCTCGCCTCCGCGAGAAAAGCTACACGAGAGCTCGCCCAGCAGGGGCCCCGAGTGCGCGGCGGTGCGTCAGGGAGCAGGGACGCAGCACGAGAACCACGCCTTGGTCGCCTCCCCGTCGGGACAATCGCCGCCGAACTTCCGATCGACGAGCTCCGCCCCCTGGCTCGCGCACACCTCGGCGGCGCTCGACTCGACCACCGAGATGTCGACGCACGCTCCTACGTCGATCTCGTCGAACGCGCAGGTCGACGCGTTCGGGTCCTCGGGCGGCGGAGGCTTGTCGGGCTGATCCCCCGGGGGCGGCGTGGGGCAGCACGCGTACTTCGCGGCGAGCGCCTGCCCTTCGGGGCAGCCGCCGAGGTCGACGTCGAAGGCGCTCAGAGAGAGGCCCTCGTCGCAGAGATCGCTCGTCGCCTGGAGCTTCAAGTTCACGATGTCCGTGCAGGTGCCGTCGCCGAGGACGTCACCGACACAAGCCGGTTCGGGATCACACGAGGGTCCTGGATCTTTGCTCTCGGGGAGCGGCTTCGACTCGGTGTCGCTCAGCTTGCTGGGCGCCGAGGTGGTCTCCGTGGTGCACGCGGAGAGCAAGACAGACAATCCAATCATGAGACGATAGCGGGTTCGCATGGCGCGTCCTCCTATGTCTGTTTCACGATCGGGGCACCGGCGAGTTTCCAATCTTCGCCGCGATCGCCGTTCGCGGTGGCGCCGCAGCTCAACCGTCCTGTTCGGACTTCATGGGCACGGCGCAGCAGGTGAACCACGCCTCGAGGGCAAAGCCGTCCGGACAGTCACCCAGGTACTTGTGGTCCACGATCACCGCGCCAGCTCCGCACTGCTGCCCCGCCTCGGCGTCCAGCGCGGCGGTCGCGACGCAGACCTCCGCGAGGACTTGGAGCGGCTTGCACGTGTCGGGCTGGTCCGGCTCCACCGGCGGCTTCTCGTCCGGCGGCGGCGCAGCCTCGGCGGGGCAGCACGTGTACTTCGCCGCTGCGGCGAGGCCATCCCTGCACGTCCCGAGGTCGATGTCGAACGAGATCAGCGCGAGGCCATCCGCGCAGAGCGCTTCGGAGGCCTGCATTTTCAGCTCCTCGAGCGCGACGCATGCGCCGGGCTCGACGAGCTCCGACTCGCACGTGGGCTCGGGCAGCGGACTCGGATCATCCTCCGAGGGGGGAGGCGTGGCCGGGCTGTCCTCGAGCTCGGGGTCGTCCCTGCGGGACGGGGTCGGCGCGCCACCCTGGGGCCCCGCCTTGATCCCGTACGGGCGGAGCGCTGGAGCCCCGCCGAGCGCCACGAGCGAGCTCGTGTCGTCGCGCGGCGAGGTGCGCTCGAAGTGGATCACGCGATCGCTCGACGCGCTCGGCACGTACGTGAACCGAGGCCCCTCCATCACCCGTTCGTCCGGCCGCGGGGACCGAGGGAGCGCACGCCGTGAGTGCGGGGTGTGGTCTCGACGCTCCTCGGGCGGGGGCACGCGCCTCGGGCTCCGATCGCTCGCGCGAGGCGCGACTGGGCGGGCGGACGGCGCGCTGTCGTCCGCGCTCCGCTCGGAGTCGATCGGACGAGGCGCGCCCGAGAAATCAGGCGCCGACGCGGCTTCTCGAGCGGAGTCCGCGTCGGGGCCGATCCCGGTCGTCGCGCGGCGCTCGAGCGCGCGCAGCCCGACGACGAGCGCCGCGAGCGAGGCCGCCAGCACCCACCCTCGCCGAACGACGCGCGCTGGCCGTCGTTCGGCCAGCGACGCGCTGACGCGCGCGTCGAGCGCGGCGCTCGTGGTCGCTCGCCCGAGCAGCCGGTCCGCCTCGCGCAGCGCCGCCCACCCGTCAGCCATCGGGCACCTCGATCCCGCGCGCGCGGAGCTTCGCGACCGCGCGCGCGATGAGCTTCGAGACTTGCCCCTTCGAGTGCCCCAGCACCTCGCCGATCTCGTCCTGCTCCTTGCCGTCGAGGTAGTACATCGAGAACGCGACCCGCTCCTTCGGCGGGAGCACGGAGAGGCTCTCGAGCGCGCGGCGCAGATCCTCGCGGGCGATCAGCGCGGGCTCCGCGTGCCGCGCGTCCTCCCCGAAGAGCCACCGGGCCGTGAGGATGGAGAGGAGGCGCTCGCGGCGGAGCTTGGTGAGGCAGCGGTGCGTCGTCGCGCGGTAGAGGAACCCCTCGAGCTCGTCCCGCCGATCCAGCGACGAGAGGGAGCTCCACAGGCCGAGGAACACGTCGTGCGTGACGTCCTCCGCCCAGGCCCGCTGCCCACCTCCGTAGCGGAGCGCGAGGCGGAGCACGAGATCCCGATGTCGACGGTAGATCACGGCGATCTCGGCCGACAGCGCGCCCTCCGCCTCTCGGTGCACACGAAGCCCCATGAGCGACTCGAGGGCCGCCGCGTCTTCTGGGGGCGTGAAGCGATCGTGAGAAGCCAAGCCAAACGCTCCGGTGTGTGCGGCCTCGTGAGCGTTCACGCTCGAGGCGGGCGCGAGTTTCCTCCTACCGAAAGAAAAAAGACACCCGCGAAAAGCGGGCGCCAAAGGCGCTCGATTCAGCCGCGGTCCTCCGCGGAATTCGCGAGCGCGCCGAAGGCGCTCGATTCAGCCGCGGTCCTCCGCGGAATTCGACGACTCCCCTAAGGGCGCGGAATTCTCTCTCGACGTCACGACGCGATGCATCTCCGCGACGTGGCGGGGACCGGTGCCGCAGCAGCCGCCAATCGCCGTCGCGCCCGCGTCGATCCATTGGGAGGCGATCGCGGCGAAGCGGGCAGGGTCGATCGTCCCCGGGCCGAGGCCCGCGTTTCCGTACGCGCCCACGGGTACACCGGAGGAAGCGATCGCGCGGACGAAGCGGATTGTCTGGTCCGCCTCGATGCAGTTCACGAGGACCCGGGCGACCCCGAGGCGCGCGGCGCGCAGCGCGACCTCGGACATCACCTCCGGCGTGAGCAGCGTCGCGTCGGGCCCGGCGGTGAGGGAGAGCCACACTGGCAAGCGGGTCGCGAGCGCCTCCTCCACGACGACGATCGCTTCGCCGGGATCGGCGAACGTCTCACAGAGGAGAACATCGGGCTCGGCGCGCGCGAAGGCCTCAATCTTCTCGCGTTGGAGAGCGCGCGCCGTCGGAGGCGTCCGCCACGGCTCCCAACAATCGGCGGTGGGGCCCACGCTCGCCGCGACGCGCACCCTCGGGCTCACCGCGCGCGCCGCGCGCGCGAGCTCGATCGCGCGCGCGGCGAGCTCGGCGTGTGCGTCGGGATCCGGGGCGGAGCGATCGATCGCGCGCCACGCCTCCAGGGCCGGCCGCGTCAGTCGGAACGTATTCGCCGTGAGCACGGTCGCCCCCGCGCGGGCGTACGCCACGGAGAGCTCGCGGACGAGCTCGGGGCGCTCGACGATCGCTCGGGTGCTCCACGCCGGTCCCTCGATCGACGCACCCATACGCTCGAGCTCGGTGCCCATCGCGCCGTCCAGGAGCTCGATCTCCGCCATTGTTGCGCCTCCAGACGAGCAAGGTAGCGAGAGCGACGACGCGTTTTCCACGTCCTCGTGTCGCCCGCGTCGCAGGAGGACGGAGCGCGCCACCCGCGCTCGCTCCTCTTCCGATGGTAGACTCGGCGTCGATGATCCGCGCGCTCGGCATGCTCAAGAAGGACCTCGAAGCGAAGGCTCGCCGCTACTACAAGGGCGACGGCCCGAAGGACGTGCTGAAGGCGCTCGCCGCCGACGGCTCGAGCGCGATGGTGCTCTACCGCCTCCAGCAGGGCGCGCGCGAGAGCGGCCTCAAGCCGCTCGAGGCGCTCTTCTACAAGATGAACGCGTGGGGAGGCTGCGTCATCGGGCGCGGCGCCGACTTCGGCCCCGGCTTCGTGCTGCTCCACTCGAACGGGGTCGTCATCAACGGCAAGGTGAAGGGCGGTGAGAACGTCCAGGTGCAGCACCAGGTGACGATCGGCAACAACGAGAAGGAGGAGGCCCCCGTCCTGGGCAGCAACATCGTCATCGGCGCCGGCGCCAAGGTCATCGGCCCGATCACGATCGGCGACGGCGCCAAGGTCGGCGCGAACGCCGTCGTCGTCCACGACGTCCCGCCCGAGACGACCGTCGTCGGCATCCCCGCGAAGCCCGTCGCGCGCCGCACGCCATCGGTCGAAGCGTCGGACAAGAAGCAGAATTAGGTAGAAGCGACTCTACCGCACGACGGCGAGGCGGCCATTCGGGCCCACGCGCGCCATCGTCACGGCGTAGGGCGCGAGCGCCCATCGGTCGGGCTCGACCTCCTGGGCGATCCGGATCGACGGCATGAAGTCCACGTCGATGCACTCGAGCAATCGACCGTTGCCGACGATGCGGAAGTCGTGCTTGACGCGATTGAGGGGTACGCGCTTCCGCGGATCGGCCGCGACGCGGCTCAGGAACGCGGCGTGCCTCGCGCGATCCTCGGCGTCGTTCCTGCCGGGCCAGGCGCGATCCATCTCCTCCCATCGCACCTTCACGAGCTCGAGCATCCGGTCCGCGTCGCCGGAGAAGAGCGCGGTGTGCACGTCCTCGAGGAGCGACTCGGCCTCCCTCCGCGTCGCGTCGTCCAGCTCGAATGTGCCCGCGGCCTTTTGTGGAGAAATGAGCGGCGCGGACTGCCAGGACCAGGCGCCGAACGCGGCGCCGAGATCGACCGCGCCGTGGACGACCCGCGGGGCCTGCTTCGAGTCGTCGAACTTCCCCCGGTACTCGATCTCCGCGAGCACCTGGCCATTGTCTGGGTTCGCCATCACCCCGGCGGGGTAGCGCACCAATCGGCCCACCGCGTGCGCCTTCTCGCGCGCCGGGGCGTCCCGCGGCCGCAGATAGTCGCGCGGGATCCCCTCCACGTCCACCCAGAGCTCGAGCGTGTTCGTCCCCGGGACCAGCAGGTGGTGGACCCCGACCGACACTTCGAAGAGCGGGCGCCGCGTCTGCTGCCCCTCGATGGGGATCCCGTTGATCCAGAGCTCGCCCGAACAATCCGTGAGCTCGAGCTCCGCGTTGATGGAGAAGTCGATCACGACAGTTTGTCTGTCCCCTCGGTGAAGTAGAGCTTCTTCGCGTCGAAGATCTTGTGCGTCGACACGTGGACCTCGCCCGTCTTGAAGTCGGACGAGTAGAAGTACCAGCCAGTCTCCATCGTCCGGACGCCGAGGAAGTGGTAGATCTCGTCCGCCTTGTACTTCCAGTCGACCCGGCCCTCGCAGACGATGCCGGACTCGATCCCGAGCTCCTTCTTCCAGGTCTTCCAGGCGATGGTGACCTGGACGCGCGCCCGCAGGTTCACCGTCGCGGTCGCGTTCAGGCCCTGCGTGAGCACGTCCCCGCCGGCCCCGTTGTTCCAGCCCGCGCCGAGGATCACGTCGAGCGCGGTCGCCCATTTGAGCTCGAGCGAGATCGTGCCGGCGACGGTCGCGTCGGCGCTGCCGATCGGGCCCGCGTCGATGAACAGGCCGAAGCTCGCCTCCGCCTTGATCGTCACGAGCATCATGTCGAACTCGACGTGCAGCTTGTGGAAGAGCGGCGCGTAGCGATCCGAGAGCGGCGTCGTGAGCGGCTGGGAGCTGTCCACGCCCGTGTGGGCCCAGCCGATGAAGAACTGACCCGACATGAAGCCGACCTCGAACGTCAGCCGGAAGCCGAGCTGAGGGAACTTCTTCATCATGTCGAAGACGCTCGTCAGCGTCTTCACGATGTTCCGGACGGCCTTCACCAGGCCCTGGAAGAACAGCTCGAGCTTGTCCTTGAACGTGAGGAAGTCCCCGAAGGCCTCCTTCATCGCCTTGTCGATCGCGCGCTTCCGCGCGGCCTCGTTCTTCCAGTGCTTGTACTTCTCGGTCGCGTTCTCCTTGGCGTGCGCGAGGGCCTCGGCCTGCTCCTTCGCCTTGTCGACGGTCTCCTTCAGCTTGAACTCGAGCTCGTTGAACTTGAAGTAGAGCTCGCACTCCCCCTCGTCTTCGCCGAACACCATCAGGCCCTTGAAGCCCGTCTTGGTCTTCTGCGTGTTCTTCGTGACCTTGTGCCCGCTCCAGTCGATCTTCTCGCTCTTCGTGAGGAGCGCCGCGCCCTCGGCGTCGAGCTTGCCCTGGACGGCGTGGGTCGTCTTCTTGAGGGGCGGGAACTTGATCCCCACCGCGATGTTCACGTCCCGGTACACGCGGACCAACCCGGTGAGGTTCAGGACGCCCGCTTGAGACGGGGAGCGCACGCCGCACGCCTCGACGACGAACTCGAGATCCAGCGACTGGTTGATGTGCCAGACCCACATCACGAGCCGGAAGAGGGACGCGAAGGCGCTGTTGCCTCCCAGCATGTCCGCCTTGAAGACCGGCGCGAGGATCTCCTTCACCTCGACCTTCTTCACGCCGGGCTTCCAGCTCGTCTCGCGCAGCCCCGTGTGCGGGCCGCCGTGGCCCTCGGGCTCCGGCGCGTATTCGAACTCCTTCTGCGCCGTCGGCGTGTGGGGGAACATTCGGATGTGCGGGTGGAGGTGGAGCGTACATTCGGGGTCGCCCACGACCTCGCCCTCCACCTCGACCTCCGCGATGTTGTCCGCGCCCTTCATCTCCTTCGCGGTCGCGCGGGGCTGGGCGATCCCGTGCTGCGGCTTCTCGGCGATCTCCTCGTTCCCCTTGTTCGGGAAGCCCGCGAGCGCCTCGATGACGAGGTCGTACCGACGGAGCAGCGAGACCACCGTCCGGCCGAGCTTGTCCGCGCTCGCCTTGGGGATGGGGACGAAGCGCTTCTGCGCCTTCGTGACGAGGTGCGTCTCCACGGGCGACTGCGTCGCGTCGTTCACGTAGACGTACTTCACCTTGAGGTCGAGCTTCGCGGCCTCGCACCGCTTCTTGCCGTGGACCGGGCACGCGTTCGCGCCCGAGTTCACGGGCTTGTTCGGCTGGACGGGCGGGGGTGGAGCCGCTGGCTTCGTCGCTGCCGGGGCGGGCGTGGGCTTCGGCGCAGGCTTCGGCGTGCTCGGGTGCGTTCCGGGACCCATCAGGCGCTCTCCTTCAAGATGACCACGTGTTCGATCCCCTCGATCCCCTCGCCCATCGCGAGCTCGACGAGCTTGCGCACGCGGCCCCCGGGGAGGAGATCGCGATCCAGGAGTGTCTGCTTCACCCAGGGTCGCGCTTCGTCCGCGTCCTCGCCGAGCACCATGAAGAGGAGCAACGCCTGGGTGACGTCCTCCTCCATCACGACGCCGTAGCGCTCGCATTTCGCGACCGTGCGGGCGACCCAGTCGACGAGGTCGCCGCGCTCCATTTCGCCGACGCACTCCGGGTACGCCTGCTCGAGCCACGTCGAGATCCGTTCGACGTAGTCGCGTCGCGCTTTGTCTGCGAACCAGTCGAGCTGCTGTCTACGGATGCGGAACAAGCGTCGCTCCTCTCTCCGCGGATTCCGCGTCGTCCGCACCTCGGGCCGACGCAGGCGCGATCACCGGATCGACGCGCTGGAGCGTGCCGTCCGCCTGTTCGAGCAGGAACAGCGAGATGTCCCCGAAGAACTCCCCGCGCTGCCGAGGCGTCGCGATCGGGAGGAAATCGCGGAGGACGCGGGGATCGTAGTACCGAAAATAGAGGCGCTCCCGCTCCCCTTGTCCGAGCACCGGCACCTCCGGCTCGACCATCAGGAAGCGTCGCAAATGTCTGCGCACCTCTTTGGCAGGGCGGCTCGCAGAGAAGAACACACCCCAAGCGAGGCCCCAGCCCTCGAGCACCACGCGCTCGAGGAGCCCCGAGTCGTCGCTGAACCGCACGAGGTGCGGCGCCACGCCCGCGAGCGCTTGTCCCTGCACGCCGTCGTAGAGGGACCAGACGTCGTCCACGCACTCGTCGAGCAGCGTGAGGATCCGGGCGTCTCGCGCGGCGTCGAGGACGCCGAAGAGCGGCTCTCCGAGCTCGACGAGCTCCGCCAGCGCCGCGCGCGCCCTCGCGAGCTCCTCCGGGCTCCGCACGTCGAGGGGCGGCGTCGAGTCCTCGATGAAGAGGCGCACCACCGTGTCCCCCGCCTTGATCCACGCCCCCGAGTCCACCTCGCCCGACGTGAACGGCTCCCCGTTCACCTGCGTCCCGCCGAGGCTCGCGAGGTCTCGCACGCGGAGCCTCCGACCATCGAAGTCCACGGCGAAGTGCGTGAGCGAGAGCTCCCGATCGTGCGGGATCGACAACTCGAGCCCCTCGTCCCGGCCGACGCGCACCGCCCTCCCCGGCTGCAGGACCACCTTGGTCTCGGCGGACTTGCCCCAAAGGACGCGGAGAACGGCGCGCCTCGTCACGACTATCCACCCGCCCCGGACGGTCCGGACGCCGAGAGCGCGGCGGCCTCCTCGTCCGTCGGCCAGTCCTCGTAGAACGCGAGCACGGGGTGGAGCGCGTCCGCGACGTCGGTGACGTCTTCGTCCGGGGCGCCCTCGAGCTCTCGGATCGCGATGACCCCCGCCTGGAGATCCCCTCGATCGTCCTCGCCCGGATCCCTCCCGTTCGCCGTGGCTCGCTGGATCCCCTCGAGCTCCTCTCGGATCGCGCCGAGCGGGTCCGCGAGGTCCGGGTGCTGCGCGGCGCACGCAGTCACCGCTTCGAGGAGCTCCGCGAGGCGCGCCCGAAACGCGGCGCGCGACGCGATATCCCCGTACTCGCCCGGCTCAGCCATTCCTATCCGCCCTTCTTGTGGAGCTTCGCGTGGGGGCGGTTCGGGACGTAGTACTGGAGCGCCCCGCCGAGGGTCATGCGCGTCTCGTTCTTCAGCGAGTGCTTGTCCCGATAAGGCGCGGCGACGCTCACGAGGTACGGCCCCGCGAGGTCCATCTTGTAGTGGCTCCGCTCCTTCGCCACCTCCGGCGCGCGGTGCTTGTCGTTCGCGGAGTGGTGAATTCCGAGGTGCGTCGGCTCGGCGGAGTCGTGCGCGTAGTACTGCCCCTGGCTCCACCCGGCGCGCTGCCATTGGTGGAGATCCGTCGGCAGCGGGGGAGGCGGCCCGAAGCTCAGCGGCTTCGTGAAATCGATGCCCTTGATGTGGCTCCGAATCTCGGCGATCGGCATCGGCTTCTCGCCCGAGGGGCGGACGTATTTCACACCGTGCTGCGCGTAGAACGCGCGCGCGACCTTCGCGCGAGCCGCCATTTGCTCGTTCGACGCGCCCGGCGCGGCGGCGATCTCGACCTCGAGCTCGGTGACGCCCTTGAGCTGGATCTTCGGGGGCTGCTTCTTCGGGGTGACGACCTCGGGCGCGGTGATCGAGTCGGGCGGCGGGGTCTCGGGCGCGCCGAGCGCCTGCTTCTCGAGCTCCTTCTTCGCCTTCTCGCACTCCTCGCAGAACGGCGAGCCATTGGCCGCTGCCGCCTTCAGCGTGAACGACTGGGGCGTCTCGCCGATGTCCACGGTGGGGCAGCCGACGAGGATCTTTCCGCCGTGGACCGTGGGATCTCCGAGGCGCGCGGCGGGGCGGAAATTGATGAGGACGTTGGACGAGCCCATCGCGATCGCGTCCCCACACGCCTCGGTGTCCCCGACGCGCGCGGCCGGCATGAAGCCGACGACGACGTCCGGGCTGCCCGAGACGATCGGGTTCACGGCGTGGCCCGGGATCGGACAGGCGTGATTGTCTGCGATGCGTGCGGCGAGGGGCATGGGTCCTCCGGAGGTAGCGATCAGTCCTTGATCTGTTCCCAGGCGTCCTTCGGGAACGCCTCCTCGGCGTCCTTCGGGAGCGTGGGGCTCGAACCGCTCCCCTCGCCGGCGGCGCCGCCGCTGTTGATCTTCACCATGGTGCCCTTGATCTCGACGCCGCCCGGGCCGATGTGGACGAACCCGCCGGGGCCCTTGATCGTCAGGGAGCTGCCCGCCTCGATGACGACCTTGTCACCCGCCTTGAGGTGGATCTCCTTGCCCGCGTCGAGCGCGTGCTTGTTGCCGACCTTCTCCTGCTGGTCGACGCCGATCGTGAGGGACGTCGACTTGTCGACCTTCTGGTAGCGGTCCCCCAACACGTGGAGGTGGTCGTCGATCTCGATGAGCTCCTTCTTGTTCTTCTTCACGACGAGGTGCTGATCGTCGAGCACCGTGCGGTGGTGCTTCCGCTCGATGCGGTGCGTCTCGTCGCGCTTCACGAGCTCGTGGAGATCCCGCTGCGCCTGAATGTAGATGAGCTCCTTCGCCGCGCGATCCTCGAGCTTGATCTCGTTGTACCCGCCGTTCGTGGGCGAGGAGTTCGTCTTCCACCCGCTGATCGTCTTGTTGTCCGGCAGTTTGTAGGGCACCGGGTTCAGCTGATTGAAGACGCGCCCCACGATGACGGGCGCGTCGCAGTCGCCGTCCAAGAACCCGACGAGGACCTCCTGACCGATGCGGGGGATGTTGATCATCCCGAACCCCGTGCCGGCCCACCCCTGGTTCACGCGGATCCAGACCGAGCTCTCGTCGTTCATCTTGCCGTCCCGATCCCACGGAAACTGGACGCGCACGCGGCCGAACTCGTCGGTGTGGATCTCCTGCCCGCTCGGCCCCACCACGGTCGCGCTCTGGACGCCGTGCACCTGCGGCTTGGGCGTCACGTGCGCCGGCCGGTAGGGATCGGCCACGAACGTCGCGGTGCCGTGCATGTGCCAATCCGAGTTCGCCTCCGCGTTCAGCTCGAACCCGACGAGGAGGAGCTTGTGCGCGAGCGCGTCGTGCGGGTGGCCCTCGATCCCGAACACGACGCCCGGCTGGAGCGTGATGACGTTCGTCGAGAAGTGGACGACGCGCTTGCCCGTTCTGTCTGCTTCGAGAGCGCGCGCTGCGCGGCCCCCGCCGTAGCTCCCGTCGTACCGATAGACGCCCTTGTCGTCCGCGTTGGGCGTTCCGCCGCCCTTGCCCTCGACGAGGAACCCCCCGGGCTCGTAGTTGTACTGCTCGTACGGCTGCTCGGGGGGCGCGGCCTTGGGCGCCTCCCCGCTCAAGCGGAAGCTCGGGTTCCGAAAGTCGTAGTCGATGATCCGGTGCGCGCCCGGTCGGACCTCGTGACGGATGCGCACGTGATCGACGTGCTCCTTGCCGTGCGCGGTCGTCGGGTTGTTCTCGAAGTGGATGGAGGGCGCCTCGCGGACGGGGTGGCTCGTCGGCGCGTCGGACAGGACGAGCTTCGTCTCCCCGTCGATCTCCATGTGCATGTACGAGATACCGGCCTCCTCGAGCAGGCGCGCGAAGAGGGCATAGTCGGTCTCGTTGTATTGGGTCTTGTATTCGAGCTTGGGATAGCTGCCGCGGTCGATCTTCCACTCGGGCTGGATCGCCCACTCCTCGAGCAGCTTGTCGATGATGTCCGGGATCGCGAGGTGTTGGAAGATGCGGTAGTTCGTGCGCTGCCGGAGGAGCCAGAGGCGCGGGACGATGCGCACGAAATACGTCGAGAGGGGGCGCGTCCCGTCCGGCCCGGGCTCGTTCGCCTGCACTTGCTCGGCGGCCGCGACCACGCCCGTCCAGCTGCGCGTCGCGCCGCCGATCGCGAGGAACCTGCCCACGCCGTGCGGAGCGTTGACCTTGAACGTGGCCGCCTGGCCGACCACGCCCTCGAGGTCGATGCTGTGCTGCGACGACACACAGTAGATGTCGACGCTGAACGGCGCGGCGATGGTCTCGTGTACGGCGACCCTCCGGACGTCGAACGGGGAACCAATCGCAGTCGTGAGCTCGAGCAGCATCGATGACCTCCGGATGGACCGATCCACCATCTTACGAAAAGCGCTGCGCGCCCGTGAGCGATATCCCGTCTCCTCATCGCGGCTCTCGATGGGTGAGCGAGGGGAGGTCCCTCGCCCACATGCACTTCTTCAGCGCGGCGCCTCCGTCGCGCGTGCCGCACGACAAGCACGACCAAGCGGTCGCGAGTTCCAATGGGGGGCCCGCTCGACAGACAATGTCTGCCAAGGCGACGCGCGCCCTCTGCGCTACAGACAATGCGTCGAGCCGATCCGCTTTGGACGATGGGCCACGGACGACCTCGACCGGGAATCGCCGGGGGTCAGATCGTGCCGCGAACGACGCGAGCGACGGCGCCCGAGAGGAGCGCCGTCGGGTGCGACTCGAACTGGTCCGCCTGGAACACGACGTCCGCGATGATGCGCATCGGAATGCGACGGAAGAGCGGGAGCTTCTTGCCGAGGAGCTCGGGCAGGTACGTGGGGACGCCCGTCGTGCTCCCGCCGAAGAAGAACGATCCGCGGAGGTGCTTCGCGCCGAACACGTCGCGCGTCTGGAACGCGCGCTTCTCGAGGAGCGCGCGCTCGGACTCCGAGTCGAGGTAGGTCCCGGGGACGGCGCGCTTCCCCTTCGCGAACGCCTCGCGGATGCGCGCCGTGAGGGCCTTCACGGTCTCGGGGGACGGGACGAGGTTCGGGACGCCGAGGTAGGCCGTCGCCGCGTCGATGGAGGCCTTCAAGTCCTCGTCCCCGGTCGCGAGCGGCGTCGCGATCGAGACGACCGCGCGGAGCGTCTCGAGCTCGTCGAACTCGAGCGCGAGCTCTCCGCTCACGAGCACGAGCGGCGCCGCGAACCGGCCGTCGCTCCGGACCGCGCCGTCGAGCGACGCGTCGACCCCGGCCTCGGTCGAGGGCACGCCGCGCGCGAGGACGTGCATGATCTCCCGTCGATCCTCGATGTCTGCGGGCGAGTCGCCCGGGCCGGGCGCGTCGAGCTCGGGGTCGTGCGCGGTCTGCTCGAGCTCGTCGATGAGGTCACGCCACTCCCGCTTCCGGCGCACGCGGGGCAGGAGATCCGTGTGGAACCACAGGAGGTCGAACGCGGTCGCGCGGCCTCGACGTACGGCTCCCGGTCCGCCGACGACGCTCGGATCCGCGGCGGCGTTCGAGGCGCTCGTGACGCCGAGGAGCGCGGCGCCCTGCGCGTGCTGCGGCTGTCGCGATCGCGACGCGCCCGCGGCCCAGGGGAGTCCGCTCCTCGCGGCCGCGGTCGGCGTGACCGGGGTGAAGCTTAAGCTCCAAACGTCGGCGGCGGGCGAAGCGGGCGGCGGCGGCGCGGGCGCGAGGGGCGGCGGCGCGGCAGGCGGCGCGAACCCGAAGGAGGGCGCAGCGACTGGTGACACGTTCGACGCGGTGACGCCCGAGTTGCTCGGCGGAGGCGGGGGGACCGGGCGCGCGGGCGCCGAGAGCGCGTTCGCGTCGACGGCGGGCTGCTGGACGGTGCGAGCCTGCGAGCGCGACGCGGGCTGGGCGCGCGCACCGCTGAACTGGTTCGCGAACGGCGTACCGGGGATGCGCGAGCTGTCCGCCCCGACGAGCTCGCGCATCGCGCGGTCGACCCACTCGGGTCCCGCGGTCTCCGCGAGGCCCGCGAGCCCCGTCTGCGTCTCCTCGCCGAGGGGGCTCGATGCGACGGGCGGGCTCGTTCCGCTCGGGCCCGCCACCGTCTTGCGCTCCTGCGAGCGACCGAACGGCAGCGCCTGTCCCGCGTCGTTCGTGAACATGCCCGTCGGCGTGGATCCCCGCACGCGCCCTGGCGCGGCCTGCGCCGAGAGCGACACGCGCGCCGTCACGCCGTCCGGACGATCGACGGCGGTCTGCGCGCGGTACGTGAGCGTGCAGAGCGCGCGGTCGGTGTCGATCCAGAGCGTGTCCGCGTGCATCGGGATCTCGGGGCCGCGCGCCCCGCGCAGCTCGAACGACGCGATGGGGAGGAGCGTCGGCAGGCGGCACGCGAGGCGGGGGTGCTCCGCGTTCAAGTTCTCCAGCGCGAGCAGCATGTCCGCGGGGAGCGCGTCGAGCTGCTGATCGAGCGGCGCGACCTGGAAGAACGAGACGTCGAACCCGTCGGGCAGCGGGCGCTTCGGCCACTCGCCCGTGACGAACGGCCCGGGGTAGCGCACGCGCTCCGCGCGCGTCGGCCACGTGGGGGCGATCGGCCCGAACCCCACGGGATCGAGCTTGGAGGTCGGCGGGGCACCCACGGCCTGGAGGTTCGGCAGGCGGATGTTCCCGTTCCGATCGCGATCCTCGCGCGAGAGACCGACGGGGTTCCACGTCCCGGGGCCACCGGCTGCGCGCTCGTAGACGAGCGGCATGCGCGCGAAGCTCGCGGCCTCGTAGACCGCGCCGTCGTGGCCGAGCGTCCTGTCGGAGAAGAGCTCGATGGCCTTGTCGATCGCGCCGAAGCCGAGGCGAGCGACGAGCGAGCGGACGCGCGTGCCCTGCGGCGCGAACGCGTGGCCCACGACCATCACGTCCACGCGGGACTTCATCGGCACCAGATCCGTCGGGATGAAGAGGCTGCGGACGGGGTTGTCGTCCCAGTGCCCGTCGCCCTCGCTGATGGGCTCCTGCTCGGCGGCGAGCGCCGCCTCGCCCGGCTGGAGCCGGAACGTCGCCTTCGCGACGACCGTGTAGACGGAGCTGCTCCCGCTGCGCAGCCACGAGAGCCCGGTCGCCGGCAGTGGGTCGCTCGAGACGGTCATCGGGAGGAGAGCGAGACTACGTCCGAACGAGCGGAGCTGTCAGCACCCAGCGGCCCCACGCGCGCCATGCGCCTCCGCGTCGGGTTCGCGGGAGGGGAAGGTCGCGCTCAGCCGAGGGCGCGACCGCCGCCGAACCACGCGCCGCCGTCCGCGACGATCGTCTCCCCGTGGATGAGGGACGCCGCGTCCGTCGAGAGGAAGAGCGCGATATCGGCGATCTCGGCGATCGTCCCGAACCGGCCGATGGGGATCGTCTTGATGATCCTCTCCTTCACGTCCCCCGGCGCGAGGCGCGTCATGCCCTCGGTGTCGTCGATCGGTCCCGGGGCGATGCCGTTCACGCGGATGCCGAGCGGGGCCCACTCGAGCGCGAAGCTCCTCGTCATCGAGTCGATCGCCGCCTTCGCCGCGGACGCGTGGATCTGGAGCGGCGTCGCCGCGAGGTGGAGCGTCGCCGACACGTTCAGGATGACGCCGCCATGATCGCGCAGCCACGCGTCGAACGCGGCGCGCGAGACGTTGAACGTCCCGATCGTGTCGATCTCGATGACGGTCTTGAACCCGTTCGGGCTGAGCGCCGCGGCGGGCGCGAGGAAGTTTCCGGCCGCGCCGTTCACGACGATGTCGATCTTCCCGAAGCGCTCGATCGCGCGCTGGAACGAGGCCGCCACGGCCGCGGCGTCCCGCACGTCGCACGGGAGCGGCAGGCACTCCTTGCCGGTCTTCTCGGCGAGCTCCTTCGCGGCCCTCTCGAGGCGCTCCGCCTTTCGGCCGAGGATCACCGCGGACGCGCCGTGCTGCATCATCCGCTCCGCGATGCCGTAGCAGATGCCCGAGCCGCCGCCCGTGACGAACGCCACCTTGCCGGCGAGCACGTCGTTTCGAAAGAGGGATGGGCGGGGCTCGGTCATGTGGGTCTCCTCACGGCTGTCACTGGCAGGTCTTCACGCCCTTCAGCGGAGGATCCGCCTCGGGCTTGCACGCGAACGTCATGCCTTCCATCAGGCCCTTGCAGTCGGCGTCCGACGCGCAGAGCCGCCGCTCCATCGCGACGTCGCAGCCGAACGCGCAGTGCGCTCCGAGCGATCCCGCGCCGACGAGGCAGCACACCTGAGTCTCGGGGCACTGCGCGTTCGCGGTGCAGCCGAGGACGGCGCCCTGCCCGAGATCGGCGGGGGGCGGGCCGCACCTCGCGCCCTTGTCGTCCCCGACGCACACCTCGCCGGGCTTGCACGCGGCCTTCCCGCACACGACCGGCGTCGTCCCGACGCACGTCGCGAGGTCCTCGACGGTCGTCGCCGACGGAGGCTCTTTCTCACACGCGGATCGGCCGAGCTTGCACGTCCCCCTGCCGCAGAGCTCCGCGAGGCCGTACGCGGCCTTCTTCGGGGCGCACATCGACGCGAGGCTGTCCCCCGAGAAGAACGCGCCGCTCACGCAGATCTCGTCGGCCCCGCAGTCGGCGGAGTCGACGCACGCGAGCGCCGCGAGCGCGATGGAGAGATCTCCGCTCTTCGCGGCCGCCGGGATCTTCGCGCCGCACGCCGCGAGCAGGTTGTCCTTGGCCTCCGGCTCCGTGAGGCGGGGCGCACAGTACTCGACGACCGGGCCCGCGGAGGCGGCGCGGCAGCAGACCTCGCTCGGCGCGCACCGATCCGGCCCGCTCGAACAGTGCGCGATGGACGGCTTCGCGGCCCCCGCGGTCGACGGCGCGGCGGTGGCGTGGGTCGAAGCGGATCCGGTCGGCGTCACGTCGACGGTCCGCGACGGGGGCTCGGCGCTGCACGCCGCGAGGAGGAGGGCGGGCGACATCGCGAGCGCGCGGCGGACCATGCGCGCGTTCAACAGGACGAGCGCGCGCGCGTCAACTCATCCGTCCCCGTGCGATGCCGAGCGCGGGTCAGGCCCTCGCCGCCTTGGTTCGAGACCACGTGGCCGTCGACGACGCTCATGGAACCTCGGGCTCCGGCGCGCCGAACGTCGTCAGGCGGGGGAGCGCGAGGCCGACGACCAGGACGACGACCAGGCAGATCGCGCCCCCGCCGACGACCGCTGCGACCGGCCCGAGGAGCGCGGCGGCCATGCCGCTCTCGAACGCGCCGAGCTGGTTCGAGGCGCCGATGAACAGCATGTTCACCGCGGAGACGCGCCCACGGAGCGCGTCCGGCGTGACGGTCTGGACGATCATCCCGCGGACGATCACGCTCACCTGATCCGCCATCCCGACCGCGACGTACGCCGCGACGGAGAGCGGGAACGAGCGCGAGAGGCCGAACGCGATCGTCGCGACGCCGTAGACCGCGACCGTCACGAGCAAGGCGCGCCCCAAGCGGCGGATCGGGCGCCGCGCGAGCAGCACGAGGGACGTCACGAGCGCGCCGATGTCGAGCGACGCCGAGAGGAGGCCGTACCCGCCCGAGCCGCACGCGAGGATGTCCGTCGCGAACACGGGCAGGAGCGCGGTCGCTCCGCCGAAGAGCACCGCGAACATGTCGAGCGACATGCAGCCGAGGAGGGCCTTCTCCTTCCAAACGAACGCGATGCCCTCCTTGATGGACGCGAGATCGACCGCGCGCTTCGGCGCGTCCGATCTCGGCTTGGGCTTCGGGATGAGCGTCACGAGGACCCACGACAGCAGGAACAGGAGCGCCGCGCCGCCGTAGGCGACGCCCGGGCCCGCGGCGAGGAGCGCGCCGCCGATCGCGGGGCCGCTCATGAACGCGAGCGCGTTGATGGTGCCGAAGAGCGTGACCGCCGCGGGCAGCTCCTCCGGGGGGACGAGCGAGGGGAGGATCGCGCTCCGCGCAGGCGACTCGAAGCTCGACGCGCTCGCGGCGGCGACGACGAGGGCGAAGAGCACCGGCAGGGTGACCGCGCCCGCGAACGTGAGCGCGGACAGGAGCGTCGCGCAGACGAGCGACACGGTCTGCGTGACGAGGACGATGCGCCGCCGATCGCGCGCGTCCGCGACGGCTCCGCCCACGAGGGAGGCGATGGGCGCGGGGAGGAACTGGAACAGGCCGACCAGCCCGAGCGCGACCTTCGAATGGGAGACCGCGTAGACCTGCCACATGAAGACGGAGCGCAGGAGCGTGACCGCAGCGCCCGATCCGAACCGCGCCAAAACCCACACGAGCACGGGCCGATGGCGCAGCGTCGAGAGGGGTCGGATCGGGGAGCTCATGGCGGCGGCGAGCTCGCTCGTGTGAACGGCACGCGGTGGGTCATTAACACTTCTTCAGGGCGCTCACGGTTCGGGCTTCACACTCGCCGCGCATTCTGAGCTTCACGTCCTCACGGGGAGGAACAGGGAGAGAAGAACGAAATGGTCGGTTTCATCATCGGAACGCTTTGCCTCATGGGGCTCATCGGCGTGCTTCGGCGCGGTCGACGGCGGTGGGGTCATCACCACGGGATCGGCCCTCACGGAGGCTGGGGCGGTGGTGGTCGCGGGCCTCGCTTCTTCTTGCGTCGCCTCTTCGAGGAGCTAGGGACGAGCCCGAGCCAGGAGAAGGTCATCGTGTCGGCGGTCGAAGAGGTCCGGACCGCGGCCGAGTCGATGCGGGGCGAGTTCGGCGCGTCGCGCACCGACGTGGCGCAGGCGCTTCGCAACCCCGGCTTCAGCGGGGAGGCGTTCGGCGAGCTCTTCGGTCGACACGACGAGTCGCTCAAGAAGATGCGTGAGGCGGTCACGAGCGCGTTCGCGAAAGTGCACGAGGTCCTCGACGACGGGCAGCGCGCCATCCTCGCGCGCTACATCGAGCAAGGAATGGGCCGGCGCTGGGGCGGTCGCGGCGGCCCCTACCGCACCGGGTTCGCGATCTAGTCGAGCGGCACCTCAACCTCTACGCAGGGAGATTTCCACATGTACGGATATGATCACGGTTGTTCGGGGGGGTCGCGCGTGAAGCGAGGGCTCTTGATTGGGCTCCTCTCGCTCGGGACCATCGGCGGCTTCGCGTCGGGCATCCACTCGATGAGGCACCACTGCCAGGCGCGGCGCGAGCAGTTCGAGAACCACGTGGCGGACGTCTGTGTGCGCGCCGCGAAGGCCGCCGAGGCCGAGCACGCCACCGAGAAGTCCACCGATCCCAAGCCCGCGGTGAAGGCCGCAGACGAGAAGTAGGGCCCGCGAGCCGCGCTCGGGGTTCGGCGGACGACCGCCGCCCGAGCGAGCGTCGCGCCCAGAGTCAGCGCCCGAGAGGTATGCTGTGCCGCCTGACATGACCGCGCGCCTGCTGATCATCGACGACGATCTGCGCCTGCACGAGCTCCTCGCGAGCTACCTGAAGCAGCACGCGTTCGACGTGTCGCGGGCGCTCGACGGGCTCTCGGGCCTCGCGCTCCTCGACGCGCAGCCGTTCGACGCCGTGCTGCTCGACGTCATGATGCCCGGGCTCGACGGGCTCGAGGTGTGCCGCAGGATCCGTCGCAAGTTCGAGATCCCGGTCATCATGCTGACGGCGAAGGGCGACGAGACGGATCGGATCGTGGGCCTCGAGCTCGGCGCGGACGACTACCTCCCGAAGCCCTTCAACCCGCGCGAGCTCCTCGCGCGCCTCCGCGCGGTGCTCCGCCGCGCGCGCCCGGAGGCGGAGAACGAGCGCCTCATCGTGGGGCCCATCTCGATCGAGATCGCCGCGCGCACCGTGACGAACAACGGGGGCGCCGTGGATCTGACGGGCATCGAGTTCGACATCCTGGTCGCCCTCGCCCGCCGCGCCGGGAGCGTCATCCCGCGCGAGCGGCTGCTCGAGGCCGCGGGCCGCGGGGACGTGTCCGTCTCCGAGCGCACGATCGACGTCCACATCTCGCACCTCCGCCAAAAGCTCGGGGATGGGCGCATGATCAAGACGGTCCGGGGCGTGGGGTACGTCCTCGCGAAGGACGCGCCGTCATGAAGCGGGAGGCCGAGCCCCCCACGAGCGCGCCCGAGACGCCGCACCAAGCGCGCGCGCAAGGGCAAGGTCACGGGTGGTGGCACCGGCCGCGTCCGATGAACCGCCTCTCCTGCTACATCCGCGCGAGGCTCCACCGGCGCATCTTCATCTGGTTCGGGACGGCCATCCTCCTCGCGGGCCTCTGCGCCTGGGCGATGATGGCGCTCTCCGGCGGCAACGAGTGGAAGAAGGACGTGGACGCGGGCCGCGCGTTCGCGGTGCACCGCTTCGCCGAGACCTGGGACGACGAGGGCGCGCGGCGCACGTTCGCGGAGCACCTGCACCGCGACTTCCGGTTCGACATCGTCACCCGGAGGGACAACGGGGAGGTCCTGGACGTGGTCGGCGGGTCGTGCGCCGGGCGGCTGTCCTACACGCTCGAGATCGAGCGCGACGGCGCGAAGGTGGGGGACGTCGAGATCTGCTCGGCGCGCTTCCTCAAGCGCAACATCATCGGCATCGCGTCGATCGTCGCGGCCTGCTTCTGTTTGTGGCTCGTGTCGGCGGTGATCGCGAGGCGCATCACGGCGACGCTGAACGAGCTCGAGCGCGCGGCCATCAAGATCGGCCTCGGTGACTACGAGCCCGAGATTCGGATGGGCCACCACGCCCCCGGCGAGTTCCAGCTGCTCGCGCACGCGCTGCGGGACATGGGCGCGAAGATCAAGGGGCAAATGGCGGAGCAGCGCGAGCTCCTCGCGTCCGTGTCGCACGAGATCCGCTCGCCGCTCGCGCGCATCCGCTTGCTGCTCGAGCTCTCGCGCCCGAGCGTCCCGCCGGAGGGCTCCGTCGAGCCCGAGGAGCGCAAGGCCGAGCGCGAGAACCAGGAGAAGGCCATCGCCGACATGGAGCGCGAGATCGAGGAGATCGACGAGCTCGTGGGCGGCCTGCTCGCGAACTCGCGCGTGGACTTCTCCGCGCTCACGCGCCGCCCGATCGACATCGAGGAGGCGACGCGGCGCGCGCTCGACCGCGCGGGGGTGAAGGCGAAGCTCGTTCTCGTAGGCGAGAAGCGGATCGCGGAGGTGGACGCGACGCTCTTCGCGCGCGCGCTCGCGAACCTCCTCGAGAACGCACAGGCGCACGGACAGGGCGTGGATCGCGTGGACGTGCGGTTCGCCGAGGCGACGTTCAAGGTCGAGGTCCTCGACCGGGGCCCGGGTCTGCTCGCGGGCGAAGAGGAGAAGATCTTCCAGTCGTTCTATCGGCGCCCCTCGAAGAGCCACGAGTCGCTCGGCCTCGGCCTCGCGCTCGTCCGCAAGATCGCGGAGGCCCACGGCGGGAGCGTGTCCGCGCGGAACCGCGGTGGGGGCGGCGCCGCCATCGGGTTCGAAATCCCGCTCCCGGCGCGCGAGGACTGATCGTCGCTCCGGGACGTGGGCTCTACTCCGCGTCGGCGCCGAGGGAGGCGTCGATGACGCGGACGACGCGCGCGCTCGCTCGATCGACGGGCCCCGTGAGCCCCGTGTGATCCGCTGGGCAGAGCACCGCGGCGCGCGCGAACCCCGCCCCGACGAGCGCGTCGCGCGCGCGGTCGGCGTCGTCGAAGTGGAAGTGGACGCGCCCGCGCACGAACGCGCCGAGCAGGCCTGCGAAGAGCCTCTCCGTGGGCCCCGTCGCGTCGCGCGTGTGGAGATCGGCGAGGTAGAGTCCGCGCGGGAAGCGCCCGAGCGCGGCGGCGAACCTCCGCCACATCGACGTCACGGCCGCCGTCGGGAAGTAGTTCAGAAGGCCCTCGGTGACGATCGCGACGCCTCGATCGCGATCGAGCCCGTCGGCGATCGCGGAGAGCGAGGCCGGCCCGTCGTCCAGCGTGGCGTCGACGTCGACGACGCGGTGTTGGGAGGAGCCCGCCCCCAGGCGCGCGAGGAGCGCGCGCTTCCGCGCCGCCATCGCCGGCAGATCGGCCTCGACGTACGTCAACGCGGGGCCATATTTCGCGGCGAACCGATGCCCGCGCGGCGACAGGCCGCACGCGATCTCGATCACCTGACCGATCACCCCCCGCTCGATCGCGCGCGCGAGGAGCGCGTCGATCAGCCGGTGACGAGCGAGCAGCAGGCCCTCCAGGTTCGGCTGCCCGAGCGCCGCGAGCGCGCGGTTCGCGGGGAGCAGCGCGCGATAGAAGAGGCGCCCCTGCGGCGTCGCGAACGCGGGCGCCGACAGGCCGTGCGCGAGCCACGTGTAGCCCGTGTAATGGGCGGTTGGGCTGATTCGATCGGCGCTCAGACGTGGGCCTCACGACGAGACTAAATCAGCCAGCGCACTTCTGACCCATCCAGAAGATCGACCGCCAAGAGCGCCAAGAGCGCCAAGAGCGCCAAGAAGGCGAGAGGTGCTTCTCCGCTTACGTCCCTGGCGACTTCTTTTGTGATTCAGGATCGGGCTCGCCGATTTCAGGGGCGGCAGCCTCGGATCCGCACGAACGCGCGCTCGGCGCCACTGTGACCCCCGAGAGGGCCGCCTATACTCCGCGCCATGGCGCGCATGTTCGAACTGGTCGAGGGCACGAGCTCGAAGTTCTGGGAGATCGAGCTGCTCGGGACGAGCTTCACGGTCCGCTTCGGGCGCATCGGCACGAACGGGCAGAAGCAGCTCAAGAAGTTCGACTCGGAGGCCAAGGCTCGGATCGAGCACGACAAGCTCGTGAAGGAGAAGACCGGCAAGGGCTACGTCGAGGTCGGCGGGGGCGCGGCTGCGACGCCGCCCGCCGCGAGCGCGGTCGCGGCCCCGGCGAAGACGGCCACGTCCGCCACGGCCCCTCCCGTGGCGAAGGCGGCGCCCGCGGCGAAGCCTGCGCCCGCGGCGAAGCCTGCGCCCGCGGCGAAGCCTGCGCCGGTCGAGAGCGCAGCGTCTGCGCCCGCACCCGCGCCACCGCCCACGGCGCGCGCGGACGAGGCGCCGCCGCGAGCCGCGCCTCGCGGCGGCGTCGCCTGGACCGACGAGCTCCGCCGGTCGATCGAGGCGGTGCGCGGCGTCTCGATCGCGCCGAAGCCCATCGATCCGAACGACGTGTGGGCGAAGCTTCAAGCGCGCGCGAAAGAGCACCAGGCGAAGTGGAAGTCGGTGCTCGCGAGCAAGGAGCACGGCGCGCTCTTCAAGAGCGCGTTCGCTCGCCTTGCGGAGCCCGCGGGGACACCGACCGATCCGGAGATCGAGTCCGCGCTCCTCGCCGTCGGGCACTACGCGCCCGACTGGCACACGCCTTCGCTGCTCGACGCGGTGATCGATCGGCTCGTCGCGACGGCGGGGGTCGGCTTCACCCTCCGCACCGCGATCGCGGGGCTCGAGCGCACCGCCGTGCGCGGCGACAAGGCGAGCGTCGCGGCGCGGACGAAGTTCGGCATGTGGAGCCGCGCGGATCGTCCGCCGCTCCGTTCGATCAGGTCCGACTCCACGCCGCGGTCGCGACCGAAGCGGGTACTCGAGGCGGCGCTCGAGGAGGCGCGCCACCTCCTCGTGAAGCGATCCGACGAGCTGACCCGCGTCGCGATCGCGTACGTGTTCCCGGGCGAAGAAGGCTGGGCGGACGCCCTCCTCCAGGTCGCGCCGGGCGCGAACCCCAGCTCCTCACCGCAGACGAAGGACCCGGCGATCCTCGCGAACACCATCCAGGCCGCGTCCGGGTACCAGCTCCTCGTCGAGCCGAGCGAGGACGGCGCCGCGAACCGGGTCGGCGGGATCCTCGCGTGCGCGGGCACGTCGAAGCCGGTCTTGGAGGCGCTGTTCGCATTCTACGACAAGCTCGAGGGCAGCGCAGGCGGGGCGCGGCGGCGGTGCTCGCGCTCGTCGACGAGCCCACCGCGATGGCGGGTCTCGTCGCCCGGGCCGAAGAGAAGGACGTCCAGCCGGCGCTCGCGTCCGCGATCGCGCGCGCCCCCGAGCTCGCCCTGCGCGCGCTCGCCGAGGCCGCCGTCTCGCGCGCGAAGTCCGCGGACGTCGCGAAGCAGCTCCTCACGACCACGATCCGCGCGGGCGTCGCGGGTCTCGATGCGATCATCGCGAGCCTCCCCGACGCACCTCGCAAGGTCGCCGAGGGCGCGCTTCGCGCGACGGCGAAGATCGAGCCCGCGCCGGAGCACGAGGTCCCCGAAGCCCTTCGTTCCCCGCGCTGGCGCGGCCCGAGGAAGAGGACGGTCCCGGCGGTGGAGATCGCGCCTCTCGCTCACGCGGACGCGTTCGCGTGGCCGAAGGGGCTGCGCGAGGCGCTGCCGAAGGACAGGTACGCGGCGAGCGCGGGCCTCTACAAGCGCGACCCGCTCGACACGCTCCTCACCTGGCTCGATCTCCCGGTGAGCCTCAAGAACACGACCGACGAAGACACGATCGCGGCGGCGTGCACGGCGGCCTCGAGTCGAAGCAGGGGCGCGACCCCGACGGGCTTCGGCATCCTGCCCGAGCCGCTCGCGCTCGCGATCCTGAAGCACCGGCCCGCCTCGCGATGGGCGAGCTACGCGGCGACGGCCGGGTTCGCGGCCGCCGTCGTCCGGTTCGAACTGCGCATCGCGGACGATCTCGTCCGCATCGCGTCGGAGCACCCGACACCGTGCCTCGAGCTCCTCTTGCCGTACGACGTCGCGCGAGCGGCGCCCCTCGTGGCGCGCGCGCGCGCCGAGCTGAAGAAGGTGCGGAGCGTCGCGGAGCGGTGGCTGCGGCTGCACCCGAAGGCGGCGATCGCCGGGTTGCTGCCCGCCGCCATCGGCAAAGCAGGCAAGCCCCGCGCGCACGCGGAGGCCGCGCTCCGGCTCCTCGCGAGCGAGGGGCACCGCGACGCGATCCTCGCGGCCGCAGAGTCCGTGGGTGCGGCGGCGCTCGAGGCGACGCGCGCGATGCTCGACGGCGACCCGTTCGACCTCTTCCCCGCGAAGATCCCCCCGTTGCCGGACTTCGCGCGCGCGGCTCGCCTCACCCCGCCCGTGATCGCCGCGACCGACGGCAAGAAGGGGGGCGCCGTCTCCGAGGAGGTCGCCGAGAACCTCGTCACGATGCTCGCGTTCTCGCGCGTCGACGAGCCGTACGCGGGGATCGAGCTCGCGAAGGAGGTCTGTACGCCCGCGTCGCTCGCCGCGTTCGCGTGGGATCTGTTCAGCGGCTGGCTCCTCTCGGGCGCGCCCGCGAAGGAGCAGTGGGCGATGACGGCGCTCGCGCACCTCGGCGACGACGAGTGCGCGCGCCGGCTCGCCGGGAAGGTGCGGGAGTGGCCGGGCGAGTCCGCGCACGCGCGCGCGGTCGCGGGGCTCGACGTGCTCGAGGCGATGGGCACCGACGTTGCGCTCATGCACCTCCACGGAATCTCGCAGAAGCTGAAATTCAAGGGACTCCAAGAGAAGGCGGGCGAGAAGATCGCCCTCATCGCGGAGGCGCGCGGCCTCACGGAGGACGAGCTCGCCGACCGGCTCGTGCCGGATCTCGGCCTCGAGGACGACGGCAAGCTGACGCTCGACTTCGGGTCTCGCGCGTTCCACGTGACGTTCGACGAGGGCCTCAAGCCCTTCGCCCTCGACGCGGCGATGAAGCGCCTCCCCGACCTGCCGAAGCCCGCGAAGAGCGACGACGCCGAGAAGGCCAAGGAGGCGACGGAGCGGTGGAAGGCCCTGAAGAAGGACGCGAAGACGATCGCGACGCAGCAGCTCCTGCGGTTCGAGCTCGCCATGTGCTCGCGCCGGCGCTGGACCACGCCCGTCTTCAAGACGTTCCTCGCGGAGCACCCCGTCGTGCGGCACCTCGTCCGCCGGCTCGTGTGGGCGACCTACGGCGCGGACGGCGCGCCGAGCGCGCTCTTCCGCATGGCGGAGGACGGATCGTTCGCGGACGCGCGCGACGAGACGTTCACCCTCCCCGAGGACGCGTCGATCGGGATCGCGCACGCGCTCGAAATCCGCGCCGAGGACGCGGCCGCGATGGGTCAGGTGTTCGCGGACTACGAGATCCTCCAGCCCTTCGTGCAGCTCGGCCGGGAGACGTTCGCGCTCACCGACGCGGAGAAGAGCGCGAGCGAGATCACGCGCCAGAAGGGGAAGAAGGTCCCCACGGGCAAGGTGCTCGGCCTCGAGTCGCGCGGATGGAAGCGCGGCGAGCCCCAGGACGGCGGCGGGATCTGGTGGATCGAGAAGCCGCTGCCGAACGAGCTCGAGGTGCACCTCGCGCTCGAACCCGGTATCACCGTGGGCATGGTGGCCGAAGAGCCGGAGCAGAAGCTCGGCGCGCTCGCGCTCCACGAGAAGGACGAGTGGCGCCCCTCGAGCCGGAAGCTCGCGGAGCTCGATCCCATCGTCGCGAGCGAGCTGCTCCGAGACCTGGCGTCGCTCGGCGCGTGAGGGTCGACCTCGGCGCTCCACGCCTCGAGGCAGCCCGGCCGACCGGGAGGCGCGCGTCACGCGCGGGGCCGCGCGGTCTCCAACGTTCCACGAGCGCGCGCGATCCCGGGCGTGCGAAAGTCCCCATCATGCGTCCGTCCACGCGCATCGCCCTCTCGGCGCTCCTCTCGGTCGGCTGCCACGCGGCCGCGGCGCCCGGTCGGCCCGCCGAGCCGCCGCCCCGAGACGCGCAGGCCGAGTGGCAGCCGAGCGCGACGCGCCTCTTCATCGCTTGCCTCGCGCAATTCGAGGGAGAGAAGGAGGAGGGGCGCTCGTCCTTCTCGACGGAGGATCGACTCGACGGCGCGTTCGCGAACCAGCTCGCCGCGCGCGGGGTCCCCGCGGATCGGTCGACCGTCCTCCTCGACGACCGGGCGACCTCGAGCGGCGTCGAGGAGGCGCTCCGCCGATCCCTCGACGCGAGCCAGCCGAACGAGACGCTCGTGTTCTATTTCGGAAGCCACGGCGGGTACGACGCGCAGACGGGACGCCACACGTTCTCGACGTTCGACGGATCCCTCCCGATGGAGTGGGCGGTCGACGAGATCGAGGCGCGCTTCAAGGGCTCGCGCGCGCTCCTCTTCGCCGACTCCTGCTACTCGGGCGGGCTCGTCGAGATCGTCACGTCGAAGCCGCGGCGCGTCGCGTACGCCGCGCTCGCGTCGACCTCCGCGCACGAGCTCGCGTACAGCGCGTGGCGCTTCATCGACGTGCTGATGCGCGCGTTCTCGGGCGACCCGTTGATGGACGAGGATCGCGACGGGCGCGTGGAGTTCCTCGAAGCGTCGAGGTTCGTCGAGCACCACATGGCGTTCATCGCGGAGGGGAAGCCCATGTACGCGACGACGGGTGGGCTCGACGAGCTCGTCCTCGCGAACGCCGCTCGCCCTCACCCGAGCGATCCCCGCGTCGGCCGGTACGTGGAGGTCGAGTGGCACGACCGCTGGTACAAGGCGGAGATCCAAGCCGTCCGAGGCGCCGAGGCGCTCGTGCACTACACGTCGAACGCGCTGCACGAGAGCGACGAGTGGGTGCCCCCCGAGCGGATCCGCGAGCTCGCCTTCGCGCGCTACGCGCCCGGCGCGAAGGTCGACGTGGAGTACGACGGGCGCTGGTACCCAAGCACCGTGCTCGGCTCGTTCGAGAACCTGCACCACATCCACTACGACGCGTACAGCGAGAGCTGGGACGAGTGGGTCGGACCGAGCCGGCTCCGACCTCGCGCGTCCGCGGGCGCTCCCTAGCGCACCGAACATGATTCGGTGCTCTAGACCGGCGGCTGGCTATCCGCCTTCGACGTCCCGCTTGATGTCCTTGTAGTAGGCGTCGCTGTCGGGGGTCACCCTCAGGTAGACCTTGTAGTGCTCGATCGCCTTCTTCTTGTCGGTCGGCCAGTACGCCTCGCCGACCATCCGCTCCACCGACCCGAGCCAGCCGGGCGGGGGCGTCACGTCCGCGACGAGCGCGAGCGCGGTCTCGCCGTGCTTGATGACGCCCGCTCGGTCGCCCTTCTTCTCGAGCAGCTCGACGAGGTGGTAGCGGTAGTCCGCGTTCTTCTCGTCCCCCGCGATGGCACGGTTGAAGCTCTCCTCGGCGTGATCGTTGTCCCCGTTCTTCCGGAAGCACACGCCGAGCGTGTAGTACGCCTCGTAGCGCGAAGGCCGGAGCTTCAGCGCCTTGAGGAGCGACTGGATGGCCTGATCGCAGTTCGATCCGGACTGGAGGATCCCGAGCTGCCACCACGCGTCCGCGAGGGACGAGTCGAGCTTGATCGCCTTCTCGAGCGCCGTGGTCGCCTTGTCCGGCTGTCCCGCGTCGTTCGCGGCCCACCCGACGTAGAGCTGGTACTCCGCGCGCTTCGGATCGAGCTCCGCGGCCTTGTCGAGGTAGCGCTGCGCGTCCGCGATGCTGTCCTTCGCGAGGAGGATCGAGCGGCCGAGGAAGTGGTTCGCCTCGGCGGAGTTCGGTCGCTCCTTGAGGACCTCCTTGAGCAGGGGCTGCGCCTGCTTCGCGTGCCCGGCGATCACCTGCGTCGAGCCGATGCGGAGCTTGAGATCGATGTCGTTCGGCGCCTTCTTGAGGGCAGCGTCGTACTCGGCGAGCGCCTTGGCCGTCTCGCCGGTCTCCTCGTAGAAGAGGCCGCGCTCGAGCGGGAGGTTCGGGAAGTCTTTGTCGACCGACTCGACCTTGTCGTACTCGGCCTTCGCCTCGACGAACTTCTTCATCCGCCGGAGCGTCTGTCCGAGCTTGAAGTGCGTGTCGATGTCGTCGTTCTTCTTGAGCGCGTCCTCGAACATCTCGCGCGCCTCGTCGAACCGCCCGGTCGCGAGCGCGATCTCGCCGCGCGCCTTCGAGAGCTCCGCGCTGTTCGGGTACTTGGCCGCCGCCTCGTTGAGGAGGCTCGCGGCCTCTTCGTTCTGACCTTCGCTCGCGAGCAAGTGCGAGTACGCGACGTACGCGGGGACCCCCGTCTCCGCCTTGCCCGCGTTCTCGATCGACTTCTTGTACGCGGTGGCGGCGCCCTTCTTGTCGTCGAGCGCCTCGTCGGCGCGCCCGAGCCAGTAGAAGACGCGCGCGTCCTTCGGGTTCGCGGTGGAGAGCGCGGTGAGATCCTTCTGCGCGTCCGGGGCGCGCTCGAGCGAGAGGAGCGTCTTGTCGAGGCCGATCTTCGCCTCAAGGTTCGCGGGATCCGCGCGCATCGCGCCGTCGAAGCGCGCCTGCGCCTCCGAGAAGCGACCGACGCGGAAGTACAGGTCACCGCTGCCGAGGAGCGAGTCGAGATCCTGGGGCTCGAGCTTCAGCGCCTGGTTGAACGCGTCCTCCGCGAGCGAGAGGTGGGACGCGGCGAGGTGGAGCCGCCCGAGCGCGGAGTACGCCTGGACGAGCTCGCGATCGCTCGCCTCCTTGCGCACGTTCGGATCGTCGACGACCTTCTTCAGCGACTCGATCGCCGCGGCGTCGCCCGCGCCCTCGCTCGCGATGGAGGCGATCATGACGAGCGCGCCCACGTGCGTCGGGTTCGCCGCGAGGACCTGCTTCGCCGTCGCGAGCGCGTCTGCGGACTTCCCACCGATGCGCTGCGCCCGCGCGAGGCCGAACAGGGTGCGCGCGGAGCCGTGCGCGGCGACGGCCTTCGTGAACATGTCGAGGGCCGCGGGCGCCGCCTTCGCCTGGAGCTCGATCTCGCCCGAGAGGCAGAGCGCGTCCGTGTCGTCCGGCTTCGCTCCGAGAGCGGAGGCCGCGAGGTTGCGCGCCTGATCGAGCTCACCCGCCGCCGCGGCCTGGGCGGCCTTCACGAGGAGCTGATCGATCCCGGTCTTCGAGGGGTCGAGCCCGTCGAGGAAGCCCTTCGCGGCGGCCTCCGTCCCCGCGTCCTTGCCGAAGCGGACGCTCTTCATGTAGCCGAGGAACGCGGCGTAGGCGCCCGTGTTGTCGTGTCGCGGAGCGTCGTCGCGCAGCTGGCGCGCGCGCTGGATCACCGCGATGGAGGACGTGACGGTGTCCCCGTCGAGCGTGTCCTGCGCCTCCGCTCGGAACTTCGTGAGCGCGTCGTCGTACTTCGACGCGTTCAGCATGTCGGAGATGAGGTGCGAGCCGAACGGCCCGAGCTTCGACGAGAACCCCATCAGCGCGCCGCCGATCGCGAGGACGATGAGCACGCCGATCGCGTACTTGCCGGCGTTCGAAGGCTTCTTCGGCGGCGCGTCCGGACGCTCGGTGCCGCGCGGGCGCGGCGCCGGCATGAGCGCGACTTGCCCGGGAACGCCGCCCGGTCCGCCCTCGAGCTCGACCTCCCCGCCGACGCCCCCCGCGGGTCCGCCCAGGTTCACCGAGCCGACGTCCACGCCGCCCGCGGCGGCTTCGCCCACGGGGCCGAACCCACCGCCGACGGACGAGAAATTCGCCTCTTCCGCGCCGAACGGGCTCGGCGGGTTCGACGGGTAACCCGCGGTCTGCACCGCCGGCATCCCGCCCGAAGAGTGCGACGGCAAGTTCCCTCCGAGGGAGGGCAGGCCGCCCGGACCCATCGTGGGGAACCCGGCTCCGACCGTGGGCAGCGAGCCCCCCGGCGTCGGCAGAGAGCCGCCCACCGAGGGGAGTGATCCGCCGGCCACGGGCAGGGATCCACCGACCATCGGGAACGAGCCGCCGACCGTGGGCAGCGATCCGCCCACCGTCGGCAACGATCCACCCGGCGCGGGGAGCGACCCGCCCACCGCGGGGAGCGATCCGCCGACCGTCGGCAGAGAGCCGCCGACGACGGGGAGCGAGCTTCCGACCGCGGGGAGCGATCCCCCGACGAGCGGGAGCGATCCGCCGACCACGGGCAAACCACCGCCCCCGGCATGGGCAGGTTGCCACCGACCATCGGGAGGCCGTGCCCCTGGGGTGACGGCAAGTGGCTCGCCGTCATCGGCAAACCGCCGCTCGGCATGGGGAGCCCAGCCATGCCGGGGGCTGGAAGGTTGCCGTGGGTGCGGATCGGGAGGCCCGGTTGCACGGTCGCGGACGCGGGCAAGCCCGCGTCCCCGAGGGCAGCGGGCAAGCCGGACGCATGACGCGGAGCCTGCCCGGGGGGCTCGGGAGTCCTCCGTAGGACGCCGCGACGGGCGCGGGGAGCGCCGCGCCACCCGCCCCTTGAAACGGCGTCGGGAGGCCGGCGGCCTGCGGCGGGGGCCCACCCCGCTGCGGCGGCGGTGGGACGCGCGCGCCGAAGCGCGGCTGCTGATCGGCGCCCGAGACGATCGGAAGATCGACCGCGCCGAAATCGCCGCCGCCCATCTCGATCGCCGAGACCTGTGGCGCGGCGGCGCGCGGATCACGCGCGGCGGGCAGATCGATCGCGCCGAAGCCGTGGTCGATGGAGCCGAAGCCCTGGTTCACGTCGATGCTCGGCGCCTCGGGCTGGGGCGGTCGAGGAGGTGGCGGCGCGCCCCGCGGGGGGACGGGCGGCGGGGCCTGCCTCGCGGAGGGGAGATCGATCGCGCCCATGGGCGCGGGTTGGCCGAACGAGAGACCGGGGGCCGCGGGCGCAGCGCTCGGGAGATCCACCTCTCCCGCGCTGCCGCTGTCGACCATTAGATCGATCTCGCCGAACCCGCCGAGCGGACGAGGCGGGGGCGCCATCGCGGGCGCGGCGGGGGGCGGCGGGCGCGGCGCGGGAGCAGGGGCGACGCGCATGGCGGGGAGGTCGGGCGCGTCCGGATCGGGCATCGCGGGGAGGTCGACGCCGTCGTCGCCATCGCCGAACGGATCGACCGCGCCGAAGCCCGGCGTGGGCGCGGCCTCGGGGCGCGGAGGCTGCGCGGCGATCGGAGGCGTGGCCGCGGGCGGCGGCGGCTTGCGCGGCGGCGCAGCGGGTGCGGGCGCTGCTCCTCCCGGCTTTTGGACGAGGACGCTGGTGCCGCACTTCGGGCACCGCATCTTCAACCCGGAGGCTGGGATGCGCCTCTCGTCGATCTCGTACGGCGCCTTGCAGCCTTCACACTCGACTTTGACCATGTTTTCTCGCTCGCGTCGCGACAGCCATCCTAGAGCACCGACCGGTTCGAATCACCGAGTATTCACGCGATTTCAGGTGTGATCCACGCGGCCTCGTCGCTGTGCTCCTCAGATTGTCAGCAGCAGTCTTCCGGTGCGCGCTCCTCGGGCGCGCGCCTCCCACCCAAACTCTCGCGAATCCACCGCGGATTCAAACCGGTCGGTGCTCTAGAGCGGCGCCGGAAAGTATGGTAGCGGTCCCCGTCGAATGCAGCGCTGGACAGCCGTCGTCTTCGGGGTCCTGCTCGTCGTCGCGACCGTGGTCATCGTGCGTGGCGTGGGCATGCCTCCCCGCACCCCCAAGGCGGCGGGCTCGGGCGCGAGCAGCGGTCGCCCGGTCGTGGTCGCGCTGAACACGAGCAGCCCCAAGCTCCCGACCGACCTCTCGATGCCCGCCCCCGCCGTGCCGATGCTCGACCTCGACGGCGGCGTCCCCTCGCTCCCCACGGGCGAGCCCATCGACGCCGGCGGAACGACGCTCCCGAGCGGCTCGTCCGCCCCGCAGCTCGACGATGGCGCCCCGAAGAACGTTCGCTTCGGAGCGGTCCTCGTCGAGTACCGGGGCGCCGAGACGGCGAGCCGGACGACGCGCACGCGCGACGAGGCGCTCGAGATCGCGAAGAAGCTCGCGGCCGACGCGCACGAGGATTTCGCCGCCGCCGTGAAGGCGGGCGACAAGGGCTCGGGTGAAGACTTCGGCTCCGTGCCGCGCGGCGTGTTCGAGCCCGCGCCGGAGTACGTGCTCTTCAATTTGAAGCCGGGAGAGGTCTCGGAGCCCGTCGACAGCCCGCGCGGGTTCTACGTCTTCAAGCGGATCGACTGATTCGGCAAACGCGGCCGCGCCCGCGAGAGAGAGGAACGCATGGCAACGATCGATATCCGGCGCAACCACACCCTCGGCGTCGAGGCGGCGAAGAAGAAGGCCGAGGATCTCGCGAACGACATGAAGGACAGGATGTCGATCCAGTGGCGTTGGGACGGGGACAACATCAAGTTCGACGCGCCGTCCGGCATGGCCAAGGGGACGACGGGCACGGTCAGCTGTACCGCCTCGAGCATCCGGGTCGAGATCGACCTGCCGTTCCTCCTCCGCCCGATGAAGGGCACCGTCGAGGGCAAGGTCAACGAGAAGCTCGACAAGGCGCTCGCCGCGGGCTGATGTGACGAGCGGCGCGGGCGAGCTCGACGGGGGTCACGAGGAGCTCGCCCGCCACGACGTAGGCGGAGCTCGCGCAGGGCTCCGCGGCGCCGCCCGCGGTCTCGTCGGGCGCGGACCAGGCCGACAAACGGCCGGGACAGCGGAAACGGACGCGGCGTGATGCGGCGGATCGTTGCGCTGTTTACGAGCGCGCACCGGAGTCGCTACTCTCGCGCGTCGCTGTCCCGCGTTCCACGCGCCCTCGAGGCGCGTGGACAAAAGCCCTCGAGTGTCCCCGCCGCCGTGAGCGCGGGGGGTTCTTCCAAAGAGTGGAGTCGATGACCGTCCACAACAGCTCGTCCGTGTCCGCGCCCCCCGTGGGTGCCTCGTCGCCGCCGCTTGGACCGGGGGGAGGGTCGGGCGGCACCTCTGCGAAAGGGCGCGCGGCGTTCATCGAGAAGCTTCGAGAGGAGATCGCCGCCACCGAGGACAAGCAGGCGCAGGCGCTGCTCCTGCACGAGGCGGGCGTCGCGCACGAAGCGGCGGCGGAGGAGCCCGTCGCGGCGCGCGACTTCCTCGCGGCGTTCAACGGAGATGCGACGTTCCGCGAGCCGCTCGAGGCGCTCATCCGGATCCTCACGCGGCGTCGCTCGTTCAAGAACCTCGGCAAGCTGCTCGAGGCCCTCGCGAAGGCGTCGGAGACGTCCGAGGACCGCGCGCGCGCGCTCTGGGAGCACGCCGTCGTCGCGCTGGAGTTCGACAAGAACAAGGCGGACGCGAAGGCGCGCCTCGAGGAGGCCGTCGTCGACAACCCGGACGACGCGACGAGCTGGATCGAGCTCGAGATGATCGCCGCCCAAGAGGGCGACGTCGCGTCCGTGATCCGCGCGATCGAGGCGCGCGTCGGCATCGTCTCGGACTCGACGTACAAGGCGCTCCTCTACATCCAGCTCGCGGAGCTCTCCGCGAAGTGCGATCAGCAGGCGCGCGCCTACGAGTTCCTCGACGCGGCGGCCGCGCTCGAGGGCCGCGCGCGCTTCCAGACGCGCCTCGTGCTCGAGCGCGTCGCGGAGGGGGACTTCGAGCAGCTCTCGCGCGCGCTCGAGGGTCAGGCGGAGCTCATCGCGGAGGCCGTGGAGGACGAGGGCCGGGGCGACGAGATCGGCGTGCCGAAGTTCATGCGCACGCGCGAGTTCGCGGCGGACGCGTGGCTCCGGTCGGCGGCGATCCGGCGCGCGCTCGGCGATCTGGACGGCGCGAGCGCGATGCTGTCGCAGGCGGCGCGCATGCTCCCGAGCTCCAGCGTGGTCGCGCGGACTCGGCTCGCGATGCTCGAGGCGCAGGGGGAGGTCGAGGCCGCCGCGGCGATCGCGCGCGGTGAGATCGACAAGGGCGCGGAGGGCGCGAGCGCCGCGTCGCTCTGGCTGCGCGTCGCGGAGGCGGCGGCGATCTCGAACGATCGCGCGGGCGCCCTCGAGGCGCTGCACAAGGCGCTCGCGGCGGACGCGCGGTGTATCCCGGCGCGCGCGATCGAGCTCGATCTCCTGTCGGACGGCGAGGACCCCGCCGCGCTCGCGAGCTCGCTCGAGGCGATGGCGGAGGCGTTCACGACGGACGCGGCGAAGAGCCGCGCGTTCGTGCTCGGCGCGTACGCGTGGGCGTGCCTCGCGAAGGACGCGCAAGCGGCGAAGGCCGCGCTCTCGCAGGCGTCGGCGCTCGGGCTGACCGCGTCCGCGGCGGCGCGCCTCGGGCGCGCGTTCGCGGCGATCATCGGCGACAAGGCGTGGTTCGAGGAGGCGACGAAGCGCCTCCTCGTCGCGGGCTGCGAGCCGGACGAGACGGCGGGGCTCTGGTTCGATCTCGGTCGGAGCCGCCTGCTCCGCGGGGACGCGGCGGGCGCGGACGACGCGTTCGGTCGCCTCGCCAAGTCCGCCGGGGACGGCGCGTTCGCGCGCTCGGCGTGGCTCGGCCGCGCGCTCTCGGCGCTCGCGGTGGGCCTCGCGAACGCCGCCGAGACGACGGCGGACGGTGAGCCCCCGGCGCGCGTGACGCGCGGGGCCGCCGCGTTCGACGACCTCGCGGAGGCCGAGTCGGAACCGGACGTCGCGCGCGGCTATCGGCTCGTCGCCGCGCTGCGCGCGCTCCAGACCGGCAAGCCCGAGGATCGCCAGCAAGCGCGCGCGCGCCTCGAGGCCCTGCACGAGGGCGCCCCGGGGGACGAGATCATCGCGTTCTTCCTCGCCGAGCTCGTGGCGGACATGGGCGAGGCGGAGGCGGCGGCGCGCGTCATCGGGAACGCGGCGCGCGGCTCCACCGACGCCGAGGGCGCTGCGGCGCTCCACGTCGAAGCGGCCCTGCGCCTCTGGAACGCCGGCGCGCGCGGCGCCGCGATCGAGGAGATCGAGGCCGCGACGGGCGCGATGCCGAAGGCCGCGGGCGCGCTGCTCGTGTGGGCGAGGCGGGGCGTGGACATCGACTCGCTCGCGGGTCGACGCGCCGCGATCGAGGCCATCCTCGCGAGCGGCGGGGACGCGGCGATCGCCGCGCTCGAGCGGTTCGCGCTAGAGGTCGCGTGGCTCTCGAGCGAGGGAGATCCCGCCGAGGCGCTCGTCGCGCTCGAGACGGCCGAGGCGAACGGGACGGACGATCTCGCGGTCGCCGCGGCGCTCGGGCGGCTGATCTTCGCGCCGGCCGGGGTCGAGGCGCGGGAGCCCGCGCTCGCGGCGACGGATCGGCTCGACAGCGAAGGGGGCGACGGCTCGCGCATCGCGCGCGCCGAGCGCCTCCGCGTCGCGCGGGACATCGATCAGGACGCGGGCCTCGCGCTCCAAGCGGCGCGCGATTGGTTCGAGGTCGAGCCCACGCTCCCGGTCGCGCTCGAGTGGCTCGGATCGGCGATGCGGGCGAAGAGCCCGGAGGCGGAGGTCGACGCGCGTCGCGCGATCGCCGATCACCTCGGCCCGGCGCCGCGCGCATCGATGGATGCGTCCGCCTCGCTCGTCGCGCTCCTCGAGCACCCGGGCGTCCTCCACCGCCTGCTCACGCAGGAAGAGGCGCCGGCCCGCTTGATGAACATGGAGCTCGCGCCGCCGGGCTGCGATCCGCGGCGCCGAGCGAGCGCGCTCCACGGTCTCGGGCAGGCGCTCGGCGCGGACGCGGAGCTCGACGCGCTCGGGCTCGCGGGGTGGTCCTACCTCGCGGCGGGGCAGACCGAGCAGGCCCTCGAGGTCTTCAAGGCGGTCGCGGAGGCGCGCGACGGGGACCTCGCCGCGTGGGAGGGCGTGCGCGCCGCGGCGGAGGCGAGCGGAGATTTCGTGCAGGCGGCGCTCGCGGCCGCCCAGCTCGGCGCGCGCTGCAAGGACGACGAGCGGGGCGCGAAGTTCTGGGAGTACGCGGGCCTCACGCTGCTCGAACACAGCGAAGCGCACGACGACGCGGAGATCGCGCTCGAGCGAGCGTTCGAGCGCAACGCGCGCTCCGACAAGGCGTTCGACAAGCTCTTCCGGCGCGTCCGTGACCGGAAGGACAACGACAAACTCCTCGATCTCATCGGGCGACGGCTCGAGGTCGCGGAGAACGAAGCCGAGATCGGCAAGCTCTTCTGGGAGCGCGCGCGCGTCCTCCAGGAGCGCGGCGACTCGGACGGCGCGCTCGCCGCGCTCGAGAACGTCACGATGCTCGAGCCGGATCACGTGGGCGCGCTCGCGCTCGCGGGCAAGATCTGCCAGCAGAAGGGCGCGTTCGCGGACGCCGCGCCGCTCTTCGCGCGCCTCTCGGCGATCGCGGACTATCCGAAGCAGGCGCGGCTCGTCTCGGGCATCACGGCGGTGGACATCTACGAGAACAAACTGAACGAGCACGAGAAGGCGCTCGAGGTCCTCGTGAACCTGCAGAAGGCAGGTCTGACGACGCTCCCCGTCCGCGAGCGGCTCGCCCGCGCAGCGGCGCGCACGGGCTCCTGGGCGGAGGCGACGGGCATGTTCGAGCAGCTCATGAACGAGCGCGCGGACTCGGCGGGGCGCGTCGAAGCCGCCCGCTTCTCGATGGTGATCTGGCGCGACAAGGTGTCCGAGCCGAAGCGCGCGCAGGCCGCGGTCGAGAAGCTCCTCGACGAGGTGCCCGACGACGCGGAGGCGCTCGACCTCGTCCTCGGGACGAGCTTCGACGCCGCGTTCCGTTCGCGCGCGCTCGGGCGCGGCAAGGCGAAGCTCATCGAGACGCTGCAGCGCGATCCGGTCGATCTCGAGCGGGTCTCGCTCCTCTCGAGGATCGCGCAGGCCCAGCAGGATCCGGGGCTCCGTCAGGCGACGCTCGGCGCGATGGCCGCGCTCGGCAAGGCCGATCGCGCGATCCTGGACGAGCTCGCGGCGCTCGACGCGAAGCTGCCGGGCAAGCCCCAGGTCGTGCTCGACGCGCGCGCCCTCTCGGAGATCGCCGACCCGGACGACCAGGGCCCCGTCGCGGATCTCTTCGCCGTGATCGCGGAGACCGTGACCGAGTCGCTCGGGCCGTCCCTCGAGGCGCTCGGGGTGACGAAGAAGAACCGCGTCGATCCGAAGGGCGGACCGCCGCTCCGCACGGCCGTCGCGGAGTGGATGGGCGCGCTCGGGTTCGAATCGGACTTCGAGCTCTACGTGGGCGGCCCGGATCCTTCGGCGGTGCAGGGCGTCGCCGGTGAGGTGCCGGCGCTCGTCCTCGGCGCCGAGGTGACGACGCCGCTCAGCGCGGCCTCGCGGAGCGCGATCGCGCGCGAGGTGTTCGCGCTCCGGCGCGGCATCTGCGCCGTCCGTTCGCGCGATGACGCCGCGATCGCGTCGTGCGCGATCGCCGTGTGCAACGTGGTCGGCATCAACGTGCCGAACCCGGGCTACGCGGTGTTCGCCGAGGTCTCGCGCGCGGTGCAGAAGACCATCTCGCGCAAGGTGAAGAAGAACGCGGGCGACGCGTGCGCTCGGTTCGTGCAGAGCGGCCAGGATCCGAAGGCGTGGGCCGTCGCCGCGCGCCGCAGCATCGATCGCATGGCGGCGATCGCCGCGGGCGAAGTCTCGCTCGTGCTTTCGGAGGTCTTGCGCGCGCCACGCGCGGATCTCGCGCCGCTCGTGCGGGAGAGCGACCGTGCTCGGAGCCTCCTCCGATTCGTATTGTCACCCGGCTATCTCGAGCTCCGGAAGAAGCTCGGTATGGGGGTTCGGTGAGCGACCAGAAGAAACAGGGCGGCGGTCCGAAGCAGGGCCGGACGTTCGGCGGCGGAAACGAGAACATCCGCGATCTCATCCCGACGGAGGCCGAGGGCGACGCGCTCCTCGACATGCTCTTCGACGACGCTCCCGCGCGGGAGAGCGGTGGCGGGGCGGCCCCCGCGGAGGCGGATCCTTCGCGCGACGAAGATCAGCCGACGCGCGTGCACGCCGCCGGCGAAGTCGAGGCGCTCCTCGAGAGCGTGCGAGGCCCGGCCCTCGCGGCGGGGCGACCCGCGCCGCCGACCCGAGCGGAGCGCGCGCGCGTGCCCACGCTCCCGGAGCCCGAGCTCGCGGAGGCATCGCTCGACGTCGGGGAGCCCGAAGAGGCGTTGACCGAGATCGGCTCGCTCCAAGTCGAAGACGTGATCCAGGCGTCCAGCGTGGAGGCCGAGGAGGCGGATCTCGGAGAGAGCCTCGAGGAGGTCGCGGTCGAGCCGGCCCCTCACGTGGACACGCGCCCCAGCACGCGCGCGCCCGCGGCTCCAGAGTCGGTGCCGAGCTTCCCCGAGGAGCGCGACGCGAGCGTGGTGGTCGCGGAGGATCCCGCGCTCCGCGACAGCTTCCTCGAGCGCGCGGCGTGGTTCCGCGCGGAGGCCGCCAAGGCGGACGACAAGGCGGCGAAGGCGCGCCTGCTCCTCACCGCGAGCGAGCTCTACGCGATGATCGGCGAGGACGACGACGCGAGCGCCACCGCGCTCGAGGCGCACGCGCTCGGCGGCGTGGTCCTCGCGATGCGACAGCACCGCTCGCTGCTCGCGCGCAGCGGGAACTGGCCGTCCGCGCTCGAGGTGCTCGACGCGGAGGCGCGCGTGATGCCGACCGTGGAGGGCAAGGCCCACGCGGCGTGGTTCGGGGCGGAGGTCGCGCGGCTCGCGCAGGGCGACGATCTCGGCGCGAAGAAGCGGAGCGAGCAGGCGATGCGCGCGATGCCGAGCGACCCGCGCCCGCACGTCCAGCGCTTCGCCGACGCGCTCGCGTCGGGCGCCGAAGCGACCCAGCTCGGGCGGCTGCGTCCGGGCGACGCAGCCATCGCGGAGCTCTCCGAGGCGTTCCTGCGCGTCGCCGCGCTCCACGGCGGAGATCGCCCGGGAGAAGCGCGGAGCGGCTACGAAGCGCTGCTCGGCGCGCGGAGCGCGCTCCAGAGGAAGGACCTCGTCGGCGTCGTCGGCGCCGTGAAGGGCCTCTCGGACACGACGCTCGCGGGAGGCGCGGGCTGGCTCGGCGGACTCATCGCCCAGGCCACGAAGGAGACGCGATCGCTCGCCGCGACGCTCCTCACGACCGCCTCCGCGGGGACGCACAGCAACGCGGCCGCGCGCGCGCTCGCGGGCCTCGCGCTCCAAACTGGGACGGAGGCCGATCTCTCGGCCGCGCCGGACGCGTTCACGGAGGCGGACCGCGCGGCCCTCGCCGCGCTCTCCGGCGGAGACGGAGACGCCGACGCGATCGCAGGCGATCGAGAGATCGAGGTGCTTCGGTCCGTTACGCGCGCCGCGACGCTCCCGCGCGACGCGGAGCGCATCGGGAAGCTCGACGCGACCGCGATCGACGCGCCCACGGTCGCGCTCGGACGCGCGCTCTCGCAGGCGACCCACGCGGAGCTCGCGGAGACGTCGATCCCGTCGAAGGTGCACCGCGCGCTCGAGGCGCTCGAGTCGGAGATGCGGAGCGCGGCGCACCTGCGCGGGCTCGTGCTCGAGCTGGAGGTCGATCGAAACGGATCGAGCAACATCGCGACGGCGCTCGTCAACGGGGAGCCGTCCGAGGCGGACGCCGCGAGCTCCCTCGCCGCCGCGGTGGTGTGCGAGGTCGGCGGGAACGCCGAGGAGGCGGACGCGCACTACAAGCGCGCGCTCGAGCAGCACCCGTTCGCGGAGCCCATCCTCCGCGCAGCGACGCCGGACTCCGCGGAGACGGGCCGCGCGCTCAAGCGGGCGGCCGAGGCGGCGGGCGCCGGCGCGCGCAAGCTCGCGCTCCTCTTGGAGGCGGGGATCCGCCTCACGGACGAGGATCCGGCGGAGGCCACGGCAGCCTTCCGGGGCGCCGCGGAGGCGGAGCCGACGCAGTCGCTGCCGGGCTACCTCGGCGCGCGCCTCGCGCGGTCGGCCGCGGATCAGGACGCGCTGCTCGATTGGCTGCGGGTGCAGCGCGAGGCGAGCAACGATCCCACGGAGCGCGCCTACGATCTCGCGCGCGAGGCGCTCCTCGTCTCCGACTCGGAGGGCGCGACGGCGAGCGCGCTCATCGAGGAGGCGCTCCGCGCGCACCCGCGCGACATGGGCCTCAGGGACCTCTACGAGCGCATCCTCCCGGAGCCTGCGACCGATCGGGCGACGTGGCGAGAGGCGCGCGCGAAGGAGGAGAAGGGCGCGACGGCCGCGCGCCTCGCGATCGAGGCCGCGATCGACTACGAGCAGCAGGGAGATCTCGAGTCGGCCGCGCGCGCGGCGAAGTACGCCGCGTCGGTCGGGGACACGGAGTTCGCGCCGATCTGCGCGAACCGGTACGCGCTCGCGGGGTACGGCACGGCGGAGCTCATCGACGCGCTGCTCCCGCAGGCGCGGGAAGCGGCGACGCCGGAGGAGCGCCTCGAGATCTACGAGCGCCTCGCCGAGCTCGACGAGCGCGGTCGCGGCGACATGTCGTCGAGCCTCCTCTTCCGGCGAACGATCTTGGAGGAGAACCCGCAGCACATGCGGACGCTCCGGCGCGTGGTGAGCGCGCTCATGGCGCAGGGCCGCGAAGAAGAGCTCGAGCCGATCGCGCTCGACCTCGCGAAGATCCTCGAGGGGCCGGAGGCGCACGCGTACGCGGCGCTTTCGAACCGGCTGCGATCGCGGGTCAAATGGGAGGACGGGTTCGAGGCGGTGAAGGTCGCGTTCGCGCAGGAGCCTCGGAGCGCCTGGTCCCTCCGGCAGATGGCGGCGCACGCGCGGCACCTCGGCAACCACGCGCTCGCGGGCTCGTGCGACCGCGAGCTCATGAACCGGACGGATCGCCCGACGGAGCGAGCCACGCTCGCGATCCGCGCCGCCGAGAGCTTCGTGCACGCGGGGGACGTCGACTCGGCGAAGGAGCTCTACGAGATCGCCGTCGGGGGCCTGCCGGGGCACCCGATCGCGCACATCGGGTTCGGCGAGCTGCTCGAGAAGACGGGCGAGCGCGAGGCGGCGGCCCAGCAGTTCGAGGCCGCGGCGGACGTGATCCTGAACCGCGCGTGGGCCGCGGAGGTGAGCTACCGCGCGGGCATCCTGCGGGACGACCTCGGGGACGCCGAGGCGGCGCAAAAGGCGTTCGAGCGGGTGTTCGTCGTCGACCCCAAGAACGAGGAGGTCTTCGGCCGGCTGCGCAAGATCTACGTGGCGCGCGGCGCGCGCGCGGAGCTCGCGGAGCTGCTCGAGCGGCGCCTCGACTCCGTGGAAGATCCTGCGGAGCGCGTCGAGATGGAGGTCATGCGCGGCAAGGCGCTGGCCGAGGTGGGCGACGCGGGGGCCGCGAAGCGCGCGCTGCTCGCGGCGCTCGAGTCGAACCCGGATCACATGGACGCGCTCTCGGCGTTCGCGGAGCTCTGCGTCGCGGACGAGGACTACGAGGGCGCGGAGCAAGCGCTCATTCGGCTCGCGCGCCTCACGACGGATCCGGATCAGCAGTGCGCGATCTACCTCCGGCTCGGGTCGCTCTACGACGAGCAGATCCCGAACCCCGAGCGCGCGGAGCTCGCTTACCAGGAGGTCCTGAAGCGGCGCCCGAGCGACGAGAACGCACGCGAGCGGCTCGTCGCGCTCCTCCGCCGAACGCAGAATTTCCCGCGCGCCGTCGAGGAGCAGAACGGCCTCGTGGAGGCCGCGGGCACGCCGGAGGACAAATGCCGCCGCACGGTGGAGCTCGCCGAGATCCTCGAGGAGATGGGGGACGCGAAGAAGGCGGAGGCGTCGCTCGTCGCCGCGCGCAAGTCGTACCCGAAGAGCGATCTCGCACTGCGCGCGCTGGTGAAGTTCTACCAGCGGAGCGGCCAGGGCCCGAGCGCGTCGGTGCTCCTGGATCGCGCCGTCGCGGACGCGCGGCGCGCGCTCAGCACGGGCCGCTTCGAGCCTTACCTGTTCGAGACGCTGTGGAGCGCCGCGGAGCTCCGCGGGCGCGAGGACGCGGCCGCGATCGCGCGGGCGACGGTCCTCGCGCTCGAGGGGCAGGAGACGGCGCTCACGGGCGCGGGCCTCGCCGCGGGTGACCCGCAGATCGACGATCTGCTCTCGCCCGAGGTGATGACGCCGGCGTTCCGGGAGCTCTTGCTGAAGACGGGTCCGCTCCTCGATCAGGTCGTCCCGTTCAACTTCGACGCGATCCGGGCGACGCCGTTCGACGAGCCGGGGGAGCTCGCCGACGAGCTCGATCAAATGACGAACGCGTACGGCCTCGCGGAGCTGAAGGTCATGGTGTCGCCGGTCCTCGGATCGGTGTGCATCCCGGTGAGCTCCCACCCGCCGACGATCGTGTTCGGACAGGGCCTCGCCACCTCGGAGCCGACGCTCGTGCGGACGTTCCTCATCCACCGCGCGCTCAAGGTCGTGCAGACGAACTGCGCGGCGCTCGCGCGCACGGCGCCGATCGATCTCTGGCCGCTCCTCGCCGCGTACCTCAAGGTCCTCTCGCCGAGCTTCGCCCCCCAGGGCGTGGACGCGGGGAAGTTCCAGGAGGCGAGCGCCCGGTTCGCGAAGCTCCCGAAGCCCGCCGCGTCGAACGATCTCGGCGTCCTCGCGAGCGAGGTGATCGGATCGATCGGCAACCGCGCCTCCACGCTGAACACGGCCGTGAATGGGTGGGGCGCGCGCGCCGCGCTCCTCGCCGTCGCCGATCCGAACGTCGCGCTCAGCGCGATCGCGCTCGCGAGCGGCGCGATGAACGGCCCGCCTCAGGAAGGCAAGGATCGCGTGACCTGGGTCGGCCGCAACGCCGAGGCCCGCGATCTCATCGTGTACTCGGTCAGCGACGCCTATAGCGACGCGCGGGCGCGGCTCGGGCTCTGAGTGGACGCGCTCGATCCCGCGTCGGGGTCGAGCGCCGCCCGCCCGAAGCGGCGAGCGTGAAGCTTTCGTCCGCCCGCGTCGCGGACGTGCGCGTCGACGCGTGCAGTGTCCCGATCAGGGACCGCGTTGGACGACGCAGACCTGGTTCTTCCCGTCGGTCTCGGTGACGGTGTAGAAAAGGCCGCGGGCGTCTGCCGCCAGTCCATGGATGAAGGCGTGGTCTATGGAGGGCCCCAAATCCTTCACGACGACGCAGGAAAACGTTGTTTCCTTGTCGCAAGCGAGGAGCGCGTAGTTCCCTGGCATGGTGGGGTGGTAGCCCGCGCGATACAGACAGTGGTCGTCGACGGCAATGTCGTGGGTCGTGGCATCGTCTCCCGCGACCTTCACGACCTGTGCCTCCTTGCCAGCCGTGCCGAAGTCGGCAAAAGCGATCCGCATGATGTATCCGGACGAGAAGTCGAGGAAATAGACGTAGGAATCGTCCGCTGCGATGCCTTGAATGAACTGCGGCTGCGCATCCTTCGGAAGCGGATGGGTGCTGACCGTCGTTCCATCCGCGGCGACCGCGTGGAGCGCGGGGCCAGCGCTGGTCCCGGCGAGCGAGATGTAGACCCGCCCGTCGACCGCGGCGACGCTGTGGAACTCAGCCGCCGAGAAGCCCGCGTCGGAAGCGTTCAACCGCACGAGAGGGGACATCTGCTCGGATCGGGGCGCCGTCTCGTTCCAGACGTTGCAGTCGTCGTCCACCGCCCAAAGCGTGCCGGCTTTCGGGCTCGGAGGCCGACTGACCGCGAGTGTCTTCACGACGCGAGGAAAGGCCCACATCGCCGGGGCTTGGGGTGTGAGCTGGATCGGAACCCCAGCACCGACCCGCTGGGCGAGACCCAAGAGGTGATCGCTCGCGCCGTAGAGCAGACGGACTGGCGCCACACTGTCATCAATCGCGACCGCACCCGTCCCCAACATGTCTTCGCCAGTCGCGTAGCCGTTTTTCACCGCCCCGGAGGTCGACCACGCGCTCACGTCCCCGTCGAACTCGAAGACCTCCGCACGCATGTTGGCGGCGCTGCGCGTCCCGACGATGAAGTTCGCCCCCGCTTTGGACGGGAGCGCGATGCTGTGCGCCGGACCGTCCGCGCCCAGGTCATGGCACGTGATGACCGGTTTGGCGTTCGGCCAACACACGGGGATGGGCACGCCCCCGCCAGCGCCGGTGGTCGAGCTGGTCGTCCCTCCGTCGTGGCCGAGACGCTGGAGGTCGAGCCATTCGCGCTGGTCGTGGAGCCGCCAGCGCCCGTCGGGTCGACCGACGTCGAAGTCCACAACCGACACGCGACCGCGCACACGAGAACCGCGCCGGTGAGAGGACACGCACACCGCGAGGATAAGCGACCGCATCTCGGGTGCGCAACACGCGGCCCCTCGCGCGCAACAAGGTCCACGAACGGGTCAGTACCTTGGGATGAACGTGGTGGACGACGGCTTGGGCGGCGGCCGCCGGACACCCACCGGTGCCGAGGGACTGGGCGCCATCACCGTCGACGACGGCGCGCTCGAGGCAGCCGGCGGATCGCCCGACGCTGCCGCGATCATGCTCGGCTCAGCGAGAGGGGAGTCCGTCGCCTCGGGCGGCGCGACCGCCGCCGCCGAAGGTGCCGGAGGCTCGATCGAGGCGGCAGCGGAGACCGCGTCGACGCGCGGCGATCCGGGTGGCCGGACCGCGAGCGTCCACACGAGTGCGGCCGTCGCGCCAGCGGCGAGCAGCACACCGCCACCGATGATCGCGCGCTTCGTCGCCGTCTTGAGCGGCTTGTCCGAGGACACCGCGCCGACGGTGATCATCGCGCGGAACGGGTGGGGCGCCGGCACGGACGTGGGTGGCTCCGTGCGGGCGCCGACGAACCGAGGCGCGTCCGGAAGAGCCGACAACGCGTGAGCGCTCGCCAAGGGAGCGACATGCGCCGCGCTCGCCCCGACCGGATCGTACGGAGCGATGGCGTCGAGCATCGCTCTCGCGCTCGGCCAACGGTGCGCTGGATCGAACGCGCAAGCGCGGTCGATCGCGTGCGCGAGATCGGCCGGGCACGTCGGGAGGACCGAGCGGATCGGGCGCGCGGGCCGGCTCGCGACGGCGACGAGGAGCGCGGCGGCGGTGTTCGCGACGTGGGTCAGCTCGCCCGTCAGCAGCGTGAAGAGCGTCGCCCCGACGGAGTAAATGTCGCTGTGCGGTCCCACGCGATCCCACTCCGCGAGCGCCTGCTCGGGCGGCATGAACGCAGGCGTCCCCATCGCGCTCGTCGTCGTGGTCTTCCGCGCAGCGCCGCTCCCGTCGCGCAGGCGCGCGAGGCCGAAATCGAGGACACGGAGCTCTCCCGCGGTCGTCAGGAAGAGGTTCTCCGGCTTCACATCGCGATGCACGAGGTCGACCTCGTGCGCGGCCACGAGAATGTCCAGCAGGGCCCGGGCGATCCACCGGACTCGCTCCGTCGAGAGGCGTTCACCGGGCTGCGCCGCGGCGATCGCCTCGAGCGTCTGCCCCTCGAGGAGCTCCATGACGAGAAACACGGAGCCATCTTCGAGCGAGTCGTCGTCGAGGACCTTCACTGCGCCGCGCTTCACCTGGTTCGCGAGATACCCCTCACGGAGGAACCGCGCGCGCGCGTCCGCGTTGCGAGCCACGTCCGTGTGGAGGATCTTGACGGCGCCGCGCATGCCATTGCGATGCGTGGCCGCGTACACGGACGCCATGCCTCCGACGCCGAGGACGCGATCGAGACGCCACTTGCCGCGCAGAAGCGAGCCCACGCGGCGCTCGGCAGCGGCCAGGACGTCATCATGATCCACGGTCGCATTGAAGCTCACCCGCGCCGGCGGGGTCAAGGCAACCCCCGGCTCGATGCACCTCTCCCTCGAGGCCCATCGGCAGGCCGCTAGAACCGCCCGGCGAGCTCCACGGCGCCGACGCCGACGCGAACCGAGACGCGCGCGCTTTCGCGCACCGATCCGCCGGTGACTTGGTCGGCGATGATCAGAGAGAGTCCCGTCGCCACGAGAGCGCCGCCCGCCACCCAAAGCACTCCGTTCGCGACCTCGAGCTGCACCTGCCCGTCCGTCTTCACGCGCGCGCCGCCGTCGGCGCCCGGCATCGACGGGCAGTCCGACAGCCCACCGCACTCCGACAAGATGACGCCACCGGTGATCCCAGCGCCGACGAGGCCCGCGGCACCGATGCCGAACAGAACCCAGCCCGGGACTCGAAGGGGGTGGGTCACCACGGGCTCGACGCGGACGGGCTTCTCCACGATCGGATCCCCGAAGGTCACTTTGAAGGATACCGTTGCCCCCTCGGCGGCCGTGACTGTCTGGTTCTTGTCCGCGCGCCCCGCCGCGCGCGCGACCACTCGATGTTCGCCGGGGTCGACGGGCCAGGGCTTGCTCAAGTCCTCGACCTCGACCCCATCGATCTCGATCTTCGGCTTCGCGGGCGCATCGGCGCCGAGCTCGAGCGTCACGCGCGCGATCCGCGCGTCGAGCGCCGCGATGTTCTCCGTCGCGTGATCCCGGACGTCCTGTTTGGCCTGGTCGTCGTGCGCGACCCAGTCGTAGTGCGCGCGTGCGGCGACGAGGTGCCCTCGCTTCTCCTCGCACTGCCCGAGCATGTAGCGGGCGGACGCGGCGTGTCCGGCCTCGAAGCTGCGATCGAAGAGCGGGCACGCCGACGCGTAGTCTTGCTTCTCGAACGCCTCCACGCCCTGCCGGAACAGGGACTCGCCCTCGGTCTCGGCGCGGCACTCACTCGGCGCGAGGACGGGCACGAGGATCAGCAGCGCGGAGGCGACAGCACACGAGAGGTGTCGCACGGAGAGACGTCGCACGGTTCGGGGAGGGTACGACGCTCCTCATCGCGCGAGCAAGGCACCCTCGGCTCGCACCCCGACGTGGATCCGCCCGATGCGAGCGGCCCCGCTCGACGCGCGGCCCGCCCCGGACGCTGACCCGCGACGACGGATCAGCGACGCCCCGCGCTCCCGGGCTCTCCCGAGCTTGCGGCGCGGCTGCGCTGCTCGGCCTGCTGCAACTCTCGCTTCATCCGCTGCTCGTCGCGGTGCTGGCGCGCGCGCCGGTTCTCCTCGCTCACGCGCATCCCCGTCACGACCGTGGAGGTGATGACCACGGCGAGCAGCAGGCCGACGGACGCGAGCACGGCGTGGACGTCGGCGACCTTGAAGCGGCGGAGGAGCACGAAGAGGCCTCCAGCGAGCCCGACGGCTGCGACGCCGATGAGGCCGACGATCGGCGTGACGGTGATGAGCGTGTCGAATCCGCGCGGTGCGACGTCCAGAAAAAGGCTCTGCATGGTGCAGTTGACCTCAGCAAGAGCGGATCCAGCCGACTTCAGCGGCCGTTTCGGGTTCCGAGCGCGGAGCGCGCCGGCAGGCCATGACTTCGAGAGCAACGCGTTGCCCCGCGACCTGCCGCTCCTTCACGTGGCCGCGTCATCGATTGCGGGGCGCCGCGCTCGCGCTGCTCGACGGAGCGGCCGACGCGGCGGAGGCTTCGTTGGTGTGGCGGACGAACCGCGCGAGCTCGTTCGGGCACATCACCGGGATGCTGCGACTCTCGGACGACGCTTCGCGCACGCACGTCGACCCGACAAGGCGGATCCGCTCGCCGAGGAGCAGATCCTGCACGCACGGAGCGTCCTCGCCGGGGCTCCGGCGACCGTCCTCCTCGAAGTACACGGTGCAGCGATCGCTCGTCCGCTCGACGAAGAAGCGCTTCGAGGGCCGCTTCGCGCTCATCGCGATCCGCGGCAGCGCGATCGTGTCGACGGGCGGCCCCGCCCCCGTCGACTCCTGCGCGGTGCAGCCCGCCGACGTCGCGACGAGCATGGCGAGCACCGCGGAGCGGCTCACTTCGCGGGCCAGACGATGAACGACAGCTTCGTCATGAAGAAGTCGGAGACGAGGATCGCGATCGACGTCATCACGACGGTTGACGTCGTCGCGTTGCCCACGCCCTCGGTGCCGCCGCGCGTGCGCAGGCCATAGTGACAGCCGATGAGCGCGATGATCGCCCCGTAAACGGGGCATTTCAGCATCCCCGCCCAGTAGTCGATGAAGCTCAGCGAACCGAGCGCGGTCTGGAGGAAGAACTTCGGCGGCAGGCTGAACTCCGCCCACGTGATGAACATCGCCCCCGAGAAGCCGAGCACGAGCGCGAGCGCGCACAGGAGCGGCATGACGACCGTCCCGGCGACGAGCCTCGGCGCGACGAGCTTCTTCAGCGGATCCGCGCCGAGGCTCCGGATCGCGTCGATCTGCTCGGTGACCGCCATCGATCCGATCTCCGCGGCGATGCCCGAGCCGATGCGCCCTCCGACGATGACCGCCGTGAGCGTCGGCGCGAGCTCGCGCGTGAAGCTGATGCCGACGACGCGCCCCGTGTACTCGATGCCGCCGAAGCGCTGCAGGCCGTACGCGAACTGCACCGCCATGACCATGCCGACGAACACGGACGTGAGCGCCGCGATCGCGACGCTCTTCACGCCGAGCGACTCGATTTGGTAAATCGTCGCCTTGATCTCGAACGGGCGCCGGAAGATCGCCGCGAGCGCGCCGACGATCATCTTCCCCATGTCTCCGAGCTCGTCGACGACCTCGACGACCCACGCCCCGAGCCGCTCGACCCTCCCCGGCACGGGCGGGGGCGGCGGGCGGATGCTCGCCCGCGAGGACGGCGGCGACGACGGCCGAGACGAGGGCGGATCGGCCGAGGACGTCGTCACGGGTCACGCCTCGCACTGAACCCCTTCGCCCACGCGTCGAACTCGACGATCCCGCTGCCGAACCGATCGGGGCGCGCGATGTACCAGAGGTCGTAGACGCACTTGTCCTTCTTCATGACCCAGACGACGAGGCGGCGCTCCACGCCGTCGAGCTTCGCGCTCACGTCGCTCCGCATCGCCTCGCGCCCGTCGAAGGGCATCACGTCCTCGCTGTGCACGTCCACGGCCGAGAACTGGAAGAAGAGGTGCTTCGTCAGGGAGCGCAGCGGGACGTCCTCCCCGTCGCGGTCGCACCGCCCGTTCACCGCGATCATCGCGCCGGTCGCGGGGTCGTCGAACGTCAGGGCGCTCTCCTTCACGCGGAGCATCTCCCACGACGTCGGCGGCGCGGGCACGGAGAACACGAACCCGTGCCCGTGGTACGTGCGACCATCGAACGCCGCCGAGCACGCGGTCGCGAGCAGCGCCGCAGCGGGTACGACGCATCGACGCAGCAGGTGGAACGACCGCATCCGACGTGGTGACGTTACCGGCTAAACCACCGAGGGGCCAGGAATGGAAGCAGCGGGGCCGGCCGGCGGGGTCTAGAACTCCGCGTCGTTCATGTCCATGAGGTCGAGCGCGCTCTGCTCCACGAGCTTGCGCGCGAGCGTGAGCCCCGGGAACACGTTCCGCGTCCACCAGCGACAGCTCGCGATCTTTCCGTTGTAGAACGACGCGTCCTCGGGCTTCTTCGCGCGCCCCGCGAGAGCGACCTGCGCGCCCACCACGTGCCGCCACCCGATGACGAGCTCTGCCGTCGCCGTCAGGATCCGGTTGCCCTGGAAGCCCGCGTGGTAGAGCGACTCGCTCACCTTCCCCATCATCGCCCCATAGATGCCCTTCACGTCGTCGAGCGCCCGGCCGAGCGCGGCGCGCTCGCTCGCGAGATCGGCGCCGCCGCCGTCCCCCTTCGCGGTCGCCTCGATCTCACCGAGGAGCCGCTGCAGCGTCGCGCCCCCGTCCTTCGCCACCTTGCGGAAGAACAGGTCGAGCGATTGGATGTGCGTCGTCCCTTCGTAGAGCGTGTCGATCTTCTGATCGCGCACGTACTGCTCGATCGGGAAGTCCTGGCAGTACCCCGACCCGCCGAACGTCTGCAGGCTGAGCGCCAGGCGCAGCAGTCCCGAGACCGGAGTTGCTTGGCCCTTCACGAGCGGCAGGAGCATGTCGTTCAGCTTGTCGAGCTCGTCGGCCGCCTTGTTGCCGTGGCCGCCCGCGATCTCCACGGTCCTACCCACGCGGTGTAGAGCACGAGCGCGCGCATCCCCTCCGCACGTGCGCCTTCTGGCTCATGAAGCATCCGCCGCACGTCCGGGTGGCGGATGATCTTTCACCGCGGCGAATCCTTCTGCACCGCCTGATCAAGTCCAGCCCCTGCGTCCGATCCTTGCGTAGTCGAGCGCGTTGAGGTACGCCGTCGAGAGCGTCGCCATCGACTTCAGTCCGACGGCCATGCGCGCCTGCTCGATGACGTGGAACATCTGGCGGATGCCGTCGTGCACGTTGCCGAGCAAGAGACCGCGCGCCGAGGATGCCGTCGCCGAAGCTCATCTCGCACGTGACGGACCCCTTGATGCCCATCTTCTTCTCGATCTTCGTGACGAACGCGCCGTTGCGCTCGCCGAGCGATCCGTCCTCGTTCACCCAGAACTTCGGGATGAGGAACAGGCTCGCCGGCCCGCTGAAGTACTTCTTGCGCCCTCGGGCCGCGCGAGCACCATGTGGACGAGGTTGTCGACGCCCGTGAAGTCGCCGTTCGTGATGAACCGCTTGGTGCCCTCGATCTCCCGAATCGTTGCCCACGTCGCGCGCGCCTTCGTGCGGCCCGCGCCGGCCTCGCTCCCGGCCCTCCGGCTCGGTGAGGACCATCGACCCGCCCCAGCGCTCGTTCACGAAGCTTCGGGATGAAGCGCGCCTTCTGATCCGCGGTGCCGTGTCGATCGATCGTCCGGGCGACGATCGTCCCGAACAAGTAGAACGCGAGCGGCGCGTTCGCGCCGACGAGGAACTCGAACGCGCCCCACGAGAGGCTCGGCGGCGCGCCCATCCCCCCGAGTCGCTCGGGGAGGTTCAGGCCGCGCCTCGTTGTCGTAGTACGTGTTGTACGCCTTCAAGAGGCCCTCGGGCAGCGTGACGCTCCCCTTCTCGTCGAGCCGGCAGCACCCGGTCGGACTCGACGAAGCTCTTCTGGAGCTCCTGCGTCGCGAGCTTCTCCGCGGCCTCGAGCGAGGCGCGCGCGACGGACTCGTCCATCGTCGTGAACGGCGCCTTCTCGAGGGACGTCTTGCCGATGTCGAGCACCTCGAAGAGCTGGAACATCGAGTCGCGGAGGTTGCTTCGGTAGTGGTTGCCCGTGGTCATGGTCGCTGTCTCGAACCGTGTCGTGACGCGGGCCGCGCGGCAACGGCGTTTCCTCCTGCAATTCTGCCGTCCGCAGCAGCGCCGGAGCCGTGGTAGCTTCCGCCCCGTGATCGACCACACCGGACTCAAGGTCAGCGACCCGGCGAAGAGCCGCGCGTTCTACGAAGCCGCCCTCAAACCGCTTGGGTACGCGGTGCTCCGCGAGATCCCGACGCAGTTCACCGGGGGCAAGGTCGTCTTCGGGATGGGCGTCGCGCCGAAGCCCGACTTCTGGGTCGCCGAGGGCAGCCCCGAGGAGCCGCGCGTCCACATCGCGTTCCGCGCGGACAACCACGAGCAGGTGAAGGCGTTCTACGAGGCCGCGATCGCCGCGGGCGGCACGGACAACGGCCCCGCCCGGTGCGCGCGCACTACCGCGAGCACTACTACGGCGCGTTCGTGAAGGACCCCGACGGCCACAACGTAGAGGCCGTGTGCCATCATTCTTAGTGCGTTCGCTGACGCGAACGCCAGGGCGAAGCCCTCCTGCGCCACTGTCGGCGGACCACCACCCGGGCAGGAACGCCTACGCGCGTTCCCCCGCGGGTGGCGCGATCTCGCGCCCGCCGGAGGAGATTGACCGTCAGGTCGCGACGGCCTGATCGTCGCGTCGTTGGCAGAACCCGGAGGTTCCATGCCCAACGACAGCGAGGCCGTCCTTTCACCTCTACGACACGCTCACGGCCCGCGCTACGAGCCTTTCACGCCGCGGCCTTCGGGGCGAAGGTGGGCGTCTACTGTTGCGGGCCCACGGTCTACGACGTTGCGCACGTCCGGTCACGCGCGCGCCGCCCTCCCCTGCCGGACATCCTCGTGCGGCACCTCCGCGCGAGCGGGTTCAAGACGAAGTACGTCCGGAACATCACGGACGTGGACGACAAGATCGAGCGGCGCTCCGCGGGCGCGGGGTCCTGCCCCGGCTCTCGAGCGAGATGGCGCGCTCTACCAGAAGGACGTGCGCGCCCTCCAGGTGCCTTCCGCGGACGACCGAGCCGCGCGTCGGCGGGACGATCGAGATCATCGCGATCACCGAGAAGCTCTCATCGCGAACGACGCCGCGTACGTCGTCGACGTCGAGGGCGGCAAGAAGGACGTCTACTTCGCCGTCCGCGCGTTCCCGACGTACGGCAAATTGTCGAACCGCAAGGTGGAGGAGATGCGCGTCGGCGCGCGCATCGAGGCGAACGAAGACAAGCGCGACCCGCTCGATTTCGCGCTCTGGAAGGGCTGTGCGGCAGACGCGTGGGGTTGGGACTCCCCCTGGGGCAAAGGCCGCCCCGGCTGGCACATCGAGTGCTCGGCGATGAGCGCGACCCACCTCGGCCACGGGTTCGACATCCACACGGGCGGGATGGATCTCATCTTCCCGCACCACGAGAACGAGATCGCGCAGAGCGAGGCCGCGTTCCCGAAGGACGGCCCGTTCGCGCAGACCTGGATCCACAACGGGTTCGTCAACGTGGACAAAGAGAAGATGGCGAAGTCGCTCGGCAACTTCGTCACCATCCAAGACGTCTACGCGCGCAACGACCCCGAGGCTCTCCGGTACTTCCTCCTCACCACGCACTACCGCGGCCCCATCGCCTTCGACACCGAGAAGTCCGAGGCGGACGGCCGCGTCGTCTTCCCGGGGATCGTCGAGGCGGAGCGGCGCGTCGACTATCTGTACGGCACGCTCGACCGGCTCACGGCATTGTCTGCGAACGCCGGCGAGGCGCCCACCGCGCCCGTCGCGTCGTACGCGAAGATCGCGCGCGAGGCGCCGGCGCGCGCGAAGGCCGCGCTCGACGACGATCTCAACACCCCGGTCGTCCTCGGCGTGCTCGCCGACCTCGCGAAGGCGGGGAACGAGCTCGCCGACCTCGCCCTCAAGAAGAAGAAGGACGCCGCCATCCAGGCGGCCGCGCCCGTCGTCGCGGGCCAGCTGAAGGACGCGATCGCGTCCGTCGCGGGCCGGATCGGGCTCCTCTCGACGCCGAGTGACGTGTACGCCGCCCGGACGCGGGCCCAGCGATTGTCTGTCCGAAAGCTGTCCGCCGAGGACATCGACGGGCGGATCGCCGCGCGGGAGCAGGCGCGGAACGAGAAGGAGTGGGCCAAGGCGGACGCGATCCGCGCCGAGCTCACCGCGCTCGGCGTGGAGACGTCGGACGGGGCGACCGGCACGACCTGGCGCCTCCAGGCCACCTGAATAGGTAGCGTCCCGCCCCACCCGGGACGCGCACTCGCCGAACTCCGCGAGCGCCCGAGGCGCGCTACGCTCGCGGAGTGTTCGGTTCATCCGAGCGTGTGCGCGCCCGTCCGTCCCTCGTCCACGCGCTCACGGCCGCGGTCCTCGCGACGCTCGGGTGCGGGCCCACCTACGAGAACGAGCGCTTCATGTTCTCGGTGTTCGACGCGTTCTATGCGAGCGGCGCGAGCGCCGTGGACCGAGGCTGAGCGAGAAGCTCGGCGACGATCGCTCGAGCGTCCCGCCCCTCGAGGCGCGAAGCCCGATGACCGCCGCACCATGCGGGGTAACCTTTGCGGGATGATGGGGAGGCCTCTTCTATCGCGGGACGCGGGGTGTCTCGTCGGGGTACTCGCGGCCGCAGCGCTCGCCGCCGCCTGTGGTGCGAGCGACCTCTCGAAGCCGCGCCCCGTCCCGCCGCCGACGACCTCTCCGACGATCGCGACGAGCGCGCCCGTCGCCACCGCGCCCGCGATGGAGAGCGTGGTCCCGGACGACCTCTCTCCGCTCGGTCCCGGTCCCGATATCCCTCCGAAGGCGACGCTGCGCCTCGCGCTCACCACGGCGTCAGCGCCGCTCGACGGCGCGTGGGTCCCGCACGTGTGCGCGGTCCCTGGGGCAGCGTTCGTCTGCGGGCTGGAGCAGCTCGTCGTCGTTCGGAGCGGGCGCGCCGCGCGCGATCTCGACCTCGAGCGCGGCCTCCCGCACGACGCGAGCGGCGCGCTCGTCGGCCGAGTGCAGACGGTGGTCGGACGATGGCCCGGGAGCGCTTGGCTCGTCCTCGATCGCCTCGCTTACCGGTGGACGTCCGACGGCTGGGTCGTGGGCGACGTCCACGTCGATGGGCGCGCTGGGCTCGCACCATGGAATCACGCGCTCGCGTTCGGGGACGACACCGGCGTCGCCGTGGCGAGCACGGGGATGCCACCTCCCGTACCCCACAGCGCGCTCGGCCGCCCTTCCGCCGTCGCGGCCATCCACCATGAAGCCGGGAACACGCTGGTCATCGCCGGAGCGGGCCCAGACCATTTCCAGTCCGTCGAGCGCTGGATCCCCGGCGCCACGCACGCACACGTCGACCCCGTGATACGCTTCGGATCCATCACGGCGCTCATTCCGACACACGACGGCGAACTGTTCATCGCCGGGCTCGTGTACGGCGCGGAGGAGCAAGCCGTGCTCGTTCGAGCGCAGGACGACCGCTGGGTGGACGTCGATCTGCCGCCCCTGGCGCACTCGATCGATACCTATGCGCGCTCCGGTCGGAGCGAATGGCTGCTCGGCGAAGTGGGCTCCGCCACCGGGGTCTGGGCGCGGCTCGCGGGCGAGCCTTGGACGGAGGTGACCACGTACAAATCGCTCGTACCCCCGTCACTCGGGCGATTCGTCGGGGTCGAGTCGATGTCGCTCGAAGAGGGGACGCTGTGGATCACGCTGCGGATCCTAGTCGCCGGGTGCGCACGCGCCGAGGGCTGTGACGGGAGCTTCGCCATCGTTCGCACGGGTGACGTCGGGCCCGTTCAATCCCTTCCGCTCTGAGTACGCCCGAGAGCTCTATTCAATCTCCGACGAGCGGAGCGAGCGCGTCGTTCGGGGCGCGATGGAGCGCCTCGCGACGCGGCTCGTGGAGAGCGCGGTCGCGCTCGCGGCGAGCTGAACCAGACAATCGCGGCGGCGGCCGTCGGCGAGGGCCCCGCGCGGCGCGCTGCGGACTCTCGATCCACGGAGGATTCGGGTACGTTCGGGCGATGCGCTTCGCATCTCTTCGGGCCCTCGCGCTGGGCGTCGCGTGCGGCGTCGCGCCCGGGTGCACGCTGGACTCGACGGGCACGGGGGGCGCGCCCTCGGGGTCGACGACGACCTCGTCCGGCGCGATGTCGTCGACGGGCAACTTCATGGCGACGACGGGCGCGAGCGGCCTCTGCGGCGACGGGAAGGTGGACCCCGGAGAGGCGTGCGACGGGAGCGCGCTCGGCAACCAGACGTGCAAGCTCCAGGGGTTCAGCGGGGGGACACTCGCGTGCACCGCGACGTGCACCCTCGACGTCTCCAAGTGCGTGAACACGTGCGGGGACGGCGTGAAGCAGGCCAACGAGGCGTGCGACGGCGCGGATCTGGGCGCGCACACGTGCCTCGAAGAGGGATACAAGGACCCCGCCGGGATTGTCTGTCAGGACTGCGCGCTCGACTTCTCGGGGTGCGCGCCCGGTTGCGGGAACGGGACGCTCGAGCCGGGCGAGGTGTGCGACGACGGCAACACGATCGACACGGACGCGTGCCCCGCGAACTGCATCCCGGGCAACGGGGGAACCTGCGGGAGCGCCGTCCCCGTCTCGCTCTCCAACGCGACCCCGGTGCAGCTCTTCGGGAACGCGAAGGACGGCGGGGACCACGACACCGGGGACCCCGCGTGCCCCGCGTCGGGCGCCGACCGGGTGTACGCGGTCACGGTGAGCGCGACCGGGTTCCTCACCGCGTGGATCCCGCGCGCGACGGCGGGGTTCGACAGCGCGCTCTGGATCTCGTCCACGTGCGTCGAGGGGGAGGTCGCGACCTCGCTCCTCTGCAACGACACGCTCGTCCCGGGGGACGCGTCGAAGTCGAAGGGCGGGGAGTTCGTCTCCGTCCCCGTCGCCGCGGGGGAGACGCGGTACGTCTACGTCGAATCGAAGGGCGCGACGGGGAACCTCCCGTACGAGCTGAACCTCCGCTGGTCGCTCGGGACGTGCGCGGATCCCGTCCCGCTGACGCTCGTCGAGGGCTCGCCGCAGTCCGTCGTGGGCACGAACGTGGGGGCCGCGAAGACGAGCACCGCCTCGGCGCCGTGCAGCGGGGGCGCCGGCGGCGGGGAGGTCGTGTACGAGCTCCGGAACGCGTTCGACACCACGACGCGCGTCGACATGACGGGGCCCGCCTGGAACCCCGTGCTCTACGCGCTCGGGACGTGCGGGATGTCGTCCACGCAGATCGATTGTTCCAATCTTCCGCTCGACACGGATCCCGAGCAGATCGACGTGACGACGTCCGCCGCCTCGACCCCCTCGTTCGTCTACGCGGACGGCGGCGATCCGACGCCGACGGGCACGTACACGCTCACTTTCACGCCGTAGCGCGGGCCGACGCCGTCGCGCCGCTCAGGGCAGACGCCGCAGCCCCTCGGCGACGAGGGCGGCCGTCGACGCGTCGAAGATCGTCCTGTCGGTGACCTGCACGGCGCCGATCACGAACGGCCCGTCCTTCACCGCGACGAGCCCGTAGAACGCCTCCTCGCCGCTGATCTGGGGCGCGGGCGCGCCCGTCGGCACGAGGCGCGCATCGACGACGTGGCCGTCCTCGAAGACGATGACGCCCTCGGCGTGCTGCCCGCGGAGCTGCATCCCGCAGGTCTTCCGCCCCGCCGCGAGGAGCTCCGCGATCTCGGCGACGCCGCAGTCGGCGAGCGATCCTTGGACGGGGCGCGCGCTCGCGGGGCGGATCCCTTTCTCCTCGAGGCGCTCCGTGATCGCGCTGGCGAGCGCGTCCGGGCCGCTCGCCTTCGAGATCACGTCCGCCACGTCCAGCTCGCGCATGAACTCGACGAGCGCGTCGTCCGCGGAGGCCGTGTAGAGGACCCACGGGA